>NZ_JACSPP010000043.1 GCF_014837065.1 Phocaeicola intestinalis
TTCCTCATCACAGAAGCGGAAATGCCTCAAAAACTCATCCCAAATCATCGCACGATAAATTCAAAACAGCTTCTAATAAAGTACAAACCAATAACTCATCTGTTTATAAACAAATTATTTAAATATGAATTTCAAAAGACAAGCGATTTTATTTCCTGCGGCTTTATTGCTGGGTAGCTGTGCTTCTTATCAGGATTCTGTATACTTGCGCCACGATAAGATACTGGAGATGATAGAGCAGAAACAGCCTCTTTTCGAATACCGCATCAGGCCGAAAGACGAACTTACCATTACTGTAAGCACCACTACACCCGAGGCTTCTGCTCCTTTTTATCGTAAAATCGGGCAGACCCGTGAGCAGGCAACCATGAATCAAGGAATGAATAATGCGAAATTGTTAGACTATTTGGTTGATAATAAAGGGTGTATCGATTTCCCGGTATTGGGCATGATTCCTGTATCGGGATTAAGCACCCGCGAATGTGAAGCGGTTATCCGGCAGAAACTTCAGGCCTATCTCAATGAGGTGCCTAATGTAACGGTCCGTGTATCCAATTTCAAGGTCAGTGTACTGGGCGAGGTAGGGCATCCGGGAACATTTACCGTCAGCGACGAGCGGATTACTATCTTTCAGGCATTGGCACAGGCAGGTGATATGACGCTTTTTTCCGACCGCGACGATGTGCAGCTGATACGCGAAGATTCGTTGGGCAGGCGGAATGTGGTTCATTTGGATTTGACCGAATCAGATATAGCCCTTTCTCCTTATTATTATTTGCAGCAGAATGATGTGGTGTATGTAAAGCCCACCAAGGCAAGGGTCCGTTCCAATACTTTGAACAGCAACTCCTCGGTATGGATCAGTATGTTGAGTCTGGCTGCTACCATCGCTTCACTGATTATCATTGCTGTACAATAGCAGGCTGGAGTGTAATACAAATTATACGAATCTGGGGTTAAACGTAGTTCCCCAAAACTTAAAAAATCAAGAACTCAAAGACTATGAAAGAAGAACTTTACGATGAATTTTATCAGGAAGACGAAAAGCGGGTAGACTATAAAGCAATTCTTTTCGAATACCTTCTTTATTGGCCTGTAATAGTGAGTGTCCTGGTCTTGTTCCTGGGTGGGGCGTATGTTTATCTCCGTTATCGCACGCCGGTATACAGTGTCAGTTCTACCGTCCTTATCAAACAAGGTGACAAGACCAAGCCCAATTCTTCATCAGCTTTGGCATCGATGCAGGATTTGGGTATGCTTTCCATGGCTAATAATTTCGATAATGAGCTGGAAATCCTTCAGGCATATACCTTGATAAAGAAAGTGGTTACCACCCTGAATCTCTACATTGACTATACGGCTGACGGGGGTTTTGGATACAATCCGGTATTGTATAAATCTTCTCCAGTACAGGTATGGATGGCTCCCGAAGAAGCCGAAAAATTGCCCTCAGCCTTACAGATACAGATGGAATGTCAGCCGGGAGGCAAAATAGATGCTACCCTCGACTATCAGGTAAAAAAAGAAAAGTATACACTGAAAAAGTCGTTTGCCAAGCTTCCTGCCGTGTTTATTACGCCGGTAGGTACCCTTAATTTCTCCTTGGCAACCGATACGGCACTGGCAGGTCTTGATGAAACGTTGAAATTATCGGCCGTAGTGGCTCCGCCTTCGGTGGTGGCAGACAGTTATAAGGCACGTCTCAGTGCCGAACCTACCGGAGAGTTTACTTCGATTGTGCGGCTTACTTACCGTGATGCCAGCGTACACCGTGGTATCGATTTCCTGAATATGCTGGTTGCTCTTTATAATAGCGAAGCCAATGAAGACAAGAACCAGGTAGCTACCCGTACGGCACAATTCATCGACGAGCGTATCCGTATCATCAATGCCGAACTGGGTACTACCGAGAACGAACTTGCTGAATACAAACAGCGTGCAGGGCTTACCGACCTGAGCACCGATGCGCAGCTTGCGCTGAAAGAAAGTTCGGAATACGACAAGCAACGTGCCGAAAACACCAATCAGTTGCGTCTTATCGGTTTTTTGCGTAGCTATATTGACAATCCCAAGAACCGTTACGAGGTAATTCCTGCCAACGTAGGGCTTACCGATGCTGCTTTGGCAAATGTTATTGCCCAGTATAACGAACTGCTGGTAGAGCGTAAACGCCTGCTCCGCAGTTCGAACGAAAACAACCCGATGCTGATAAACCTTGACACTTCGATTGCCGCCACACGCAATACCGTGCTCACTACGGTAGAAAATGTAGAGAAAGGATTGCAGATTACCCGCAATAACCTTGATTTGCAGGCAAGCAAATACCAGAGCCGTATCAGCCAGGCACCTCAACAAGAGCGTGAACTGATAAGCATTACCCGTCAGCAGGAAATCAAGGCGAACCTTTATCTGATGCTGCTTCAGAAGCGGGAGGAAAACGCCATTACACTGGCTGCTACTGCCAATAACGGACGTATTGTCGAAGAGCCCCGTTTAGGCGGTTTGGTCGCTCCCAATGCGCGTAACATCTATATGGTGGCTTTCGTGCTGGGTTTGTTCTTTCCTCTTGCAGGCATCTACCTGTCACGCTTGTTGCGCTTCAAGATAGAAGGACGTGCCGATGTAGAGCGCATTACCGGTTCCTCTATTGTAGGCGATGTTCCGTTGGTGGCGTTGGCAAAAGAACATCCCATAGTCATTCGTCCCAACGAAAACGGCCTGATGGAAGAGGTATTCCGGAATGTACGCACTAATATCCAGTACATGCTGCAGGAAAGCCAGAAAGTCATTCTTTTTACTTCTACCATCCAGGGCGAAGGCAAGAGTTTCAATGCGGCAAACCTTGCCGTCAGTTTTGCCTTTATGGACAAGCGTACGGTGATTGTGGGTATGGATATCCGGAAGCCTCGTCTGGGACGTATCTTTGGTTTTTCCGGCAAGTTGCCGGGCATCACCCAGTATCTTGCTTCTCCCTCTTCGGTAGATTTGCTTTCGTTGTGCCAGCCTACTTCGGTTTCTCCCAATCTCTTTGTATTGCCGGGTGGGGCGGTTCCGCCCAATCCTACCGAATTGGTGGCACGCAAGTCGCTGGAACAAGCCATCGATATCTTGAAACAACATTTCGATTACATCATTCTCGATACGGCACCGGTGGGACTGGTTACCGATACGCGCCTGATAGCCCGTGTGGCAGATATCAGCGTTTACGTATGTCGTGCCGACTATACACATAAAAGCGATTTCGAGCTGGTAAACGAACTGGAACAGGAACATAAGCTGCCCAACCTTTGTGTCTTGATAAACGGCATCAACATGGACAAGCGCAAGAACGGCTATTATTACGGTTATGGCAAATACGGCCGTTACGGCAAGTATGGCTATGGCAAGAAATACGGCTACGGATATGGGTACGGCTATGGGAAAGGATGATGTTTGAGTTCTTGAGTTTATAAGTTCTTAAGTTCTTGAGTTTTTAAGTTCTTTAGGCTTTTAAACTCACAAACTTACAAACTTATAAACTCAAAAACTCACAAACTTACAAACTCAAAAACTAAAAAACTAAATACATGAGAAAAGTAGCATTAATCACCGGCATTACCGGACAAGACGGTTCTTACCTTGCCGAGTTTTTGATAGAAAAAGGATACGAAGTGCACGGCATTCTGCGTCGTTCTTCTTCATTCAATACCGGACGTATCGAGCATCTGTATCTCGACGAATGGGTGCGCGACATGAAACGCAACCGGCTGGTCAATCTTCATTGGGGCGACATGACCGATTCCAGTTCACTGATTCGTATCATCAGCGACATCCATCCTACAGAGATATATAACCTGGCAGCACAAAGCCACGTAAAGGTATCGTTCGATGTGCCCGAATATACAGCCGAAGCCGATGCCGTCGGCACGTTACGTCTGTTGGAAGCCGTACGTATCTGCGGACTTGACAAGACGTGCCGCATCTATCAGGCTTCTACTTCCGAGCTTTTCGGCAAGGTACAGGAAGTTCCACAAAAAGAAACCACACCTTTTTATCCCCGTTCGCCCTACGGAGTGGCAAAGCAATACGGTTTCTGGATTACAAAGAACTACCGCGAGAGTTACGGCATGTTTGCCGTAAACGGTATCTTGTTCAACCACGAAAGCGAACGCCGTGGCGAGAATTTCGTGACCCGGAAGATTACGCTTGCCGCCGCACGCATTAAGCAAGGCTTTCAAGACAAGCTTTATTTGGGTAATCTGGATGCCCGTCGCGATTGGGGTTATGCCAAAGATTATGTAGAATGTATGTGGCTCATCCTGCAGAACAGCACGCCCGAAGACTTTGTGATAGCTACCGGTGAGATGCATACCGTGCGCGAGTTCTGCACGTTGGCATTCCAATACTTAGGCATGGAGTTGGATTGGCAAGGAAGCGGTACAAACGAGAAAGGCATTGATAAGTCGACCGGTCGTGTGCTGGTAGAAGTAGATCCCAAGTATTTTCGCCCGTGTGAAGTGGAACAGCTTTTAGGCGACCCTGCCAAAGCCAAGGAGATGTTGGGCTGGAATCCTACCAAGACTCCGTTCCCCGAACTGGTGCGTATCATGGTCGAACATGACATGCGTTTCGTAAAGAAACTGCATTTGAAAGCGGAGATGGATAAGTCCTAATTGACAATGGACAATTGACAATGGACAAGGGCACAAAGTTTTGCCGTTTGAAGAATATTCACTACCTTTGTATCAAGAGTGAAGAACTTACGAACTTAAAAACTTACATTCACATGCTGTACCCTATAGGCATACAAAGCTTCGCTGACATCCGCACGAGAGGATTCGTTTACGTTGACAAGACGGCATTGGTTTACCAGATGGCGTTGAGAGGGAAATTCTATTTCCTTAGCCGTCCGCGCCGGTTCGGAAAGTCCCTGCTGGTCTCTACCATGGAGGCATACTTCTTGGGCAAGAAGGAACTTTTCAAAGGATTGGCCATTGAGAAGCTGGAAACCGATTGGGTGCAATATCCTGTGCTTCATATTGATTTTAATACCGGCAAGTACGACAAGGAGGTCGACTTGGATGACTTCCTGAATGATTTGCTTGCCCAGTGGGAGCAAGTTTATGGTTCAAGGCCGACGGAAGTGAATGCCGAATTGCGATTCAAGGGCGTTATCCGGCGTGCTTACGAGCAGACCGGCAAGCAAGTAGTGGTATTAGTAGACGAATACGACAAACCGTTGCTTAACTCCATCGACAACAAACCGTTGCACGATGCGTACCGGAATACGCTGAAAGCCTTCTTCTCCGTGCTCAAATCGTTGGATGCCTGCATCCGTTTCTGTTTCATTACGGGCGTGAGCAAGTTCAGCCACGTCAGCATCTTCAGCGATTTGAACAATCCGGATGACATCACCATGGATCCACGCTATGTGGACATCTGTGGCATATCCGAACAGGAACTGCACGATTATTTCGACGAATCCATCCGCGAGCTTGCCGATGCCAACGGTATGACCTTTGAGGAGGCTTGCGAGAAATTACGTCAACAATACGACGGTTACCATTTCTGGCAAGACAGCGTAGGTATCTATAATCCGTTCAGCCTGCTCAATACGTTTGCGAAAAAAGTCTTTAGCGACTACTGGTTTGCTACAGGCACCCCCACGTTTTTGGTCAAACTGCTGCAACAGGACGACTACGAGTTGAGCGAATTAAAGGAGACTTATGTCAGCGCATCAACACTTTCAAGTGTCGACGAGGATTATGATGACCCTATTCCAGTGCTGTTTCAAAGCGGTTACCTCACCATAAAGGGGCGTGACCCATACATGGGCATACGGCTTGGTTTCCCTAATGGGGAAGTGGAACGGGGCTTCTTCGATTTCCTGCTACCTTATTACACGTCCCACCGAAAGTCGAGTGTTGACGGTTATCTTTACAAAATGACAGTTGCCATCAGCCAAGGCCGTCCCGGTGAACTGTTGCAAGTCATCCAGACCATGCTGGCAGGCAGGAGCTACATGGTGGCAGGGGCGGACAAGGAAAAGGATTTCCAGAACACGCTCTACCTGATTTTTATCATGTTGGGCTATAATGTGCAGGTGGAACAAGCTACCAGCCAAGGCCGCATAGACGTGACTATTCAGACGAAAGACTACATTTATATCATCGAGCTGAAATTGGATAAAAGTGCTGAAGAAGCTCTCCAGCAAATCAAAGACAACCACTATGCTCTCCCTTTCCAGACGGACGCAAGGAAACTCTACCTGATAGGCGTAAACTTCTCATCAGAAACACGGACGGTGGAGAAGTGGGTGATTGAAGAAGTCGGGGAAAAATAGTGGGTGCGGTAACATGAAAAATGCAGTAGTACTTACTTTGCCGATGAAGTATATCTTCGTATGCCGATGAAGATATATTAAACTGCCGATGAAGTATATATTAAATCGCTGATGAAGTATATCTTCGTTTTATACCCAGTGCGGTATGTCTTTTCGTTGATGCCATCATAGAACACAGATTACACCAGAATGCACTGGGAAATACAGAAGAATAGGTCAATAAACAATATGCTAATGTGAAAATAAATTAGTACATTGTCCTATTATCCATTGGCACATTAAAATAGAATCTGTGTTCGTTCGTGTTCGTCTGCGTCATCTGTGTGGAGTCGACAAAGTGTTCAGAAGGAATATACGGATTTGTTAGAAAAGCTTTCTGAAATTTTGGAATCAAGAGTTCGTTCTTATTGGGGAAATGAATAGTAATATCTTAATATCTAATTAGATTATAGTGAAAATGAAATGTTCAGAGAATATAAATAGTTATACTACTCGGACAGTTTATGAAAAATCTGTACAAGATCGTTCTGTCTTACGTTATTATTTAGGTTTGCTAGTAAGGTGGAAACAGAATCTTAAATATGTACGTGCAAGGAAAATTGCACGACAACAAGGTGCTATTATAGGAGACGGAGTTATTATGCCTTTATCATTAGCAAGAAAAGCTAATAGAAATTTGATAATAGGAAATCACGTTTCGATTCAAACGGATAAAATTGATTTGCGTTCTCCAATTCAAATAGGGAATAATGTCATTATAGGCTATAATACAGAAATAATAACGACTTCACATAATATAGACTCTAAAGAATGGGAGCATAAACATTATGGTATTGTCATAGAAGATTACGTATGGTTACCAACTAATGTTTTAGTATTACCAAGTTGTAGGAAAATTGGTTACGGTGCGGTTGTTGGAAGCGGAAGTGTAGTTGTAAAAGATATAGAACCCATGTCAGTCGTAAGCGGTAATCCTGCAAAAGAATTTAAGAAAAGGAATTGCGTGCATAGCAATTTGATTGTAGAATCACTTTTAGGCGGGGACTATAAGATTTATAAAGCGACAAGAAAGAAGCGAAATAGGGATAGTGTATAATTATCTTAGAAACTGTTTTGAATTGATTCAAGAATAATGTTATAAGCATCTTCAGATCTCAAATCAGTCGGTCAATTGGAAAAATGTTATATCTTTAAAGGTACCAAACAATAAAGGTAAGCAGTGTAAGCAGTCAAAAAAAGGCTATTGATTGAAATGGGTAACTTCGCTGCCAACCAAATTTATAGAATTATGTATAGCAGTGAAGATCTTGAAAGGTTTTACTTTCAGTACCAGACCGAGGCATTGCCTTATGGAGAATCTCTCCAATCGTTTTGTGTCAAGAACAAATTCCTTATAACATTTTCCAGAACTGGTTTAAGGATACCCGCAAAAAAGTAGTTGAAGTTCAGGTTGATGGTGCTCCAGTGATAACCCATGAGGAAAAGACTAAGACTGATGACCAGCCTAAACCTGTATCAAAAGGCTGCAATGACAGCCCTGTCCGCATATGATATGACCGCTATAAGAATTATATTTGGGTATTGGTCAACAAGGCTCAGAAAACGGCTATTTTCTTCTATGAGAATGGCTCCCGGGGCCGTGAGGTGCTTACAGACTTCCTGGGCGACGCGGAATTGAAGAGTATCATGTCTGACGGATACAAGGCTTATGTATTTATCGGGGATGAGTTGAAATCCGCCCGGTTTAAAGATACCATACATCAAGTTTGCATGTCCCATGCCAAAAACAAGTTTGTCAAGGCTTCAACCAGGGTGGTGAACCGGTAGCTGAACGCTTTTCCAATATCTTAAAGGAATTCTTTATGAGGGAGCGTAAATATGATGATGCCGGATTTACTCCGGAAGAGAGGTTACGGGAAAGGCAAAGCCTGGAAACGAAAGGACTCCTGATAGAATTGCGCAGCCTGTTGGAGAGTGAACTGTCGAAGGATTCAGAATTCAGAAGCCAGTATTATACGGAAGCCCTTAATTACCTGAACCGGTTCTGGAAAGAGATCTTCGCTTACTTGGATGACGGTGAACTCCCGATAGATAACAATCTTGCCGAGCGGACCATCCGGAAGCTGACTACCCAACGCAACAATTCACTTCATTACGGTAGTGATGCCGGCGCTGAGATGGCTGCGACTTACCATAGTGTAATAGGCACGGTAAAGCTTCATGGCAGTTCTGTCTGGAACTTCATCGGAACTTTTTTCAAAAATATCTTTAACGGATGCAGGGATTATGTTAACATGGTTCCTGACAAAATCACTTTGGCTACCTGCCAATGTTAAATTCAAAGCTAATTAATTAACAAAACTCGGTTTAGGGCACTCAAAAGTGCCCTTTCAAAGGGGGATGCCCTAAATTGAGTGCTTACTGCTATAAGAAGCGATGGACAATATTTCTAACAACAAGCGGATAGCCAAGAACACGCTGCTGCTATACTTCCGGATGCTCTTCATGATGGCGGTCAGCCTTTACACTTCACGTGTGGTACTGAACGCATTAGGGGTGGAAGATTTCGGTATCTATAATGTGGTGGGTGGCGTAGTGGCCATGTTCTCCATGCTGTCCGGTTCGCTTTCTTCAGCTATTACAAGGTTTATTACTTACGAATTGGGTACGGGCAATCGGGAGAATCTGAAAAAGATATTTTCTTCATCCGTAACCATCCAGATAGGCTTGGCTGTGCTGATAGTCTTGCTTGCCGAAGCGATAGGCGTATGGTTCTTGAATATGAAGATGAACATCCCGGACACAAGAATGACGGCTGCCAACTGGGTGTTTCAGTTTTCTATATTGACATTTGCCATCAACTTGATTAGCGTACCTTATAATGCAAGCATCATAGCCCATGAACGAATGTCAGCCTTTGCTTACATCAGTATTTTGGAGGCAATAGGGAAACTGGCGATTGCTTTCCTGATTGTAATTTCCTCCATGGATAAGCTGGTATTCTATGCTATCTTGATGTGTGCGGTGGCCTTGATTGTTCGTTTCGCCTATGGGGCTTATTGTAAGAAACACTTTGAAGAATGTACCTGCCATTTCATTTTCGACAAAGGTTTATTAAAACGGATGTTTGTTTTTGCCGGATGGAATTTTATCGGGGCAACTTCTGCAGTATTGCGAGACCAAGGAGGCAATGTAGTGATAAATCTCTTTTGCGGTCCGGCAGTCAATGCAGCGAGAGGGATTGCGTTCCAAGTAAATACGGCAATCAGTGGTTTTGTTACTAACTTCATGACGGCATTGAACCCACAGATTACCAAGTCGTACGCTTCTGGAGACCGTGACTATATGATGACCTTGATTTACCAAGGGGCAAGGCTTTCATTCTATATGCTGCTGTTGCTTTCGCTTCCTGTATTGGTAAATACGCATTACATATTGAGTCTTTGGCTGAAAATCGTTCCCGACCATGCCGTATTGTTCGTGCAGTTGGTCTTGGTGTTTGCCATGAGCGAATCCATATCCAACCCGTTGATAACCGCCATGCTTGCCACAGGTAGGATACGGAATTACCAGCTTGTTGTCGGCGGATTGCAAATGATGAACCTGCCGGTCTCTTACGTGCTCTTGCGTATAGGCATGTTTCCTGAGGTGGTAATTGTAGTGGCAATAGCCATTTCGCAGTGCTGTCTTGCCGCACGCCTGTTGATGCTGCGTGGCATGATTGGTTTGTCCGTCAGAAAATACCTGAAGAAAGTCTATCTGAACGTATTGGCTGTAACGGTCATTGCTTCTGTCCTTCCCTTTTTGATGACGAATGTCTTGACGGAGTCTTTCCTGAACTTTATACTATCAAGCTTTGTCGCCCTCATTTGTACGGGAATTACCATCTACTATGTAGGTTGCAACAAGGTTGAACGGCAATTCGTATTAAACAAATTATACACATTAAAAAATAAGCTGAACAAAAGATGATTCAGATTACAGACAAATCGCAGTGTTGCGGCTGTACGGCTTGTGCCAGCATCTGTGCTCACGATGCCATTACGATGCAGCCTGACGCATTGGGTTTCCTTTATCCGGTAGTGGATAAAGACAAATGCGTGGATTGTGGGCTGTGTGAGAAAGTTTGCGCATTCAATGACCATTATGACACAAGTCTCAACCGGCCCAAGCCTGATGCATACGCCGCACGGCATAAAGACATGAAGGAAGTGGAAACTAGCCGGAGCGGTGCAGCTTTCATTGCTATATCCGATTATGTATTGGAGAATGGCGGAGTAGTTTACGGAGCCGGTTATACAGACCATTTTCGTGTAGTACATAAGCGTGCGGTAACGAAAGAAGAGCGTGACGAGTTCAAGGGCAGCAAGTATGTGCAAAGCGACATGAACACTGTGTTCAGACAGGTCAAGAAAGACTTGAAAGACGGTTTGACCGTACTCTTTTCCGGTACTCCTTGCCAAACGGCAGGCTTACATTCCTATGTAGGGAGGAAGCTGCGTGAACATCTTATCTTGGTTGATATCGTGTGCCATGGCGTGCCAAGTCCGTATATGTGGAAGGATTACATCGCCTACCTTGAAAAGAAACAGGGTGATGAAATCTGTTGGGTGAACTTCCGTGACAAGCAGAAATACGGTTGGAAAGCGCATCGTGAAACGTTTAAATTTGTTAAGGGGGGCAAGATGAGCTTTACATATACATTTTACAAGCATATCATGTTCCGCCATTCATGCGGTGTATGCCCTTATACCAATACGAAACGTCCCAGCGACATTACTATTGCCGACTTTTGGGGATGGGAAAAGACCGACCCAAATATCAATAAGGATGACAAAGGCGTGTCTTTAGTTTTAGTAAATACAGAAAAGGGGCATGAACTGTTTGAGACGGTAAAAGGCCGCATGACGGTTATTCCGGCAAGGCTGGAAGACTGCCTGCAACCCAACTTACAGCATCCTTCTGTCATTCATCCTAAACGCATGGAGTTCGAAAGGGATTACCAACGGAAAGGATTCCTGTATGTAATGAAACGGTATGGCGATATGGGGTGGCGGTATAAAGTAGATATTTTATTAAACAAGATTAAGAAAAATGTAAAGAAACTTATAATAAAAAAATGAAAATCGGTATTTTGACTTTCCATTGTGCTTATAATTATGGTGCTGTACTTCAGGCTTTTGCCTTGCAAGAGTATTTACAGTATATTGGAAATGATGTACATATAATTGATTATAGACCAAAATATCTGTGGAATGCAAATAAATCTTTTGATTGGTCCGTAAGAGCTTTAAAAAGTTTTATAAAGAAAATATTGATTTATCAATCTAACCAGCGAAAAGAACGGAGATTTCATGAATTTTGGGATAACCACTTAAATTTGGAGAATATAGATTTAAATATTCAATCCAATTCTTATGATACATTTGTTTTTGGAAGTGATCAAATATGGAATGCTACTATTACAGGCGGAAAATTTGACAGAATTTATTTTGGAGATTTTGAGGCTGCTAGAAATAGAAAGTTAATAGTTTATGCAGTCAGTATTGGAGGGTATAGTTTAAGTCCTGTTGATAAATCTCTTATTCGAGATAGGTTGAATAATTTTGAAGCTATATCGGTTAGGGAAAAGAAATTGCAAATAACTTTGCAAGAAATATTGCATAAAACAGTTGATTGTGTTTTGGACCCCAGTCTTTTAGTGGATACATTTGCTTTTGATTCGTTGATATCTGAGCCTTTGATAGATAAGACATATATATGTATTTATGAAGTAACTCCGGATAGTAGAACAGTTCAAATTGCTAAAAAGCTATCAGAAGGGATGAATGGAGCTAAAATTATTCGGATAGGTAATTATTTGAAAAATGGAGGTGGATGTGAAAATATAATTGATGCAGGACCAATTGATTTCTTAAACTATATCAAATATTCAGCTTGCGTTGTAACTACCTCTTTTCATGGAACAGCGTTTTCAATAATATTCAAAAAACCATTCTTTACACTGAAAGTAAGTAACAGTTCAGATTCACGTATCACGGATTTGTTAGGCGATTTAAATCTGATGAACCAATATATATTAGATGTCAATGTCAATTCAATAACTATTCCACAAATAGACTATAAAAATGTGGAGGTGCTGCTTGATAAACGTAGAAATGAATCCAGATTGTTTCTGGATAAAATTTTTAGTAAAGAGAAATGTTAACTACTATTTTTTTAGAATGGTTTATTTGTGATTATTATGTCAATAGTTTCAATAATAATTCCAGTTTATAATACGGAACATTTTTTAAAAAGGTGCATAGACAGCATTTTGGCACAAACTTATTCTGATTGGGAGCTTGTATTGGTTGATGATGGAAGTAAAGATAGTTCAGGGAAGATATGTGATGAATATGAAAAGAGTGACAGTCGAATAAAGGCAGTGCATAAGCCCAACGAAGGAGTCTCTTCCGCACGAAATCTCGGTTTGAGTATGGCACAAGGCGAATATGTTTGTTTTATAGATGCTGACGATTGGATTGAATCTACTTACTTGGAAGATTTCAAACTGGATAAAATTAAGGCAGATTTTTATGTGTCAGGAGCGTCTTATGGCATTTATGATAAAGTCTATTCTCGATTGGTTTATCCGGAAATATATTGTGAAACCGTTGATGAAATGAAGACGCAGTTCATCGGACAACATTTGTATGAAAATGGTTATCCGTGGGGGAAAATATATAAGGCGTCAATAATACATGAAAATAAATTGTGTTTTAATGAAGCTTTGTCAATAAATGAAGATCATATTTTTGTCTTTCAGTATTATTGTTTAATTAACAACTTATTTATTGTTTCAAGTGGCAAGTACCATTATACAATCTTTGACAATGCAGGTGGAAAATTGTCAAATCGCTTAAATTCTTTTTTTGAAGTGAAATTAGCGTCTGTACTTTTTGATGAAGCTCTAAATGTGCTTAATAAGAAATGGACATTTTTTTCTGCTGATTTTATAAAGTTAAAGCAGAAGTTCGTTTTTCAGAGAAGATTGCAAGGAATCGCTTCTTTAGTGAAACAAAAGAATCTGGGCTTGCTACGGGAGGAAATGACTTTTTGGAGAAATAATTCTTATAAACCACAGAAAAAGAGAGAAATTATAGAACTTCATCTTTTAAGGAATCATTACCCTCTATTCGTAACTTATATCATATTGCGCTTGTTTTTTAAAATTAAAGACAGTATTCCTCGTAGTAGAACCAAATTGATTTTTGCTGATTTATCAAAACGATCGACTTTAATAAAATGAATGTCAATTTGTAATCTGCTGAATAAAGAAATATATGGATATTTAGAATTGTAGTTTATAATTCCTGTTTGAATAATTATGGTAATCAACATTGCATCATTTGGCGGTAGGACACACATGTTGGATACTGCCAGAGAACTTGAAAAATTCGGTCATACCGTAAGGTTCTATTCTTATGTGCCGACAAAAAGGGCTATGAGATTCGGGTTGAAGAAAGAATGTTCTTATTCTATATATTGGTTTGCCTTTCCTTTTCTTATCCTTTTTAAGTTATTTGGTTCAGGAAAGTGGCGGGAAGATTTATACAACTACTGTTGTGATTTGTTTTTGTCATATTATATGAAGCCGTGTGATGTATTTATAGGGCAAAGTCCCATGCATATGAGGGCTATCAAACGGGCTAAAAAGAAATATCATGCGTTGACTATTTTGGAAAGAGGGGTAAGTCATGTATTGTTTCAGCAGAAAGTGCTTGAAAGTATCAAATCTACAAAAAACAGTATGAGCAAATTGCATGTTAAAAGAGATTTGAAAGGATATAATTATCCAGATTTTATCTCCGTTGGATCAGAGCACGTAAAGCAGACATTCTTAATGTATGGTTTTCCTGAGAATAAAATATTTGTAAATAATTACGGCGTTAACCTTCAGTTTTTCAAGCCAACGGCCTTGTCTGGCAGTCCGATTTATGACGTACTGATAGTCGGACAGTGGTGTTACAGAAAAGGTTGTGATCTAATTATTGAAGCTGTCAAAGATTTGAATATAAAACTTTTACATGTAGGAACCATTATAGATATTGACTTCCCTGATTTGCCTAATTTTACGCATGTAGATTCTCAGCCCGAATATAGGCTTATTGATTACTATAAGCAATCTCGGGTTTTTCTTATGCCGTCCAGAGATGAAGGCATGTCTTTGGTACAACCGCAAGCTTTGGCTTGTGGACTTCCGCTAGTTTGCAGCAAAAATTCAGGAGGCAGAGACTTGCGAACTTCTTTGATTGATTCTAAATATATTTTGGAAATGGAAGATTACAATGTCACATGTTTAAAGGACAACATTCGGAGGTCATTAAGCTTGTCATTCGAACAAGGGACTGAAGTAAGAAATATCATGAATAGTAAGGATACATTATCTTACAAAGCATATGGTATCAGATACAATGCTTTTTTAAATAAAGTGATCAATAACCGTTTAAAGGTTAAATAGCATATCATTGATGATTAATTTTTTTAATCTTAAAAGTTTGACTTTGGGAAAATCATATGCTTTATATCGGAAAGCAATATGGATATACATATTCCTGCTTATATTTGAAGGAGCTTTAAGGAAATGGTTATTGCCGTCTTTAGCAACTCCTCTTCTATTGGTTAGAGATCCTATTGCCATTTGGCTTACCATTATTGGTATGCAGAGAGGATGGCTAGAAAATGGATATGTAAAGGCAATGATTATTGTAGCAACCGTCTCTTTTATCCTTACTTTGATATTAGGTCATCATAATCTTCTCGTAGCATTGTTTGGTTGGAGGATATATGTATTCCATTTTCCCATGATATTTGTGATGGGAAAAGTATTGACACGAAATGACTTGCTAAAGATAGGACAATTTTTCCTTTGGATATCTATTCCCATGACGGCACTCATATTCATACAGTTTCATTCACCAGAATCTGTTTGGGTAAATATGGGAGTAGGCGGCGAAGGAACTGCTGGATTTTCTGGAGCATTGGGCTACAATCGTCCTCCAGGTACGTTTTCTTTTACAGCTGGTTACGTATTGTTTCAAGCAATAGTGGGTTGCTATTTGCTATATTATTTGTTGATGAACGGCACTTTACCTAAAAAATATCAATTTTCAAAGGTTATTTTAATTTTATTGACGGCGTGTTATCTTCTTTCTATACCTACTTCAATATCTAGAACACATTTTTTTCAAACATGCGTTTTTCTAATATTCCTCTTTATCGCTGCAATAAGAGAAAATAAACTCAAGAATAAATTTTTGAAATTTATTGTTATAACTGTTGTTGCAGGAATTATACTTGTATCTTTAGGTATTGGTGAAACAAGTGTTGATGCTTTTACTGAAAGATTTAATAATGCTTCTGTAACAGAAGGAGGCTTAGAAGGAACTTTAGGAGACAGATATGTGGGTGGATTTTTAGATGGGTTAATTAATTTCCAGATTCCTATATTGGGGTACGGTATCGGTTTAGGAACAAATGTTGGAGCCAAGCTTATGGGAGGAAATATGTATTCATTTGGCTTCAATGGTGAGGTGGAATGGAGCCGCGTAATTGGAGAATGCGGAATGTTGTTAGGATTAATCATAATAGGCGTTAGGGTTCTTTTCTCTTTGAACCTCTTAAAAATCTCATACAGATGTCTGACTCAAAGATATGATTTATTACCTTGGATGTTGAGTGCCGGTATGATACTGACTGTACCTCAAGGGCAATGGGCTATTCCAACCAATTTAGGATTTTGTATCTTATTTGGAGGGTTGACTTTGGCAGCTATTAATACATCAAAGAAAAGGAGGTATAATGGAGATAAATTTTTTTTACAGAAATAGAAAAGTTGGATTTTCTATAGCGGCTGTATTTGATACCGTGGTATCAGAGGTGTCAAAAACTTATATTGTGAAACGGATTTTCTTACCTTCACCCAATGCTAATGTTAAATCCATATTGCGTAATGGATTATTTGCTAAGAAGAAAGAAGAACATGGCATTATTAATCATATTACGGGGGATGTTCATTACTTGTTATGGTTTCTGAATAAGAGGAAAACTATTGTAACTGTGCATGATATAATGTATTACCATTATCTGAAAGGACTGAAGAGAATGATATGGAAGTACCTTTATATAATCCCATTAAAAAGGGCCGCTTATGTTACCTTTATTTCTCATTTTGCTTATAAACAAGTTTGTGAGGTAATCGAATTACATTCTGATAGAATACATATCATACCCAATCCGGTAGATGATTCCTTTATTTTTTCTCCAAAAGTATTTAATACTAAAAGACCTATTATATTACATATTGGAACACTTGAAAGGAAAAATCTTAATCGAACCATTGCGGCTTTGGATGGAATCGAATGTCATTTAAGGATAATCGGTGAAATAAATAATGATATACTGATTCAATTGAAAAAGTACAATGTAGAGTATTCAAATGTCATCAATCTTTCGCATCAAGAGATTGTGGAAGAGTATAGAAAGGCAGACATCATTAATTTTCCTTCTTTATTTGAAGGTTTTGGAATGCCTATTATTGAAGGGCAAGCTACGGGGCGTGTTGTTGTAACATCAAATTTGTCTCCGATGAAAGAAGTTGCAGGAGAAGGTGCTGTCTTGGTAGATCCGTATTCTGTTGATGATATTCGGAACGCATATCATAAAATTATTCAAGACGCTTCCTTTCGGGAGGTACTTATAAAAAAAGGAAGGGAAAATGTATCTCGTTTCTCGGTAGATATTATTGCAGAACAATATATGAATATTTATAAATCTATACAACAATGAGAATCTTCTTGAATTTGTTTGTTGTTGTTTTGCCTTGGCGAATAAAACGTTTTTTATTGGTGAAATTGTATCATTATCAGATTCATCCGACAGCAAGAATTGGGTTGTCTTATATTTATCCTAAGCATCTTGTTATGGAAGAAGGTGCATACATTGGTCATTTAAATGTGGCTATTCATTTGGAAAAAATGATTTTGCATAAAAATGTAACAATTGCACGGAGTAATTGGATGACAGGTTTTCCTATTGCTGCAAATTCAAAACATTTTGCGCATGACAAGGAACGGAAAAGCGAATTAATCATTGGAAAAGAATCAGCCATTACCAAGAATCACCACATTGATTGCACGAACAGTATTCATATAGGTGACTATGTAACGATTGCTGGATATAATTCTCAATTATTGACGCATTCAATAGATGTTTATAAATCCAGACAAGACAGCCATCCTATTACAATAGGAGACTATTGCTTTGTTTCGACAGGAGTTGTCATATTAGGTGGTGCTACGTTGCCATCTTATTCACTATTGGCGGCAGGCGCTGTATTAACAAAATCGTTTGAAAAAGAATGGGTTATTTATGCAGGAGTGCCTGCTAAACCGATTAAAAATATACCCACTGATGCAAGATATTTTCATCGTGAACAAGGATTTGTTTATTAAATAAATTATGCGAATTATTCACTACATCCCCAGCATAGACCGTACATCGGGTGGTACGACTTCTTATCTTCAGCTTCTTGCCAAGGAGTTGGGTAAATTGGTAGAACTGTATGTCGTAACTCATGCATCGGAAAATCCGGTTGAGATTGAAAATTGTCAAGTCTATTATATCGCTACGTTGAGGCACGTAGGAGAAATGAAACGGCAATGGATGTATTGGCTTAATGAATTGGAACCGGATGTAGTACATGTCAATACATGTTGGATGCCTCAGTGTGCTTTGGTACAGAGGTGGGCGCAACGGGTAGGATATAAGATAGTGCTTACTCCGCATGGTATGCTGGAACCGTGGATAATGAAACGGCATTATTGGACAAGGAAAGTACCGGCTCTTCTGTTTTACCAGAAAGCTGCCATAAAAAAAGCTGATTGTTTGCATGCTACGGCGGAGAGCGAAAAAGAGAATCTGCTCAAATTGGGTTATAATTCACGCATCACGGTTATTCCCAATGGGATAGATGTTGAATCAATCGTCCTAAAACAGAGCTGGAAAAGGAACAGGCAGATTTTGTTTTTGTCGCGTATCCATGTAAAAAAAGGTATTGAGTTTCTTTTGGAAGCTGTTGCCGCGCTGAAAGAGAAGCTGCAAGGCTATACCATTTATATTGCAGGGGAAGGTGATGCGGCGTATATTGACCAGCTGAAAACGAAGGCACAATCATCAGGTATAGGACAACTGGTCAAGTTTTGCGGTGGGGTATATGGAGACGAGAAGTGGAGGCTGTTCCGTCAAGCCGATGTGTTTGTGCTTCCTACCTATTCGGAAAACTTCGGTATTGTAGTGGCTGAGGCTTTGGCATGTGGGACACCGGTCGTAACAACCAAAGGGACTCCATGGGAAGAGTTGCAGACGTACCGTTGCGGTTGGTGGACGGAGATAGGCACGCAACCTCTTGTTAACGCTTTGAATGAGTTTCTGTCTTTAAACGAGTCCGAACTGGAGGCGATGGGAAAGAACGGGCGCAGGCTGGTAGAAAAAAAATATTCGGCAAAGAAAATGGCTGAGGATATGGTTCGGCTGTATGGGAAAATTTTGATGAAGGAATAAAAAACGGAACGTAAGTCTTGGTTAACCAATAATTAACGCTATCTTTGCAAAAAGACCAATACTTAACGACCATGTCCAGATTCATCAACCCTTTTACCGATGTGGGTTTCAAGCGCATCTTCGAGGTACTGAAGCACATGGAAACATTACAAAGATTGCCATTCAAAGCTCGTAAAGCTGTATTCAAGAAATTGGAGGAAATAACCGACATCGCTTCTCTTTCTAAAGAGGAACGCATGAAGTATGATGAAAGCATCAAAGTGTATCGCGATAATCTTGTAACGAGAGCTGCCGCCATAGAGGAAGGCAAGAAAGAAGCGAATATTGCAACTGCCCGAAATATGAAAGCCGATGGATTACCTGTTGACTTTATAGTGAAATATACCGGACTTACTGCGGAAGAAATAGAAGCGATCGGATTAGAATGATAGGGGATGTATATCGCATAAAAATGGATGAACGTAATGGCATTAGGCCGAAAGCAGGAGATTCTTTTTATGGATTGTAAAATTGCTAATAGCACAGAAGTATTTTCAGAAACGCAGATTAACACGGATTTTCGCGGATTATTTTTATTGACTATTGAACTATTTACGATTTACTATTTTGCCTTAAATCGTACTTTGTCAATCGAAAAATTGTAAATAAAATAATCTGCACTAATCTGCGAAAATCTGTGTTTTCTAATCGTGTCATTTAATTTTGTACACTTATTTATATTCAATTGCAGAGGCAATTGTATTGGCTATCGCAGGCTTTTGATTTACTGAATATCTGATAGCATGCACACAAACATGCACTCAGTAAATGTGAATGTTCAAATTAATTTACTCATAACATGGATTTGACGAAACACACGCCCGGATATGTGTCTGTGAGCGTGAAGATGAAGCGTGCCGTATGGAATGTAACGGCAGCTTTGCTTTTCCGCCCTTTCCCTACCAAAATATTTCGTCCGTGGCGTATCTTTTTGCTGAAATTGTTTGGTGCTAAAGTGGAATGGGATGCGGAAGTATATGCTTCTGTCCGGATTTGGAAACCATGGAACCTGCAGATTTTCAAAACTGACGTATGATATAAATTCTGACTTATTATTTATGGAAATGCAAAAGGTACAACTAGCCACATTTACCACAGGATCGTTTGATAAGGGAGCAGGCTTTGTCAAGCAAGTGCTTTGGTATATGATTAATGCTCTTATCGTCCGTGCTTCTTGGAATCCCAATATGAAAATCAAAATTTGTTTGTTGAGATTGTTTGGGGCGCAGATAGGTAAGGGGTTGGTCTTGAAGAATAATGTAACTATCAAGTTCCCATGGAAACTGGTAGTAGGCGATAATGTCTGGATAGGGGAAAATGTGTGGATTGATAATTTGGATAAAGTGGTGATAGGCAGCGATGTCTGCATTTCGCAAGGCGCATTGTTGCTGACGGGGAATCATGACTATACTTTACCCACTTTTGATTACCGGAATGCACCTATTTATATAGAAGATGGTGCTTGGATTGGAGCAAAGTCTGTAGTATGTCCAGGCGTAATGGTATGCACTCATGCTATTTTAACCGTAGGGTCGGTGGCGACCAAAGATATGGAGTCGTATGGTATATATCAAGGAAATCCTGCTGTGAAGATAAGGGAACGGATTGTAAAGCAGTAGCAAATGCTTAATAGAAAAAATATCATTACTCTGGATTTGTAATCATGAATATTCTTTAAGATTTTAACTGGTTAAATTCTTGAAGAAATGCACGTCATTTTAGTCTATTCTTAACTTGTAGGTTACAACTTTGTTTATTATGGCATATTAATTTGAATTCTGCAATAATTGGGTAAAATGCAGACATTCAAATTACTTATTAGACATTGTGGTTCTCACATTTTTTTTCAACTGTTATTTCATGGTGAAAATTTCTATTATCACTTCTTGTTTTAATCGGGAAGCGACTATCGGGCAGACAATCGAAAGCGTATTGTCTCAGGATTATGCGGATATTGAGTACATCATTGTAGACGGTGCCAGCAGGGACAGGTCGCTGGAGATAATCAATTCGTATCAGGATTGTAGGATTGCCAAAGTGATTTCGGAGCCGGATACGGGTATGTATGAAGGCATCAATAAAGGTATCAAGGCTGCTACAGGCGATGTGATAGGGTTGTTACACTCGGACGATTTTCTGTTTGACAACCACGTTATTTCGAAAATAGCCGGAAGGTTTGAAGATACGGGGGCTGACTTGGTGTATGGCGACGGACTTTTTGTAGATGCAGCGGATACAGATCGTGTGATACGAAACTGGATAAGTGGGCGTTATCATGGCTGGAAAGTCAGGATGGGGTGGCTGCCGCTGCATCCTACGGTATATGTACGCAGGTATGTGATGGAACGGCTGGGGCTGTATGATGAGAGTTATAAGATTGCTTCTGACTCGGAACTGCTGGTGAGATACCTGTATAAGACGAAGTTGCACGTGGAGTATCTGAACCGGTATATCCTGAAGATGCGTATGGGGGGACTTTCGACCGATGCGGCACGTAGGATACAGATGTGGAAAGAAGACGTGAGGCTGTATAAAGAGCATGGTTTTTGGGGAGTACCTGAAAAGTTGATGAAGATGGGTTGGAAGATACCTCAGTTTGTTGAAGCGAAACTGAAACGGAGTTTTACCAATGACTGACCTGAGAGAGGCTTTTTGTTTTTTCTTACGCAGGGGATTGGGGGACATGCTGCAAACGAGAGAGCCGGAGCTTGTCCTGACGCGTGAGGAATGGAAACTATTGTTCCGTATGGCTTCTGTGCAGGCAGTATCGGGGGTTTTTATAGACGGGGTGGCATCTGTGTCTTTACGTCCCGACCGTGACTTGTGGGAGCAATGGATTGCCCACTTGTTTTACCTGGAACAGATAAACGAGCGTATTGCCGGCAGGGGAGAAGAATGGGTAGGAAGGCTTGCTGAGGCAGGCATTCGGGCACAGGTGTTCAAAGGTTCTTCGGTGGCAGCATGGTATCCGTATCCGTTGCACCGGAGCTTTGGAGATATCGACCTGGTAGTAGAAGAGGGTTGGCAAAAACTGGAAGAATGGCTGCACGGGCAAGGCGTTCCGTTTCGGAATGAATGGGGCGACCTGGTGGTGCATGAAGGGGGATTGACTACTGTGGAGTTTCATCCGCATTGGGAATATCTTTATAATCCGGTGATGAATGTCCGTCTTCAGGACTGGCTGAAAGAAGGGAGCAGTAACGAGCTTTATCTGGTTTGTCTGATTGTACACTTGCGGCGGCATTTCCTGACGTATGGGATTGGTTTGAAGCAGGTGTGTGATGTGACGATGATGTTGCGTCGTGCGCATTTGAATCAGTCTAAGCTGGCATATATGTTGGAGCGGTTACGTTTGAAGAGGTTCTGCAGGGTTTTGTTCGGATTTATAGATACTTATTTGGGAGGGGCGGAGAGTTATCCTTTTGTTCCTCTGTTCAGCGATAAAGATTTTGCCTTGATGCGTGAGGTGATATTCCATGAAGGATATTTACTGAAACAGGCTCAAGAGGAAAAAGGAGCGAAAGAGCGTTTTCCACTTGTCCGGATAGGCAGGCATGCCTGGTTCTGGATGAGACGGAGCCTGCGGCTGGGCGGCATGATGCCCGATGAGGCGTGTTGGTTCTTGCTGCATCAGGTGATGCGAAGGGTAGGCTTTTAGTTGGCGAGTTGACAAGGTTTCTGAGCCTTGCTCCCTTGTTGTCTTGTTAACTTGATCCCTAAGAATAAGAATTATCAACCATTTAATATTTAAGTAAAATGAAAAAACTTGTAATGGGATTCGGGATGTTACTGTTGGTTATCAGCAGTAGCATCCATGCACAGACTGTGGTAAGCGATACGCTGGTCAGTGAAGAGGTGGTACAGCCTCAACCTACTGATGATGAATATCGCATAGTGACTAACCGGTTTTGGGATAACTGGTTCATCTTGGGAGACTTTGGAGGTCATGCCTATGCGGGCGACTATGGAAGTGTAGGTGACTTTAACGGATTGCTTTCTCCGGATTTCAATGTCGGTATCGGTAAATGGTTTACACCTGGAATCGGTGCGAAAATCCAGTTCGGACTGTCCAATTCGAAAGGGTATAGCAAAGAGGAAACATATTTTACCTATGGCGATCCGATGACAGCATCGGATGGTTCGCTTTACTGGAAATCGAAAAACAAGTGGTGGGACTTGAACATCAATGCGATGTTTAACTTGTCCCGTCTTATCAAAGGATACGAGGGTAAGGAGTCGGACCGGCTGATGAACCAGTTTATCGCTTCGGTAGGTATCGGTGCCTTGCATCACCGTGACATTGATGCGCAACGCAATGAATGGAGCGGTCATTTCGAATTGCAGTACAGCCGTTTCTTCAACAAGAAGAAAAACATTTCGCTGGATGTAAAGGCGCATGCTATTCTGTTTCAGACCAACTTCGACGGCATAACCCTGAAGACAAATGGAGAAAATAGCAAGTGGTGGGATTCGAATATCGGTCTGAGTGTCGGCGTGACTTATTATTTCAAGAAACGACATTGGGACAGATGTGTACCGTGCCAAAGTCCGGTATATATCAACAATACATATATGCCGGCACCGGTGGTACAGGAATGCCCCGAATACAAGACACTGGAATTTTATGTATTCTTCCCGAACAACTATTCGGGACGCGACGATGCGCCTATCGTAGCAGATGCTCCGGTAAATGCTATCGATTATCTGGCATCGGGTATCTTTACACAGAAAGGATTCAAGAATGCAGAAGCTGTAGACCGGCTGTTGGCATCAGGTGGTTCGCTGGTTTCTTTGGCTACGGTGGATATAGCTACCGAAAAGGCAAACCGGTGTAAACCGGCAGAAGGGGTAGCCCGTGGATACGAAATGTCTTCCGAGCCGATTTCATTACCGATGGATGCTGGCAGTATGCGTGCATTCGAAGAGAAGATGGATTACTATTATGCACCGATTTACGAAGGTGGAAAGACTTGGTATTATCGTGTAGATAAGGAAACTACCACACAGAGTCTGTTGTCGGATGACAATTACCGTGAAAGTACTTCTTACGGCCTGAATGCTCACCGTGGTCTGGATATGGTGAAGAAAAACATGAAGACCAGTGCAGATGCTTCTTTGTATAGCTTTGCTGATGTCTATGCGGCTATTGAAGGTAATGGTGGATACGTGGCACAGGCTGCAGATGAGGCTACAGTGAAGGAACTGAATGATATCTTGCAGAAAGGCCGTATCCTGTATGTGCAGGCAGAAGGGCTGGCTACCAGTCAGGATAATTATGTCGGCGAAAATGCCGAGAATATCGGACTGGAACGTAATAAGACGTTGGCATATAATCGTGCATATACGGTTATCAAATGGTTGAGAGGTAACGCAATGTTTAAGAATGTATCGAACAATGATTTCTCTATCAATGCGTTGACCGACCCGATTGTTACGGTAAATGATAAGAGTACGCAAGGGCTGAACGCAAAACTGAACCGCTGCGTAAAAGTACGGATTCATTGCGTGATTGATAAATAAGTAACAAGGTGACGAGGTGGTGAAGTGACAAGATCCTGAATCGTTTGGCTAAAGGTTTTTTAAAGCCTTGTCACCTTGTCACCTCGTCATCTTGTCACCTTGTTACCTTCAAAAACGATTATGGCATCCATCCATCAGAAATATCAGGAAGCTATTCGGCTGTATGCCGAGACCGACTTGTCTGCGGTGCAGATAGCCAAAGCATGTAATGTGGAAGTAGCTGGCTTTCGGGCTTATCTGGGCAGGCATCATAGGGATTTATTGCTGAAGCGTTATGGCATGGAAGGCATGGAATGTTCGGTAAAGCTTCGTTCGAAACGTGGGCAACGGCCGGACGCTCATCTTAAATATAAGGAAGCAGTAGAAGCCTGTGATAACCTGTCGTATATCAGATTGAGTATTTCGGAAATAGCTCGCATGTTTGGTGTTACTGCTACGGGACTGGGCAATTTTCTGCGCCTGCATTATCCTGATGTGCTGGAACGGAGGGAAAAGGCAAAGTTACGACTGGGAATAGCTGATAATACCTGGCGTGGTGCGCGGCGCCAATGTGCGGAAGTCTATACGCAGGCAGTAGAGATGTATAAGACTACGGATATGACGATATCCGAAGTAGCAGAGTTTTGTGGTGTATCCATAGGCGGACTGAGCCAGCATCTGCGCTTCTATCATAAAGAGGTGATAGAAAAACGTTTTTCCGAACGTGAGCGGGCGAAGAAAGGTAAGAAAAAAATCGGACACATATCCGGTAACGGCCGGAAACACGTTCCTGATCCGGAAACAGTGGAAAGGTACCGGGAAGCTCTGGAGCTGTACCGGAACACGAATCTCATTGTAAAGGATATTGTGCAGCGGGCGGGAGTTCCGTTGGAAGGCTTCCGTTATTACCTGCGTACATGGCACCGGGATTTGATGTTGGAACGAAGGGGAATGTCGGCTGCGGGAAAAGACCGGGATGATATTGATTTGAGTATTACCAAACGTTACCTGAAATCGACTTCTGCCAAATATGCCGATGCCATTGACAGTTTGAAAGCCAATCCCAGACAGGTGGCTAAGGTGGCTGCAGAGTTCGGATTGCATCCGGAGACGTTTCGGATGTATCTGAAAGAACATGAGCCGGAACTGTCGAAGAGGTTAGGGATGATGAAGGCTGCAAACGGGAAAACAGTATCCCGGCAGGCTGCCGAGAAATATGCGGAAGCCGTGCGCCTGTATGAAACGACAGGTGAGGAACTGAAGTCGATAGCCAAACGGTTGGGATTGGTATATAATAGTTTGGGAGGATATGTGAGACGTAATTGCCCGGAAGCCAAACAGCGGCATGAAGCGATTGTGGCAAAGAAAAAGACAGACTGATGAAGAAATATTTTGCAAATGAGGTACTGTTTCGGGAAGTGGCAGCCTTGTTGAAGGAAGGACGTCAAGTGACGATTCCGGTGCGAGGACAAAGCATGCGTCCTTTTCTGGCTGATGGCAGAGACAGTGTAACCTTGGCAAGTTGTACACCCGACGAATTGACGCCGGGTGTTGTTGTTTTAGTACGTGAGGATAAAAATGGATACATCGTCTTGCATCGTATCATAGCCAGACAGGCAGACCGTTTGGTATTGCAAGGGGATGGGAATGCCGGAAGTGCTGAGTATGCTTACGTGAAAGATGTATTGGGCATGGCTGTCGTTTTTATCCGGAAAGGGAGAAGTTATCCGGCATCGGGCAGGGTATGGCGGATGTATTCGTCAGGCTGGAGGATATGGATGAAGGTGAAAAATGCTGTACATGGTGTCCGTGGCGGGCTGGCATACCTGAAACGGGTTTCTTGTGGTTTCCGGAAGAAGATTGTGGGATATTGTCTGCTTGGATTATTATCGGTAAGTCTTTCGCTGGGTTTTATCGGAGTGTCGAAGTGGGTGATTGACGCAGCTACCGGGACAATGGAAGGCAGTTGGGGAATAGGTATTGTGCTGCTGGCTGGGTTGGTTGTGCTGCAGTTGGTGTGCGATGGTATAGACAATTGGATGAGTGTCGGTATGCAGGTAGGGGTGGGAAACAGGTTGAGGCACCGCTTGTTCGCACGGTTGTTGCAAAGCCGGTGGAACGCCATGGAGCAGTTTCATACGGGCGATGTCATGAACCGGATAGAAAAGGATGTCTCATCGGTTGTAGGCATGCTTACGGTTTCGTTGCCTTCGTTTGTGGTAACAGGGATGCAACTGCTGGCTGCCTTTGTCTTTTTCTGTTTTTTAGATGCGCGGCTGCCTTGGGTGGTAGTGGGCGTTTTTCCGTTGTTTTTGTGGATAGGAAGGTTTTATCTGAAGCGTATGTACCGTTATACCAGCAAAATAAGGAAGAGTGACAGCCGGATTCAGTCGATTATCCAGGAAAGCCTGCAACTGCGTTCGGTAATCAAGGCATTGGAACAGAACGACCGTTACATCGGGAAGCTGGACAGGCAGCAGAAAACGTTGCAGGCACGGCTGATGCAACGCACACGTTTTTCTATCTTGACGCGCACCTGTGTATCGGCGGCGTTTGCTGTGGGGTATCTGATTGCTTTTGTATGGGGAACTGTACATTTGCACCAGGGATTGATAACCTTTGGCACCATGGCGGCTTTCTTGCAGCTGGTAGGGAAGGTGCAACGTCCTATTCTTGATATGGCACGTATGTTGCCTTCTTGGGTAGAGGTATTTGCTTCTATCGACCGCCTGCGTGAACTGGAAGCATTGCCGCAGGAGCGTGAAGCTGCCCAGGTGCTTTCCCCGACAACACCGGACGTGGTGGTCGATAAAATAGATTTCGGATATGATAAAGGAGAAGCACTGGTCTTCCGACAGTTTTCTTATTGCTTTCGGGCTGGAAGCCGGGTAGCGGTGATGGGAGAGACCGGAAGGGGAAAGACTACACTGGTACGTCTGCTGTTGGCTTTTGCTGTACCGCAGTCGGGCAATATCCGTTTGTGCACAACTGATTGGGAAGTGGAAGTCTCGGCTGAAACCCGCTGTAATTTTACTTATGTTCCTCAGGGGAATACGTTGTTTAGCGGGACTATCCGCGACAATCTGCTGATGGGTAATCCTGAAGCTACGGAAGAGGATATGGTCTGTGCCTTGCATACAGCGGTGGCTGGATTTGTATTTGACTTGCCTTCGGGTATGGACACACTTGTAGGCGAACAGGGAAGTGGGCTGAGTGAAGGACAAGCACAGCGCATTGCCATTGCCCGCGCTTTGTTGCGTCCTGCTTTTATTTTGCTTTTCGACGAAGCAACCTCGGCTTTGGATGCGGATACCGAACTAAGGTTGCTGGAGAATCTGAAGAAGCATTGCGCAGGGAAGACCTTTATTTTCGTCACGCATCACACTGCGGTAGCAGAGCGGTGTGATGCGGTGTTGCGGCTTGATGTTTGAGCTCTTATTTATACTTTACGCGGTATGGATTTGTGCATTTTCTCTGTATATATAAGTAACTTAAGAAGCTGTTTTGAATTTCTCCAAAAAGTTTTTCTTGGCTTGATGTATCCGTTTTCGTGTGTGCTTTGGGCGATTTTTTGGTCCTTTTCGCTCCTGTTCTTCGTCAGATAGCCCGCTATCTTCCTCATCACAGAAGCGAAAATGCCTTAAAAACTCATCCCAAATCATCACACGATAAATTTAAAACAGCTTCTAAAAAATGATTATCTGCGGAAATCCGCGTTAATCTGTGTTTCCAAACTTACAAACTTATTCCGATTACGCCGAGTTCCTCCAGTTGTTTGAGTAGTTCTTCCACATCGGCAAGGGCTGCCTCGTAGTCTACGTTGTATTCTTCGGTGAGATGTTGTGCCAGTTCTTCGGAAGTGGCACCGTTTTTTTGTTGCAGTTTGCTGACGAGGCTGGTAGCTGTATCGTTCAGTATCAGCATCTTCGAGAAGTTCACTTGTTCGCCGCAGCCTATCAGTACATTTTCGCCGGCGATGTTGCGTATCAGGAAGTCTTTCTTTAAGGTTGCTTTTATCATAAAGGTGGTGTTTTTATGCTGATAATGCCGGACAGTTTAAGCCGCCCGGCATAATTTATTTATCAGCGAAACTAAAAAGAATTAATTGCAGATTACTTTGATGGGTTTAATGTCAATCTTTTGGAAGGTTGAGGAAGAAGAGCGAGTTGAATAAGTTCCTCCTTTCGTTACAATAGGTATCAAGTCATGAACATCAAATGCCAATATTATGTGATGGATAGTATTGATATTCATTGTCAAGTTCTTAGGGCGGATTTCAGTATAAAATTCTTTTCCATTATATTGGATACACATATAGATACGGAATTGGAAATCCTCGTATTCCTCCTCCTTCAATGATGTTTTGTAAAGCGGAGATAATAGAGTATATGTTGTATTGTATCCGTATCCTGTATAGGTTATATTAGTAATTGTTTGGTCAACTTTTTCGAATGGGACATACCTTTGATTATGGGAAGCATAATAACCAAAACCTTCACTATTATCCTTTAAAATATCATAATATTGGGCAAAATTAGGACCAAAATAAATTTTGATGTTGAAATTTTCGGGATTTACGTCTTCACCTAATGCGTTGAATGCGTTGTGCCATCCCTCTAAGTCTATTATATGGTCTTCGTTTTCTACATTTACATTTGTAAACAGAATGTTGATCTTGAATCCCGTAACGTGTCTGGTTAAATCAATGTATTGTGTGTCCCCTGTCATCAGCTCGAGTAAGCGTTCTCCGGTGTACAATTCACTTCTTAATATTTCTCGGCTTTTGATCTCTTTGATCTCTTCTTCTTCTTCTTCTTTTTCTGGTTGTTTGAGGATTGTGATATCACCTATCGGTGATAGGTTTGTTGAAGAAGTTTCGGACTTCCATTTTTGATCCTTCATTGTAGAGAAATAAATTTGCTCTTTTGCGTTTAGGGTTATGGATTGGGAGGCACCTTTAGTAGTAATAGTATAAGTGTTATTATCGTTAACGATAACTTGAATGTTAAAACATTTGTCTTCTCCACAATCTGTTGTCATTGGAATATATAGGGCTTCATATTCCTCGTTGCCATCTGCTTTGACATGATGTAGATAAATATAGTTTTGTTCATATGTAGAAGTAAATATCCCATTTTTTACGTCAATGCCTCGCGAATAATTTGTAGAGCCACTTTCTGAATTTACTATGATGTCGGCAGAATAGGTGCCGGGTTTTATCGTTGATATATTTGTATCTTCGTCATCTTGGCAAGACATCATTCCCATGCATATTGCCAACATGCCCATTATAAATGTCGGTTTCATTGTTTTCATGTGTGTTTTTAGTTATTATTATTCTTCCATGTATTCCAATCAAGGCTTCCTTGTCTGAAGCTTTCTACGTGCGTACTGCTTGATGTTCCGTTTTGCTCAATTCTGATGCATAAATTGCTGGCGCATATTACATCATTGTACGTCAATTCCATTACTTTCATTGTTGGTTTAGTATATTCCTTTTTCATCGCTTTATAAATTTGTTTTTTTACTGGGCAAAAGTAAAGATTATCTTGTAGCGATGGTAAAAGCAAGGGTGACGGTTCGTCACGAAGAGGTGATAAAAAGTCACATGTCCTGATTTTAGATACGTCTGTCTCTCCAACAGGTTTTAACCAATGCCTTTTCGTGCTATCAATAGTGCCTGTACGATGCCTCGCAAAGCCAGGTAGACGATAAAGCCCATCCATAAGGCATGATTCTGGAGCGAGTCATGCAGGGTATAATAAATAAGGAAGAAGCTTGCTGATGCGGCAAACATTCCTTTCAGCATGATGGATGTAGCGGTGGCTCCGATGCAGATACCGTCGAGTAGGAAGGCAGAGAAACCTGCAAGTGGGATGGCAAGCACCCAATAAAAATAAGTGCCCGAAGCATCAATTACTGTCTGTTCGTTGGTGAGCAGGCCGAGGAATCCTTTTCCTCCGATGCCATACAGGAGGGTGAAAGCCAGCGAGAGCATAATACCCCAGCCGAAGAGGTGGCGGACGGTGCGGAGAAGTTCTGTACGGTTTCGTGCACCGATGTATTTTCCGGTCAAAGCTTCGCCAGCGTATGCAAATCCATCCATAATGTATGAGAACAGGGTGAAAAGCTGCATCAGCAGGGTATTGACTGCCAGTGTAACATCGCCATACGCAGCTCCTGTAGAGGTGAAGAATACGGTGACTGCTACCAGGCAAAGTGTGCGCAGGAAGATGTCACGGTTCACCTGGAAGAAGCGTGACATTGCTTTACGGGTGAAAACGGCTCCTTGTCTGACATATTTGCGCAGTGGACGGTAATACCGAAACCACAGCAGGTATGCCATAAAGAGTCCGGCGTATTGGGCAATGAGGGTTCCAAGTGCTACTCCTGCCACTTTCATATCGCAGGCAAACACGAAAAACAGGCTGGCGACAATGTTTACCACGTTTTGTGCGATGGCTATGAACATCGGGAAGCGGGAGTTCTGCATCCCGATAAACCATCCGGTGAACCCATACAGTCCCAACGTGGCTGGTGCTCCCCAAATACAGATATGAAAATAAAGTGATGCGAGTTCTCTAACTTCCGGGCTGGCATCAATCAGGTGGAAAGCGATGATGCGGATGGGATATTGCAATACCAATAAGGCGAGTGCCAATAAAAGGCTGATGCCTAACGAGCGGAGCAGGATGCGGGTCACTTCAGGAAGATCGTGTGCACCGTACGATTGTGCCGTGAGTCCGCTTGTTCCCATGCGCAGGAAACCGAATATCCAGTAAATCATATTAAACAGCATGCCGCCTATGGCTATGGCACCGATGTAGGAGGCCGAGCCTAAATGGCCGACAATGGTGACATCTACCAGTCCCAGCAGGGGTACGGTGATGTTCGAGACAATGGAAGGAAGGGCAATATGCAGTATGCGTTGGCTTGTGAATGATATATTGAGTGACATGTGTTATCTTATAAAGGTGGTTTACAATTCGAATGAAACTTCTTTGAACAGGTATTTCCGGAGGGTGCCTTTTTCGTCTTCCAAGACCAGCCTTCCCGAAGGTTCTATATCGTGTATGCGGGCAATGAAGCGACCTTTACAATCACGGTAAGGATGGAAACCTGTTTTGCGGTACAGCATCTGTTTGTATTGTTGGGCAATTTCATCAGTGCATCCCGCTTCCAGCAGGCCGTAATACCAGCTTGTACGTTCCATTACTTGTTCCAGGATTGTAGCCGGATTATAAAGTAGACCTGTGATTTGCGTAAGCGAAACGGGGTTGGGAGCATTGCTTACAAACCGTTTTTGGTTCAGGTTGATGCCTGTACCTGATATGGAGCGGCTGACGTATGCACCGTCCCAGTCGTTCTCGATGAGGGTACCGCATAGTTTCCGGTCTCTCCAATAGATATCGTTGGGCCATTTGATGGAGATACTGTCGGTATGTGCCGAAAGTGCATCGGCAAGTGCCAGTGCCGTGACTTGTGAGAGAAGAAACTGCTGTTCGGCTTTCAGAGAACTGGGATATACCACGAAGCTGAATAGCAAATTGGCTCCAGGCTCAGATTCCCATGTATTGCCACGTTGTCCGCGTCCTGCTGTCTGGTATGCGCTGTACACGCAGGTCAGGTTGGCTTGAGGCTCGTGGTCGCATAAGGCGGCAAGATAGGAGTTGGTCGAAGTAGTTTCTTGCAGATATATAGGTTTAGGATATTTCATAAAGTAATCAGAATTAAATGATATTATCTTTTGAGGAGTTAAGAAGTTATTTTGAATTTCTCCAAAAAGCTTTTCTTGGCCTGATGTATCCGTTTTCGTGCGTGCTTTGGGCGATTTTTTGGTCCTTTCCGCTCCTGTTCTTTGTCAGATAGCCCGCTATCTTCCCATAGTAAAGACGCAAGATTTTGCGTCTCTACAAAAACTCATCCCAAATCATTGCACGATAAATTCAAAACAGCTTCTAAGAAGTTCCATGCCGGCTCATTTACTTATATGAATGTCCGCATTTCACCAATAAGGAGTTAGAAGCCAATACATTTACTAATGGAAATCCTAACAGAACTATTGTCTTTTAACTCCTGTGAGCGAAGCGGGCATAACTCCTTTTAACTCCTTTTCATACCATTGGCATTTTGCGGATATTCAAATAAACTAAATACGAACATCTACTCATTATTATATATATTATAAGGTGTTACCAAATGGGCGGCAGGAATGCATTTTCGATATGCTCAATGTGGAAGGGAGGCTTTTCGCCTATTACCGTTATTACATCGAAACGTGCCGGGAGGTCGAGTTCGAACTTCTTGATGTACGAGTCTGCCAGTGAGACCAGCGTGCGTATTTTCCGGTCGTTTACCGCATCTTCGGCGTGTCCGTAGGTCTCGTTCCTTCGGGTCTTTACTTCCACAAAGACCAGCTGTCCGTCTTTTGTCGCTATAATGTCCAGTTCGTTTCTTCCCCGTCGCCAGTTGCGGTGGAGGATGCAGTATCCCTTTTCGGTCAGGTAGCGCACCGCTTCGTCCTCACCTTCCTTGCCCAGGTCGTTATGTTCTGCCATATTTGTACGTTTTTTGTGTGCAAAGTTACGTAATCTTGTTGTATTTTCTTTGCTTTTCTAATTTTAATCTTGGTCTGCTTTGCAGAAGAGAAAAAAGTGAACTAATTTTGCACTCAAGATGATGAACAATGGAAAAAAACGGAAGAAAGTGCCGGCGTCGGTTCCTCCGCGCAGGCAACGGATGGTGTGTCTGCTCAGCGAAGAGGAGGCACAGATTATTGAGCGCTACCTGAAACACTATCAGATAACCAATAAGGCACGGTGGTTCAGGGAAACGGTCTTGACGTTTATTCATCAGAAAATGGAAGAGGATTACCCTACTTTATTCAAAGAACACGATATGCGGAGGTAACGGGATATGGCAGATGATACGTTTTATATGAAACAGGCGTTGGCTGAGGCAGAGAAAGCATCGGCAAGGGGAGAAGTGCCTGTAGGTGCGGTGGTAGTATGCCAAGGCCGTATCATTGCCCGTGCACATAACTTGACCGAAACCTTGAACGATGTGACGGCACATGCCGAGATGCAGGCCATTACGGCTGCGGAAAATGCATTGGGAGCCAAGTACCTGAATGATTGTGCGCTTTATGTAACGGTAGAACCGTGTGTGATGTGTGCCGGAGCCATAGCGTGGGCACAATTGGGCAAGCTGGTGTTCGGCACCGAAGACGAGAAGCGCGGGTATATGCGTTACGCACCTGCGGCATTACATCCGAAGACCGAGGTGGTTCAGGGTATCTTGAAAGACGAGTGCGCCGGTTTGATGAAGGAGTTTTTCCGGAGACGCCGGTGAAGGTCGTTACTGGTTATAGCTCCTTTTATTAAAGAACCATACTACCCTTATGATTCTTTTTTATTTTACAGATAGTCTGGTGTAAGATTAATAATGGACTTATATGCGTGTGAAATTTTCGAATCACAGAGGCAGAAAATGCACATTTTAATACCGTTTAAAGTATAGAGGGAGTTAGAAGCTGTTTTGAATTTCTCCAAAAAGTTTTTCTTGGCTTGATGTATCCGTTTTCGTGTGTGCTTTGGGCGATT
>NZ_JACSPP010000044.1:0-26583 GCF_014837065.1 Phocaeicola intestinalis
CGTGGATTAGTTGACGTATTCGGGCGTATGCGATACGCCCCTACAAGGCAATTGGGTGAAATGCGGATATTCAAATTATTTTAATTTACGATTTGACAATTTACTATCTACTATTTGAGCATTAAATCGTACTTCGTAAATTGTCAAATAGTAAATTAAAATAATCCGCGAAAATCTGTGTTTCTGATGTCGGTTTCAGAAGCAAGGCTATTGGCCTCTAACTCCTTTCTAACTCCCTCTAACTCCCTTTAACTCCTTTCTAACTCCTATCCCATAAATGAAGAATTGTAAAAACGCAAAAATTCTTTGTTCTTCATTCTTCATTCTTCATTTAAAAACTCCTATCTTTGCACCCGGTTTTGAAAAACGGATTGGATTTATGGAGCGTGTTACATTCAAAGGGTTTGCGTATGGAGCTATAGCAGCTGCCAGTTATGGGTTGAATCCCTTGTTCGCCTTGCCTCTTTATGCCGATGGCATGGGGGCGGATTCTGTGTTGTTTTACCGGTATGCCTTTGGGCTGGTCATGCTTGGCGTGATGATGTTGGTGCAGAAGCAGTCGTTTGCATTGCGCCGATGCGAAGTATTGCCGTTGGTAATCATGGGACTGCTCTTTTCCTTCTCGTCGCTTACCTTGTTCTTGTCTTATAATTATATGGATGCGGGGATTGCCTCCACCATCCTGTTTGTCTATCCGGTGCTGGTGGCCATTCTGATGGCGGTATTCTTTAAAGAAAAAGTTTCCCCGATAACAATGATTTCTATCGCATTGGCGTTTACGGGCATCTCGTTGCTTTATCAAGGCGAAGGCGGGCAGACTTTAAGTCTGACGGGCGTGACATTGGTCTTTATATCCTCGCTCACGTATGCTCTGTATATAATAGGTGTAAACCGCTCGGTATTGAAGGATATGCCTATCGCCAAGCTGACATTCTATGTCTTGTTGTTTGGCTTGAGCGTCTATGTGATACGCTTGAAATTCTGCACTCAACTGGATGTAGTCAGCCAGCCGGTATTATGGATAAATCCGGTATGCCTTGCCTTGTTCCCGACCGTTATTTCATTGGTGGCAATGACAAAGTCCATTCATTATATCGGTTCGACTCCAGCCGCCATATTAGGCGCATTAGAACCGCTGACCGCTATCTGTTGCGGGGTGTTGGTGTTCGGCGAACGGCTTACTCCCCGCATTATATTGGGAATTGTGCTGATACTGGTAGCCGTGACACTTATCATTCTGGGCAAGTCGTTGATTCGCCAGCTTCAGGTACGGGTGATTCACCGTAATCATCATTTCCCGCAACGTTAACCGAAAAAGGCAGGAGGACACGTGGACGATACCTATAGAACCATAACCGGACCTTCGGAAGCTGTTTATACGGAGAAGCGGAGCAAGTTTATCGCCGTTGCCCTTCCTGTGCGTACCCTTGAAGAGGTGAAAGAGCAGCTGGATATTTACCAGAAGAAATATTACGATGCCCGCCATGTGTGTTATGCTTACATGTTAGGGGCGGAGCGGAAGAATTTCCGTGCCAATGATAACGGAGAGCCTTCGGGCACAGCCGGAAAACCGATATTGGGGCAAATCAATTCGAAAGAGCTGACCGATGTGCTGGTGATTGTGGTGCGCTATTTTGGGGGTATCAAGTTAGGTACAAGCGGGCTGATAGTAGCATACCGTACGGCTGCTTCACTGGCTTTGGAGGAAGCCGAAGTGGTAGAAAAGACGGTTGACGAAGAAGTGGGCATCGCTTTTGAATATCCTTTTATGAACGATGTGATGCGGGTTGTGAAAGAAAATCTGCCTGAGATTGTGAGCCAATCCTATGATATGGATTGTTTCATGCGTCTGCGCATCCGTAAGTCGGAAATGCCGCGTTTGCGTGCGCGGTTGGAAAAGGTGGAAACGTTGCGCTTTGTGTAAGGTTTAAATTTTGCTCAGGTTTATTTGCGAATTGTTTCCGGGAATGTAATGATGCCGCCTTGTGGTATTCGTACGACGGCGTTCGCACAGGCAAACGGGGACGGTTGCTTATCAAAGGCGGGAAAACACTCGATAAATAACCTTAGGAACATAGCTGAAAGCAATATTTTTATACTTTTGCATCGAAAATAATGATTATATGAGACAAATAATATACGCAATTATAATATTATATTCTATTTTGATAATTTTAGGATGCAACGGAAATAAAACAACAAACAAACTGATGCCGGAACTTGAACAAGCGGAAAAGGTAATGTTCGACCATCCGGACAGTGCATTGCATCTATTGGAAAGTATGGAGATTCCTTCGTCACAAACTGATAAGGAGAACCATGCGCTGTGGTGTCTGCTTGTGACACAGGCACAGTACAAACAGGTGATGAAAATCCCTTCTGATTCCCTGGTGAGGATAGCATACGATTATTACAAGCCGACAGATAATGCTCGTAGAAAAGCAATGTCGGCACTTTATATGGGTGATATAAATTATGAATTAAGGAATATAGAGGAAGCCATGCAGTATTATCTGGAGGGTAAAACAGAAGTGGAAAAAACGGATGACTACAAAACGGGTTATCTGGTCATGATCTCATTATGTAGGTTATATTTATATCGTGATTTTGCTGATTATGCTTTGGAAGCCAGCAGGAAGGCATACGATTATGCTGTGAAAGATTCCAACAAGCGTTATCAGTTAGCTTCTCTTAAATATCTGGCCAGATGTTATTGCATTTCAGATTCATTGTCGAAGGCAATAGATACATATCATAAATGTAGTGAGCTGACTTTAGAACTTGATCTTGAAAGTTATTATTATGACATACAGAGCGAAATAGCCTTAGTATATATGCATAAAGGTGATATCAAAAAGTCTTTAGAGATTATAAAAAGCTTTCCAATTACATACCAGCGAGCTTCATTGATGGGAAAGAACTACTACCTTTTGGGGCAAATGGATTCAGCTTATTTCTTTTTAAATAAAGCTTTAAAAACTGATAACATTTATACTAAGGTGTCTGCATACCAATACCTATATAAATTGGGGGATATTCCCAAATACCGTAAATACCTGAAAACCTATTGCGATTCCCTTCTTTTTTACAACGATTCTATCATAGCTATTGATAAAGGCAAGGAAATCGTCGCCTACAAGGAGAAATACGACCACCAGAGACTAATCACCGAACAGCAGCGTCTGAGGCTGGAGAAGGCAGATGCACAGCGTATGATGTTCATCATCACAATTTGCCTGATAGTGGTTATAGCTGTCGTAGCTTACCTCTATCAGAAACGGCTTGTGAGAAAGGAAACTACCATCCGCAAACAGTCGGAACAGCTACAGGAGTATATGCTTCAACTGCACGAATACGAGACACAGCTCATGCAGAACAACCGCTACATGGAGGAACTGAAGGAACAGCTGTCCGGCCAGGAAATGAACTCTGAAGAACTGCATGAATACCGTGAACAGATAGACAGCCTTCAGATTGAGAACAGCAGGCTGTCTGAAAAGATAAACTCTCTTCAACATCATATTAACGACTATTCTTCCAAACTGGATAAGGCCAGACGTGAGGCAGATAAGTTCCGCAACTTATCGGAAGAAAATCTCTACCTGAAGCAGAGGGAACGTGTGCTTACCGACTATGTGGTGGACAACGACAGACTGGTGAAGGAACTGAGAGAAAAATGCCGTGTCCTGGAGACCGGTGAATGGGAGACTCTGGAGCAAATGTGTGAAAGTACATACAGTAATTTCGTGAGCCGCCTTCAGGGTGTATGCCCAACTCTTACGAAGCAGGAGCTACACCTCTGTATGCTGATAAAACTACGTTTCAACAACGCACAGATGTCGGAGATCTTCGGTGTGAATACGACTTCCGTATCTCAGAAAAAGTTCCGCCTGAAGAAGCATCTGAGCGATACTCTGCAAGACGGTCTTCCGGATGAAATGACACTCGACAGATGGGTAGCAGAGTTCTGAAAAATGAAAATGTAGATTTTGGGTTTGACATAAAATATATGATAAATCATTGTATATTAGTGTAATACATGGATTTTCATTCAGATTAAAATGTAGATATACTTTTTATACACTTTAAATTTGTATATACTAACTTTGTGGTCGGAATAGATAATCGTAAACAATAAGAGTAATATACAATGAGATTTATTAAAGTATTTTTGTTTGTGCTGACAGGAATCATACTACCTGTAAGTTTGTCCGCACAGACAGTTAGCGGAAAATTGATTGACGAGAACAACTTAAATAATAAATTAATATTCTTATGACTAATAAATTAATATTTTCTATTTTTATTTCCTTATTTATATCATGTGCTTTTTCGACTATTAAAGCTCAAACTGATGTTCGCCCTTATAAAGAGTGGGAAGCTACCCAATTCGTTGCTGTTAGTGGACATCAACCTGAAGATTATGTTCTTACTGATAATAATTGGGAAATAATGTATAATTTACGTACTCCACATACCCAAAGTGAACTTCTTGGTATGGGGATAAAATGTTCTGATAGCCAATTATTATTGTTGGAAGTAGGAGGGCTGATTAATAAAACAAAAGGAAAATGGAAATGCACAATTCCTATTCTCGATAAAGAACAGACTACATCTTTAAGAAATGTCAGTAAGGAAATTGCGGCATCTATGTATTCAAAAACTAAGAATGATTTTGTCTCTCTTGTACATACAATCAAGGAAATGGGATTTGAAAACAATGCACTTTCATTGGTCTTTTCATATCTTTTGGACGGTAGGATGTGGACAAAGCTTGTTTTATTTGATGATATAAACAACCATGCTGGTTGGAGCGGTTGTTATTGGGTTTTATATGAGCCACGCAAAGACCTTAAATTCGGTACAAATGGTTTCGGTGATATGAATTTGATATTAACCTATCTCAACAGTGAGGTTTCGCCAAGCAGTAAAACGATGGATGATAGTGCTGATGAAATATCCCAATATGGTAAAATAAACAATCCGCAACTTATCTCTAAACTCATTCCATACGGCTTGACAAACCAAAGCGGAGACATTCTGTTTCCTATCATAAAAAAACAGCAAGATAGTTTTCATCAAATTATTGATAAACTTGTTAATTCCATTTCGTCAGAACTTAAAGACAACTGTGGCAATATCGCAACTCAATATGATATAAATGATGAAAATACAGCAATGGTGATTTTGTATCATGAAGTTATGTGGTATTTAATGGATAATCTGATCCAGGATAAAGTGTTAAACATACCAGCTGTTTTTAAAGACGAAGAAAACAACAAACAACGATTGAATGAAGTCGTTTTTTTTATTGAGGGTGGATTGATGCAATAATATCTATTCAAAAATTATCAGATGCAGATAAAATTTTGCGGTAACAGTCCGCTATAAATTCAATACTGCCAAGAGCAAGTATAAAGGAACAGGAGCAGGTGACAACCAAAAGAGCCGTATGTAAGTATTATCTTAAATTCAGGAATGACTTTGAATAAATAATTTTATATATGAGGAAGTTATTGTTTTTTATTTTCAGTGCTTTTACAGCCATTGCATTAAAGGCACAGACACCCTCTATCGAGGCGTTGCGTACATGCGCAGCTGAAAAGGGAATGTCTCCCAAAGAATACATATTCAAGCAGTTTGAGAAATCGGATATAGTAGTGCTGGGTGAGCGCGACCACCGTGATACGGTACAATACGACCTGATTCACGACATCCTGGCCGATCCTCGTTTTGCCGAACAGATAGGATATGTTTATACCGAAGTCGGCTCGTACAACATGAATGATGATGTAAACCGCCTGCTGCAAGGCTGTTATCCAACGGAGGCGGCTTTCATGGACAGCCTGTATGCCTACTATAGAAAGTCGGAGACCTTCTATCCGATTTGGGAGAAATACAACCGCGTGAAGTTTCTGAAAGGTATATATGAAATAAACCGTACCTCTCCAAGGAAAATCAGGCTTGGACTGACCGATTGCGAGTTCTCATGGGATGAAATCCGTACTGTAGAGGACTACAAGGATTTCTGGAAGTCACCAGGTTTGAACGATCGCGACAGTTTAATGGCTACCCATATTTCGGAAATGTATGCCCGCCAGACACCCTTGAACGGTAAACGCAAGGCCTTGGTGATAACCAATCAGCCTCATGCCATCAACGATTCGTTTATTCTCAAAAAGAGCAATACTGTTTATGGGGCACAGGGTTGTTGGATGAAGAAAATCTTTGGAGAAGAACGAATCAAAATCGTGGTACTGAACTGGTTTGATTACAACCTGTTTGACGGTAGTAATTTCCCGATGACCGGAGAAGGACATTGGGATGCAGCTTTTGAACTGTTGGAATGCCGTCCGTTTGCTATTGATCTGAAAAATACACCTTACGGAGAAACTGCATACAACGGTCACGTCGGAGGTACCACGACCAAATCAAAGAACAAGTGTTGGCAAGATGTGGCAGATGGACTTATCTACTATGCACCCCTCTATGACCATGTGGCTGCATGGGGTATTGAAGGACTTATAACCAAAGAGTTTGAACCTGAAATCAAACGCCGCCTGACCCTATTTTTCCAGGCAACACAACCCGGTGCAGAAATACCCATGGAGGCTGCCATAGAAGAATACAATGTTTTTCATGCCCATCCAGCTGCCATCAAAAGCAAAGAGGAAGTGAAGGAAATCATTCAGGAAGTACTGGAGAAGAATCTTTGACAATAATGTAGTGGTATTGAATTATTAGCCCTACATTTATAGTCCAAGCAATCCTATTGACAACTACTTTTTAAACAGAACACACAATGAAAAGACTGAAAGGACACTTGCTGATTTTACTATTAAGTTTAGTCTGCTTCACAAGCTTGTCGGCACAAACCGATGCTGAACGGAAGTTCTTGGCCTCAGCCGACTCGCTGAATACGCTACTCTTCGACGCATATACTGGGAAAGATTATCCGGCCGCCGAAGCCCTCTGCCAGCAGATTATCGACTTATACGACGCACACGCGACGCAACTGGCCGAAGGTTATGCCTACTTCAAATACTCCAGCTACTATAACATGGCCAGCATCCAGGCAATACAAGGGAAAAAACAAGAAGCTGCCAGCAGCCTGCTCAAAGCACTGGACAGCGGAAAGATTGAAGTAAGCTACAACAGGATAACCAACGACGAAGACCTGAAAGACATTCTGGACGCACCTGAACTACAACCCGCCCTGAAGCGTCTGAAAGAAACCACCGATTATCTTTATATTCTGCAGAATGCGCCGGAATACACCCGCACGCAGTCGGTAGACAGCCTGCCCCGGATTGTCTATGCGCAGGCCGACGAGCCCGACCTGAAGCGCGTCCGTGACTATTTCCGGCTGGACAGCGTGGCCGTGGCGGGCGACGAACTGGGCACCATCAAACGCATCTTGACCTATATCCACAACAAGATATGCCACGACGGGCAGAACGGTAATCCGAAGGGTGGAAACAACTCCATCAACTTTGCTGAGGCCTGCAAGGACGGCAGCCGAGGTCTGAACTGCCGCGGACTGGCTACGGTGCTGAACGAGTGTTACCTGTCGATGGGTATTCCGTCGCGCGTCATCACCTGCATGCCAAAGACGTACATCAACGATTGCCACGTCATTAACGCTGTCTATTCGTCCACTCTCGGCAAGTGGCTTTGGATAGACCCTACGAACAACGCCTGGGTGACCGACGAACAGGGCAACCTGCTGAGCGTGCAGGAAGTGCGCGTACGTCTCAGGAGCGGCCAGCCCGTCCGGGTGAACGAAGAGGCCAACTGGAACAATGAAAAGAAGACCACGACGGAAGACTATCTGTACGAGTACATGGCCAAGAACCTGTTTTATCTGGAAAGTTGGACGCGCTACGGGTTCAATACGGAAAGCGACCGAGAGAACCTTATCAACTACATCTTTCTGCAACCCACCGGCTGCGACAGCGACCAACGGAACCCGGGGAACTTTTCTGTCAACGACGACCGGTACTTCTGGCAGGTTCCCTAGTAAGAGGTATCACATTTGTCAAGTAACTCAATTACATGATTTCTCCTGGCTACAAATTCTTTCAGAGAGTTGTTGAGTCTTCCTTTCAGAATGTTTTGCAGAAGATATGACGTTGGACCGGTGGCTGGCAGAATATTGAAAATGCAATTGTAGAGATGATAATTTGTGGATATAATGGTAATGATCAGAAAATCAGATGAATATAAGTGTATGCTATAAGCCGGCTTGTAGAGACGTTTTTCATTTTTGTTCCGATAATTCATTCTATCTTTGTCGGTGAAGAACTTACAACAGAAATACAAAATAATACATACAGCATGAAAACACTTAGGAAAACACTACTGCTACTATGCACTTTGGCATCTTCTTTTGGTTTGTCGGCACAGACCGTCAGTGGGAAGCTAGTAGACGAACAGAACCAACCGTTACCGTATGCAAACGTCGTATTATTGTCTCTTCCGGATTCAGCGTTTGTAAATGGAACTATCAGTGGTGAGGACGGAACATTCACTCTGGATGCAACATCGCAAAACCAGATAGTGAAAATATCCTCCATAGGATATAAAACAGTATGTAAGCCTGTATCTCCGGCCAATATCGGTATCGTGCAGCTCGTATCAGATGCACAACAATTAGGGGAAGTTGTTGTAAAAGCAGACTTACCTAAAACACGCGTAAAAGGGGATGCCATGGTGACTACAGTTGCGGGTAGCATCCTTGAAAACGCAGGAACAGGAAACGACCTGTTAAACAAAATACCTGGCGTATCAGCCAATGAGGGGGATATTAAAGTTTTTGGTGCCGGAACTCCTGAAATATATATCAACGGACGTAAAGTACGGGACAAATCCGAACTCGACCAACTTGCATCCGACAACATCAAGAGCGTGGAAGTGGTGAACAATCCCGGCTCGCGCTATGATGCGACAGTCAATGCGGTTATCCGCATTCAGACTAAAAAGCCACAGGGAGAAGGGTTCGGTTTCAACAACCGTTTTTATACAGGCTACGGTTACGGATGGAATGTGCTGGACCAGTACAACTTCAATTACCGAAAAGGAGGCTTCGACCTTTCGGGTATGCTGTATGGCAAGAAAGGATACACGGAAGACCGCAAGACCATCACACAGAAAACGCTGTTGGATAAGACATGGATACAGGATTCATATCTCTGCACACAATATGACATGAAAGATATTTCGGCCATGCTGTCGCTAAACTATCAGTTTAACGAAAATCACTCTCTGGGTGCACGCTATGATTATGACCGGACACCGGAACGTCATGAAACGGTAGACCCGATGAATACCCTGGTGTATCAGGATGATGCTCTTTATGAGGAGAGTCACACTACGGGCTGGAGAAATACACAGGAAACCAGACATACCCTTAATGCTTATTATAACGGACGTGTAGGAGACTGGAATATCGACTTCAATGCGGACGGTTTCTGGTCGGATACGAAGAATCCACAGGAGATGCTTGAGCAGTTCACTCCAGCGGGAGGTTCCTTAGAGAAACAGACTGTCACCACCAAAAATTTGACAGACAATACCCTTTATGCTACCAAACTGATTTTTGGTCATCCACTATGGGGAGGAAACCTCTCTTTTGGCGGTGAATACACCTATACGAACCGGAATAATGCGTACATGAATGTGGAAGGAATCCTGGATAACAATAACAGCAACATCAAGGAAAACTCTACTTCGGCATTTCTGGAATATGCCCGCAGCTTCGGCAAACTTCAGGCACAGTTAGGTGTACGTTATGAGCATTTGTCTTCCGACTATTACGAGGATGGCAAGTATATGGACGAGCAGAGCAGGACATACGACAACGTATTCCCATCCGTATCCTTGAATCTTCCGATTGGTAAAGTACAGACACAATTGACCTACACCGGCAGTATCTACCGCCCTTCATACTGGATGCTGAGAAGTGACATCATGTACGGCAACCGATATACTTACGAAGGAGGTAACCCGCTGCTGAGACCGTCACTGATAAATCGTCTTACACTGAATGTATCATACAAGTGGATATATCTCAATTCACGATACATACACGGAGAAGATGCCATTACACAGCTGAGCAGGGCATATTCGGAAGACAATCCAACCGTTTCGTTACACTCCTTCTACAACATGTATGACAGTGACAAGTTATATACCACTCTGACATTGTCTCCAACAATCGGATTATGGTCTCCACAGTTCAATTTTCTTCTGCTCCAGCAATGGTATAAAGTGGAAACATCCAATGGAACAGAAAACTTCAATAATCCGATATTGAGCTTTGCCTGGAACAACAATTTCAAGCTGCCTCTTGGTATCAGTCTCGATGTAGATTTGGGGTTCGACACTCCGGGTGACAACGAAAATACAAAGGTCGAAGAAGGGTGCTGGTATGCCAACATCAGTCTTTATAAGAGTTTCCTTAAAGACCGCCTTTCGGTCCAGCTGAAAGCCTATGACCTTTTCAATTCCTATCAGGCAAAATCAACTGTTTACAGTGGCAACCGTCTGATGACAATCAAAATGGAAGCCCGTAGAAATATCAGCATAACTTTACGATATAAGTTTAATGCAGCCAAGAGCAAGTACAAAGGAACAGGAGCCGGAGACAGCCAGAAGAACCGTATGTAAATCATCGTAACAATAACAAGCAGTAATGTGGTGGAAAAAATAAATCGCCAAATTGTGATAGCTTCATCTGGTGTAAGATTAATAATCTTGCGCTTGTAAGATTAATAATCTTACAGCCTGAAGATTAATAATCTTACCGAAAAGGCAGTTATATTGGAAACTGTATGCTTCAATGTTCATACAAAATCAAGCACTTCAATGTGGGTGCCGGTATGCTTTATCCCTTTAAGTCCAAAGGATGGAGCGGTGGCACGAAATTGCTGAGCAATGAGGTACGGAAAGAAACTTGGTCCTTCATAAAGGATAACGGGAACATGTTCCTGCTCACTCTGTCATGGGATTTCAGTGTGGGAAAGAAACACCATGCAGGAACCAAGGTCACGAACAATGTAGACCGGGAAACTGGTATTGTTATGTAACACAATCTTTAAACATATATTTAAACGACAGGCTCTAAGAGCCTGTTTAAATTTTGCTCAGGTTAATTTTGCGAATTGTTTTCGAGGATGTTTTTCTGACTTTATGAGGAAGATAGCGGGCTATCTGACGAATAAAATCGGGAAAACAGACCGGAAACAAACGCAAAAGAACCTGATAGAATATTACTTTATTGGAAAATTTAAACAGGCTCTAAGTCCGAGCACATTTCAAAACAGGCTCTTAATAAAATGTAACATGTTTGTAACATGTTTGACATAAATAGTTTACCTTTGTCCTTTACCTTTGCACAAGTTAAAAATGAAGAGACAAATGAAAAAATATCTCTCTGCGCTGTTGTTGGCGCTCTCTGTAGCATCTGTCGGTGCTCAAGATTTTAGTTGGAAAGATGCGGTTCCCGAGATTCACGGTACAGTGCGTGGAAAGTACGAATATCAGACTACGACCAATGAGCAACGTTTCCAAGTGCGTAACGCACGTGTCAGCGCGACTGGCAGACTGCTCCCTATCGTGAGTTATAAGGCTGAAATCGACCTTTGCGACGAAGGGGTTATCAAGATGTTGGATGCCTATGCAAGGGTTACTCCATTTAAAGGTTTTGATGTCACCATCGGGCAAATGCGTGTGCCTTTTACCATTGATGCGCACCGTTCTCCTCACTTGCAGTATTTTGCTAACCGCTCGTTCATTGCCAAGCAGATGGGTAGTCTGCGCGATGCGGGTGCCACGTTGAAATATAGTATGAAAGAAGGTTTTCCCTTTTCGTTGGAAGCTGGTTTGTTCAGTGGTTCAGGATTGACCGAACAGAAAGGGTGGCACAAAGCTTTGTCTTATTCAGCAAAACTGGAGATGCAGCCTTTCAAAGGGTATAATCTGACGTTAAGTACGCAGCGCATTCGCCCGTTCGACCGCAACATCTACATGTACGACCTTGGCACTTATTATGACTGGAATAACTGGCATTTCGAGGTAGAAGCAATGTATAAGGATTATGCTCACTCTTTGTTCGAGAGTGTGTGGGCAGTGGATGCTTTCATCAATTACGATTATTTCATCAAGAAAGAAAAAAGCTTGATAAAGAAAGTGTCTTTTCTGGCACGTTTCGACTATATGGGCAACAACAGCGATGAATTGGATGAGGATGGGATAGATTACATCATCACCGACCACGAGCGCAAGCGTGTTACTGGCGGTTTGACGTTTAGTTTTGGTAAGCCTTTCCAAGCCGATCTCCGCTTGAACTATGAGAAATATTTTTACGATGACAACTCGTTGGCATTGGAGTCGGAACAAGATAAATTGGTAGTAGAAATGATGGTTCGCTTCTGATAATTTGCTTTTATAAACATTTGTTTGAAGCCGTCCTGGTTGTAGTGGTTACACCTGGGGCGGCGTTTTTTTATTAGAAGCTGTTTTGAATTTATCGTGCGATGATTTGGGATGAGTTTTTGAGGCATTTTCGCTTCTGTGATGAGGAAGATAGCGGGCTATCTGACGAAGAACAGGAGCGAAAAGGACCAAAAAATCGCCCAAAGCACATACGAAAACAGATACATCAAGCCAAGAAAAACTTTTTGGAGAAATTCAAAACAGCTTCTTAGTTGCTGGTAGGAAGCTTGGGTATCTTTCTTGTGTCGGGATAAGGATGTAAGGAATAAAAGGAACAAAATACGTGGTTCGTTTGTTATTATCTTGACAACTAATTTTGAAAATGGGAAAAAATGCTTATCTTTGTATAAACCTTAACCTGCCTGCTATGAAGAGAGAGGTTTTACTGGTCGCGTGTGTGATGTGTCTGCTGCTTTTGGGATGTGAGAAACAGCAGGTGCAGACTTTTTCGGTGTCTGATAAGCTGGAAATCATTTCGGACATGGTTTCGCAAAGAGAAGCTTTAGGCTCTTCCAGGCAATTGGATGCTTCGGATATTCTTTTGACAAAAGATTTACTTTACGATCAGCATACACTGGAAGATATCTATCCCTATGGCGATACGGTGCGTAGCTTTAAGTGGGAAATCATTCGCAAATGTTTGGCATTCATAGAAAATATGCAACGTGATGAGGTGGATTGGGTTGTGCTTCGAAACTATAAGAATCGTAATGGAGAAGCAGCTTTGGTACATCGGTATGTGCGGAACGTATATGGGAGGGTGGCAGACACATGTGGTGTGGAGCGTTATCAGTCAATACCTTTCTATGAGCCGAATGACTCGTTAGTGCCTGTTCGATACGGGCGCGATGGTTCACTGGCTTATCTGAAGGACCGGGAAGGTAGTTTCTTGCGTATCGTTCCTGTGACGGCGGAAAGTGAATGGCTTGTTCCGTCGCGATACGTCAGACAGCTTCCTGCGGGCATAAAGTTCCACCATGCGGTATTCGTCGACCGGCTCGATCAGAATATCACTACACTGGAGCGGACAGGAGAAGGGCAATGGACCATTCGAAGTATGAATCCGGCAACGACAGGTATGCACCGTCCACCATATGCACAGGAGACCCCGCTAGGAATGTTTTTGTTGCAAGAAAAGAAAGAGCGGATGGTGTTTTTGAAAGACGGTGGTTCCGGTGTAGGAGGGTATGCTCCATATGCATCTAGATTTACGAACGGTGCCTATTTGCATGGCGTGCCGGTTAATGTTCCACAAACCCGGATGGTAGAATACAGTTGGTCACTAGGTACGATTCCCCGTTCACATATGTGTGTGCGCAATGCTACTTCGCATGCTAAGTTCATTTTCGATTATCTGCCAACCGAGGCTACGCTTGTAGTAATTATTGAGTAGTTGGAAATACAGAAGCATTGTGGAAATATTATTTTGAGAAATCCGTGTAATCTGTGGTGGGAAAATTATTTATTTTGTAACTTTGCAGCCGTATTCTAAATTGATTTCATGCTGCGTATTTTCTTGATTATTTTGATGATGGTAGCTTCCGTATGTAGCTCTGTGCTTTGTCGGTCGGAAGAAAAGAAAGATGCTCCACAAGTGAAGATTGTGGATCGTTGCCTCCAGTTGTATCACGAGATGGACTTGGAAGGACGGGTGAATTATATTGCTTTCCGTCAGGCAGTGACGGGTTATTATCGTATCGGACAGCGGAAACGGGAGGTGCTGACCCTTATCGACTTTTCGAAGCCTTCTACGCAGGAACGTTTGTACGTGTTCGACATGAAGCAGAAAAAAATGCTGTTCTCTTCGGTGGTGGCACATGGGAAGAACAGTGGGAACATCTATGCTACTTCGTTCTCAAACGAAGACGGTTCACACAAAAGTTCGTTGGGGTTTTATTTAACTGAATCAACGTATCAGGGCAGAAATGGTTATTCGCTGTTGCTGGAAGGATTGGAAAAAGGTATTAATGACCGTGCCCGTCAGCGTGCCATCGTGATGCACGGGGCTGCGTATGCCAATCCTTCTGTCATTCGTAATGGTGGGCGTTTGGGAAGGAGTTTCGGTTGTCCTGCTGTCCCTCAGAAGTTATGCCGTCCTATCATTGACGCCATTAAGGGTGGTAGTGTGATGTATATCTATGCCGCTAAACCCAGCTATCTGGCGCAAAGCTCAATCTTGCACGCGGAGGGTCAGGATAGAGAAGAGGCAGGTATCAGTCTGGAAGCAGCCTTGCGGTAATACCACCATCCGAAGAGGTCAGCCAGTGCCCAGCCGATGGGAATGGACCACCAGATGCCATGTACGCCAATAGAAGGAATAGAGGCCAGTCCGTAAGCTAATGCGACGCGGGTACCGAGCGAAAAGACGGTGAGCACTACTGACATGCCTGGCATGCGGATGGCACGGAAAAGTCCGTAGAGCATGAAAAGGTATCCGATACCTACGTAAAAACTGCCTTCCACACGTAAGTATTCTACCCCAATGGCGATGATTTCGGTTTCTTTAGCATCGATAAAAAGTTGCATCAAAGGACGTGCAAAGACAAAGACCGCTGCAGAGATACATAGGCAAAAGCCGGTGATGAACCATAGCGTATTGTGTATTCCTTTTTTTATCCGTTCGAATTTCTTAGCACCGAAGTTTTGGGCAATAAAGGTGGAAAAAGCATTCCCGAAGTCCTGTACAGGCATATAAGCAAAGGTATCAATCTTGACAGCGATGGCAAAGGCTGCCATTACGGCGGTACCGAAACTGTTGACTAACCCTTGCACCATCAGAATGCCAAAGTTCATTACCGATTGTTGCATGCATGTAAGTGAGGAATAAGTGGCTATCTCCCGGATGGATTGTCTGTTGATGCGGATATGTTTCCATTTTAGCCGGAATATTGGGAAGCGGTAGAGGGTATACAGGCAAAGTCCTACACCCGATACGATTTGTGAGATGACGGTGGCTACTGCAGCTCCTGTCACGCCCCAGTGGAAGATTGCGATGAACACCAGGTCAAGTACAATGTTGAGTATCACTGATATACCCAGGAAAGCAAGGGGTACGATGGAATTGCCTAAGGCACGGAGCAGGAAAGCATAATAATTATAAAGGAATGTGCTGAAGATACCGATGAATATCACCAACAGGTAGTCATGCATCATTCCAGTGATTTCGGCAGGAGTTTGCAGCCAGCGGATGATGGGATGGACGAATATCAGTGACAGCGTGTTGATGATGAGAGTAATACCGCCTGTCAGAAGGAGTGATGAGACCAGGCTTCGTTTCATTCCCTCGTAATCTTTTGCTCCATATTGCAGAGAGAATACGGCTCCTGTACCCATACAAAGCCCGATAAAGATGGAGGTAATGAACACCATCAGCGAATAAGCCGACCCTACCGCTGCCAGTGCATCGGCACCTAGGAAGTGTCCAACGATGAGTGTGTCGGCTATGTTGTAGCATTGTTGAAGCAGGTTTCCCAACATCATCGGGATAGCGAAACGCAGCATTGTGCCCGTGATGCTACCTTTTGTCAGGTCGCCCGCTGAAGTATGGTCTTGTATGTTCATGGCTTTGTCTTTACGTTTGCTGCCGCAAAGATATTGCATAAATCAAAAACATATACTACCTTTGCCTAAATTTATAGTCAAACTTGGATTTATAAACCTTATATGATATGTTCAGAAGTCATACTTGTGGTGAGCTGAGACTCGCCGATGCAGGCAAAAACGTGACGCTCGCCGGCTGGGTGCAGCGTACGCGTAAGATGGGAGGGATGACCTTTGTGGATCTTCGTGACCGATATGGCATCACCCAATTGGTGTTTAATACAGAAGTGAATGCAGAACTGTGCGAGCGAGCCAATCACTTGGGACGTGAATTCGTTGTTCAGGTAATGGGCGTGGTGAGCGAGCGTTCCAGCAAGAATGCCAACCTTCCTACTGGTGAAATCGAAATCATCGTGTCGGAATTGAATGTGCTGAATGTGGCACAGACCCCTCCGTTTACGATTGAAGATAATACAGACGGCGGCGATGACCTCCGGATGAAATACCGCTACCTGGATTTGCGTCGTACTGCCGTGCGCAAGAATCTGGAGTTGCGCCACCGGATGACAATGGAAGTGCGCCGTTACTTGGACAGCAAAGGCTTCCTCGAAGTGGAAACTCCGATGCTTATCGGGTCTACGCCCGAAGGTGCGCGCGATTTTGTAGTGCCTTCACGCATGAATCCGGGACAGTTTTATGCCTTGCCTCAGTCTCCGCAGACGTTGAAGCAGCTACTGATGGTGTCGGGATTTGACCGTTATTTCCAGATTGTGAAATGTTTTCGAGATGAAGATCTTCGTGCTGACCGTCAGCCTGAGTTCACACAGATTGACTGTGAGATGAGTTTTGTGGAACAGGAAGACATCATCCAGATGTTTGAAGGGATGGCAAAGCATCTGTTCAAGGAATTGCGTGGTGTGGAACTGACTGAGTCGTTCCAGCGTATGCCATGGGCCGATGCAATGAAGTATTATGGTAGCGACAAGCCCGACTTGCGTTTCGGCATGAAGTTTGTCGAACTGATGGATATATTGAAAGGTTATGGCTTCTCAGTATTCGACAATGCAGCGTATATCGGCGGTATCTGTGCTGAGGGGGCGGCGCATTACACTCGCAAACAACTTGATCAGTTGACTGAGTTTGTGAAGCGTCCGCAAATCGGTGCGAAAGGCATGGTCTATGCCCGCGTGGAAGCCGATGGTAACGTGAAATCAAGTGTCGATAAATTCTATGCTCAAGATGTACTTCAGCAGATGAAAGAGGCTTTCGGTGCCAAACCGGGTGATTTGATATTGATATTGAGTGGTGACGATGCGATGAAAACTCGCAAACAGCTTTGCGAATTGCGCCTGGAGATGGGTAACCAGCTGGGCTTGCGCGATAAGAATAAGTTTGCCTGCTTGTGGGTGGTAGATTTCCCGATGTTTGAATGGAGTGAGGAAGAAGGTCGCCTGATGGCAATGCACCATCCGTTTACCCATCCTAAAGACGAAGACATTCCTTTGCTGGATACAGACCCGGCTGCCGTGCGTGCCGATGCTTATGATATGGTGGTCAACGGCGTAGAAGTAGGGGGTGGTTCTATTCGTATCCACGATTCAGCGCTTCAGGAGAAAATGTTCGAAATTCTGGGATTCACACAGGAAAAGGCGCAAGAGCAGTTCGGCTTCCTGATGAATGCCTTTAAGTTCGGTGCACCTCCTCATGGCGGATTGGCATATGGTCTCGACCGTTGGGTATCGCTCTTTGCCGGTCTTGACAGCATCCGCGACTGTATTGCATTCCCAAAGAACAATTCCGGTCGTGACGTAATGTTGGATGCTCCAGGCTATCTTGACCAGAAGCAGCTGGACGAATTACATCTGCAAGTAGTGAAAGAAGACTGACCCAAAAAGGCATTGGTCATCGTTATCTCTTAAAAGAAGTTGAATGAAAGAATCTGTACGCGTCATCCGTTTTGCTATCGTAGGCACGCTCAATGCTTTGATTACTGCGTTTGTGGTATGGCTGCTGATGCATATCGAGGGTGAAAGTTACATCACGGCGAATATCATTGCTTATGTCGTGGCGCAGATTCACAACTTTATTTGGTGTAAATATTGGATATTCCCTCTTGAGCCTGGCAATAAGAAGAACAGCATCTGGCATCAGGTGTTGTTCTTTGCCGGTGCCTTCCTGCTGGCCTACAGCATGCAGTTCCTTTTCCTGCTGATGTTGGTGGAGTTGTTTTACTGCAATGAGTATCTGGCTCAGTTCCTGGGACTTTTCATCTACGGTGCGGTCAACTTTATCACCAACCGTCACATTACTTTCCGCTGATGTCATTTCGCAAACATCCCTTGCAGTGGCGTATGCGATATGCTACTGCAAGGGATGTTTGCGGATATTCATTAAAAACATTATGCCATTTTCAGCAGGTGCTGTTCTTCGATGTAATTCAGTCCTTTATCGAGTATGACTTTACGGGTTTCTTCCGGGCTGTCAGTCCGGAATACCAGGATGCCTTTGCCCGAAAGTAGGAATGAATAGAGGTAGGAAATACCTATCCCTGCCTGGCTGAAGCTTCGAATGGCATCGGCTGCACGTCCCGGTTGGTTATCGAGCATGATGGCGAACACGTCCGAAAGATTTGCTGAGATGCCTGCCTGTTTCAATGTTTCGTAAGCGCGCATCGGTTCGGAACAGATGATGCGGTAGATACCATATTCTACTGTGTCGGAAATGGTGGAAGCGATAAGTTGGATATTCGCTTCTTTCAGTAGTTCGAGCACCTGAAGCAATGTGCCCGACTTGTTTTCTACAAATACAGATAACTGGTGGATGGTCATATTTTATGCTTTTTAGGTTTACAAGAACAAGCTCTGACGAGGTTGGCAAAACTCTGAATATTCAAGGCTGTTTAAAGCTTTGTCACCTTATCAGCTGATGCCTTGTGTTGGTATTATATCAATGTTTTTCTTAAGTCTTTCACGCGTATGGCTTTACCTTCCTGCTGGGGCAGGCTGCCTTTAGGTACGAGTTTGACGCGCGGAGTTATCAATATTTCGTCTTTCAACTGGCGGGTGATTTCCTTGGTTAGTCTTTGCAGGAAACCATAGTCATCGGTAAAGTCGTTCAGTTCTACTTCTACGGTCATTTCGTCATTCGCTTCCAGATTGGTCAGCGTGATGAGGTATTCGTTACCCAGTTCCTTAAATTGCATCAGAATGTTTTCTATCTGGATAGGGAAGATGTTCACACCCTTCAAGATTATCATGTCATCGCTCCGGCCTTTCATGCGGTCCAGTCGTTTGTGGTGACGTCCGCAAGGACAGTCACCTGGCAAGATGCGTGTCAAGTCACGTGTGCGGTAGCGCAGGAGGGGCATTGCTTCGCGGTTGATGGTAGTCAGCACCAGTTCGCCTATCTCACCTTCAGGTACCGGTTCCAGTGTTTCCGGATTTACGATTTCCACGATGTAATAGTCTTCCCAAATGTGCAGACCATTCTGTTCGGGACACTCGAATGCCACTCCCGGACCACACATTTCAGACATTCCGAAAGAGTTGTATGCCTTTACGCCTAACATGTCCTCGATGCGCCGGCGTTGTTCGTCCGAATGTGGTTCAGCTCCGATAATCAAGGTACGGAGCTTTGTATCGCGGTGCGGGTCAATGCCCATCTCTTCCATTACCTCATAAAGTCGTCCAGCATAGCTGGGAATGGCGTGTAGCGCGGTAGTGCCGAAGTCGGTGATAAACTTGATTTGCCGCTTGGTGTTTCCAGCTGCTGCAGGTACGGTGAGCATTCCAAGCCGTTCGGCACCATATTGGAATCCCAGTCCACCGGTGAACATTCCGTAGCCCGATGAATTTTGGAAAATGTCACCTTTGCGTAATCCTACCATGTAGAGGCAGCGTGCTACGGCATTTGCCCATTCATCCAGGTCGTGTTGGGTATGCAGGATGACGGTAGGTGTGCCCGTTGTGCCACTGGACGAGTGCAGGCGTACCACTTCTTCCAGCGGAACAGCCGAAAGCCCGAATGGGTAATGGTCACGCAAGTCTTGCTTGGTGGTAAAAGGTATTTTCTGTAAATCGTCCAGCGAGCGTATGTCTTCCGGTCTGAGGCCGTTCTCGGTGAAGCGTTGTTTATAGAAAGGAGAGCGCATGCAGCGTTGCAATGTTTGTTGCAGCCTCTCCATTTGAAGCCGTTCTATCTCCGGGCGAGTCATTGTTTCCAGTTCCGGATGCAAGTACATTTGTTCGTGTTTCATAGTTTTTTCTGAGATGTAATGTATTTAGTGTGAACATTCTGAGATGTCATCTTTAATTGTTTTATGAATGTCCGCAATCAGCCAATTCGCTGAGTTGAAAATGCAGTAGTACTGCCTTTGCTGATGCAGTATATATTCATAAGCCGATGCAGTATATATTCATAAGCTGATGCAGTATATATTCATAAGCTGATGCAGTATATATTCATTTTTCAGGGGTATGCATTGACTGTTTGCGGACATTCATTAATTGTTTTCCTTTTTGATTGGTGCCGTTATAAACATGGTAGAAAAATCTTATACTTAAGTGCTTTATATTTTATGTTGAGACTTGACTGGGACAGATTTTGTTTTCTTTGAATCCTTTGCTCTCTGAGGTTTAAGAGATTGAAGTTTCATTAGGAAATATAAGATTTTTCATTGTTTTTACAGGCTGGTTAATTATTTTGAACTTTCATCAGCACTTTATTTTCAGTTCGTTCAAAATGCAACGCATTTTTTCAAACGTAGTGATGCGGGTAGGTACCAAAGGAAGGCGCAGGCGGTTCTTTATCATCCCCATCATGCTAAGCATGGCCTTCACTCCTGCCGGATTACCGTCAACAAAGAGTAGCTTAAACAATTCAGTAAACTGGTGATGGATAGCCAATGCGCTAGGATAATCACCGGCTAGTGCCAGACGGGTCATACGGCTGAATTCTCGTGGAAATGCATTTCCTATGACTGAAATGACTCCTACAGCTCCCAATGTAATCAGAGGAAAGGTAATGCCGTCATCGCCTGAAATAACATCGAAATTGGTTGGTTTGTTTTTTATGATGTCATCCATTTGTGTAATGTTTCCCGAGGCTTCTTTAATGGCTACGATGTTTTCGAAATCACGTGCCAGGCGCAACGTCGTTTCAGCTGTCATATTTACACCCGTGCGTCCAGGTACGTTATAAAGTACTACCGGCAATTTAGTAGCTTGTGCGATGGCTTTGTAATGTTGGTAAATCCCTTCTTGTGACGGCTTATTATAGTAAGGTACGGCAACGAGTACGGCATCTACTCCTGTCATATCATCATTTTTTAACGTGTCAACTACAGTTTGGGTACAGTTACTGCTCACGCCTAACAGAATGGGAACTCTTCCGTTTACTCGTTCTATGACAGTTTGTTTTATCTTTTTCTTTTCGTCAGCCGTCAGTGTTGGGGTTTCTGCTGTGGTTCCCAGTACACATAAGAAGTCTGTGCCATTTTGGATCTGATATTCCACCAACTTAATAAGTGCATCATAATCCACACTTCCGTCTTCATTAAAAGGAGTGACTAATGCCACCCCCATTCCTCTCAACTTTCTTCGTATCATAATCAAAATATAAACGTGATCTATTAGCTTCACAAAAATACGAATATTTTTTTTTTTAAAACAAATATGCCCTTAATTATTTAACGTTGTAAAGTCAACCGACCCATGCAATTTAAAATTGATTTAAAGAATTCGTTCGTTTCCACAAACGAAGATATGCTTCATCTGCCATTCCAGTTACTTGCTACACTTCGCGGTGCCGGTTTGCTGACGGGGTAGGGGAAAGGTTATAAAAAAAGTCTGTAGGCTGAGCTTACAGACTTTTCAATTCTCTCTAATTGTTCGAGATTGGATTATTCAGCAACTACTGAATCAGTAGCAGCGGCAGCTGTTGAATCAACTGCTGTAGAATCCATTACCGGAGCAGCTTCTTCTACAGTTTCAACTGTTGCTGAAGAATCTACAGTGCTTTCAGTGTTAGCTGCTTTGTTTCCGCAAGATGCAAAAGAAACAGCAGCAAATGCTACGAACAAAAATACTAATTTTTTCATTTTCTTTGCTTTTTTAAATCTGTAATACTTATGTTGTCTTCTTAAAACGCTGCAAAGATATAGAGTTTTTTAATAGGTTGTTCATGAAAACCGGTTTTTTTTTGAAAAAAATATGTTTGGTAAAGGAATCTGAACGTACAAAGTGTAAAAATGCGATTCTCTGATGCCGGTTAGCGATGGTCTGCAAAATAATGTGTAACTTTGCATTCCCTGAATCAGGATTAATTATACACCTTATTATATATATGACAGATAATTCTATTTTTCGCAATAAGAAAGCGGCCTATTGCACCTTGGGATGCAAGTTGAATTTTGCCGAAACATCTACAATAGGAAAGATGCTGAAAGAAGCAGGCGTACAGACAGTGCAGAAAGGAGAAAAGGCGGATATATGCGTAATCAACACCTGTTCGGTGACTGAGGTCGCTGATAAAAAGTGCAGGCAGGCGATTCATCGGATGGTGAAAGAGCATCCGGGAGCTTTCATCGTGGTGACAGGATGTTATGCACAGCTGAAACCGGAACAAGTGGCGGGCATTGAAGGGGTAGACTTGGTATTGGGTGCCGAGCAGAAAGGAGATTTGATGAAATACTTGGGTGGGCTGGAAAAGCGTGCTCATGGCGAAGCAGTGACTTCACCTCAGCAAGATATACATACATTTGTGCCTTCTTGTTCAAGGGGAGACCGTACCCGTTATTTCCTGAAAGTACAGGACGGATGTGATTATTTTTGCTCGTATTGTACGATTCCTTTTGCACGTGGAAGAAGCCGGAATGGTAAAATTGCTGATTTGCGGGAACAGGCACGACAGGTTGCAGCAGAAGGTGGTAAGGAAATAGTATTGACGGGAGTCAATATCGGTGATTTTGGTAAAAGCACTGGTGAGACATTCCTTGAGCTGGTGCAGGCACTGGATGAGGTGGAGGGAATCGAACGGTACCGGATCTCTTCGATTGAACCAAACTTGTTGACCGATGAGATTATTGCGTTTGTAGCTCAATCGAAACGGTTTATGCCTCATTTTCATATTCCATTACAATCGGGATGCGATGAAGTGTTAAAATTGATGCGCCGGCGCTACGACACGAAGCTGTTTGCTTCGAAGGTGCAAACGATCAAATCGTATATGCCTGATGCGTTTATCGGTGTGGATGTGATTGTGGGGACGCGTGGGGAGACACCCGGCTATTTTGAGCGTACCTATCAGTTTATTGAGGGACTGGATATAACCCAGTTGCATGTATTCAGTTATTCGGAACGTCCGGGTACGCAAGCCTTAAAGATAGATTATGTAGTCTCTCCGGAAGATAAGCATGCACGAAGCCAGCGTCTGCTTGCTCTGTCGGACGAAAAAACAACAGCCTTTTATGAAAGACATATCGGTCAGGAAGCTGTTGTCTTGATGGAACATGCTAAGGCGGGAGCACGAATGCATGGCTTTACACCGAACTATATACGGGTAGAACTGGAAAATAAAGAAGGCTTGGACAATAATTTAGTGCGTGTACAGCTGGGTGAAATGAATGCCGATGGGACAGCATTAAAAGGAATCTTGTGTGGAAAGTTGGATTGATTTGGATGTTTTAACATTTCCGGAGCAGTGAAAATAAGACTTGTTGCATTCTATTGGTGCCGGTGGACAAATGGGAACCGATCCTGTAGAAGTTTTATTGTAATTTCAGCTCATTGGCGCTTGTTGTTTTGCAATAAAATTGTATATTTGTAAGAAGCTGTTTTGGATTTATCGCCCAAAGCACACACGAAAACGGATACATCAAGCCAAGAAAAACTTTTTGGAGAAATTCAAAACAGCTTCTAAATAGAGTCGGTATTTGTGTTTCCCTGGCACGTGTTTGTTGTTAATCTTATAAGGAATAAGAATGTATGAGTAAGATAAATGTAGCTGTTGTCATTTTGAATTGGAACGGTGCAGAGATGCTCCGCAAATTCTTGCCTTCTGTATTGACCTATTCACAGGGAGAAGGTGTGAAAGTGTATGTAGCCGACAATGCATCGACAGATGATTCATGTGCGGTTGTGGAAAATGAGTTTCCTGAGGCTTGCTTGATGAGGCTGGATCAGAATTATGGCTATGCGGGTGGGTATAACAAGGCATTAAAGCAGATAGATGCAGAATACGTGGTGTTGTTGAACAATGATGTAGAAGTGGGGAAAGGCTGGTTGGAGCCTATGGTGAAATATATGGACGAACATCCGCAAGTGGCAGCCTGCCAGCCTAAAATCTTGAGCTGGCGAGTAAAGACTAATTTCGAATACGCTGGGGCGGCAGGTGGATTTATCGACCGGTATGGTTATCCGTTCTGTAGGGGACGGGTGCTGGATGAGATAGAGGAAGACCGTGGACAGTATGATTATAATATACCGATATTCTGGGCTACAGGGGCGGCGTTGTTTGTCCGGCGGAATGTATATTGGGAAGTGGGAGGTCTGGACGAACGCTTTTTTGCCCATATGGAAGAAATAGATTTTTGTTGGCGGTTGCGTAGCCGGGGGTATCGTATTGTCTGTTTGCCGCTATGTGAAGTATATCATGTGGGAGGGGCTACTTTAAAGACAAGTGACCCGAAGAAAACTTATTTGAATTTTCGAAACAACTTGCTGATGCTTTATAAAAATTTGCCAGCTAAGGAGTTGAAGCGTGTAATGCGTGTCCGGCTGATATTGGACTATCTGGCAGCTGGTTTCTTTGCTTTGCGTGGGAAAGTAGGGGAAGCACGTGCTGTGTTGAAAGCACGTTGTGACTATGTGGCCATGCGACCTCAGTTTGAAACGGACCGCAAAGAGAATTTGCAGAAATCAGTCAATACTGATATTGGGGAGCGATATCGTTTCAGTCTGCTGTGGCGAGTACAGGGAAGAAGGAAGAGAACGTATGAAGAGTTGATAGGATAACTCTTTATAGAATGTTTATTGAGGGTATATCAAAATAAAGGACGGCTATCAAAATGAAAGCTAAGTCCTGTTTTGATACACCCTCAAAACAGTTTTTTATTTGTAAATAGCTTTTTTCCCAGCCAGCAGGGTGTTCCGCATCAATGAAACGATAGTCATGGGGCCTACACCTCCTGGCACAGGTGTGATGAAGGAGCATTTAGGAGCTACCTCATCGAATTTTACGTCTCCAGTCAGTTTGAATCCTGATTTTTTTGTTGCATCTGGAACGCGGGTAGTGCCTACGTCAATAATAACCGCTCCTTCTTTTACCATATTTGCTTTTACGAAGTTGGGTTGTCCCATGGCGGCTATGATGATGTCTGCTTCTTGGCATTCTTTTACAAGGTCTGCACTGTGGCTATGACAAACGGTCACTGTGGCATCGCCCGGATAATTTTTTTGCATCATCAGCATCGCCATCGGTTTGCCTACAATGTTGCTTCTTCCCAGTACGACACATTTCTTTCCTTGTGTTTCGATGTGGTACCGTCTGAATAATTCCATGATTCCGTTGGGAGTGGCTGAAATATAGCAGGGGAGTCCGATAGACATGCGTCCTACATTAATGGGGTGAAAGCCGTCTACGTCTTTGCGGTAGTCTATCGTTTCGATTACCTTCTGTTCGGATATGTGTTTGGGCAAAGGCAACTGGACAATAAAACCATCGATGTCTTCATCGTCGTTTAACTCACAGACTTTTGCCAGTAGTTCTTCTTCGGTCACGTTGTCTTCGTAGCGGATCAATGTGGACTTGAAACCGCATACTTCACATGCTTTTACTTTCGATGCCACGTAGGTCTCACTTCCACCATCGTGACCCACTAAAATGGCAGCCAGATGCGGACGTTTTCCTCCATGGGCAACAATGTCTGCTACTTCTGCTGCAATTTCTTGTTTAATCTGTTCAGAAATAGCTTTTCCATCAATCAATGTCATATTTCTTCTGTTTAAATTGTTTAATATATTAATGCTCTAACAAAATTAATATTTTCCATTCATATCATCTAGTATATTTGTTTCTTTATGCTTTATTAACCCAGCATCCGTAGCGGTAAAATGAAATGCCTGAAAGAATTTGTGAAATCAGTGTCGGAAGGCATAAATGCTACGCTGTAGAAGATAATCTTTTCCAATATCGGATAATTCTCTCCGTCACTGAGGGTAATCTGCATGATTTAAATGCGTTTGTTCTGTGTTTTCTGTGTTTTTGTCTGTTTCCGAATAAAAAAACATTGGAAAAGTTTGCAGATTCAAAATTAATGTTTACCTTTGCACTCGCTTTTGAGAGGTAATCAACATGGTGACTATAGTTCAGTTGGTTAGAGCGTCAGATTGTGGTTCTGAATGTCGTGGGTTCGAGTCCCACTAGTCACCCTCACTTAAAAAACCTCTTCGGAGTAATTCATTACATTTTATACCAACATGGTGACTATAGTTCAGTTGGTTAGAGCGTCAGATTGTGGTTCTGAATGTCGTGGGTTCGAGTCCCACTAGT
>NZ_JACSPP010000044.1:26683-33613 GCF_014837065.1 Phocaeicola intestinalis
CACCCACACTTGGGTATCAGGCAGTGAGTATCTAAATGTATATTCACTGCTTTTTCTTTTTTAAATATTCCCTATTGGATTTGTACTTTTTTAATTAATTGCCTATATTTGCAAAAAAATATGAATAATATGGTCGGTAAGGTAGGTGTTATCGTTTCTATTGTTCTTTTCTGCATAGCAGTAGGAGTCTATAGCTTTGTCCAACTCAGTGTGGCTGATAAGGGCAAGGATGTCGATTTGTTGTCTTTTGTGCCATTGGAGAGTGTTGGCTTGCTTGAAACTGATAATCCTGACTTCTTGGCTAATGAATTTCCACAAACCACTTATGGTTTGCAATTGGATACATTGCGGCAGAGTGGTTTGTTTCCGATGGTACTTAATGCCGTATTTCCGAATGCAGACAGTACGGTACATCGGCTGAGCAATGGCATTGAAAGAATGATGATCAGTTTTCATGCACCAATGTCGGCGCGTAATGTCGTAATGTATTTCCGTACCCACGGTTCGGGAAGAGAGTTTTTACAGCGGATGATGCAGCGCCAAGGGAGAAGGTTTGTGCCTAAGAAAGAGTCGTATCGAGGTAGCGATATAGATATCTATGCACTCGAAAACGGTGATTTTATAGCTGCTTATTGTGGCAAGGGTTTTTGTGTCCTTAGTTATCAGAAAAGCTTGATAGAGCAAGTGATTGATGCCCGTAAAGATGATGTTTCGTTGCGTGAGGATGCTGTGTTTATGGAATGTTACGAAGGAAAGGCTGTCAATTTTATTACATTGTACGGGCATGCTCCTTCACTGCCTTTCCTGGTAAGGGATTGTGCGAGTTGCTGGAGCAGTTTTGATATCCATTTAAACAGTGAGGTGTTTTATTTGAGTGGTTCGATGGTATTGCCGGATTCATGCCGGTTTCGTGTCACAGACCGGCTGTATCAAATGGATTCAGTTTCTGAAGATGGCTTGCTGGTGTTGTCGGGACAAGAAAAGGTGGATTCGTGTATATCGCGTATGATAAGCATTCCACAACATACTTTATTCGAAGAATGTGTATCGAATCTTTCGCGTGATGCCTCTTTTATTTTTGTGGCGGATATGGATAAGTTGAAAGGAGGGGATATGTTGCAGGTTGGTGGATTTTATTTGCCCAAATTTGTGATGCAGCATGTCGATTTGTTCCGCTCATTCATTTTTTCTGCGCAGGTGACAAAAGTCGGCAACAAGTATTCGCATATCATTGTTTTCACGTATAAGAATTAAAATGATTTTCTTTTTATACGATGCGCAAATAATGTTGCGAGAAGAGTAAGAGCCTGTTTAAATTTTCCAATAAACTAATATTCTATCAGGTTCTTTTGCGTTTGTTTCCGGTCTGTTTTCCCGATTTTATTCGTCAGATAGCCCGCTATCCTTCTCATAAAATCAGAAAAACATCCAAACAATTCGCAAAATTAACCTGAGCAAAATTTAAACAGGCTCTAAGAAACCGTTTTGAATTTATCGTGTGCTGATTTTCTGTACAGCTTGTCTTTCCGTTTATTCGATTTTATCTCAACCGGTGACGTTGAAAATGGGGACCTGCTTTCAAGTGAAAATAGGTCATGGATACGATTGTAAGTATGGCTCCGAACAGGTATGCGTCTCTGAACGAAGCGATTTCGGCAATGTATCCGCCCAGCAGCATGCCGATTCCAAGCCCTACATCCCACGAAGTAAGGTAAGTACTGGTGGCGGTCGCACGCTGGTTGTTGGGAGCCAGGTTTACGAATAACGTATTGTAGGCAGGAAACATGGTGCCGAATCCAATGCCCAAAAGCAAGGCGACTGAAAAGAACAGGCTCGTTGTGAAGGCATAGTTCCACTCTATCAGCCAGCCGCAAGCGGTCAGGGCAAAATAGCAGAGGCATACCAGATATAGTCCGGCATTGATGACTTGCGTGATTTTCCCTTTGTCGACCAGCCGTCCGCTGAACATGCGGCTGATAGCCATGCCTACAGCCATCAGGGTAAAGAAGAATCCGGTTTCGGCGGTGATGCCGATTTGCCGGGCATACATTGCCACGTAATTGGTCGTCATGCCGTAAGGGATGGAAAGCAGAAGCAGGCTGAGTCCGGCGGGAAGCCCTTTCAATAAGATAAAGCGGTCGAGCGATATCGGTTCGCGTTTGACCGGCGGTTTATAAGGGGTCTTTACCAGGCTGGCTGCGATAAAGCCCAAGATGCATGAACCGAGTCCATAAGAAAAAATGGCGATGTAAGATGTGCCTGCGCTATGAAGGAACAATCCGAACATCGGTCCGACAGACATGGCGAGGTTGTTAGCCAGTCCGTAATAGCCCAAGCCTTCCCCTCTTCGTGATGAAGGCATGATGTCAATGACTACGGTATTTCCTCCTACGGTCACCATCCCGAACGAAATGCCGTGGATGATGCGGTAGATGATAAACATGACCAGTGCGCCGGCAAAGATGTAGCCGGCGAAAATCAATGTGAAAACAAAATAGGCAAACAGGTATAAGGGCTTGCGTGCGAAAGTATCAAGCAAGTATCCCGAAAACGGGCGGATGCAAAGTGAAGATACAGTATAACACGACAAGACAATGCCGATAGTGGTATTTGAAGCATGGAAAATTTCCGAAAGATAAAAGGGAAGCACCGGAACCAAGAGCCAAAAGCCGAAGTAGAGAAGGAAATTGGCGGCAAGGATGCAACAATAACTTGGGGTAATAAGCCGTTGCTTTTCCATAAACAGGAGTGTTAGGGTGAGGTTAATTAATAGTTAACAATTAATAATTAATAGGGATCAGCGGATGTTCCTACCCTTAACTATTAATTATTAACTATTAATTATTAACTGTTTATTTAGTTTGCCGCTTCGAATTCTTCAAGGAAGCGGGTGTCGTTTTCCGAGAACATGCGCAAGTCCTTCACCTTGTATTTCAGGTTGGCAATGCGTTCTACGCCCATGCCGAAGGCATAGCCTGAATAAACTTTGCTGTCGATGCCGCAAGCGTCGAGTACAGCAGGGTCTACCATGCCGCATCCCAAAATTTCCACCCAGCCGGTATATTTGCAGAACGGGCATCCTTCTCCACCACAAATGTGGCAACTGATATCCATTTCGGCACTGGGTTCGGTGAACGGGAAGTAGGAAGGGCGTAGACGGATTTTGGTTTCAGGTCCGAACATTTCTTGGGCAAATTGCAGCAAGACCTGTTTCAGATCGGTGAACGATACGTTCTTGTCTACATACAGTCCTTCTACCTGATGGAAGAAGCAATGGGCACGGTAGCTGATGGCTTCGTTGCGGTACACACGCCCCGGGCAGATGACACGGATAGGAGGTTGGGTCACTTCCATGGTGCGTGCCTGTACGCTACTGGTATGCGTGCGCAGGATGATGTTCTTGGTCACATCGTCCGGATTGGTCTCTACGAAGAAGGTATCCTGCATGTCGCGTGCCGGATGATCGGGAGCGAAATTCATCTTTGTGAATACGTGTAGGTCGTCTTCCACTTCCGGACCGTCGGCAATGGTGAATCCCAGACGGCTGAAGATATCAATGATCTGGTTGCGCACGATGTTCAGCGGATGGCGCGTGCCCAGTCCGATGGGATAGGCCGTACGGGTCAGGTCAATGCCCGACATGTCGGCATCCTGGTTCTCGAATGTCTCTTTCAGGGCGGCTATGCGTTCTTGTGTACGGGTTTTCAGTTCGTTCAGTTTCATGCCCACTTGTTTCTTCTGTTCGGCGGGCACATTCCGGAAGTCTGCCATCAAGGCATTGATGATTCCCTTTTTGCTCAGGTACTTGATGCGGAGCGCTTCCAGTTCTTCTGTGTTCTGGGCGTTCAGCTGATCTACTTCTTGAAGTAATTCTTCTATTTTCGTTATCATAACCTATTCTTTAGTTTTCTTGTTTTTAGCGCAAAGGTAAGGATTTAAACTGAATTATTGTCTTTTTCTTCCGACAAAAAAGAAAACTACAGGTCTTTTATCCGATAAAAGAAAAAAAGAAGTAATTTTGCGCTTGATTTTTCAGAAGCACTAAATATGAAAAAAATTGTATTCGGATGTTGTTTGCTTGTATTGGCAACAACCTCCTGCGGAGGTGGAAAGAAAAAGATAGATCCTTTTGAGACGCTGACGAGTGAGATAGATTCGTTGTCTGCTGCGCCCGACACGATGGTGATTGACACGGCTCCTGTCCGTCCGGAAGTGATTCCGGCTACAGCCGATGAGAGTTTTGCCGACTTTTTCTACAACTTTGCTTCAAACGAAGGTTTCCAGCATTCGCGGATTGTTTTCCCGATTTCTTATTATAAAGGGAAGGAAGTGGTTCGTATCTCGAAAGAGGACTGGAAGTACGATCCGCTTTTCAGCCGCGACCCGGTATATACCGTGCTTTTCGACAGGGAAGAGGAAATGGAGTTGGAGAAGGACACGGCGGTGAGGAGTGTGCAGGTCGACTGGATTTACCTGAAAGACCGTCAGGTGAAGCGTTATTATTTCCAGCGCATCAACGATAGTTGGTTTCTGGAGGCGATAAATAAAGAGAAGCTGGCGCATGCAGAAGGCGGGAGAGAAGATTTTTTTGATTTCTACTTCCGTTTTGCCAATGATTCGGTGTTTCAGGGAGAGCGTCTGGCAGACCCTCTGTCGTTTGTGACGGTTGATCCGGAAGATGAATTTCAGATTCTGGAAACTACACTTGATGAAGGGCAATGGTTCTCGTTTCGTCCGCCTTTGTTGAAGGAACGGTTGACCAATGTGCATTATGGACAAGAGTCATTGCCTGATACAGATACGAAAATCATTGAATTTAAAGGGTTCGGAAATGGATTCAGCAATACATTGTACTTCAAGCGTCGGGGTGGAGAATGGAGGTTGAAACAGTTTGAGGATTTGAGCGATTGACAGCTTCTTCAATAAAAACAAAGAGAATGAAAGATTTACGAAATTATTCCTTGTTGTCTCATAATACGTTTGGTATGGATGTACATGCCAAACGGTTTGTAGAATACGAATCGGAAGAAGAACTTTGTGCGTTTCTGAGGCAAAAGAATACTCCTTTGCCACTTTTGCCTGTCGGAAGCGGGAGTAACCTGCTCTTTTTGGATGATTTCTCCGGTACGGTACTTCATTCTGCCATTCAAGGTATCCGTGTGGTACGCGAGAATGAGGAGGAGGTAGAAGTGTGTGTCGGTTCGGGAGTCGTGTGGGACGAATTTGTGGCATATGCCGTTTCCCATGGCTGGTATGGAGCCGAAAACCTTTCGTTAATACCTGGAGAAGTGGGGGCTTCGGCTGTGCAGAATATCGGCGCATACGGAGTCGAAGTGAAGGACTTGATAACAAAGGTGGATACATTATGCATAGCCACGGGTGAACATCGCCGCTTCTCGAATGCCGAATGCCGTTATGCCTATCGCCAAAGCGTTTTCAAGCGAGAGATGAAAGGATGCTATATCGTGACTAAGGTCTTTTTCAGGTTAAGCAAGAAGCCGGTGTGGCATTTGGATTACGGGAATATCCGTGCCGAACTGGAGAAAGCCCATGAGGAGCTTACGCTCGAGACGTTGCGTGCCGTGATAATCCGCATCCGGAAAGCCAAATTGCCCGACCCGGTGGAGGTGGGGAATGCGGGAAGTTTCTTTATGAATCCGGTGATTCCGTTGGCTCAGTACGAAGCGTTGTGCGTGTCATATCCTGATATGCCTCATTATCCGGCTGGAGAAGGGAAGGTGAAAGTGCCTGCCGGATGGCTGATAGACAGGTGTGGATGGAAAGGTAAAAAGCAAGGGAAAGTAGGTGTGCACGATAAGCAGGCATTGGTATTGGTGAATTTAGGGGGAGCTACGGGCGAAGAGGTCCGCTGCTTGGCAGAGGATGTGGCGGATTCGGTAAAAGAAAAGTTCGGCATCGTGATTGTGCCCGAAGTGAATTATATTTAGTTCTTAAGTTTTTAAGTTCTTAAGTTTTTAAGTTCTTAAGTTTTTAAGTTTTAAACTCTTAAACGTTTTGACTCACAAACTCACAAACTTACAAACTCACAAACTTACAAACTCACAAACTCATTAGTATATGAAGATAACGGTATTGGGAAGCGGCACTTCCACAGGTGTGCCGCAGGTTGGGTGTACGTGCCCGGTCTGTACGAGTGCAGACTCGCGTGATAACCGGTTGCGCTGTTCGGCACTGGTAGAAACAGAAGGGGTTCGTATCTTGATAGATTGTGGACCTGACTTTCGGGAGCAAGCCCTTCGTTTGCCTGATTTTCATCCCATAGATGGTGTATTGATTACTCACGAACATTACGATCACGTGGGCGGACTGGACGATTTACGTCCGTTTTGCAAGTTTCGGGATGTGCCGGTATATGCCGAGGCTTATACGGCAGACCGTTTGGTAAAACGTATTCCTTATTGTTTCGACGAGCATCCTTATCCGGGTGTTCCCCGTATTCCACTGACGAAAATCGAGCCATACGTGCCTTTTCAGGTCACAAACGATGCAGGTCATTCGGTCGAGGTTGTGCCTTTTCGTGTGATGCACGGCCGGCTTCCTATATTGGGTTTTCGTATTGGCAAAATGGCATGGATTACTGATATGTCTTATTTGCCTGATGAGTCGTATGCATACGTGAATGGGGTGGATTGTCTGTTTATGAATGCCTTGCGCATCCAGCCTCATCCTACACACCAGTCTTTGGCTGAGGCGTTGAACCAGGCAGGACGTATACAGGCGCGTGAAACCTATTTTATCCACATCAGCCATCAGTTAGGCCTGCATGCCGAGGTTGAGAGAAAACTTCCGCCTTGTGTGCATCTGGCTTTCGATGGTGAAGTAGTCCGATTATAAAATAAGAAGCTGTTTTGAATTTATCGTGCGATGATTTGGGATGAGTTTTTGAGGCATTTTCGCTTCTGTGATGAG
>NZ_JACSPP010000045.1 GCF_014837065.1 Phocaeicola intestinalis
GCCCAAAGCACACACGAAAACGGATACATCAAGCCAAGAAAAACTTTTTGGAGAAATTCAAAACAGCTTCTAAAATCTCAAGATGAGGGAAAATCCAGATTTTTCTGGAAATACAGCATGTCTGTAAGTACTTTTCCGTCTTCTATGATGGGATGGTCATAGTGGAGCGTGAAGAAGTCCGGTACCGTGTGCGAATAGGTGAAACCACAGCTTTTGTAAAACGAGACCGTTTGTATGCTGTTTCCGGTTCCTACCATCATTGTTGTAAACTGCTTGCTGTAGAGCCGGCACAGATAGCTTATCATTTCCCGTCCGTAACCATGCCGTTGGAAAGAGGGTGCAATAGCCAGGTTTTTCAGTTCGCATACCTTGTTTCCTTCGTCCGTTACAACGGCAATGCCTATGGTATCTGTTCCGTGGTGCATGACATGCATTGTACCTCTTTCCAGGTAGCGGTCAATCATCGATTCTTGTTCGTCTGCCAGCAGCAGAAGTTCGAGGTATTCTTTCTTGTCGGTTTTTATTTCTGTTATTTCCATATTCATTGCATTTGTCTACAAGGATGTCGGTTGTATGTCCGTCTTCGACAAATATAGTCAATCCGAAATAAAAAGCGAATATTTGCATACATTATTTTTCGCAAATCAATATTGTTTCGCTATAAAAGATTGAATTATGCCAATCAGGAGTTAAAAGGGAGTTATAGGTAGTTATCGCCCGCCGGTGCGGGCTGGGAGTAAGATGCCCATACCTTTTTGCGCCGCTTCTGTAGAGACGATGTGCAGAGACGATGTGCAGAGACGATGTGCACATCGTCTCTACTACGTGGCATATACAAAATGCACAAAATAAATACCGCTAACTCCTGATTCGCATGAATTCCGCAAATGGCCCATGTAGGGGTAAAATAAAAAAAGCCGGAAACATCTAATCGTGTGATGTTTCCGGCTTCCGCCTACTGGTTACTATTAATGAATTTCAATCACTTTGTTGATTTTGGCTTTTTCTTCAGGCGTGCGTTTCGGCAACTCGATGGTCAATACACCGTTGTTGACGTTGGCGTTGATTTTATCCTTTTCCACATCGTCCGGAAGAACCAATGCCTGCTGGAATTTCGTGTAAGAAAACTCACGGCGCAAGTACTTCTTGTTTTCCTTGTCCTCTTCCTTGTTTTCGGTTTTCTTTTCCATCGAGATGACCAATTCGTTGTCTTCACTCAAGTGGATGTTGAAATCCTCTTTCGTCATACCCGGAGCCGCAACTTCAACCTTATAATCTTTGTCACTTTCTATCACATTGATAGCAGGTGCCGTTGCGTTGGCCTTTACCATCCAATCGTTATCGAAAAAGTCATTGAAAATGCTCGGTAACCATTCTTGATTGTAATTTCTTCTGCTCGGTGTCATAATCTTAATCTCCTATTTTTAAGTTCTTTGTTTATCAATTGTTCTTTTGAACTCCCTCTGCCTTTCGGCTTCCGAAGTTCACTTATAGATATGCAAACTCTGTGCCTTCGGACGGCACGGCTTTGCCTTTTAAACTTACGAAATCTATTTTAAGCAAAAAGCCTTTGCTTTTAAACTTTTGGAGAGCCGGAAGGAAGAAGTTTGTCATAAGGGATTGCCTATTTGGCAGGAAAGAAGAAAAAAAGTCAGTCGGACTTGATAGAGTGCCGGTTTTATGCTATATTTATCGGCATAAAGAGAGATGCCATGCATACGAAAGGAAAGTTTGTTTTAATCCTATTGATTATGATACATAGTATTGGAAACGCCTGTTCTTCGGGTGAAAAGCGTGTCCGTATGCCGGCGGTTGCCGGTGCTTTTTATCCGGCAAAGGCGGATACGTTGAGAAAGATGATAGCATCGTTCATGTCCGATGCTTCTTCGGTAGAGCCGGATAAGGAAGTGCAAGCGGTGATTGTTCCGCATGCCGGTTATGTTTATTCGGGTGCGATTGCATCCAAAGCCATAAAGGCAATCCCTGCGGATGCTGCCTATAAGCGGATATTCTTGCTCGGTCCCAGCCATCGGGCTGCATTCGATGGCGCTTCGGTGAACGGTGCTTTCGGTAGTTATGCCACACCGTTGGGTGAAGTGCAAGTAGACAAGGAGGCATGCGATGCATTGCTGCGTGCCGATACAGTCTTTACCTATGTGCCTGAGGCGCACGCCCGTGAACATTGTCTGGAAGTTCAATTGCCCCTCTTGCAAGTACATTTGCGCGATGTCCCTCCCATCGTACCGATTATCATAGGTACGCAAGACTTGGCAAAGTTAAGAAGAATCGCTCAGGCATTGCAGCCTTATTTTACTTCGGATAATCTGTTCGTTATCAGTAGTGACTTCTCGCATTATCCTTCGTACGAGGATGCCAACCGGGTAGATAAAGCCACGGGAGAAGCGATTGAGAGCGGTTCGCTCCGGAAGTTTCTGGATGCGTTGGAGATGAATGCCCGCGAGGGTGTGCCCCAATTGTTGACCGGTGCGTGCGGGCAAAGTCCTATCGCTGTACTCCTTTTATTAATGGAGGGGCGCAAGGATTTGCAAGTCCGCCATTTGGCTTATTGCAATTCGGGCGATGCCGTTTATGGAGATAAAGACAGGGTGGTAGGCTATCATGCTTTTTCGATAGTGAAGAAAGCGGAAGCGGATGCATTCTCTTTGACCGGGGAAGAGCGGGCGCAACTCTTGCAAATCGCCCGTAAAAGCATTGACTATGCACTTGCCCGACGGACGGATTTGCCCTACGATTCTACGAAGATGAGTCCTGCGTTGCAACAACATTGCGGTGCGTTCGTGACCCTTCATAAAGGAGGAAAGTTGCGGGGATGTATCGGGAATCTGGTAGGGTATAAACCGTTGTATCAGACAGTTTCTTCGATGGCACGTGCCGCCGCATTCGAAGACCCGCGCTTCTATCCCGTAGAAGAAAGCGAGATGAAAGACATTGATATCGAGATTTCGGTGCTTTCCCCTTTGCGGAAGATTCAATCCATCGATGAGTTCCAGTTGGGGCGGCATGGCATCTATATCATAAAAGGAGAGCATCGGGGGACGTTCCTTCCTCAGGTGGCAGGGGAAACGGGATGGACGAAAGAAGAATTCTTGGGGCATTGCGCACGCGATAAGGCAGGTCTGGCCTGGAACGGATGGAGGGATGCGGAACTCTATGTGTACGAGGCGATTGTATTCGGCGAATAAAAAGGGAAATAAAACGAAACGGATGAAAGAAGCGGCTTATTATATTTCGAATCCCGACGGGACGGTGGTATGTGTACTCTGCCCGCACCGATGCAAGATAGATGAAGCTAAGTGCGGGAGGTGCCGGAGCCGTATGAATCGGGGAGGGCACCTATATTCGTTGGCATACGCACGTATATGCGCTATGCACGCCGACCCGATGGAAAAGAAACCCTTGTTTCATTTCTTGCCGGGAGCGACTTGTTTCTCTATCGCTTCGGCGGGGTGTAACCTTTCGTGCCTGAATTGCCAGAACTGGTCTGTATCGCAGGTTTCTCCGATGGAAATCCCTTCTCAGACCTTGCTTCCCGAAGATTGTGTACGCCTGGCTAAGAAGTATGGATGCAGGGCGGTGGCATATACCTATACCGAGCCACTTACGTATCTGGAATATGTGCGCGATTGTGCTTCGGCTTGCCAAGAGGTCGGACTGAAGAACGTGCTGGTAACGGCTGGCTATGTGAATGAAGCGCCTTTACGCGACCTTCTGCCTTTTATCGATGCCGTAAACATCGATTTGAAATCATTTTCAGACGAGGTTTACCGGAAGGTAAGCCGTGTCCGGCTCCAGCCGATATTGGACACCTTATTGGCAATGCGTGATGCCGGCGTGTGGATAGAGATAACACACCTGCTTATCCCCACTGTCAATGATAACGAACAGGATTTCCGTGCGATGTGCTGCTGGCTGGTGACGAACGGCTTTGCGGACTCTCCTTTGCACATCAGCCGCTTTTTCCCTCGTTATCGTTTGCAGCAGCTTGAGCCTACTCCGTTGGAAACGTTGCTTGCTGCAAAGCAGATAGCAGAAGAGGAGGGGCTGCGTTTTGTCTATATCGGTAATACTTCTTTGCCAGATGTGGGGAATACTTATTGTCCGAGATGTGGCAAACGGCTTGTGAGACGTGAAGGGTATTGTGTCTCACAAGCAGGTTTTGTCGGCGTATGCCTGTTTTGCGGAACCAGTATTCCGGGGCAGTGGACTTGAGGGAGCAGTTCATGAGCGTTATCTTTACGATCTGCAGCGTGTACGTCATTCGTTTTGTCCGCTTTTTACTTTTTTCAAGTATTCGGAAGGCAGCATTCCATATTCTTCCTTGAAGCACTGGCGGAAGTAAACGGTACTGTTGATGCCTACTTTAAAGGCTATTTCTGAAATGCTGTATTTCCCTTCAAGCAGCAGTTTTTCAGCAAGCTGCATCTTTATTTTCCGGATAAATTCATTGGTAGACATTCCGGTTAATGCTTTTACTTTGCGATATAGTGTAGAGTTGCTCATGCAGAGGTGACTGGATAGAAAACTGATATCGATTGTTTCTGTCGATGAGAGGTTTTCGGTAATTACATGAGTCAGATTGTCGAGAAATTCTTTGTCGAGCTTATTCAATGAATCAGTCAGGATGCTATGTTTCTCTTCGATGTCTTTTTCTGGGGAAATCGGACTTGAAGCTGTGATATAGCGTTCAGACAATCGTCTGCGCTGAGCCAATAGGTTATTGATACGGCTATGAAGCAGGCTGGCACTGAATGGTTTGGTTAAGTATGAATCGGCCCCCGACTGATAACCCTCCTCTTTGTCTGCAAGCGTGTCTTTAGCCGTAAGCAGGATGATGGGGATGTGGCTGGTACGTATATCCTTTTTCAGCACTTTACATAATGCGGTTCCGTCCATGACGGGCATCATGATGTCGCTTACAATAATGTCGGGAATATATTCTATAGCTGCTTCTACACCTTCTTTTCCGTTGGTGGCTGTTTTTACCTCGTAAAGGTCGGTAAACGAATCGACCATGTAGTCGAGGATATCTTTGTTGTCTTCTACGATTAGGATGACGGGGCGCATGCTGTCTGCTGTTTCTTGCGATTCTTGGACAGGCAAAGCTTGGGGAGCTGCAGTTTCTTTCTCTTCTGTGGTAAGGTCGCGGTGAAGTGCCGAAGGATAATTGTTGGTTGCCACAATCCGTACGACAAAGGTGGTTCCTTCATTGAGCTTGCTATGGGCTTCGATGCTTCCTTCATGCAAAGCAACGAGATTTTTCACTAATGCCAGTCCGATGCCCGTCCCAGAAGCTTGATGTATGCTTCCCTCCTGGTAATAGCGGTCGAAAATGTGTTGCAACGCTTCGGGGCTTATGCCGTATCCGGTGTCTTGTACACTCAGTTCCAGATAGCGTACGTTTTGTTTGTCCGTCCAGTGCGCACTTATTGTGATTTGTCCTTTTTCGGTATATTTCAGCGCGTTGCTGATAAGGTTGTCAAGGATAATGGTCATGGCTTCTTTGTCGAAATACAGAATCATTTCTTCGGCATCGGTATGGATTTGTATCTTTATTTGTGAATTTTTGTTCAGTTCTTTGTATTTGAGTCCTATTTCGTACACCAGTGCGGCAATGTTTTCGCGGCATACACACAGTTTTTTATTTTGTGTTTCAGTCTTGCGGAATTCCAGTATTTGGTTGACTAACTCCAGTAGTCTGATAGCACTTTGATGGATGACAGCGATGCGGTGTCTGTCCTTACGGGTCAGTGTATGGCTTCCCATCATGTCTTCCAGCGGACCGATAATAAGCGTAAGCGGTGTACGCAATTCATGCGTAATATTGGTGAAAAAGCGCAGCCTTTCATCATTGAGATGCTGTTCCTGCTCATGATTCCATTTTTCCGATTCATACAGGTATTCCAGATTAAGGCGCCGCTTGTAAGTTTTCAAAAGGATAAAGGACAGGATAAGTCCGATTACGACATATACCAGTTTGGCTATCCACGACAACCAGAAAGGCGGTTCGATGTCGATGGATAAAGTCGTTATCATATCCGACCATTTTTGGTTACGGATACGGGTTTTGACCATCAGTTCATACTTGCCGTAAGGAACGTCCCTGAATGTAATGTTGTTCATGTCGGATATATACCATGAATCGCTGAGCCCTTTTAGCATATAAGCATATTCAACTTGTCCCTCCAGTGCGTAGTTTGGTACACTGAAAGCAATTTTAAAGCTGTTTTGTTTATGTTCCAGTTTGATGTGGTCACGATTGGTAAGAGGATAGGTTTGCCCTTTGCTTTCGGTTAAAGGGAACGGGGTCAGAATCGTTATTTTCATGAAAAGGGCTTTGGGGGCTTCTTTGGGAGATAACACTTGTTCGGGAGCGAAATAACAAAGTCCGTTGGTAGAGCCAAAATACAGGTTTCCTTTGTTGTCTTTGCATACACTTCCGGTAGTGAAACTGGCAAGGGGAATATTGTCTTTGTGATTGTAGTTATAGAATTGTTTTTCTTCCTGTTTGAAACAGGAGATGCCTTTATTGGTGCTGAACCAGATGTTGCCGGCATGGTCTTCGGTTATGGCTCGGATGTGGGTGTTGTCAAGTCCTTCGGTGCGTTGGTATTCTTGATAATCCAGGCTTTTCGGGGGAAAACATACCAGGCCGTCACCTGTGGCAATCCATACGTTACGTCGGGTGTCTTCATATATGTCGTTGACGGTATTGGATGGAAAGCCTGCGTATGTATCGAAAGTGTGTATCAGTTTTAAGTCTTGTGAATAAAGGAAGAGACCTCCTCCAAAAGTTCCTACCCAAATACGTCCTTGGGTATCTTTGATGACATCTCTTACTAAATTTTCGGGGATGTCTATGTGCTTGACAATCTTTTTGGAAGTCCGGTCTATCTGATATATTCCGTTACTGCTGCTTATCCACATCAGTCCGTTTCTGTCTTCGAAAAAGGAACGTACATCTGTTGTGCTCAGTTCTTGTGGAAACAGTTGGCGGAATGACTGTTTCTGGTTATCGAAATACATGATGCCTTTGCGGAAAAGTCCGAACCACAGATTGCCTTCCGAATCACAAAGAGCTGTCTGTATGGAATTTCCACTAAGATTTCCATTGTGAACCGTATAAGTGGCGGTACGTCGTCCATTCTCCAGTACGTTGATTCCTCCTCCGTCGGTTCCTATCCATAACCGATTGTGTTGGTCTATACATACGGCACTGGCTATGCGGGCATTCAGGTTGCTTCCAGGCATGTCTTGCGAATAGCAATAAGTATTGAATAATGTAGCGTCATTGTTGAGGAAGTTGACACCTCCGCCCCAAAGTCCTACCCAAATGTTGTTATTAGAGTCCTGAAAGATACTGCGTACGCTTGAATTGCTGAGACTGTATTCATCGTCTCCTTCACGGATGTGGCGGTAGTTGAGGTCTTCTGCCGATGAAAAGAAGCGTTGTGATAAGTCAATGATGGCTATACCTCCAAATTCGGTAGCTATCCATAGTTGTTTGTCGTTCAGTTGGCAGATATCAAAGATATTGTATGAAAGCAGGCTGCCTGACGTACCGAAATTCAAAAAATTTTTTTCTTCGGGATTAAACAGTGCCAATCCTTTATCTGTGCCTACCCAGATATCTCCGCTTTGGTCTTGATAAATACATTTCACTTCGTTGCCGGGCAGGGAGGTAGGATCGTTTTCATCATGTCTGAAATTTTCCACCTGTTTGGTCTTGAGTGAGAGGATACTCATACCTTCATATCTGTGTCCGATATATAAATTGCCTTTGCCGTCTTCTGTAGCAGTCCAAATATGGTTACCTGGCAATTGGGGTACAGTTGTCCGATTGTAATGAGTAAATGTGCCTGTTTTTTTGTCCAAATAATCAATGCCTTTCCAGTAAGTGGTTATCCATAAGTTTCCGTCTTTTGCCGGATAGATGCCTGTCACGTCATCGGTAGCAAGGCTGTTCGGGTTGTTGCTATCGTGCCGGTAAATGGTAAACGTATCATTCTTGTAATCGAATGCATTCAAGCCTGCCCGTTGGGTGCCTATCCACAGTATGTTTTCTTCCGGATCGTCTAACAGACAGTTCAGTTCATTTCCTGTTATCCCTTGTTCGTTGTTTTCTGTCTTGTAATATGTAGTGAAAGTGGTTCCTTCCAGTTTATTCAACCCTTCTTCCGTAGCAAACCAAAGATAACCATTCTTGTCTTCCGCAATATCGATGACAAAATTGTTGGACAATCCTTTTTCCATTCCCAGACGTTTGATGGTGTAGGTTTGCGACCAACAATTGAAAGCGTTCAGCAAACAGATGATAAATAGGAAATGTTTCATGTGGTTATATGTTTTTTCAGTTGGCAAAGTTTATAAGTTGACAAGGCCTTTGAATAGATAAAGCGGATGTTTCTTTACTCTTCAAAAACCCTGTCAACTGAAAAAGTTATTCGGCTTTCAAGGTTACTTCTGTACTTTTCAATAATGGAGATGTAAACTTGACACGGATTTCACCTTTTTCGCCTGTTGTCTGGATGTAGGCAAGCAGACGTCCGTGGTACACCCGTTGGCGGTTATCGGTATAGTCGCCCATGTCGCTGTTGTCCGAGTTTTCCAATCCCAACAGCTTTGCGGGACCTTCGATGTGGCAGGTGATGTTATTATCTCCCAGTTTCACAACCGTACCTTTCTCGTCTACCACTTCCACGGTGATGTGTGCGATGGTTTTGCCGGATGAAAGGGTATCACAGTCTGCGCTTGCCCGGATGGCATACGGACGTCCCGATGAAGTGATGGAATAGTTGGAAAGGACATTCCCGTTCGTATCACAGCCTTCCGCTTTCAGTTCGCCTGCCTGATACGGGATGTCCCAATAGATAATGCCGCTCTTGTCGTCATAGGGTTTCATCTTGCCTATTTCTTTCCCGTCCAGTAACAAGCGGGCTTGCGGGGCATTGGTGTAGCATACCACACGAATCAGTTGTCCCGGCTCATAATTCCAGATATCCCATGCATCTTGCGAAAGCCAGTCCTGTCCTTCCTTTATCGGATAGGTACCGATATAAGTTACCGGGTGCTCACACCACAAGGAAGCACGGAAATGTCCGCGGGGTTTCGGGAAGCTGCCGAAGTCCAACAAGCCTGTATAAAGTCCGCGTGAAGGCCAGCGTCCGGCTTCACCCAAGTAATCGGTTCCTGTCCAGATAAATTGTCCGAAGATAAATTCTTTGTCGCGCACGGCAAGCCAAGCGTCAAAGCCTACGCCTGTTTCGCTGCCGTAGATGATGCGGTCGGGATAGGTGGCATGGTCTTCATCGTAACGGTTCTCTGTATAGTTGTATCCTACTACGTCTACAGCTTCCGGATATTCTGTCTGATTGGACATGACTACACCTGCCAGTGCACCGGTTACCGGACGGGATGTGTCTACCTTGCGCACACAAGCGGCAAGCCGTTTGGCTATCTTGCCGATGCGCATGGCATCGGGAGCATCGGGCTTGTAGCCGCCGAACATCGGTTGGTTAATGGTAGTCCCGTCAAGAATCGGGTGTGAATAGGGGTCGTTCGGGTAGTCCACTTCGTTGCCGATACTCCATAAGAAGATGCAAGGATGGTTGCGGTCGCGGCGCACCATATCGGTTACGTCACGTTCAATCCATTCTTCAAAGAAATCAAAGGAACCGTCAAAGCTGGGTTCCCCTACATTCCAGCCTTGCACCCATTTGCGTTTCGGAAATTCCCATTCATCCGAAGCTTCATCCATGACAAGGAATCCCATTTCGTCGCACAAGTCGTAGAGTACAGGTGCTTGTGGGTTGTGGCTCATGCGGATGGCGTTAACGCCGATGGCTTTCAGGTTTTGCAGGCGGCGTTTCCATACTTCTTCCGGCACTACGGCTCCCAGTACGCCGGCATCATGATGCAGGCAGACACCTTTTACTTTCATCCATTCGCCGTTCAGGGCAAATCCTTTGTTGGGGTCGAATTGCAGGGTCCGCAGTCCGACACGGGTTTCACTTTCATCTATTTTCGTTCCGTTTTGATAAAGTCCGGTCTTTAGCGTGTAGAGATAAGGTGCGTCCAGGTTCCAACGGTGCGGTTTTGATAGTTTCAGGTTGACATTTTGTATGGAGATGCCTTTTTCCCCGTCTTTTATTTTTGCCTGTTGTTGGGCTACCAGTTTCCCTTCTGCATCATAAAGCATTGCTTTTACCTCCAGTTTTCCGCTGACATCGCTGTGCTTCTCCACTTCCATATTTACGGCTATAACCGCACGCTTGTCGGTAAGGGAAGTTGCTTGCCATCCTACACCCCATTGTGCGAAATGGGTTTCGGGAGCGGCAATCATCCATACATCGCGGTAAATGCCCGAGCCTGTGTACCAGCGGGAGTCGGCGTAACGGCTGTGGTCAATGCGGACTGCCAGTACGTTGTCTCCTTCTTTTAAGTAAGGAGTCATATCATACATAAATGAAATGTATCCGTTCGGGCGTTTTCCCAGCAGGTGTCCGTTCAGATAGACTTCGCTCCGGTTGTATGCTCCTTCGAAGTAGATGTAATGCCGCGGAGCATTGTCGGTTACTTGGAAATGCTTCCGGTACCAGCCGATACCTCCCGGCAAATAGCCTGTGCAGCTGGCAAGGGTAGGAGAGGCCTGGCCTTCTATCGACCAGTCGTGCGGCAGGTCAAGTTTGCGCCACTTGCTGTCATCGTAATCGGTTTGCAGGCTGAGTGAATCGTCTTTCAAGTTGAACAGCCAGCCTTCATTAAAGTTTTCGGCTTTACCGAAAGATACTTGCGCCTTTGCCGGGATGCATATCAGGCATACCAACAGGCATAACAGGGTATAAGTAAGTTTGTTTCTCATCGTTTGGATTTGTTATATATAATAATAGGTGTAAAGGTACAAACTTTATTTCAAAGTGTATACTACCGTGGTTACACTTTCCGCATCCAATATTACTTTTTCATCTGTTGCGTAGTTTTTTTCTTCCAGGTTCTTGTCTTGTGTGGTAGTGTAAGTCGTAATGGAAGCTACATCGCCGTTCCAGCCTTCCCGGGTTTCGTTCAGCCGGACACCTTTGTCAGAATAATTGGTATAGACGGCTACTATCTCATCGGCTTCGGGCGATATCCATGCCGAACCGAAGAAGTTCATAGATTCGCTTAGTTCCATGGCAATGCGGCGGTATCCCGGACGGATAAAGCGGCTGTAGTTGCCCAGCACCCAAAGGGTAGGCATGGCTTGGTAACTTCCTCCGTTACGCAGCAGTCCGGTATCTCCTCCGTCACCGGTCCAGCCGTCAGGTACCAGCGAAATAAGCAGGAAACGGTCTTTCTGTCCCCATTGCGAGATATCCATCGAAGTCCAATAACTCCATGAAGTCACTCCGGCTACGGTCAGGTCGTTGTGGATGACGCGCGACATATAGAGGGCAATATCCATGGTTGTGGCTGTATCATAACTGCCGAATTCGGTAGAGCTGTAGTTGTCTCCCAGCATGCTCCATTCGGTTTGCCAAACCTCCAGTCCGTACTGGGCGGCTGCTTGCGCCATGCGTTCGCGGGCATTCCGCATACCGTCCCATGTACCGTCTGTCCAATAACTATGCCCGCCAATTAACTTTTTCACATGACTCAAGTCCCCGATATAAGCCGATGACTCCGGTTCGTAAAAGGCTTCCAGCACCTTACTGCGGTTTGCATCGTCTTTGATGGAATAAAGGTATGTCCATTCAGCTGCCTCTCCAGGCAAGATGTCAGTAGAAAGATCGCGTTCGGTCAGTGCATTATCCAATTCACGGATTAAGCGTGCCGCTTCGTCATTTGTCCATGGACTTCCTTCCTGTCCGCCGTCGTTCCAGCTGAATTGCGGTTCATTGATGGGGGATATGTGGGTAATATTGTATCCTTCGCTGATGTAGTGGGCGGCTACGTCTGCCATGTAAGCGGCAAAGTCATCGTAACAGTCCTCTTTCAGGTTTGATTTATTGCTTTCCGATGAAAATCCTTTTCCGTTCTTGGTATATTGCACGGGTGGGGTGTTGCTGAACAAGACGAATTGGTCACAACCCAATTCTTTTGCCTGTTCCATAAAATAGCGTTGCCCTTCGCAACGGGTCCAGTCTAAGGTCAGGTCATCGTTCAGATACGATTCGGCACGGCGTGAAACGTTCGAGATACCGCTCTCGTCTCCTTGTTCCATGCTTCCGCCTCCCATGTTGACACGCCACATCGAGAGTCCGATGCCCTTGGGCTGTCCGTCGGCGATTTCCGAAGAAAAAAGCAATTCGGCTATCTCATTCCGGTTATTTGTCCAATATTTGCCTACAAAAGCAGGTGTCCAGCAGTCGGAAGCGGCAAATCCCTTTATGGTCTGAAAGGTTTGTCCGGCATTGATGGTTACCGTTTTTTCCACACTTGCCGATGGTGTGTCCGGCTCTTCTTTTTCTCCTCCTCCTTGTTGCGGAAGAGTCTCGGCATCACTGCAAGCTGAAAAGTTGATTAGTAAGGTTGAAAAGAGAAGTAGTTTGAGTTTCATGGTAAGATTGGTTTTATGAAATTAAAAAGCCGCGGATAATCGGCAGGATTACCCGCGGCGTGTGACATGTAATGTTGAATTATGGTTTACCTATTGAAAATTAGTTCCATCCCGGATTTTGTTCAAGTACACCGTTTGACATCGTAATTTCATTCAACGGAATCGGGAACACAAGGTCACGGTTCAGTTGGAATGTGCTGCCTTTGTCACTGGATTCACCTTGGTTTGCCCATTCCAGCGGGTCACGAGTAGCTTCGTTCAAGTTCCATTGTACAAAACTTCCGTTCGGACCAAGGATGCTGGCGATTACCGGTTGGCCGCTATCGTCTTTCCAGCGGCGGATGTCATACAGACGGTTTTGTTCGAAAGCAAGTTCCAGACGACGTTCCTGGCGGATGGCATCGCGAAGTTGATGTCCTGTAGCTGTAACAGCCGGCAATTTGGCACGGGTACGTACGCGGTTCAATGCTTCTTGTGCATCGCCGTCCTGTCCCAATTCGTTGCAGGCTTCGGCATACATCAGCAATACATCGGCAAAGCGCAGAATACGGTGATTCAGCGGGCTCTTGTCGGTATTGTAGACTTCCGGACGGTCTTCAAGCGGCAAGAAATACTTGCGGATTACGCGCGGAGACTTATGTTGGGAGGGGTCGATAATGTAGCAATTAGGATCCCAACCATATTCTTCTATCAGATCTTGTGCATTGGCCACGGTAGAATTGTTCTCTACGAATTCATTGAAACGATTTTCTCCGGCAATTTCGGTACAACCAGCTGTGATGATGGTCCATTTCAAGCGTACCGTATCGCCTGCATCAATAAAAGCTTGTTCCAAATTAGCAGTAGGTAAGCACCAGCTCCAGCCGTCACCAGGTCCGTTACGTGCACCGGTTACAGTGGCAAGCGAACCTCCTAAAGCTAAAGTCGCATGATATTCATATTGTACCTCGAACAGGCTTTCGATGCTGTTGTCGTATTCCACATCCCATACTTGACCGAATTCAGGCAATAAATCGTAAACACCTGAATCGATGACGGTTTTCAATACATCGTGAGCTTCTTGCCATTTTTCTTGGTATAGATAAACTTTCCCTAACAAGCCTAAAGCGGCTCCCTTAGTAGCACGTCCCACTTTTGCTGCCTCATAGCTTTCCGGAAGGACTTCTGAAGCGGCAAGTAAGTCTTCTTCGATAAATTTATAAACTTCTTCTGTTGAAGAACGCGGTATATTGGTTACGTCTTCCGGCTGTAAGAAATCGGTTATCAAAGGCACACCGCCGAAGTTTCTTACCAATTCAAAGTAGAAATATCCGCGTAAGAAGCGGGCTTCACCGACCAGTTGGTCACGTAATTGGGTATCGGCCACATCTACTTGACTGATTTGGTTAATGGCAACATTGCAACGTAAGATGCCTTTGTAGCGGTATTGCCAGAAATTGGAGATAGGGCCGTTGCTGGCACCGTTACCTTGGTAGTGTGCCAATGAGATATAGTCGCTTTGGCTTTGGGTGGTGTTTCCCATCCAGGCATCGTCGCAACACATTTCAGAAAGTAGCCATACTGTATTGATTTGCCACCATCCTCCACAGGTTATATCTTGGTAACATCCCGTAATGTATGATTCGCATTCTTCTACTGTCGTAAAGTAGGAATCCAGGTTTAATTGTCCGCGCACTTCTTCGGTCAGAAAGTCTTCACACGAGGTGAAAGTCAGCGCGGCACCCAATGTTAATATGCTAAGTAAATGTTTCATGTCTGTCAGTTATTAAAATTTAAAGTCAATGCCGAACAAGAATGTACGCGGATTCGGATAAGCGGTGTTATCGATACCGGTATTGATTACGCTACCTGAACTGTCGGTTGTACCGTCTGCCATCGGACGTTCGGGGTCCATACCCGAATAACCGGTGATGGTGAACGGGTTCTGAGCCGAGAACGAAATGCGCAGTTGAGAACCGCCTACCCATTTTTCGGGCAAGGTATAGCCAATCTGCAGCAATTTACAACGCATGTACGAACCGTCTTCTACGTAGAAACTGGAAACACGGTTGTAGTTCAAATTCAGGTCACTGTACGACAGGCGTGGAATGTCGTTGCTGGTGCCTTCGCCGTGCCATGCTTCTTGCAAAGTGCCTGCCCATACGTTCTGACCGTTAGCACCTGAATACAAGCCTTTGGTGATATTGAAAATATCATTTCCGAAAGTGCCGTAGAAGTTAGCGGCAAAATCAATGCGTTTGTAGCGCAGACCGATGTTGATACCCATCATCAGGTCGGGATACGGATTGCCGATAAATGCCTTATCATTGGCATCCAATACGCCGTTGTGGTCCAAGTCTTTGAAACGGATGTCACCCGGTTGTGCGTCCGGTTGAATCAACGTCCCGTGTTCATCGGTATGTGCGTACACTTCTTCCCAGTTTTGGAACAAGCCGTCGGCTACATATCCATAGAAGCGTGAAATCAGACCGCCGTCTTCGTTGCGGATGATAGAGTCGCTGTTGAAACCTCCGGTATAAATCGGACCGTCACCCGAGAACTTGATGGCTTTGTTGCGTACGGTAGACAGGTTCACGCCGATGTCATACGAGAAGTCTTTGCCGATTTGGTCGCGCCAGCTCAGTCCCAATTCCCAACCGCGAGCCTGCATGCTACCGATGTTCATCCATACGGTACTGTTCCAGTTCGGGTAACCGATGTACAGCGGAGTTTGTTTCTGATACAACATGTCTTTTGACTTCTTTTGGAAGTATTCGAAGGTAACGCCCAGGCGTGAGTTCAACAATGACATGTCGATACCTACGTTCCAGTCTTCTACGGTTTCCCATTTCAGGTCTGTGTTACCGATTGATGAAACGAAATAACCGTTCGTGATGCTTCCACCGTAAGCATATTGGGTTTGGTCAAGTAATGTTACGGTAGCATCGTTATCAATGGCTTGGTTACCTACGCGTCCCCAACCTCCACGGAGTTTCAAGTCGTTGAAGATTTCTTGATCTTGCATAAATTCTTCAGCCGTGATGCGCCACGATGCAGATACGGCCGGGAAGAGAGCGTATTTATTGCCTGAAGGGAACCGTGAAGAGCCATCGGCACGGAGGGATGCGGAGATGTAGTAACGGTTGTCGTAGTTATACATCACACGTCCCAAGAAAGAGACCAGCGTGTTGAAGGTAGTTTCACCAAAACCTTCTGCCGTGGTCGGGTCACCGGCATTCACTTCTTGCATCTGATCCAAGTTATTAGGTACGTTGTCGCGGGTTGCCTGTACATTGTACCATGCATAGCGTTCTGCGGTGAAACCTGCCATTACGTTGAGGTTATGCTTCTCGGCAAAGGTATCAATGTATGTCGCTGTATTGGTCCAGTTCCAGTCCAGCCATTCTTGTGACTGACGGGAAATGTCGCTCAAGTCTTGTTTTTCCAAAGCATCCATATAGAACTGCGGCACGAAGTGATCGGTACGGCGGTAGTGTGCGTTGGCACCGAACTGGGTACGCAAGGTCAGCTTTTCAATCGGGTTGATTTGCAAATAGGTGTTGATGATAGCACCCATTTCACGTGAATGGTCATTCGCACGCGCCAATGAACCGGCAGGGTTCCAAGTCTGGTTGTTGTACGAACGTTGGTAGTTGTTGTACACATTGTCTTCCCATTGGTCTTCGGGACGGAATACCGGAGTAGTCGGGTCCATTGCCATGGCAGAAGAGAATTGGTTAGGGGTATCGTCCCACGATTCCATACGCGGAGCGATGTCGAATCCGAACTTCACATATTTATTAAAGGTATATTCGGTATTCAAACGGGCGTTCAGCTTGTCCCAGTAACCTACATCAAACTGAGAGTTGCTGCGGTAGTAACCCAAGCTGAAGTTGTACACCAATTTGTCTGTACCGCCTGATACGCTCAACGAATAGTTTTGAGTCAAGGCAGCTTTGTTGACTACGGTATCCCACCAGTCTGTTCCGCCCGGATTGGTCGTTGCACCCGTGTCGTTCCAGTTCGAAGTCAAGCCGTCATTTGTATAGCGGGTGTTATACACGTCTTTGTATTCGGAAGGACCGGCAACGTTGGGTTTCGAAATGGTCTGGAAACCTACCGAAGCGGTAAAGTTCACGCGGGTTTGTCCGGCTTTGCCTTTCTTGGTGGTAATCAGGATTACACCGTTTGATGCACGTGTACCGTAGATAGCGGCTGCCGAAGCGTCCTTCAATACTTGCATTGACTCGATGTCGTTGCTGTTCAAGAAATTGATGTTGCCGCTAATCGGCATACCGTCGACTACGTAGAGCGGGTCGGAACCGTTGACGGTGGTGACGCCACGGATTAATACTTTCGGCGTTGCACCCGGACTACCGGCACTGGTTACTTGCACACCGTTTACCTTACCTTGCAAAGCGTCCATGGCATTGCCCGTAACGGTCTGGGTGATGTCTTCGCTCTTTACGGTAGAGATAGAACTGGTCAAGTCGCTCTTCTTTACGGCACCGTAACCGATGACTACGACTTCATCCAGCAATTCAGAAGCTTCTTTCATCACCAAATTAATGGTGGTGCGTCCGTTGACCGGTATTTCCTGTGTTTCGTAACCAACAGAGGAGAATACCAATACGGCATCCGATGCTACATTATCTAATGTATAGTCACCGTCTAATCCTGTAATGGTACCTGTGGTTGTACCTTTAATCTGTACCGTGGCTCCGATAAGTCCCAAATTGTCGCTTGCCGAGGTCACAATACCTTTCACCGTAATCTGTTGGGAAAATCCACAAAGACTAATCAGCGTAAAGCAGCATAAAAATAATAGTTGTTTCATATTTTCGATTTTAAAGTTACAATATTAATTAGCCGGAACAATCTTACCACGTCCCAAATGTGCATCGAATTCAAAGCGGTAGTTTCCGCCGATTGTAACAACAGGTTTTACCCAGTTGTCGCCGACGACAGTACCATCTTCCCAACGCTGGTTGGTTCCTTCCCAATTTGGATTCACATTATTCGCCTTACTGAAATAACCGAATTTCTCTGGATTTGCCGAGTCGTCACAACGCCATTCTACGTTATCCCACCAGCCTGCCGGATGGTAGTTTGTGATGATAAAGTTCATTTCACCGGCTTCTTGTGTCCATCTTTCACCTGTAGCAGGATAGTAGAACAAATGTGGGTTATCAGCGTCTTGTACGAACAGATGATTGCCGGCATCTTGAGGAGAACCGCCCCAACCAATATAGAAATTGATATATTCTTGTGCGTTCGCATCCCAGAAAGTATTAGTGCCGTACTCATAGTTAATGGGGTCTGTAGCCTCATCTACCGAATAAGTACGCATTGAGTATGTCAAATCCAGTACATTAAAGTCTATTTCATAATATACACCTGCCTCGTCCAGTACAATAGGCAATGCAGTTTCCGGATCATACGTCAACTTCGTTTCATCATTCGGGTCAATACCGAAGCAAATCGGAGCAAAATCTGTTTTCTGTGGCAAGAAGAAGATTTCGGTACCGGCTTCTTTATTATAATAACGTGCCCGATATTGGTATTCGGCAGGGTGATTAATAAGCATGGGAACGCCAAAGACATCGCTGTTCAGTTCAGCGGTTGTAGCTACATCAGCCAAATACATCTTCGGGAAGTTCTGCATCTCCGATACATTAATCGTACTGGTCACTACAGTCTGGTTGCCTACCGCATCCACGGCTGTTACCGTCATTTCGTAGGTAGCTTCTTCGCTGGGGAAAACAATGCGTTCAGATACATCAATTGATGATTGTCCGGCAGCGTCAACTTGGAAGTTCTCAAATTCGGGAATACTGGGGATATTGATCGTCACATAATCCAATGCACGGTCATCTGTTACTGAGAAATTTAACGTAAAACCTGTCTCTGCTGCAATAAGCACCGTAAGGTCGGAAGATGGTCTGACAGTAAATGTCGGATTCTCGAAGTCTCCGTCCATTGTAACCAATACTTCTTGTGAGGTGGAACGTCCGCCTACGTCTGTAATGGTAACATTAATGGTAAAGCTTTCGCCCAACTCATCGTTTGCCGTTGTAAAGCTGTAACTCAAGTCGTACTCCGTTTGAGGCTTTCCATAGATTTCAATTAAATCAATGGTTTTGTTTAAGTACAAGTCCGCACATTGCAGCTGGATGGTTGAGATTCCATCCGCATCGGTCAGTCTGCCTTCAATGGTAAAGGTACGTCCCGCTGCTGACTGGATGTGCAAGGTGTTCATTTCGGCAACTGGTGTTTGCCCGTCTACATCGGGATAAGTGTCATCGTCACTACATCCCGTCACACATAGGCTCATTGGTAGGAGTGCCCATAGTGCCAGATTTAAGAAATGTTTCTTCATGCGATTTATTTTAAAGTTAATTACGTTTGCAAATATAGAGAAATCATAAATTAAAACAAATCTATAATCGTGCAAATCACATGCACAAATCTTTCAAAATGCCGTTTGAATGCATTCTGTGCCTGTTTGACCGGATTAACACACGTTGCCGGATTCGTGTTTCCGGCTGGTTGCATATCTGTTTTCGGCCGGATGGCAATGGGCAAGAAACAGACTTAGTTTTATATTCCACGGGCTGAAACGTATATTCCGCGGCGTGGAACGTATATTCCATGGGCTGGAACGTACATTCCACGCTGTGGAATATAAAAGCAATTCAATGGAACAAAGGAAATCATTTGTTTCATCGGATGAATGTATGGAGGTTCGAAGGCTTCCTAACCAGAACTTTCTCTCATTGTGATGTAAAATAGTGACTGAAATATTTGTTGATAAACGAAAGTTTATCTATTTTTGTTGTATCAATAATGCAAATCGATAATGGAGAAAGAAATTGAAAAGCTGGAATTGCACATTGTCCGACTGGAACAAGCAATCCGGCAAGTACAACGGTTAAAACGAATGGGATTAGCCGATGAAAAAGCGAATCAAAAGATTGATGAATACTTAGAAGCTGTTTTGAATTTCTCCAAAAAGTTTTTCTTGGCTTGATGTATCCGTTTTCGTGTGTGCTTTGGGCGATTTTTTGGTCCTTTCCGCTCCTGTTCTTCGTCAGATAGCCCGCTATCTTCCTTATCACAGAAGCGAAAATGCCTCAAAAACTCATCCCAAATCATCGCACGATAAATTCAAAACAGCTTCTTAGATGGTATCATCAAGGCAAAAAGAGAACTTGAAGAATTAAAGAAAAAATAGAACTTACAGAGGGGGACCTCCCTCCTTTCTTAAATTAAAATAATATGGAGAAGAATTTGAAACAAGAACTGGAACTGTTACGTGATGAGCTTGGCACACCTGCTTTTGACGAACGTTTGGATCGTATGGAAGGTGTATATACATCGGAAGAAGATAAAAAACTAATCGGTGAGTATGTGTCATTGATGTTGGAAGACATAGGAACAGGAGTGGATGAAGTTAATAAAGGGCTTGAGACCTTGCAGGTGGTTAAAAGCATTTCAGACATGATTTCATTCAAATATATCGCTGAAACTTATTTTAAAAAGTCGAAGGCATGGTTCTCGCAACGGTTGAACGGTAATGTGGTGCACGGCAAGGTGTGTCGTTTTACGGATGAAGAAATGCAGACGCTTCGTTTTGCCTTGCAAGATATCAGCAAAAAAATAGGCTCTCTTTCCATTTAGGGTGGTTTTATACTTCCATATAATATGAATCCGCATTCGGGCATAATATATACCCTCTGAAAACGAAGATATACTTCATCGGCAAACGAAGTATATCTTCATTTTCAATGTGGCGGGCTTCCCCTTTTCCTATATATCAGTTTTCATCTGTAGGCAGCATTTCTTATAAGCAGAGCTGCCTAATAATTGTTAACTTGATAAATATTTTCCATTGGAAATTTTGTATTGATGAAAGTTTATTGTTTATTTGCAAAAGTTTCCAATGGAAAATAATGTAAACGAAAAATAAAAAGACGTATGAAGATTCTTATTGTAGGAGGAGTAGCGGGAGGAGCCACAGCAGCTGCCCGCATCCGTAGAAATACCGAAGAAGCCGAAATTATCCTGTTCGAGAAGGGAGCTTATATTTCGTATGCCAATTGTGGATTACCTTATTATATAGGTGGGGTTATCGAGGAACGCGAACGGCTTTTCGTACAGACGCCCGAAGCGTTCGGGAAGCGGTTTAACATCGATGTGCGCACGCTTTCGGAAGTGACGGCTATCGACCGGGAGCGGAAGGAAGTGACGGTCCGTACTGCCGAGGGGAAAGTGTATCGGGAAAGCTATGACAAACTCTTGCTTTCGCCGGGGGCGTCGCCCGTGCGTCCGCCTTTGAAAGGTATCGATTCGGAAGGCATCTTTACCTTGCGGAATGTAACCGATACCGACCGTATCAAGCGATACTTGGACGAAAAGCAGGTGAAACGCGCGGCGATTGTAGGCGGAGGCTTTATCGGGTTGGAGATGGCGGAAAACCTGGTGCATGCCGGAGTAGAGGTCTCGGTGGTAGAGATGGCAGACCAAGTGATGGGACCTATCGACTATTCGATGGCTTCGCTGGTGCACGGACATTTGATGCAAAAAGGGGTGAAGCTGTATTTAGGGCAGGCGGTAGAGGCGTTCGAACGGACGGATGCGGGCTTAGGAGTGACCTTCAAGTCGGGTATCCGCTTGCAGGTGGATATGGTGATATTGTCTATCGGAGTGCGTGCCGAAACGCGCCTTGCCTCGGAAGCAGGATTGAAGCTGGGCGAGATGAAAGGCATTTATGTGAATGAATATCTGCAGACTTCGGATGAGGCTGTTTATGCCGTGGGGGATGCGATAGAGTTTCCGCATCCCGTTACGGGAAAGCCGTGGCTGAATTTTCTTGCCGGTCCGGCAAACCGTCAGGCACGCATCGTGGCGGACAACATCGTATTCGGGAACAAGGCTGTGTATGAAGGTTCCATAGGTACGTCCATAGCCAAGGTGTTCGATATGACCGTGGCATCTGCCGGCTTGCCTGCCAAGCGTTTGAAGCAAATGGGAATTGCTTACCTTTCTTCTACGACGCATTCGGCTTCTCATGCCGGTTATTATCCGGGTGCGTTGCAAATGGCGGTTAAAGTAGTCTTTTCGCCCCAAGACGGAAAGCTGTACGGGGCGCAGATAGTAGGATATGACGGGGTAGACAAACGGATTGACGAGTTTGCCCTGGTTATCAAGCAAGGCGGAACGGTGTACGACCTGACCCGGCTGGAACATGCGTATGCACCTCCTTTTTCTTCGGCAAAAGACCCGGTGGCAATAGCCGGTTACGTAGCCGGAAATATCCTGAGCGGAAAGATGACACCGCTGTATTGGCGCGAATTGAGGGATGCCGACCTGAGTCGGGTGACTTTGGTGGATGTGCGTACCCAAGATGAATTTGAGTTAGGAGCCATTCCGGGGGCTGTTAATATGCCGTTGGATGAATTGCGGGAGCATCTGGATGAGATACCGCGGGATAAGCCGGTGTGGGTGTATTGCGGTGTAGGGTTGCGTGGCTATCTGGCAAGCAATATCCTGAAAGGCCATGGATTTAAAGAGGTGCGCAATCTGGCCGGAGGCATTAAGACGTATAAGGCTGCCGTGACACCGGTGGAACTGCCTTCGGAAGGCACCGCTTGTGTTTCGGCTGGCGGGGAAAAAGATTCTGGAACGGATATGCAGCCAGACAAGGTGATAAAGGTCAATGCATGCGGCGTGCAGTGCCCCGGACCGATACTGAAGCTGAAGCAAGGAATGGAAGCGTTGCAGCCCGGACAATGTCTGGAGGTAAGTGCTACCGATGCCGGATTTCCACGTGATGCAGAAGCGTGGTGCCGTACGACAGGTAATCGTTTCCTTTCGAAAACGGAAGAAAACGGAGTGTATCGGGTGCGGATAGAGAAAGCCCAGGCGGTTCCTGCCGTAGGACAGAAAACGGCAGTTGGCGGGAAAGGCAAAACTTTTATTCTTTTCAGTGATGACCTTGATAAAACTTTAGCTACTTTTGTACTCGCAAACGGAGCGGCTGCTACGGGTGAGAAGGTGACCGTCTTCTTTACGTTTTGGGGACTGAATGCCATTAAGAAGGAACAAAAGCCGAAGGTACGGAAGGATATTTTCGGCAAGATGTTCGGCATGATGCTGCCTTCTGATTCGCGGAAGCTGAAGCTCTCGAAAATGAATATGGGCGGAATCGGTTCGAAGATGATGCGGTATGTCATGAAGCAAAAGGGAGTGGACTCGCTCGAATCGCTCCGCCAGCAAGCCATTGCCAACGGGGTGGAGTTCATAGCTTGCCAGATGTCGATGGACGTGATGGGAATAAAGCGTGAGGAACTGCTCGACTGTGTGACGATAGGTGGCGTGGCGACCTATATGGACCGGGCCGGTGAGGCAAATATGAATCTGTTTATTTGATTATGGAAAAGATACAATGTATATGTGTGATGCGCGACTTGCTGAAGGGGCTTTCCGAACTGGAGAACCGGCTGGAGGAAGCTTACGGGGTGTCGCTCAACGAGGCGATGGTGTTGTGTAGTGTGGGAGCGGAAACCGTGACGGCAGGAACCATTATCTCTTGTACGGGATTGACTTCGTCGCATGCTTCGAAGGTTATCCGTTCGGTAGAGGATAAGGGCTTGCTGGCACGCAAGCTGGGCGAGCAGGACAAACGCCAGATGTATTTCACGCTTACGCGGAAAGGAAAAGCTTGTCTGGAGAATATCAAGGAGCAGGGGGTGGAAGTGCCCGAATGGCTGGCTCCGTTGTTTTTTAGGTAACAAGGTCACGAGTTGACAAGGTGGCAAGGCTTTAGATACATAGGTAGAACTATTTAGGACCTTGTCAACTCGTTACCTTGTCACCTCGTCACTTCATTAAAAAGTATGAAAAAGAAAAAAGAAGACTGGGAAGTGCCGGGCAATGCCGGACAGGTATTGCTGCATACATGTTGTGCGCCTTGTTCATCGGCAATTATTGAATGCCTGATGCAGCACGGGGTACGCCCTACCATTTATTATTGCAATCCGAACATTTATCCGGAAGAGGAATACCGGATCCGGAAAGAGGAATGTACCCGTTATGCACAGGCGTTGGGCTTGGATATCATCGATGCCGATTACGACCACGAGGCGTGGCGTTGTGCGGTTCGTGGCTTGGAAGGGGAGCCGGAAAGGGGAGGGCGTTGCCTGCAATGTTTCAGGTTGCGTTTGCGTGATACGGCACGTTATGCCCATGAACACGGTTTTACGGTGATTACTACTACGCTTGCTTCTTCACGTTGGAAGAGCTTGGACCAGATTAACGAAGCCGGACGCTATGCCGTAGAACCTTATCCCGACGTGACGTGGTGGAACAAGAACTGGCGGAAAGGCGGGTTGAGCGAACGCCGCATCCAGATTATCAAGGAATATGATTTCTATAACCAGCAATATTGCGGGTGCGAGTTCAGCATGCGGAAAGAAGAGGAAAATACTCCTTAAAGTTTATTGTGTGGTGTAAAGTTTGACTTCTTTTTCCTCAACTCACGGTTTTTTTGTATGTTTGCATCCTAAAATCAATATGCAACTTGCAAGAAATGGAAGGATTATTCGTCAGAAAAAGCATAGATGCCCTGCAGGAAGAAGCCGGGCAGACAGGAAATAAGACCCTGAAACGGGTATTGGGACCGGTCAGTCTGGTGGCTTTGGGGGTAGGCGTGATTATCGGAGCCGGGCTGTTTTCTATTACAGGGACAGTGGCTTCGGAATATACGGGACCTGCTATTACGCTTTCGTTTATCATAGCTGCGATAGGATGCTGTTTTGCCGGGCTTTGTTATGCCGAATTTGCCTCAATGATTCCGGTGGCAGGTAGTGCTTATACTTATTCGTATGCCACTATGGGAGAACTGATAGCTTGGATTATCGGATGGGACCTGGTGTTGGAATATACTGTGGCTGCTACTACGGTCAGTATCAGTTGGAGCCGTTATCTGGTGGTCTTTCTGCAAGGAGCAGGCATTGATTTGCCCCATACATTGACTGCTTGTCCGTGGGATGGGGGCATAGTCAATATACCTGCCATGGTGATTGTGGTATTGATGAGCCTTATTCTGATGCGAGGGACGGCGGGCAGTTCGTTTTTCAACGGATTGATTGTATTTTTGAAAATCAGTGTGATTCTGGTTTTTGTCATTTTGGGTTGGAAGTTCATTCAGGCAGATAATTATGTGCCATACATACCTGAAAATACCGGAAAACTGGGTGAGTTCGGATGGTCGGGTATTTTGCGGGGGGCAGCCATTGTGTTCTTTGCTTTCCTGGGATTCGACGCGGTAAGTACTGCGGCACAAGAAACGAAGAATCCCAAGCGCGATATGCCTATTGGTATTCTGGTATCTTTGCTCGTCTGTACGATATTGTACATTCTTTTTGCCCATGTGATGACGGGGGTAGCTCATTATACAGATTTCAAAGGTCAGGAAGGCATCGCTCCGGTAGCTGTGGCTATCGAGCAGATGGGATATGCCAATGCGCAGGGGGTGATAATGCCTGCTTACCCGTGGCTGAATAAGGCAATTGTACTTGCCATTCTTTTTGGTTATTGTTCGGTGATTATGGTTACTTTACTTGGTCAGAGCCGTGTGTTTCTCAGTATGAGCCGCGATGGTTTGTTGCCTCCTTTTTTTTCTCGTATCAATACACGTTTCCGTACACCGGTACATAGTAATTTCCTGTTTATGGTAGTGGTAAGCTTGCTTGCCGGTTTTGTTCCTGCCCAAGTGGCAGGCGAAATGACCAGTATCGGTACCTTGCTTGCTTTTACATTGGTTTGTGCTGCTGTGCTGATTGTGCGTAAGACGATGCCTGATGTGCATCGTGCATTCAAGACGCCGTGGGTTCCTTTTGTGCCCATTATGGGTATCCTTACCTGTTTGTGTATGATGTGTTTTCTACCGGCCGACACGTGGATTCGGTTGGTTCTTTGGATGTTGATAGGATTGGATATCTATGTCAGTTATGGAAGAAAACACAGTAAACTGGAACCAGGAAGGGTTTATCGTAAAGGCGATACGGTATTGAATATCTTAGGACTGGTGCTGGCTGTGCTGAGTGTAATTACTGGTTTATGGCACCAGCAGACTGTAGGTTGGGAAGCCGACAAGACTTTGCTGGTCATTTCTTTTGTCTTTGCTTTTACCCATTGTGCTTATTATATGTGGCGGCTTTGGCATCAGGCAAGCGACTTGAAGCGGGCTCCGAAGTCATAAAAGAAGTTATAATGTAAGTACGCGGACAGAAAAAATGAAATATCAACCAATATAATATGGATAAAAAGCCGTTATTTTACGGCAATTTAAGACAATATGGATAAAAACAGACTATTTGTAGCCATACAGGCATCTTTGAAAGCCGGGGCTGCTATTATGGAAGTATATACCGACCCGAACGCAGATTTCGAGGTGGAACGGAAAGCTGACAATTCGCCTTTGACGATAGCCGACCGCAAGTCGCATCAGATTATTGTGCAGGAATTGTCGGCATTGCCTTATCCTGTGTTGAGCGAGGAAGGTAAAGAAATACCTGTTGCCGAGCGAAGAGGCTGGAATGAATTGTGGGTGGTAGATCCTTTGGACGGTACCAAAGAGTTTATCAAGCGTAATGGAGAATTTACGGTAAATATTGCTTTTGTGAAAGACGGACGTCCTGAGGCTGGAGTGATATATATACCGGTCAGGGAAGAGCTGTATTTTGCTGATGAGGTTTTGGGGGCTTATAAACTGGAACACGTTGCCCGTTTGAATCCAGAGGATACACTAGAGAGCCTGATAGGACGTGCACAACGTTTGCCTTACCCGGATGGGCGGACATACGGTACATTTGTTGTCGTGGCTTCGCGTTCGCATCTCAATGCTGAAACCGAGCATTTTATCGATGAAATGAAAAAGAAATATACCGAAGTACAAACCGTGTCGAAAGGAAGCTCGTTGAAACTTTGCCTCATAGCCGAAGGTAAAGCAGATGTCTATCCCCGATTTGCACCTACAATGGAATGGGATACAGCAGCCGGACACGCTATTGTACGTGCAGCAGGAGGTGAAGTGTATCAGGCTGAGACAAATCTTCCCCTTCGGTATAATAAAGAAGATTTGTTGAATCCGTGGTTTATCGCTTATCCTTGTATTGGTCGTTAAACGGAGTTATATTTGGAAGCCGAACGGAATTATATTGGAAGTTAAAGGGAACTATGTGGAAAATTAAAGGGGAGTCGGATATCAGTCACTCTGAAGTATTGGTCTTTTGTTGCTTCTGATTCCGGCGAGACATGACTTCTGAATTAAAAATAAACTTTTCAAGACTATGAATTTTGAAATACTTTTTGTGTTGCTGGGGCTGATAGGGATGCTCGTTGCGCTTATCTTGGATAAAATGCGTCCGGGCATTGTACTGTTGTCATTGGTCGTGGTGTTTATGGCGGCAGGTATTATCACTCCCAAACAGATGGTTGCCGGATTTAGCAATCGTGGCATGATAACGGTAGCTTTGTTGTTTCTGGTGAGTGAAGGTGTGCGCCAAAGTGGTGCACTTGCCACGGTCATTAAGAAATTGTTGCCCGAACGGAAAATGTCGGTAATGCAGGCACAGTTGCGTCTGTTGCCTGTTGTTAGTGCTTTTTCGGCTTTCCTTAACAATACTCCAGTAGTGGTTATCTTTGCACCTATTGTGAAAAACTGGGCAAAAAAAGTTGGGCTATCGTGTACCAAGTTCCTCATTCCTTTGTCGTATGCTACGATTTTGGGTGGGTTGTGTACACTTATCGGAACATCTACCAATCTGGTGGTTCACGGTATGATGATTGACCGTGGTTTGCCGGGGTTGAAGATGTTCGATCTTGCCTATATTGGCATTCCCATCACAATAGCCGGACTTCTTTTCATTTTGTTTACTTCGAAGAAACTGCTTCCAGCCGAACGGCCCGATAATTTTGAGGAAGAAGAGGCAGATGCGGCGGAAGTGAAAGGACAGCATATAGTAGAAGTGGTGTTGGCATCACGTTTTCCTGGTTTGAAGCGCAAGTTGAAGAATTTTGATTTTAAACGTCGTTATGGGGCTGATATCAAGGAAATACGCCAGGGAGGCCAGGTTATCACCAAGAACTTGGGTGAAGTGAGGTTGCAGGAAGGTGACACACTGGTATTGCTTGCTGATGATGAGTTTACCAAGGCGTGGGGAGATTCTTCCGTTTTCCTGATGATGACTAATGGGCAGGAGATACCTTCGCGTCCGATGCCTGGGTGGAAGAAATGGACGGCATTGGCGCTTTTGCTGATTATGATTATCGGTGCTACTATCGGTGAGCTTCCTTATTTTCAGGAACGTTTTCCCGGTGTGAAGATGGACATGTTTTTCTTTGCATCGGTTACGGCTGTGGTGATGGCTTGGCTTAAGATATTTCCTCCGAAAAAATATACTAAATATATCAGTTGGGACATACTTATCACCATAGCTTGTGCCTTTGCTATCAGTGCGGCGATGGAAGAATCCGGACTGGCGGCGTTGATAGCCAATTTTATTAAAGATGTGTCTGGTTCGTTGGGAGCTTGGGGAGCTTTGGCGTTGCTTTATTTTGTCACACTGGTTATTACCGAACTGGTAACGAACAATGCTGCAGCAGCACTTGCCTTTCCGCTTGCGCTGGAAACGGCTGCAGAATTCAACGTAGATCCGATGCCTTTCTTCATCGCTATCTGCATTGCTGCATCGGCAGGTTTTGCTACCCCCATCGGTTATCAGACTAACTTGATTGTGCAGGGAGCCGGTAATTATCGGTTTACCGATTTCTTGAAGATTGGTCTTCCGATGGATTTGATTGTGATGATTTTATCGGTAGGTCTTATCCCGCTGATATGGCCTTTTGTACAAGTGTGATTTTCAATGCGGACGAAAGAGATGCGGAAACGTTATATCCGAAGGGCTTGTCTTTCAGATAAATCTGCATATCTTTAATGTCCGGCTATATAGATAGTAAACAGAAAGATAATAAATGAACAACATTTATCCTATATTCGACAAGATGCTGTCCCGTGCTGACAAGGAGAAACTGCTGGGGCAACGTGGATTGATGATTTGGTTTACCGGACTGAGTGGGTCGGGTAAGAGTACTCTTGCCATTGCGCTTGAACGTGAACTGCAACAACGAGGATTGCTTTGCCGCATCCTTGATGGGGACAATATCCGGAGTGGAATCAACAATAATTTGGGCTTTTCGCCAGAAGACAGGGTAGAGAATATCCGTCGCATAGCCGAAGTTGGCAAGTTGTTTGTTGATACAGGTATTATTACCATTGCCGCATTTATCAGTCCGAACAATGAACTTCGTGAAATGGCAGCACATATCATTGGTGCGGATGATTTTGTGGAAGTTTATGTCAGTACGCCGATAGAAGAATGCGAGCGGCGTGATGTGAAAGGCTTGTATGCCAAGGCACGTCGTGGGGAAATCAAGGAGTTTACAGGGGTTTCGGCTCCGTTTGAAGCACCTCAACATCCGGCACTTTCGCTCGATACTTCGAAGTTTTCGCTCGAAGAATCAGTGAACCAGCTCCTGCACTTGATTTTGCCCAAAGTGTCCGCCCCTCTGAGTAAGGAATGAAAAAAAGAAAAAGCAAACATTATAAATTATGCAAGAAGAATACAACTTGAGCCACTTGAAAGAACTCGAAGCCGAGTCTATTCATATCATTCGTGAGGTGGCTTCCGAATTTGAAAACCCGGTGATGCTGTACAGTATCGGAAAAGATTCGTCGGTAATGGTGCGCCTTGCCGAAAAAGCCTTTGCTCCGGGCAAAGCGCCCTTTCCATTGATGCACATTGATTCGAAATGGAAATTTAAGGAAATGCTTCAGTTTCGTGATACATATGCCAAAGAACACGGCTGGAAACTTATTGTGGAAAGTAATATGGAAGCATTCCGTGCCGGAGTAGGTCCCTTTACTCACGGAAGTAAGGTACATACAGACTTGATGAAGACGCAAGCGTTGCTTCACGCTCTTGATAAATATAAGTTTGATGCTGCTTTCGGAGGAGCACGCCGTGATGAGGAAAAATCACGTGCCAAGGAACGCATCTTCTCTTTCCGTAACGAATTCCATCAGTGGGATCCCAAGAACCAGCGTCCCGAACTGTGGGACATCTACAATACTCGTATCCGTAAAGGGGAAAGCATCCGGGTCTTTCCTTTGAGCAACTGGACAGAACTGGATATCTGGCAATATATCCGTTTGGAAAAGATACCTATTGTGCCTTTGTATTTCGCCAAGGAACGTCCGGTAGTAAATATTGACGGGCAGCTTATTATGCCTGATGATGACCGTCTGCCCGAGAAATACCGCGATAAGATTGAAATGCGGAAAATCCGTTTCCGTACTTTGGGGTGCTGGCCGCTTACAGGGGCTATTGAAAGCGATGCCGATACCATAGAGAAGATTGTGGAGGAAATGATGACCACCACCAAGAGCGAACGCACAACCCGTGTTATAGACTTCGACCAGGACGCAAGTATGGAAGAGAAGAAACGGGAAGGATACTTTTAAATGAATAATTAATAATGAATAATTAATAACGATTCCTACATTCGTTTGTTGTTCATTACCTATTCATGTACCGTTATTAACTATTAATTGTTAATTATTAATTGAAGAAAAATGGAAGAAATAGATAAAACCAAATCAGGAAACCCGATGGAAGGCGAAGCCAGAGGCCGTATGTCAATTGAAGAGTTTCTGAAAAAAGATGAGGAGAAAGACCTGTTAAGGTTCCTTACTGCCGGTTCGGTAGACGATGGAAAGTCTACTCTTATCGGACGCTTGCTTTTCGATAGCAAGAAGATTTACGAAGACCAGCTTGTGGCATTGGAACGCGACAGCAAACGTGTGGGGAATGCCGGTGAGCACATTGATTATGCTTTGTTGCTCGACGGGTTGAAAGCAGAACGCGAGCAGGGGATTACCATTGATGTTGCTTACCGCTATTTCTCTACCAACAACCGTAAATTTATCATTGCCGACACTCCGGGGCACGAGCAATACACGCGCAATATGATTACCGGAGGCTCTACCGCTAATCTGGCGGTTATTCTTGTTGATGCACGTGCCGGAGTCATTACCCAAACCCGCCGCCACTCTTATCTTGTTTCCTTATTAGGCATCAAACACGTGGTATTGGCGGTGAACAAGATGGATCTTGTAGATTTTTCGGAAGAAATATTTGATAAAATAGTGGCGGATTATAAAGCATTCATCGCTCCATTGGGTGTGCCTGATGTGACTTGTATTCCACTTTCGGCACTTGATGGAGATAATGTGGTCGAAAAATCGGCACGTACTCCGTGGTACGCAGGTCCTTCCTTGTTGGAATATCTTGAAACCGTGCACATTGGTAACGACCATAATTTGAAAGATTTCCGTTATCCTGTGCAATACGTCTTGCGTCCTAATCTCGATTTCCGCGGATTTTCATCCAAAGTGGCTTCGGGCATCGTGCGCAAAGGAGATGAAGTGATGGCATTGCCTTCGGGGAAGAAAACCCGTGTAAAGGCAATCTATGCTTCTGATGGAGAATGCGATTATGCTTATCCGCCTATGTCGGTCACTCTGACCTTGGAGGACGAAATAGATGTGTCACGTGGCGAAATGCTGGTGCATCCTGACAATATGCCGTTGGTAGGACGTAACTTTGAGGCGATGCTTGTCTGGATGGACGAAGAAAAGATGGATATGGAAAAATCGTTCTTCCTGAAACAAACTACCAATACCAGCCGCACACGCATTGATAGTATCAAGTACAAGGTGGATGTCAACACGATGGAACACCTTTCAATTGAAAATGGACAGTTGACAAAAGAAACACTGCCTTTGGAGCTGAACCAGATAGCTCACGTGGTGTTCACGTCATCGAAAGAGCTTTTCTTCGACCCTTATGCCTGCAATAAGGCGACGGGGGCGTTCATTCTTATCGATCCGATAACCAACAATACCAGTGCAGCTGGCATGATTATCGGCAAGGTAGACGACAAGGACATGCATACTACGATGGAAATTCCAGTACTTGACCTGCCTAAGTTAGGGATTGCTCCCGAACACTATGATGCCATCGAAACCATTGCAAAAGAATTGGAACGCCGTGGATACGCAATAGAGATAAAGAAATAAGTTTTTAATGAAGAATGAAGAATTAAGAATGAAGAATTTTGACTGGTTCACATCATTCTTAGTTCTTCATTCTTAATTCTTCATTTACAATATGGGCTTATTAGAATTTAGCAAATTGCCGGTTAACACCTTGGTAGGTGCCGACTGGAAGACATTCAACGAAATAACCAAAGGGCGTGCCATCGGTTCTGCTTATCGGGGAAAGTTCCGTCTGACAAAAGCAGTGTGCCGTCTGCTTTCTGTATTGAAACCCTTGCAGGATAAGAAGTATGCAAGCCTCCTGGCACAGAAGCCGCTCGAACATGATCCGGTATTCATTTTAGGGCACTGGCGCAGCGGAACCACCTTTATGCACAATGTTTTTTCATGTGACAAACATTTTGGTTATAACACTACCTACCAAACCGTATTCCCGCATCTGATGATGTGGGGGCAACCTTTCTTTAAGAAAAACATGAGCTGGCTAATGCCTGACAAGCGTCCTACCGATAACATGGAGCTTGCCGTTGACCTGCCTCAGGAGGAAGAGTTCGCCCTTACTAATATGATGCCTTATACGTATTATAACTTTTGGTTCCTGCCCAAGCACATGCAAGAGTATGCCGATAAGTATTTGCTTTTCGAAGATGTCACGGATGCTGAGTTGAAAGTGTTTGAGGAAACTTTTACCAAGCTTATCAAAATTTCGCTCTGGAACACTGGAGGCACCCAGTTTCTCAGTAAGAATCCCCCTCACACAGGCCGCGTGAAGGAATTGGTGAAGATGTTTCCCAATGCCAAGTTTATCTATTTAATGCGTAATCCGTATACGGTATTCGAGTCTACCCGGAGTTTCTTCACCAATACCATCAAACCTCTCCAACTTCAAGACATCAGTCCTGAAGAGTTGCAGCAGAACATCCTCACGGTGTACGACAAGCTCTATCACAAATATGAGGCTGACAAGCATTTCATTCCTGAGGGCAACCTGGTAGAGGTGCGTTTCGAGGATTATGAAAAGAACGCGTTCGACCTGACGCAGGAAATCTATCAGAAACTTTCTCTTCCTGGATTCGAAGAAGCACGTCCTGCCATTGAGGCATACGTCAACAAGAAGAAAGGCTATAAGAAGAACAAATACCAGTATAAGCCGGAAACAGTAGAGCTGGTGGAAAAGCACTGGGGATTTGCTCTTGATGAATGGGGATACAAGATCTGATTTATACAAAATAGGGATTAAGAAGCAGTTTCTTAGAAGCTGTTTTGAATTTATCGTGCGATGATTTGGGATGAGTTTTTGAGGCATTTTCGCTTCTGTGATGAGG
>NZ_JACSPP010000046.1 GCF_014837065.1 Phocaeicola intestinalis
TTTTTCCAATTGACCGACTGATTTGAGATCTGAAGATGCTTATAACATTATTCTTGAATCAATTCAAAACAGTTTCTGAGAAAATATCGTTTCAATCCTCTTGCGCGCTTTTGCAAAGGGAATGAAAGTCGGTTTCCAATCCTTTTGGTTCAGCCGGTAGGGACATTCCAACCGGATATGTGCGGTTTCAAAGAGGTCAAGCTGTACGTCAGCCCCGACATAGCCTTTGTCTCCATAGATGCTGCAATCATGATATTCCAGTTTCACGTCTTTCATGTAATTGAGGTCATGTACACTCGCCTTTGACAAGTCATAGGAATGAATTACTCCACTTAACCCGCAGACTGCATGAAGCTTATAACCAAAGTAATATGTGTTTTGCGAAGCGCAATAGCCAAAGTCAGGCGCTTTGGAAAAATCTCCCGACCGGCCCATCTTGCAGCGTTTTCCCCTTGCGGGGCGACAGACTTCTATCGGTTTGGAATCAACAACGAAGAAATCCTCACCGCCGTCAATTTTCAGGGCAATCCGCTTGCGTATGGTTTCACACAACCCTGCCGTTTTCTTCCTACGGTCATTGAATTGTCTGCGTGATATAAGATTTGGAATTTTTTCCTTGTATTCTTGCAGTTTGTACTCAAAAAGCCAGTTCTCACTGTCTATGCTTTCTGATTCTGCCGCTAATGACAACGCCACGACTTCCAGGTCTGAAAATCTAGGAACAGGACCACGGCGGACAATATTCCCTTGGGCATTGACAAGATTATGAGAAAATTGCTTGCATATCTCAAGTATTCTGACGAATTTTGTGTATAAGTTGTGCATACGATGATTTAAACTTAATGATTTGAACAACACTAAGTTAATAAAAATCAGCGATATGCGCAACTTTTCAAACATATTATCAACTCTAATTAATTCCGCCAACAGGTTATTATATATTTTTTGCAGATTACAGAATGAGCTAAAAGACTAACGAGAGATTGCCATATCCAGATGAATTCTTATCTCTAAGATATGCGATAAAAACAGGTTTCCGACTTCAGTCAAAATATGGTCTTCTATGCTTACCTTTACATTGAGTTTGTCGCAAAATTATAAATTATTTGTGCCAACGATACTATCCCTCGCTTTCCATCGGACTGCTAAAGGCCTATCTGAGTAATATTTACATGTTCAAAAGAATTTTTAGCAAGTCCGGTCTGAAACCGAACAGAACTTTTAATACTAAACTTATCAAAGAACTATTTGGCATAGTGGCAGAAGCCGCTTAGCCGATATGGTGAATTCTTAACGGACTATTATTAAGAGACAGTTTTGAATTAATCAAAGAAAAATGCTATGGGCATCTAATCAATTGGGTAATCAAATTCCAAAAGGTAATCAAAACAGTTGGAGTTTCTGATTGGGTTGCGTTACCAATCCAGATAGCTTCCTTTTATAGTTTCCATCTCAAAACCGTACGTTCTTGATATGGAAACCGTATGTTTTCGATATGGAAACCGTACGGTTTCCATATGGAGAACGTAAAAAGAAGACAGCCTGAAACAGATACTGAACCTTCCAATCATACATTGATTCGTATATGCCAAACTTATCGGAGAAATTAAGAAGCTGTTTTTTCGCTAGCACATTACAAACATGGGAACTTATATTGTGTGATGTATAAATGATGTTATGCAACACATACGGATTACGCTTTTTCTTTTGCAGACAGGCATGAACAAAAAAGACCTGTGAAAAAACAATTTTTCCACAATTTTGATTCTATATTTTCATACATTTGCTACGATACGTTAACAATGTATGCTTGCATACGTTATTAACCCTTTATTAATCTTTTATTTAATATATGCGTAAGAATGGCTAGTAAGATGAAATCTATGCGTTATGTGCTGCTGTTTTTTGCAGCGATGATATCGCTTAGCGTATCAGCGCAAAATGTAACCGTAAAAGGTACAGTGAAAGACAATACAGGAGAAACTGTTATCGGTGCTTCTGTAGTAGAGAAAGGAAATACCACCAATGGAGCAATTACGGACCTTGATGGTAATTTCACGCTTACCGTTCCTTCTGATGCAACTTTGGTGTTTTCTTACATCGGAATGAAGACACAAGAAGTGGCAGTAAAGGGGCGGACTATCTTGAATATAACAATGGATGATGACTCTCAGGCGTTGGAAGAGGTTGTTGTCATTGGTTATGGTTCTGTAAGGAGAAAAGACCTGACCGGTTCTGTGGCTACGGTCGATGCAGACGTACTGACAGCAGTTCCGGTAGCTTCGGCCACAGAAGCCTTGACAGGTAAGATGGCTGGTGTACAGATTACCACAACAGAAGGTTCGCCTGATGCAGAAATGAAAATCCGTGTACGTGGTGGAGGCTCTATCACAGGCGATAACAGTCCTCTGTTTATCGTAGACGGTTTCCCGGTAGAGTCTATTTCAGATATCCCCGCTTCGGAAATAGAAGATATCACTGTACTGAAAGATGCATCTTCTACTGCCATCTACGGTTCACGTGGTGCCAATGGTGTAATTCTGGTCACAACTAAATCGGGAAAAGAAGGTAAGGTCAGCGTCAGTTATAATGCCTATTATTCATGGAAGAAAATTGCCAATACAATGGATGTGCTCGACCCTTATGATTATGCCAAGTGGCAATATGAACTGGCTTTGCTGAAAGATGACTTGACTTCGTACGAACAATATTTCGGGAAGTATGAAGACATGGATATGTATCAAAATATACCTTATAATGACTGGCAAGACTTGACATTCGGCCGTACAGGGCATACGTTTAATCATAACCTGAATATCAGCGGTGGTACGGAACGTATCCGCTATTCGTTCAGCTATGCACACATGAACGATAAAGCCATCATGGAAGGTTCAAATTATAAGCGTGATAACTTCAGCCTGAAACTGAACACGAAGCCTACCAAGAACACGACACTGGATTTCTCCATCCGTTATTCGGAAACCGATATCCGAGGTGGTGGTGCCAATGAAACAAGCAGTACGTTGGATACAGACAAGCGTTTGAAGTATTCTGTTATCTATACGCCGATACCTTTGGCAAATCTGGATGAATCGGCAGGTAGTGCCGACGATGACTTGGGTAATCTATATCATCCGATAACCGCCATTTGGGACAACGACCGTATGAAAGAGCGCAAGACCCTGAATATGAACGGTAGTTTTGGCTGGGAAATATTCAAGAATTTCAAGGTAAAAACTGAATTCGGTTATGATGATTACCGCAATAATGACCAACGTTTTTGGGGTACAACTACCTATTATATAAAAAACACACCGGCTGCAGCCAATCAAGGACATCCTGCTATCCGCATCAACAATTTGTTCCGTCACCGTTTCCGGAATACGAATACCATCAATTATGATTTTGAGAAAGTACTTAAAAACAAAGACCATAGTTTGAATCTGTTGGTAGGGCACGAATGGATTATAACCAAGGAAAACGAGCTGGAAAATGAAGTTCACGGATTTCCAGACTGGATTTCGGCTACAGAGGCGTGGAAACTGACAAATATTCAGGGTACCACTCCTTATAACATAGAAAATACATTAAATCCAGACGATAAGTTGTTTTCGTTCTTCGGACGCGTCAATTATAATTACAAAAGCAAATATTTGTTGACTGCAACATTCCGTGCCGATGCCTCTTCCAAATTTTCGGAAGACAATCGTTGGGGATTTTTCCCGTCGGCTGCTGTTGCATGGCGTATTTCGTCTGAATCTTTTATGGAAGGTGCCAAGAATTGGCTGGATGACTTGAAGTTGCGTTTCAGTTATGGTACTGCAGGAAATAACAACATCCCGTCAGGACAACTCGTACAGGTGTACAACAGTAACACGACTTCGTGGATTAACGGTTTTAATAATTATTGGGCACCCAGCAAGACCATGGCAAATCCAGACTTGAAATGGGAAACAACCATTACTCGTAACTTAGGATTGGATTTCACATTATTCGGTGGCAAGCTGAACGGTACAATCGAAGCTTACTTGAATACGACTAAGGACTTGCTGATAAACTTCCCGGTCAGTGGAACGGGGTATGATACCCAATACCGTAACATGGGAGAAACTCAAAATAAAGGTATTGAAGCTACTATTAACTGGACTATTGTCAACAAGAAAAACTGGGGAATCAGCTTGAATGCCAATATCGGTTTCAACAAGAATGAAATCAAGGATTTGGGAATTATGCAGGATTTCGGACAAGATACCAGTTGGGCTTCTTCTGAAATCGGTCAAGATTTCTGGATTGCCAAAGGCGGGTCTGTAGGTGAGATGTTAGGCTATCGTTCGGCAGGACGTTATGAAGTGAGTGATTTCGTAGGTTACGATGCTGCATCAGAAACATGGATACTGAAAGAAGGTGTTGATGACTGTACTGCGGTAGTGGGGACATTACGTCCAGGTATGATGAAACTGAAAGATTTAAGTGGCGACGGAGTAGTGACTGGAGGTTATGAAGACCGTGAGATCATTGGTGATGCCAATCCGGTAGCAACCGGAGGTTTCGGAATCAATGCGCGTGCATACGGTTTTGATTTGAGTGCCAATTTTAATTTCAGTATCGGCAACGACGTTTACAATGCCAACAAAATCGAGTACACCATGACTGGCAAATACCAGTACCGTAACATGACTACGGAAATGGCTGACGGAAACCGTTGGACTAACTTGAATCCGGACGGAACCATTTGTAATGACCCGGAACAGCTTGCAGCCATGAATGCCAATACCACAATGTGGTCTCCTATGACTCAACGCATGGTATTCAGCGACTGGGCGGTAGAAGACGGTTCATTCCTGCGCCTGAACACTTTGACATTAGGCTATACATTGCCGGAATCTTTGATGAACAAAGTACACATCAAGAACCTGCGCTTCTATGTGACAGCTTATAATGTATTCTGCCTTACAGGTTACTCAGGCTTCGATCCGGAAGTATCTACTGCCTTGCAGACGAATCTGACTCCGGGGGTAGATTATTCTGCTTATCCCAAGAGCCGCCAATTCGTCATTGGTGTTAACTTGAATTTCTAAACCCGTAAATTAAGACAATATGAAAAAATTATTTTATATACCTCTATTAGCGTTGTTGGCATGCGGTATAAGCTCCTGTGATATGGAAGCTCCCTCACAGTCATCAATGGACTCATCGCTTATTTTTTCGCAGTATGAGATGGCAGAAGCTGCCGTTATGGGTATTCATCAGTCATTCGGAGAAACCAATTCTTATCGTGGACGCTACTTGCCTTACTATGGCATCAATAGCGATGTGGAATGGATTAATGGTTTGGAAGCCAGCGGTATCAATGACGGAGGGAAGAACGACCTCGCCACTTATAATGCCCAGCCTTCCAATTCACAGATGAATACAGACAATAATGCATACGCTAAGTTTTACGAAGGTATCGAACGTGCCAACAAGGCGATCGAAGGCATACGTGCATACGGCAATTATGAAAACAACCCTGACATGGCACACCTGCTGGGAGAAGCTTTGACCTTACGGGCTGTCATCTATCTTGACTTGATTAAAGGCTGGGGAGATGTACCTGCACGTTTTTCTTCTATCACATCAGAAACGATGTACCTTCCGCGGGCTGACCGGGATGAAATATACAAACAACTGTTGGCTGACCTGCTGGAAGCAGAAAACTATGTATATTGGCCTAATGAGTCCAACATAACCCAGACTACCGAACGTGTAAGCAAGGCTTTTGTCAAGGCACTTCGTGCTCGAATCGCTCTTTATGCAGGAGGCTACAGCCAACGTGCCGACGGTATACGGTTAAGCAATGACCCAGACCTGGATCGTACCGCCATGTATACCATCGTACGTGACGAATGCCTTGATGTGATAGCACAATATCCGAATCTGGCTTCACTTCCGTTTAAAGATAACTTTACGAATTTGTGCCGGGATGTAGTTACCGCCGGGCAAGAGTCTATTTGGGAGATTCCTTTCTCGGAAGGACGTGGCCGTGTACTTTATACATTAGGGGTAGAACATCAGGCGAAAGACCAGTATACCCAACAGAACAAAGGCGGTGTGAACGGTCCTCTTCCTACTTTATTTTATGATTATGATGTAGATGACATACGCCGCAACATCACCTGTGCCCCTTTCAGGTGGTCGCAAACATTGACCAACGGACGCAGTACACAAGAGCTGGCTTCATTAAAAGAATGGAACTTCGGAAAATTGCGTTACGAATGGATGAGCCGCATCGTGACTTCTACTAATGATGACGGTGTAAACTGGCAATACATGCGTTTGGCAGATGTCTATTTAATGGCTGCAGAAGCTGTTAACGAACTGGAAGGTCCGGCAAATGCTGCCCAATACATGCGTCCGGTGCTGGAACGTGCATTACCATCAGACAAAGTTTCCGCTTATATGAATACAGCTACTGCCAGCAAAGAATCGTTCTTTGATGCCATTGTAGAGCAACGCGGATTGGAATTTGCCGGAGAATCGTTGCGGAAAGCTGACCTGATACGCTGGAATTTGTTAAAGACCAAACTGGACGAGGCCAAGACCAAGATGAAACAACTGGCACGACGTGAAGGAAAATACGCCGACTTGATAGATAAAGTCTATACATACCAGACAGTAGTAAACGAGGGAGAGGCAAGCGAAATTGTGAACGCTATTCCTGCAGGTGCTTATACCTCCATCGAAACCATTGATGGCATGACTGATATTTTCGTAATTTACGGTTTGAATTATGGCGATACGGAAACGGTCGGTGAAACCTTGCTGGACCAAGGATATACAAGTACGACATGGCTGGGAACCGACAAATTGGAAGACGCCAAGGTAGACGTACTTTATGTGAATAATCCGGATGAAAATCAATATTGGCCTATCTGGCAGATATTCGTGGATAATAGCAATGGAATGTTAACGAATGATTAAAAACACATGATTATGAATAAGCTGAAAAAATATACCTATTTGTTGGGAGTTGCTTTGGTGGCTCTTGCTACGGCTTGCGAAGACCAAAGCGAAGAAGTGCTGAGCATTGACTATAGCCGTTACTTTGCTCCTATCAATCTGGAAGCAAGAGTTGTAAACCGCACGGACGTTCGTCTGACCTGGACTCCTAGCCAAGGCGCGACAAGCTATAATATTGAACTATTTGCCAATGATAGCCTGACTTTTGCAGGTACAGCAGCTTTGACATTCGACGGAATTACGGCGGACGACCTTCCTTATGTTATTTCCGGACTGGAAGGTGAAACTCAATATTCGGCACGTGTACAGGCAGTAGGTGAAGACGAAAGCAAGACTTCGAAATGGAGCGGCGTATTTTTTGAGACCGATGCTGAACAGATACTGGAAACCGTAACCGAAGCCGACCTTACCTACAATTCAGTCACTTTACGTTGGCCTGCAGGACAAACGGCAACAGAAATCGTGCTAAGTCCTGCCGATGTGCCTGCACATACAGTCACGTCCGAAGAAATAGCATCCGGACAGGCCACTATCACCGGTCTGAAACCGGAAACGGAATATACCGCCAAACTGATGAACGGTAACAAGACCCGAGGCTCGCAAACCTTTACAACATTGATTGATTTGGCGGGTGCTACAGCAATTAGTCCCGAAGATGACTTTGTTGCCATCCTGGAAGGAGCCGAAGACGGTGCGTCCTTCGCATTTTATCCGGGCACCTATACTGTACCTGGCGAAGAAGGTGGAGTTGGTAAGTTGAATATCAAGGCAGATATCGAACTCAAAGCTGTACGTCCAAGCGACCGGCCGGTTATCAATGGTTGCATTACACTCAATGAAGGAGCATCGTTGAGCCTGAGCCAGATTGTCATGGATGGAACAGGTACAGACGGTAGCCAGGCTTTCGAATACAAAGATGAAGGCACGTATGGACATTTGATGATTAATGATTGTGAAATCCGCAATTATGTGAAAGGCCTGTATTATGTCAACGTAACTGCCTCTATCAATGAAATCACCATCAACAATAGCCTGATGCACGGAATACAGTGCAGCGGTGGCGATATGTTCGATTGCCGCAAGGGATACATTGCCACACTGAACATCACAAACAGCACCATCTGGAACAGTTGTGCCGATCGGGACTTCATACGCTATGATGATGCTTCCGGCGACTTTGCCGGTGCTGCCCCTGTCATTACAGTCGACCATTGTACGATTGACGGTGCAAGCAATGACAGCAGCCGCCGTTTGCTTTACGTACGCTTCAAGGGCAATAGCATTAGCTTTACTAACAACATGGTTTCCAATATGCCGAATTGTGGCAGAGGATTCTCCGACAACAGCAATACGGCAGAACCTACATTCGAAAACAATAATTACTTCAATACGAAGAACCTTGTTTCAGATGGAGGAGACGGCAAAGCCAAGTTCTTCGACGCCGATGGTACAACGCTTGACCCAGGGTATGCAGATGCCGCAAACGGTGACTTTACATTAAGTAATGAAGAGTTGATTTACAACCAGGTAGGCGATCCTCGCTGGTATTGAGCTATGATTTTATAAGAAGACACATCGCTTCTATAAACTGATTGAAAGAAGGAAGCCGGTTCATAACCTAACCGGTTTCCTCCTTTCTGTTTTTACATAAAAAATTATAGCTGCACCTCCCGATGCATATAGGTGCATTGGCTTATACAGATAGAATCGGGGGCTTATGCAAATATTTACCTTCAAACATTTGTAAACCACAAGGTAAATACGTATTTTTGTCTGGCTAAACTAAAACTATTTGCGTTATGAAAAAGATTTTATCGACTCTTATGGTGGTGGCCTGCCTGTGGATAGCCATACCGGCACAGGCTCAATTGAAGTTCGGCTTAAAAGGAGGTCTGAACATTTCCACCCTCACCTTTTCAGAAGATGTGTTTAAAGGAGACAACCGGACCGGATTCTTTATCGGACCGATGGCTGAATTTACTATTCCGGTAGTGGGACTGGGCATTGATGTGGCTGCCCTGTATAACCAGTCTAAAGGAAAGGCGAATTATTATGAAGAAGGAGTATCTCAAAACAGGACATTGAAAACAATAGAAATACCTGTCAACTTAAAATGGACGTTTGGACTGGGAAGTACCTTCGGAGCTTATATTGCGGCGGGACCCCAATTCGGCTTCAATGTAGGCAGCGGACTTTTCAATATCGGTTCGGAAACATTTGATATGAAGAAATCTTATACTACCTTCAATGTGGGAGCAGGTGTAAAACTCATTCAGCATTTGCAAATCGGATTGAACTATAACTTCAGCATCAACAAAGTGGCGAAAGCCGTGATAGAAGATTATGAAGGCACGGTAGACATGAAGAAAAACACGTGGCAGGTATCACTGGCATATATGTTTTAAGCATTTTCCCCAATAAGGAGTTGAAAAGGAGTTATTTCAGGGAGTTAAAGGGAGTTAGAAGCCAATACTTTTGCTCATGGAAGCCATAACAGGATTATTGGCCTTTAACTCCTGCCGAAGACATAACTCCTTCTAACTCCCTTTTATGCTATGGGCATTTTTGTCTTCTGTGATGAATTTAATTAATCAGGAATAGTTGCTTATGCTTATGCTTACGCATCTATATGCGTGTGTCTGCAAATAGAGAAGTTGAATATGCCCCTACATGGCATCGTATTAAGTCAGTCACACGGGAAAACCACTCCCCACGATTTCCGCAATTCGTCCATTTGTCTCATGATGCGAAGTGTTTCTGCATGCGGCATATAAGGAGATTCCAGCCAGCCTTTTTCAATGGCCTCGATGGAGGCATATACTTGATATTCAAATCCTGTGATACATTGCGGGGCATAATATACGGCAGATACATTGTAATCGTCATCTATTACCCGTACCGATTGTGGGCAATTGATATTCTCTACAATGAGTTGTCCCTTATCTCCGCTGATGACTCCCATACGGTCGCTCTTGGCATAAATACTCGACTGGAGCGAAGCCATTTTCCCGTCTTTGTAGAACAAAGTGATGTTTTCTTGTGCATCCACTCCTGTATCGGCCAGCAGGCAAGAAGATTCCATCCGTTCTATTTCGGTGCCGAATGCCATAGCGGCAAAGTTAAGTGTATATACGCCAATGTCCAGCAAGGCACCTCCCGCCAGTTCCGGACGTTGGATGCGTTCTTTGTACGATACCGGATAACTAAGGTTTGCCGAGAGTGTATAAGGTGTACCGATTATGCCGCTATGTATCAGTTCCTGTATTTTGAGCGAGAGAGGCAAATATCGTGTCCAAATAGCTTCGGTAATAAAGACTCCTTTCTCTTTGGCATATGCCAGCAAAGATTCGGCTTGGCGTGCATTGGCGGTGAAAGACTTTTCGCACAATACCGGTTTCCCTTTTCCGATGCACATTCGTGCCTGCTCGTAATGGTGCGAATGCGGAGTAGCTATATAGATAAGGTCTACTTCCGGGTCGTTTGCCAGTTCTTCGTAAGAGCCGTATGCTTTGGCAAACTGCCATTCACGGGCAAAATGTTCTGCTTTTTCTTTACTGCGCGAAGCGACGGCATAACGGGCCACTCCTTTCATTCCTCCCAAGGTAGTTGCCATCTTCTGAGCTATTCTGCCACAACCGATGATACCTATTTTATAAACTTTCATATTGAATTAACTATAAGATGAAACAATGAGTCGGATGCAAAGCTATTAAAAGTTTCCAAAATATCCCAGCAAGATGCACGGGTTTTTGTAACTTTGCGGCATGAAAAAGTTTGCAGATGTCATAGTGCCGTTGCCTATCCTGGGGCAATATACGTATGCTGTTCCGGCAGAGTTGGAAGGAAGAGTATGCGCAGGCATCCGTGTCGTTGTTTCATTCGGCAAAAAGAAATATTATACGGCTATTGTGACACGCGTGCACGAAGAAGTTCCAGAAGGATATGAGACCAAGGAGATTGTAGAAGTGCTCGATGAAAAACCTGTATTGCTAAAACGGCAATACGATTTCTGGCAATGGATAGCCGATTATTACCTGTGCACGTTGGGCGATGTCTATAAGGCTGCCCTACCCTCGGGGATGAAGCTGGAAAGCGAGACTCTAGTAGTCTACAATCCTGAATTTGAAGCGGATTCCATCCTTCCTGAGAAAGAACAATCTGTGCTTGATGCCCTGACCCTTGATAACGAACAATGCATTACCCAACTGGGAAAAATCACCGGCATCAAGAACATACTTCCTGTTATTCATAGCCTGCTGAAGAGAAATGCCATTTATGTCAAGGAGGAACTGAAACGTAGCTACAAACCACGCACCGAGGTTTTTGTGCGTTTTCCACAGACAATACAACAGGAAGCAGACTTGCATCAGTTGTTCGATGCGCTTGCACGTGCTCCTAAACAGCTGGCTGCTTTGATGAAATACGTAGAACTTTCAGGCTGGGTGCGTCCCGGCTGCTTTCTGAAAGAAGTATCACGCAAGACTTTGCTGCAAGAATCGGGAGTGACCCCTGCTGTATTGTCTGGCCTGGTGGATAAAAAAGTATTTGAATTATACCATCAGGAAATAGGAAGACTGGTAAAAGGTGTTTTGGATACAGTTCCGCTAAACCCGCTTAGCATGGCACAGCAAAAAGCATACGAGCAAATAATCGGGTCGTTCGCTACAAAATCCGTATGCTTGCTTCATGGAGTGACCTCCAGTGGTAAGACGGAAATTTACATTCATTTGATTAGACAGGTTATCCAGAGTGGCAAACAAGTGTTGTATTTGCTGCCCGAAATAGCCTTGACCACTCAGATAACCGAACGGCTAAGGCGGGTATTTGGCAACCGGCTTGGAATTTATCATTCCAAATTTCCGGATGCCGAACGGGTAGAAATCTGGCAGAAGCAGCTTTCCGAAAACGATTACGATATCATATTGGGTGTACGTTCGTCCATATTCTTGCCTTTCCGTCGGTTAGGGCTGGTCATCGTTGACGAAGAGCACGAGAACACCTATAAGCAACAAGAACCGGCACCGCGCTATCATGCCCGTAATGCTGCCATGGTGCTGGCTTCATTGTTCGGTGCAAAGACATTACTGGGGACTGCCACTCCCAGTATCGAGACCTATTACAATGCCCTTCAGGGGAAATACGGCCTGGTGGAACTGACCGAGCGTCACCAACAGATTCAGTTGCCGGCAATCGAAGTGGTAGACATCAAGGAACTGGCACGCAAGAAACGGATGACGGCACAATTTTCTCCTTTGCTTTTACAAAAGATCAGGGAGGCGTTGGAGCAAAAGGAACAGGTCATCCTGTTTCAGAACCGACGAGGATTTGCCCCGATGATAGAATGCCGTACATGTGGCTGGATACCAAAGTGTAAAAACTGCGATGTGAGCCTGACTTATCATAAAGGATTGAACCAGTTGACGTGCCATTACTGCGGGTATGCCGAACCCATACCGAAAGCATGCCCGGCATGTGGAGGAGTGGAACTGGTCAGTCGGGGGTTCGGAACCGAGAAGGTGGAAGACAGCATCAAGGAAATCTTTCCCGAAGCACGTATTGCCCGGATGGACCTGGACACGACCCGTACCCGTACTGCATACGAAAAAATTATCGCTGATTTTGAAGAAGGAAAAACCGATATCCTTATCGGAACCCAAATGGTATCGAAAGGTTTGGATTTTGACCGGGTAAGTGTGGTTGGCATACTGAATGCCGATTCGATGCTGAACTATCCCGACTTCCGTTCATACGAGCGCGCGTTCCAACTGATGGCACAGGTAGCAGGACGTGCGGGCAGGAAAAACAAGCAAGGACTGGTAATCTTGCAGACCAAATCGCCCGACCTTCCGTTGATACACGAAGTGGTAACGAATAATTACCGCAGTTTGTTCGATGAGCAAATTGCCGAACGCCACTTGTTCAAGTACCCGCCTTTTTACCGGCTGGTCTATGTATACCTGAAACACCGTAAACAAGAAGTTCTCGACCAGGCGGCTGACGTAATGGCACGTTACTTGCGACAAGGATTGGGCGAACGGATTTTAGGGCCGGATTTACCTTTGGTGGCACGTATTCAAACTTTGTTCATAAAGAAGATAATGGTAAAAGTAGAATTACAGGCGTCGATGTCAAAAGTACGGGCATACCTGCGCCAAGTGCAACGTGCCATCGCAGAAGACGAACGTTTTCGTTCGCTGTTGGTATATTATGACGTAGACCCTATGTGAGTTGAGTTTTCTCTCCAATTATAATAAAGAATATGAAAATAGAATTAGATGTACACACCCATACGATAGCCAGCGGGCATGCATTCAGCACTTTGCAGGAAATGGTGCAAGCGGCTTCCGAAAAGGGATTGAAACTGTTGGGCATTACCGAACATGCTCCCGGCATTCCGGGTTCGTGCAGTCCCATTTATTTCCGCAATCTTTATGTCGTACCGCGCCGGATGTACGGCGTCGATTTGCTGCTGGGAGCGGAAATCAACATTCTGGATTGTGAAGGCAACATTGACATGGACGAGTTTTACCTTAATTTGCTCGATTTGCGTATTGCCGGTATACACTCGTTGTGTTATGCGGGCGGTACACCTGAAGAAAACACGCACGGCATGGTACAGGCAATAGCCAATCCTTACATTCACATTATCAGTCATCCGGGAGACGGGACTGCGAAACTGAATTTCGAACCCATTGTGCTGGCCGCCAAAGAGCACCACACGTTGCTCGAAATCAACAATTCTTCACTTCGTCCTTGCCGGAAAAAGATGGATGCACGCGACAATAACCTGGAAATACTGCGTTTGTGCAAACGATACGAAGTACCGGTCATATTGGGAAGCGATGCACACATTTCGTTCGATATTGCAACTTACGATTATGCCTTGCAGCTGGTAGGTGAGACAGAGTTCCCTGAAGAACTGATCATGAACACCAGCGTAGAAAAGTTTAAAACTTATTTGAATATATAATGTAAGCAGGGAGGAAAGGAACTGTTATCGGGGATCCAAGAAGCCATGACTTTTATGTCCGAAATGCCGTTAAACTCTTCTTGCTCCTCTTGTTCTCCTGGCTTCTTTTGCTTTTTCTAATTCCTTTACAAATTATGAAGCGAATACTCTTTGTCTGCCTCGGCAATATATGCCGTTCGGCTGCCGCCGAAGAAATCATGCGTACTTACCTGAAACAAGAAGGACTGGAAATGGAAATAGAGGTCGACTCGGCAGGTATCAGCGGATATCATGAAGGCGACCTTGCCGACCCACGGATGCGAATGCATGCCTCCCGGCGTGGCTACCAGATTACGCACCATTCGCGTCCCGTGCGTACCGATGATTTTTACAACTTCGATTGGATTCTTGGTATGGATGATGCCAATATCGATGCCTTACGCGAGAAAGCCCCTGATGTGGAAACAGAACGAAAGATTGGTCGGATGACCGATTTCTGCCAAACGAAAGTAGCCGATTATGTACCCGATCCTTACTACGGCGGTGCACAAGGCTTCGAAAATGTACTAGACATTCTGGAAGATGCTTGCAAAGGTTTACTAAATCATATCCGAAACCTGTAAGACTTAGAAGCTGTTTTGAATTTCTCCAAAAAGTTTTTCTTGTCTTGATGTATACGTTTTCGTGTGTGCTTTGGGCGATTTTTTGGTCTTTTTCGCTCCTGTTCTTCGTCAGATAGCCCGCTATCTTCCTCATCACAAAAGCGAAAATGCCTCAAAAACTCATCCCAAATCATCGCACGATAAATTCAAAACAGCTTCTTATATCCCAGACTGAGAATGTGTGCAGACGTGTTTCTCCGCACGCCTGCACGTACAATTCAGAAGTCATTCTTTTTCGCCATAACACAAGTCGCCTGCATCGCCCAGCCCCGGAACAATATACGAGTGAGCATTCAGTTCCGGATCGATAGTAGCACACCACAAGGTAGTCTTTTCTTGAGGAAAAACTTTCTGGATATGTTCTACAGCCTGTCGGCTGGTTATTACCGAAGCAATATGTACGTGCGCAGGCGTTCCCTTGGTCAGCAAGGCTTCATATGCATATTCCATAGAAGCACCCGTAGCAAGCATCGTATCGGTAAGAATCAATGTTTTTCCATCCAGTTTTGGAGAAGCGATGTATTCGATATGAATGTCGAAATGATCTTCATCGATGTATTTGCGGTAAGCCGATACGAAAGCATTCTCGGCATGGTCGAAATAATTGATGAATCCTCGGTGGAGCGGAAGTCCTGCACGCAGAATGGTCGCAATAACCGGACGGACAGCCGGTATGTTTTCCACTGCTTCGGCAAGCGGCGTGCGTATCACCTTCTCTTCATAAGGCAGGTCACGGCTGATTTCGTATGCCATGATTTCCCCGATACGTTCGATATTCCGCCGGAATCGCAAACTGTCTTGCTGGATGTTGACATCGCGCATCTCGGCAAGGAATTGGTTTAACAGTGTGTTGCTGGTACTAAAATCAATAATCTTCATGATGTTCGCTTGATAATTTTTCACAAAGGTACGAAGAAAAAAGGACATTTGTGTAAAAATGTCATGCTATGCCCCGAAGGTTTCGTGGTAAAGAGGGTGAGGGGTATCTTTTTTGAAACAAGGCAATTGCAAACTCCGTGTAGCATATTTGTTACACAAGTATAAAACTTTGCTAATTACGGATTTTTTTCAATAATATCTGCTTCGGATTCAAAAGAAACCACTATTTTTGTAGCGCGAAAAACAAGGGAGATGTGTTGAAGAACATCTTTTTTGAAGCTAACTAAAGAGAACATCAAGCAATAACTAAACATTTGATATAATAACCAATTAATCATTTGAACAATGGCAAATTTAGATCTTACTAAGTACGGTATCAATGGAACCGTAGAAATCGTACACAATCCGTCTTACGATGTTTTGTTCGCAGAAGAAACAAAACCGGGTTTGGAAGGCTATGAAAAAGGTCAGGTAACTGAACTGGGTGCTGTAAACGTAATGACCGGTGTGTACACAGGTCGTTCTCCTAAAGATAAATTCCTGGTAAAAGACGCTACAAGTGAAAACACAGTGTGGTGGACTTCTGATGAATACAAAAACGACAACAAGCCTGTAACTACAGAAACTTGGAACGCTTTGAAAGAATTGGCTACTAAAGAACTTTCTAACAAGAAACTGTATGTAGTAGATGGTTACTGCGGTGCAAACCCTGCAACTCGTCTGTGCGTACGTTTCATCATGGAAGTTGCTTGGCAGGCTCACTTCGTAACTAACATGTTCATCCGTCCTTCTAAAGAAGAACTGGAATCATTCGAACCTGACTTCGTTGTTTACAACGCTTCTAAGGCTAAAGTTGAAAACTACAAAGAACTGGGCTTGAACTCTGAAACTGCCGTTGTCTTCAACTTGACTACTAAGGAACAAGTTATCCTGAATACTTGGTATGGTGGTGAAATGAAGAAAGGTATGTTCTCTATGATGAACTACTTCAACCCGTTGCGTGGCATCGCTTCTATGCACTGCTCTGCTAACACCAACATGGAAGAAACCAGCACTGCTATCTTCTTCGGTTTGTCTGGTACAGGTAAGACTACTTTGTCTACCGACCCGAAACGTAAGTTGATTGGTGATGACGAACACGGATGGGATGACGAAGGTGTATTCAACTACGAAGGTGGTTGCTACGCTAAGGTTATCAACCTGGATAAAGATTCTGAACCGGATATCTACAACGCTATCAAGCGTGACGCTTTGCTGGAAAACGTTACAGTTGACGCAAACGGCAAGATTGACTTCGCTGATAAGAGCGTAACAGAAAACACTCGTGTTTCTTATCCTATCTATCACATCAACAACATCGTTAAGCCGGTTTCTAAAGGTCCTCATGCAAAACAAGTTATCTTCTTGTCTGCTGATGCATTCGGCGTATTGCCTCCTGTATCTATCCTGAACGAAAATCAGGCTCAATACTACTTCTTGTCTGGCTTTACTGCAAAATTGGCTGGTACAGAACGTGGTATCACTGAACCGACTCCGACATTCTCTGCTTGCTTCGGTCAGGCTTTCTTGAGCTTGCATCCGACTAAATATGCAGAAGAGTTGGTTAAGAAGATGAAGATGGTTGGTGCTAAGGCTTACTTGGTTAACACTGGTTGGAACGGTACCGGCAAACGTATCTCTATCCGCGATACTCGTGGTATCATCGACGCTATCCTCGATGGTTCTATCGACAAAGCTCCGACTAAGACTATCCCGTACTTCAACTTCGTTGTTCCGACTGAATTGCCGGGCGTAGATCCGAAGATTCTTGATCCGCGTGATACTTACGCTGACGCTGCTCAGTGGGATGAAAAAGCTAAAGACCTGGCTGGTCGCTTCATCAAGAACTTCGCTAAGTTCGAAGGAAACGAAGCTGGTAAGGCTTTGGTTGCTGCAGGTCCGAAATTGTAATTTCAATCTCAACCTATATGGCAAAGCGGTCCTCTTTCGTAGAGGACCGCTTTTTTAATGCCTGTTTAAATGCTGTTCAAGCCAAAAGCTCTCTCAAACGAACATAAGTGAGAAGGCTGACTCACTTATGTGAAACGCCCGGGTTACTTATGTGAAACGGTCCACTCACTTATGTTCATCAAAATGCACGCTTGAATCGTATCGTTTCTGTAAAGACAATATGCACATCGTCTCTACTACGTGGCATAAATGCACATTTTAATGCCGCTTAAAGTATAAAAACTTACGAACTTACAAACTTATACCATGCACGTTATGAATTTGTGCATGTCCTTGAACATTTCGCACCATCTCTGTAGAGACGATGTGCACATCGTCTCTACTACGTGATATATACAAAATGCACATTTTAATGCCGCTTACAGTATAACATGGCTTTATTGGAGAATTTAAAAATAGGCTCTTAAAATTACGATGTTGCTTTATTTGCTATATTTGCCCCCGTTTTACGAACTAAATACCTATGAGGAATGAAAAATGAAAGGTACGAGCTGAATAAGAATTTGGCTCAAATGTTGAAAGGAGGCGTTATCATGGATGTAACGACTCCGGAGCAAGCAAAGATTGCCGAACAGGCAGGTGCAGTAGCCGTTATGGCATTGGAACGCATTCCGGCTGATATCCGTGCAGCGGGCGGAGTTGCCCGTATGAGCGACCCGAAGATGATACGTGGCATACAGGAAGCTGTCAGTATTCCTGTGATGGCGAAAGTGCGTATCGGACATTTTGTGGAAGCACAGATATTGGAAGCGTTGGAAATTGACTACATCGACGAGAGTGAGGTATTGTCGCCGGCAGATGGTGTGTTCCATATAGACAAGACCCAATTTAAGGTACCGTTCGTTTGTGGAGCTAAAAACCTGGGCGAGGCATTGCGCCGTATCGCAGAAGGTGCTTCGATGATTCGTACCAAAGGAGAACCGGGCACCGGCGATGTGATTCAGGCAGTGACTCACATGCGCAGCATGATGCGCGACATCCGCCGCGTACAGGCACTTGCCGAAGACGAACTGTACAATGAGGCCAAAGAGCTGGAAGTGCCGTTGGACTTGTTGCGGTATGTACACGAAAACGGAAAGCTTCCCGTAGTGAATTTCGCTGCCGGAGGTGTAGCCACTCCTGCCGATGCCGCCTTGATGATGCAACTGGGGGCTGAAGGTGTGTTTGTCGGTTCCGGTATCTTCAAGTCTGGCAATCCCGAAAAGCGGGCGCGCGCCATTGTCAATGCCGTGACCAACTATAACGACGCTAAGTTATTGGCAGAGGTTTCTACCGATTTGGGCGAAGCCATGGTAGGCATTAACGAAGATGAAATCACCCTGTTGATGGCAGAAAGAGGAAAATAACCGGGAAAGGATATGCTGAAAATAGGTGTTTTGGCGCTGCAAGGAGCTTTCCTTGAGCACGAACAGATGTTAGACCGCTTGGGTGTAGCACATTTTCAAATCCGCCAATTATCCGATTTGTCCTGCCCCATGGACGGGCTGATTATACCAGGCGGGGAGAGTACGGCTATCGGCAAGCTTTTGAATAGCCTGGATATGATGTCTCCGCTTAGGGAGAAAGTGAAAGAAGGATTGCCCGTATTCGGTACATGTGCAGGTATGATTCTATTGGCAAATGAAATAGAAAACGACCCGAAACGCTACTTGCAAGTAATGGACATCTGCGTGAAACGCAATGCATACGGCCGCCAGTTAGGCAGTTTCTTCACACGTGACCTGTTTGCCGGACAAGAAATACCCATGACTTTCATCCGTGCTCCTTATATAAATAAGGCAGGCGTGCAGGTGGAAGTCTTGTCAACGGTAGACGGGCACATCGTAGCAGCACGTGAAAAGAACATGTTGGTCTGCTCGTTCCATCCCGAACTGACGGACGATACTACAGTACATGCTTATTTCATCGAGAAGATGGTTAAAAAGGTATAAGCAATTGATTTTTAACGCCGTTGTGAGTATTCTTATCCGAGATTACCACAACGGCTGTTTTTGTTCCCATCGTTTAAATAATATGAAAAAAATAAGCCGATAATTACACGGAATGCTGAAAAAATATAATTTTGCACCGGGTTTTTAGAGGCATGCTTCTTATGTGTACATCCAAGGGGTTGGGTGAAAAACAGTTCATGAATAACAATTATTTAATATATAATTTATGAAAAGAAGCATTTTTCTGATTTTATACGGGTGGTGCACCGTGCAGCTTATGGCGCAGAGTCTGACTGTAAATGGAGTGGTTTTAGACGAATCCAGCCAAGCTGTTATCGGAGCTACTGTACTGGAAGAAGGAACCGAAAACGGAACCATTACCAATTTGGATGGCGAATTTACCTTGCAAGTAGAGAAAGGCAAGGCGTTGGTAATCAGCTATATCGGTTTTGAGACACAGCGCGTACGGGCGGTGAATGAAAAGCAATTGAAAATCATTCTTCACGAAGATTCCGAACTCTTGGACGAAGTGGTTGTAGTAGGCTATGGCGTAAAGCAGAAGCGTTCCACGATGACTACGGCTATTTCGAAAATGGACCAGAAAGTCTTGCAGAACGCAGCTCTTTCTAATGCGGCACAAGCCTTGCAGGGTACTGTCAGCGGCTTGCGTGTAACGAATACTTCCGGAGCGCCGGGAAGCGCGCCTACCATCGTATTGCGTGGCGGGGCAGGAATAGAAAGCGCAGGTTCCCCCTTGGTTGTAGTCGATGGCGTAGTCCGTTCCATGGACGATATCAACCCTTCCGACATCGAATCGATTCAGGTATTGAAGGACGCCGCTTCTACAGCGATTTATGGAGCCCGTGCCAATAATGGCGTGATTCTGGTACAGACGAAGAAAGGGAAAGCCGGACATACCCAAGTCTCTTATAAATTTAAAGGAGGCATGAACTTTGCCCGTAAAGGTTACGAATACATGGATGCCGAGAATTACATCCGTTTCGGACGATTGGGGCGCATGTACTCGGGCGGAAGCATTACGGATATCGACAATACAAGAGGATACGGTGCCGTATACGGCGCCAATAACCCTGACCAGTATGCAATCCGCTATTTGGACGGGAACGAGAACTTGTTGCAAGAAGGTTGGAAACAAATGACCGATCCGGTAACAGGCAGGCAAATCGTATTCAAGGATTACGGGACTACCCTGCGTGACGAGGTGTACAAAGACCCTGCTTTTACACAAGACCACTACTTGAGCTTTAACGGAGGAAGCGAAAAAGGCACGTTCGCCGCATCGTTAGGGTATTATTCCGAAGACGGAACGGTAAAAGGCACGGAATACCGCCGGTTCAGCGGTACGTTGAACGGGAATTATAAGGTATTGCCCATTTTGAATATCAAAGGAGGAGTAAGTTTTTCCACCTCTACTGCTCCGGAATTGTATTACGATGACATGGCAGACCTTTTCGAGCGTATGCAGAGTATGGAACCTACCTGGAAACCTTTCTTCGACGACGGGTCGCCTAATTATGGCTACGGCAAGCGTGACGGCAATCCGCTCTATTGGCTGGACAAACTGACGAATAAGAACAATACACGTAAGACAACGCTGAATATCGGCGCCGATTTGGAACTGATAAAAGACAAGCTGTTCTTGCGCGAAAACAGTTCGGTTTATTATGAAGACTATACAAGGGAATTGTTCGATAAGGAATACCGTGACTATTGGAACGTGAATACAGAACGGAAGGCTTCGTTTGATTATCAGCGCACCATCCAGCAGCAGCATAGCGTGCAGCTGGAATATACCGATACGTTTAAAGAAGACCACAATTTCTCGGCAATGCTGGGAGGGGAATATTTTGAGAATCAGTATACCGAATACAGCGGAACCGGCCAGGGAGCACCTTTCGATGATATTCCCACCCTGAACGCATCGGGAAACGAAAATATGACTGCGTATTCATACCGTGAAGGATACCGCATCGCTTCGTTCTTCGGACGGGTGACTTACGATTACAAACGCCGGTATTTGTTTACGGCTGTAGCCCGCTACGATGGCATTTCCCGTTTGTCCGACAACCGCTGGGGATTCTTCCCGGGTGTGTCTGCCGGTTGGAATATCCACGAAGAAGCTTTCTTTCACAACAGCCCGCTTGCCAATGTGGTCTCTACGTTAAAGCCTCGTATTTCGTACGGCATCAACGGCAATGTGAACGGCATCAACAATTACGACGTATATGGGCTGTACGGGCAAGCCAGCGGCACACATCCGTATAACGGAGTGAACGGCATTCTGAATACGGCAGTTATCAATTCGCAACTGTGTTGGGAAAAGAGCAAATCGTTCGAAGCAGGTTTAGACCTTGGCTTTCTGAACAACCGTTTCAATCTGATTCTGGATTATTATAACCGTACGACTTCCGACTTATTGACCGATGTAAACCTGCCCGGGTACACAGGATTCGATTCGTTTAAGACCAATTTGGGAACGTTGCGTAACAGCGGGTTCGAGGTGGAAGGCAACCTAAACCTGATTTCCAATCCGAAAGGATTCAACTGGAATTTCTCTTTTAACGCTTCGTATGTGTTCAATAAGATTGTGAAATTGCCCGATAATGGCAATGAGAACAACCGTCAGGGCGGATCTCAAGTTTGGGACCCGGCATCTCAACAGGTCATTTGGGTAGGAGGATACCAGGAAGGTCATACGTTGGGCGATATTTATGCATATCAGCAGGTAAAAATCTTGAGAGACGAAAACGAAGTGGCACAATTGGCAGGAAACCGTATGGATATGATTGCAGGACTGTACGGGCCGAATGTCAGCGAGGCAGACCGCCAACGTTACGGACTGACCAAGCCGATTGAAGCCGGCGATGTGCTTTGGGCAGACTTGAACGGCGATAATGTCATTGACCAGCTGGACCGCGTAAAGGTCGGAAACATCTATCCGAAATGGACCGGCGGCTTCAGCACTACCCTTTCGTATAAAAATGTCTCGCTTTACGGGCGGTTCGACTTTGCAGTCGGGCATACCATCTTGAACATGGTGGCGATGCGTTCTATCGGGCAGTCGGTCGGATTCAAGAACATCATTGCCGACGGGCTGGATTGCTGGACAAGCGAAAATCCGGATACAGACCTGCCTAAGTCATACTACGATGATTCCACCAATAAGAAGAACCTTTACCGCGATACGGCAGGAAGTGACATTACGAGCGTAGACAACCGTAGTTCCCGTTTCTATGAAAAGGGCGACTATTTGGCTTTGCGTGAATTGACATTGAGTTGGAAGCTGCCTGAGAAATGGGTTTCCAAGATTCATAGCACCGATGTTTCATTGTATATTACAGGGCAGAATCTGTTTTACATTACGGGATATAGCGGCACGTCTCCCGAAGCTCCGTTGGTTTATCCGGGAGTCGATACCGGACGTTATCCGACTCCGCGTACCGTATTGGTCGGTGCGTCTATTTCATTCTAACTTTAAAAAACGTATGATGATTATGAAGAAAACAATACTGATGTCAGTTTTGGGCGTGATAGCGGCATGCTCATTTAGCAGTTGCCTGGATATGACCCCAATCAGCGAAATTACCGATGAAAATATGTGGAAGAACGAAGGGCATTTCACTTCCTTCATGTATGGCATACACAGCCGCTTGCGTGATGCCGATGCGCAAAATCTGTTTATGTTGGGCGAATTGCGTTCGGACATTTACAATACAGGCATCGGCTGGACGGGCGAAAGCAATCAGGTAGAAGAAATCACTTCCAATACACTGACCGAAGAACGTCCGGGCATTGAGAATTACGGCGGACTGTATTACAATATCAATCAAATCAACCTGTTTCTCTCACGGGCTGAAACCACAGACTTATTAAGTGAAGCCGACCGCAATTATTACTTGGGCGAAGCGTATGGGCTGCGTGCCTTCTATTATTTCCATTTATTGCGCTCGTGGGGCAATGTGGTATGGAATGCCGACCCCAGTTTAGGTTTTGAAGTAGGCAACTTGGAGCGTCCGGCTACGGATGCGTCAACCGTAATGCAGTATATCAAAGACGATATTGCGTCATCTGAAACAGCTTTTGGAGACGATTATTCGTTCCGTGCCGGGCGTTCGTTGTGGTCGAAGGCGGCAACACTGACTTTAAAAGCGGAAGCTTACCTTTGGTCCAGCAGGCAAATGAATGGCGGAACGGCTGATGCACAGACAGCTTTAGAGGCGTTGAACGATGTGCAGACGCATATCTCACGTACAGAATTGGATTTGCTGCCCGATTTTGCCTCTGTGTTCGATTACGAAAATAAGGGCAATAACGAAATTATCTTCTCGCTGCATGCGGCTTACAACGAGGCGGATTTGTTTAACGGAGAATGGCGCAACCGCATGGTACCGCAACAGACCACGTTGAGCAGTTATTACGAAAGCGACGGTTCGCCCATCAGCCTGAACTTTAACGGCAATGTATATTATCCGCTCCGCAAAGAACTGTACAGCCAGTTTGATGAAGCAGACACACGCTTGAGCGGAACATTGCGGGCTGTTTATAGCAAAGACGAATCAGGAACGGTTGCATACGTCGGTTGTTTTGCTTATAAATTCCGGGGCATGACACCTGCCGGCGCTTCATACCGGGAGTTTTGCGACGATTACCCCATTTACCGTTATGCCGATGTGTTATTGCTGAAGGCAGAGGCGGAAGCGGTACTTGGCAGTGACCCTGCAGAAGAAATCAATCAGATTCGTCAGCGGGCGTATGCCGGAGCGTACGAGGAAGCGTCAATGGGTTATCCGCATCTGGCAGGAGACAACGAAGGAATCAACGAAGTGCTTTTGCGTGAACGTTTGCGTGAGTTTATGTTCGAAGGAAAACGCTGGTACGACCTTCGCCGTTTCGGACAAGAATACGTCATGAAATATTCGTCCTTGCAAAACCCAGACCATTTGCTTTGGCCCATCGATACAGACACCATGACAGATAATCCGGCATTGACACAAACACCGGGATACGAATAAGTTTGTGAGTTTTTAAGTTTATGAGTTTTTGAGTTTATCATATTGTTTGTATATTCGCAATTGGATTTTTACCACAAAGGACACAGCGTTTTTCTCTAAAAAAATCATTCCTTTGTGATACTCTGTGCCCTCTGTGGTAAAATCCAACAAAACTCACAAACTTAAAAACTCAAAAACTCATGAAACACGTATTAATCGCAACCCTGCTTCTGCCCCTGATGGCGTGCGGAGGAGGACAAACACAGGCAACCGCCGAAGTTACCCAAGACAGTGTAAAGAATCAAGTAGTGGAAACCATCATGACACGCCGTAGCATCCGCCAGTATAAACCGCAGGCGGTAGAGCGTGAAAAGATGCAGACTATTGTCGAATGCGGTATCAATGCCCCCAATGCCATGAACCGCCAACCTTGGGAAATCCGTGTCGTAGACAATCCCGATTATATTAACGGCGTAACCGAATTATATAAGAAAGCCAATCCGAAAGCCGCGTCAGACTCTACATTCCGCAATATGTTCCGCAATGCACCTACGGTAGTCTTTATCGGGCACGATACAAAATCAGAAAGTTCGCCTTTCGACTGCGGTTTGTTGGCTGAAAACATGATGATTTCAGCTTGGTCTATGGGGATAGGAAGTTGTTGTTTGGGAAGTCCCGCCCGCTTTATGAAGAGTCCTGAAGCGGCTGAATACTTGAAAAAGCTAAACTTCAGTGAAGGTTACGAACTGTTATATTGCATCGGCTTCGGCTATCCCGATGAGACTCCAACCGCCAAGCCTCGTGAAGCAGACAAAATCCAATTTATCGAGTGAAATATATCACTAAAATTTAAATGTAGAAAAAACAGAGGCATAATGTAATCTTATTTAAGGATGCAGTTCCATACGAAGGCGTATTGTCAAGAGCAACTTCTGCAAACGGCGTATGGGTTTTGCCGCATGACTTTACCCGTTATGAAGATATTGAAGACGCAAGAACGAAGAACTACCTGTTGTTCAAGGCTAATGATGGTGCTAAGCACGCTTTGTCGTTGACCGCAACGTTGGGCAACACCACCATCAAGACAGCTTATGATTTGGGCGCAAGCTTGAAGAAAATAGGCAAAGTGGAAGTATATCCTAATAATCTGACTAACTGTGCTGTAAATAAGGAATATGTTCCGACTTATTCAACTTCATCTGTTGATGCCAATGCCGTTTACGACTATTGGTTGACTTTTGAACAATCTGCAGACAATCTGAAAGCTGTTCAGCTGTATGGCGCAGAAATCGTTAACGATGGACACTCTTTCAGATATACAAGAGACACAGGTGTAAACAATTCTGTTAAATTGGTCTACAACTATATTTTGATGGACGGAACTGTAGTAGAGGGTGATAAAGCGCCTATATTTACTGCATTGATGCGCGAAGAAATGGCTACAGAACATACTGTAACATTAGAACGCCTGAATGTTCCGATGGATGCAAAATACATTGATGGAAAAGACAACAAAGAATTGACTTGGATTGATAATTGGATTTGGAGTAATAACGGCGAAAAAGTATTTGCATTGAATACTGAAGCATACTCTTTGACTGAATTGCTTAACGGAATGAGTGATGTAGAAAAAGCAGTATGGAATAGTGCAATTGCAAACAACTCCGTGAAACTGACCGTTATTGGTGGTGAAGGTGACAATAACCAAGATAATGACAATGACGATATGGGTCACAATGTCCGTTATTCTGTTGACACAAAGAACAATACCATTACTTTCCAGTTCTGTGTATCTTATGGATATCCATACAATTTCAGCTTGAACAACGCATACCAGTTGACTTTGACTGTAAACGATCAAGATACCCAGACTCCGGTAGCATCTATCGTATTGCCGTTTGAATTTACTCAACCGACTTTGGATATCACTCGTGAAAACGGTGAAAAGGCTATTTGGACCAGCGATACAGAATTGAGACTGTATGGTGATAAAGTTGGTAATTATATGTATGCTCCGCTCTTTGAAGCATTCACTACTGCATATGAAAAGGAATATAGCAAATTTATACCTAATGCAGAATATTATGTACTGAAAGGTAATCCTAAATATAACATTTATGATGGTAAAATTATGGATTACACTTATGACAAATTGAATGCACCGTTAACAGAAATTGCTTATTCAAGTAAGGCTGAAGAATGGGAGACCTATATTCACAAGGGTGATGTTAACAGTAGCGAAATTGAAATCTTCGCTGAATATAATTTCTATGGAGTATATCCAGCAACAGAAGAGCAAGTAAAAGACTTTACATTAGTATTTGCAAGCTTACTGGGTGATGCAAAAGAAGTTAAGACTAAAGCATCTGAATACATTTCTAATAATGTAACCCGTGAAGTTATCTTGAAAGATACAGATTTCACTTTGACCGATGCATTAGGTAATCCATTCTATCTATTTGATGGTATTACAGCTGATGGTAATATTGATCCGCGAGATGAAATGAACCAACGTCAAGGCTTTGAAGAAGATACTGAAGGTTTTGCACGTAATTTCGTTCTTGCAAATGCAAATATCACTGCAGTAGATAAAAATGGTAAGACTATTTTTGATAAGGCTAAGGGTAGTATTATTGTAGGTACAGCAGGAACTGCAGTTGTTGATCCAGATGGTTCAATAACTATTACTCAAGGTTATGCAGGATTCTATGAAAATCTTTATACTAAGACCAATGGTTGGGCAGTATCAGGTCCTTATGAAGATAAGGTTGTTGTCGTTAACTTGCCAGCTAAACAAGCGAATAAGAAAGAAGGTTTGCCTGCTGTTCCAGGTGGCATCATGATTCAGTTGCCTAATAATATCGGTACAACTGAGCCTATAACTCTCAAGTTCGAATTGGTTGACGTATTCGGTGTTACTAAGACTCTGTCTGTAACTGTAAAAGCAGCGAAGTAATAACAGCCTAAGCAAAACAATTCAGAATTAACACTGCTTACTAAGATAAGAGAGGCGTTCCCAATCTCATAATGGGAAACGCCTCCCTTTCTTTTTATCTTTACATTAACCTTTAAATTACGGATATGAAAAAATGAATTCCACATTTCACCCAATGAACTGTAGGGACGTATCGCATATGCCCTGAAATCATCCGCGTGGATAAGTTGGCGCATTCAGGGCGTATGCGATACGCCCCTACATGGCTTTTGCGAAATTCATTAATAGTAAATCGTAAATAGACAAATAGTAAATCAGACGGTTTTCCAGTCCTCCACCGTACCCGTTTCGGAAGAGAAGTTCACTCCTATCTTATATAAGGTGCGCGGGTCTGCTTCGTAGGGTCGGGCATAACCTTTCGCCTCTATCTGCGCCAAAGCCTCGTCCGCCGTGCCGTCGCGCTTGAACTCGAAAATATAGATGTAGTCATCCGTCTCCACGATGCAATCGGCACGCCCTTGGCTCTGTTCTTTCTCTGTATAGACCGTGTAGACGCTTATCAGGCGGAAAATGAGGTAAAGCGTATAGTGGAAGAAGCGTTCCTTCTCCGCCTCGTCCTTCTTGGCACGCATTGAGTATGGGATACTGGCAAGAAAAGAAGTAAACAGCTTGCGAAGCTGTTCCAAATCGCCGTGTTTCAGAGATTCCACTACGTCTATTACCCAATTCCCCATATTTTCTTTGGATTTCAGGTAATCGGAAGCGATTAAGGACACGAAACCGTTCTTCACTTCGTTGTTCGGGAAATCGAGGAGAAAACGTTCGTATACAGGCTCGTATCCTTTGATGGTCAGATAACCGCTTTGGTAAATCATCGGTAGGGGCTTCTCCACGTCCGCCTTGTAATCGACAAACTCTTCGGGGCGGTAATAGCGTCCGGTCAGTTCGTTCAGGTCCTCCTGCGTATGGTTCAGCAGGCGGACCAGATAGGTGGGTGTGCCGCTGGAGAACCAATAGTCGCGGAGTGCCTTTTTGGCAAATGCGTTCAGCAGACTGAACGGGTTGTATATGTCCGTCAGGTTGCCGCTGAAGTGATAGCCGTCATACCGGTGCTTCAGCATGTCCAGCATCCCTTCTTCAGTAACCTTATATTTTACCGCCAATGCCTTGATAGGCTCGGCAAAATAATGCTCCAGTTCTTCCTGCGTGATGCCGCAAAGCGTTTCATACTGCTCGTCCATGCTGATGTCGCTCGGTTGGTTGAACCCGCTGAACACACTTACCTGCGAGAACTTGGTCACGCCCGTCAGCAGCACGAACTGAAGGTCTTCATCCGCCAATTTAAAGGTGGAATAGAAACTCTTTAATATTTCCCTATGGATGCCTTCCAGCAGACGCTCCTTCCCGTCTATCGTGGTCGTGTATCCCGTGTCCAGCACATCGAGTATGGGTTTGTCGTATTCGTCTACCAGCACCACGCACCGCCTGCCGTACCGCTTGTGCGCCTGCTGCAGCACGTAGGCGAACCGCTTGCCTATATCCTCAAATTCTGTAGTTCGCCCGTATTCCTTTTCCCATGTGCCGACCGTACCTCCTATGATATCATCCAGTTTGCCCGATCTTGTAAAGTCAGTCCCGTTAAAGTCGATATGGAACACGGGGTATTCCGCCCACTCGGTTTCCAACTTGTCAATAGCAAGCCCCTTGAACAGTTCTTTTCGCCCTTGGAAATAGCATTTCAAGGTAGAGACCAGCAGGCTCTTGCCGAACCGGCGCGGACGGCTCAGGAAATAGATTTTCCCGCCTTTTACTAACTGGTAAATCAAACCGGTCTTGTCGACATATACATAACCGTCTTCTATAATCTGGTCAAAGCTCTGAATTCCTATCGGGTACTTCATCATGCATCAAGTTTTGGATTTACGCAAAGAAACAAAATTATTCTGAAAGGGGCAATAAAAAAGCGGCTCAAAAGAGCCGCTTTTATAATAGAAGAGTTAATTGAATTATTCAACCGTAATTTGTACAGGTACTGAACTTGTCTTAGAATATCCCCAAATATCGGTAACTGTAATTTCAACAGTTGTTGTTGAAGTTTGTGGAACATTCTGTGAATGCATTTCAAAGTATCCGTCACGCTTAACCGTTGTATTACCAGAAGTAATCGGAGGCAGAGCATCAGTCGGAGCACCTGTAATCGTAAAGATATTAGTATTACCAGATTTAGCAGAAACAGCTTTGATGTCTTCACGTGAATAAAGAGATTTACCATTCTTCCAAATAGGCAATACATCATAAGTAACAGCAGTATTGTAAGTGTTACCGATAATAACATCATTACCGAATTGATAGCCATCCAAATCAGATGCCGGAATGACAACTTGGCTACCTTCTCTCGGAGTTACATTACCTTCGTAAATCGGGCTCAAAATCTTAGCAGTGAATGTGAAGCCTTCATTTTCAGGATATTCCCAAGCATTAGCGTATTTACCTGTGATATGGAATGTCAATACTTGACCGTAACCCTTTTGGATACCAGTTGTTGTATTCTTATCCTTATCATTCAGAGTAACCATTGTTGATCCATCAAATTCCTTATTGTCCATACTTGCCAAATCGCTTGACTTCAGATTATCAACTACATTCGTTTGATCATCCAATGCAATTGTAAATCCGGTAGTTTCTGCTTTAGCGAATACACGGTTTAAATTGAATGCAGCTTCACCGGCTTTTTGATCCTTTTCATACATGTAGCAAACTGCATTTCCATCAATTACAAAGTTAGCATCCAATTGGAACAATGTAGTGATAGACGGCAATGTTAGAGTGAACGGAACTGTAATTGTATTCAATACGGTAGTTGAGTTCTTTTTGAAATCAATTACCGCATTATACTGCTTATTAACATCAAAGTTAGCGCCTGCAGTTGCATTAGTAATGCGGAACTGGATGAAGTTTGCATCCTTCAAACTACTTACTTCTGTTACTTTAGCTTCATTCTTATTTACGAATGTAGCATCAATACCATCCGCTTCTGCGAAATCATCAACATTCTTGTCTGTTGTATCTACAAACTTAACGGCTGTACTTGCCAAATCAGCTTGCGTATTCCACAAAGCAACACCTTGAGTACCCAAAGCTTCTTTCATCTTATCCAAACTTACATAGAAGTAGTTTTCATCCGCATTCTTATTCTTGATTTCATACGAAATCGGGTCATAAGTTACACCAGACGTAATAATGGCAGACTGTTGGATAGCAAGTGTAGTCTTTTTATAAGTACCGTTCTTATCTACCGTTTCAACAACGAGATTGAAAATCGGTTTGGTTATGTTGTCTGGAGTGGTAGTGGTCATAAATCTATAGCTACCTTCCGATTCTTCAATCTGTACGCCATACAAAGTCTTGTCGTCATTGTCTACCGAAAGGTGCATGTCATACAGGGCAGCTCCTTCAGTCGCTGTTACCGAATACCACTTGTTTGCATCAACTATAATAGGATTATCCTTATCAGGATCAGAGCCTACTGCTTCTGTGGCTACAGTTGTGCTTCCGTTTTTTACATTGACTTTAGTCAATGATTCGCCGCTGTTAGCTTTTCCAACTGTAACGTCATAAGCTGAACGTGTTTTGCCAGCTACAACAGCATAAAGTTTGTTTTTTTTACTTGATACAAATTGATTCTCGAAATTGTTCAAAGCATTAGCATCATCGAAATACACATCTTCCATAGAAAGCGTGTACAGACCGTTCGTCGATGCAGCTCTGGTCTTCAATTCTGTATCAGCACTTGCAGACAAAGCGATGCTGCTTGGGATATTGTTTTTGCTATCAATCAAGCTAAAGTCGATAACTGTTCCGTCTACATCTGTCGGATTCAGTTGGATGCCGATGGTAGACATGGCAGCTACAAGGCTACCGTCTTTTGCAGGAAGAGCTCTTGGACCTGCCCATTTATCACGATCCGGTCTGCCTGTTCCATCATATTTGAATGTGTATACGTAGTATTTCAACGCAGGACTGTGGTCTTGAAGAGTTAAATCTGTCAACGAAGAAGTAGCACTCTGCAGCTTAACATCCTTATAAGTACCATCGGAAGCGTAAACACGGAAAGTATATCCTTCAGCTTCGCTACCCGATACGCTAACACCTGATACAGGAATATTGGTAGTCTTATAAGTACCATCTTCCTGCAGAACAGACCACATATTGTTTTCAATAATAATCTGGTCTTTGTGTTCTTCGCCCGGTTCCGGAGTAGGAGCAGGTTCTGCCACTTTGATATCTGTAGCTTCACCATCGATATACAAAACTCCATCCTGTACGGTTACAACACTACCTACCTGATCTTCTAAAGCAACCTGTGTCGTTGTGCCATCCGAGAAAGTGAAAGTAATGGTATTACCTGTATTAGATACGGCAGTAACATACTTTCCTCCTTCTACAGCACTCTGCAACTCAGTAATTGCTGTGTTTACATCATTAATCTGACCTTGCAGATTACTGATGTCATCATCATAGTCTTTACAAGAGGTAAAAGTTCCTGCCGAAGCGAACAATAACGCTCCGAACAGCAGTGCACTTAAATACTTTTTTCTCAT
>NZ_JACSPP010000047.1 GCF_014837065.1 Phocaeicola intestinalis
TTAATCTTCAGGCTGCAAGATTATTAATCTTACAAGCGGAAGATTATTAATCTTACACCAGACGAAGCTATCTGCGTGAGAAAAGAAGAAAATAACAACAGCCTTTTAAATCATCTGAATATGATAAAATACAGTTTATACTTTGCGCGGTATAAGTGCCAGCATTACAGTCCTATGCCCGATTATTCCTCCGCAGAGAGCAACAACTGACAATCGACAATATCAAGCCAGCGACCGAACTTAAATCCGACCTCCTGAAAACGTGAGACCTGTACGAAACCCAGATGTTCGTGCAGGAGAAGACTGGGATGATTGTCGGCTGTAATACAAGCTATCAGCGAGTGAATGCCGGCTTGTCTGCAGTCGTCAATAAGACGGTTCATCAGGCGTGTGCCGATGCCTTTGCGCTCTTCACCCGGAGCAACATAAACCGTAGTTTCGAGGGTACGGGCATAGGCTGCCCTCTCTTTCCACAAATGGGCATAACAATATCCTGTGACTTGCCCGCCAGACTCTTCGACATAATAGGGATAACGGGAAGAGATGGAGAGAATGCGATTGCGTATTTCTTCCTCGCTTACAGGTTCCAGTTCGAAAGTAGAGGTAGTATGCTCGATATAATAATTATAAATGCCGGCTATGGCACGTGCATCTTGAAGGGTAACTTTTCTCATCTGTAGGTTATTGTTTATTGCTGATTATATACAGAAAGCGATAAATCTTCTCTTTTTCTATGCAAAGGTAGTGCTTTTTATTTATTTTTGTACAGAAAAGAGAATAATGCTTATGAAGACATTCCGGAACCTGATATTAGGGTTTATTTTACTTTCCGTGCTTTCATGCGGGAGAAAACAACAACCTGTATTGCCCCGACAGGAGATGGCAGAACGCCTGTTAATGGAAGCAGACAGCCTGATGCGTGCAGACTCGGCTTTCTGGTTGGCTGCTGTAAATCGTACTCATCCGGCCATATGCCGATACGACTCAGCAATCAGGAAGAAACTGGACAACGCAATGCTGATGTGTCCGGCACTGAAAAAGGTATATCTGACGAAATTGGTCTACCTGATGCGCAGCTGGAAACCAGACGAGATATTATTGCTTTTGCGGAAGATGGCAACCAATGTGCCCGACTCTATAGCTGCGGATATGTGGAGTTTGAAGGCTGTCCTGGAAGACAGGGCAGGCTTCCGCGACACGGCAAAGCATGATTTCCGGAAAGCAGATTCGATTTATGAACTGACATTGCGACATTATGCTAAAGAGCAGCGTGACACTATGCAATATTCGGCAATCCGTGTAATGAAAGCATTGAATCTTTCTTTGCTGTATGATAACTTCCAGCTTTTACAACACGAATTGGAATTATACAGACGGGTGTACGAAACGCCCTTGGATGGTTGGGAAGTTTTATATACGATAGAAAGCAAAGAACAGTACTACCGGTTTGTGTTTGGAAACTGAAAGCCTGTTTATACCATGCACGATATGAAATGGTGCATTCCGCGCAAAGTATACAGAGAATGCCTTGCGCGGAATGATATCTTTATCAGTATCCGAAGATTTCTTCGGTAGTCAGACGTTTGACAGGACCGATTTTCTCAAGTGATTTGATATCCAGTTCTTTTTCGTTCCCCAGAATGATGTAGCGGTAAGGTTTGCCTGCCATCGTTTCCTGTTCGAAACGGACTATGTCATCCATTGTGAGCGAAGGAACGGTATTGTAAATCTTTTCATTGATATCATAGTCGATGCCCTTGTCTGTGGCGTTGAGGTAAGCATTGATGATATTCATCTTGGTGGTACGCGCAGTAGCAAGACGTTTCAGAAGTGCCTGCTTGGCAAGGTCAAATGCCTTACCTGCTTGCGGTATTGTATCGATAATCTGATTGAATGTGCGTATGCAGTCCATCATCTTATCATTTTGCGAAATGATGAATGTCGTGGCATATTCAGGTTTATCCTTATAAGCAGGAGTAACATAGCTGGCTCCTGCGCTATAAGCCAGCCCGCGTGCTTCGCGTAATTCCTGGAATACGATTGTGTTCATGCCACCTCCGAAATATTCATTAAACAACGCGATGACAGGTTGCCGGTCAGCATTCCACGGATGGTTCTCGTTATGATATTGCATCATATAGATGTTTTTCGCATCGTATGGAGCAATGAAAACTTCGTTAGCCGGAGTCGGCTGCAATGTGTAAGGCTTTCCAACGGGAGCATCAGCAAGGGTTGCTGCGGTTTTATGATAGCGGTCAACGGATACAGTCACCTCGTCAAGATTCATCGGACCGTAATAAAGCACAGTATGTTTGTAGTTGCTGAGGTTTCGAATCAAGTCAACCAGTTCTTGCGGGTCGATTTGTTCAAACTCCTGTGCAGAAGGGATGTTACGTACCGAATTGTAGGCACCATATACACTGTATGCCTGAAGTGCACTGAAATTGTTCTGCTGGTCGAGTTTATTGTCGGCACGTCCTTTCATCTCCAGAGCCGCATACTGGGTAAATGCTGCTGTATCCACCTGTGCATGAGCGATGAAGTCTTCCATCAACGCCATGGCTTTTGTCATGTTTTCGGAAAGTCCACGCAAAGCGATGCTGCTTTTTTTAGAACCTATGCTGATATCGAAGTCACATGCCAGTTGATAAAATTTCTGTTTGAGTTGTTCGGCACTTAGCTTGTCGGTCCCCAGGTAATCCAGGTAATCGGCAGCATAAGGCAACCATTTGTTCCATTCTTCTCCACAATCGAAATAATAATTAAGTGAAAAACGTCCGTTTTCATTATTCTTCACATAGAGTACAGGCAAGCCATTAGACGTCATTCCTTTGGTCAGGTCTTTGTCGAAGTTGACAAATTTGGGCTGTATCGGTTCTGTTTCCGCATTTACAATCTCAGTCACGAATGCACTTTGCATATCCCGGTTGGTAGGAATGGGCGTGATTTGCGGTTTGTCTATTTTCTTGATAGTAGAATCGTTTCCGATACGTTTGTACACAGTTACATAATTGTCACGGAAATGACGGTTGGCAAAATCGATTATCTGTTGTTTGGTTATTTTCGAGATGCGATCCATTTTACCAGTCACATCACTCCATTTCTGGTGGTTGATAAATGCGTTGACAAACAGGTCAGCACGTCCTTCGTTGCTTTCAAGGGTAGTATAGAAAGAAAGTTTTTTATTGTTCACCACGGCTTGAATCAAGTCTTCATCGAAGTCGCCTTTCTTCAGCTTGCCGATTTCATCAAGGAGTAAAGCTTTTACTTCATCAAGCGATTGTCCTTCCTTGGGAAATCCGACTACGACAAAGCCTGAATACTCGGCAAGCGGAAGGGTAAAGGCACCTCCTCCCAGCCATTTCATCTGCTGGTCGAGATTGAGGTCCATCAATCCTGCCTTGCCATTACTGAGCATGTCAGCTATTACATCAAGAGTGTCGTTTTGAAACGAAGCAGCCTTATCAAACTTCCATGCCATATAGACGCGTTCGGCTTCTTGTCCTACAACTGTTGTATCTTTCGGCATAGTGCGGTCGGGTATCGGGGCATACTGGGGTTGAGAAAGGGACGGATTAGGCTGCCAAGTACCGAAATATTTATCAAGAGTAGCGATTACCTGATCGGGGTCGAAGTCTCCCGCCATACAGATAGCTACGTTATTGGGCACATAGTAACGGCGGAAATAGTTCTTGATGTTTGTGATTGAAGGATTTTTCAGATGCTCTTGTGTACCGATAGTGGTTTGCGTCCCATAAGGATGCCCCGGAAAGAGCAGGGCCATCAGTGCATTGAACAATTTATCCGTGTCACTTCCCAAACCTATGTTATACTCTTCGTATACAGCTTCCAGCTCTGTATGAAATCCACGGATAACCATATTCTGGAAACGGTCTGCCTGAATACGCGCCCAGTTTTCCACTTCATTTGCCGGAATGTCTTCTATGTAACAAGTCACATCGTTGCTGGTATAGGCATTAGTCCCCACGGCTCCAATGGCAGACATCAGCTTATCATATTCGTTGGGAATAAAGTACCGGGCTGCAAGTTGTGAGATACTGTCTATCTCGTGGTAATATGCACGGCGCTGGTCCGGGTCTTTCAAGGTTCGGTATACTTCGAAATGTTTTTCTATAGCATCAAGAAGAGGAGCTTCTTTATCTATGTCAGAAGTGCCGAATTGGCGGGTTCCCTTGAACATCAGATGTTCCAGGTAATGGGCAAGTCCCGTGGTTTCAGGCGGATCATTCCGGCTTCCTGTACGTACGGCAATGTAGGTTTGAATACGTGGTTTCTCGTCGTTGACCGACAGATAGACTTTCAGCCCGTTGTCCAAAGTATAGATACGGGCATTCATCAGATCGCCTTCCACAGTCTGATACTGGTATTCCTTTGCCATAATAGGCAGCCCGAAGGCAAGCAGGAATACCCCAAGCACTGATTTGAATTTGTTCATACTTAAATAGATTTAATAGTTCTGTTTGCTTTGATTTTAAAAAACTGTTTCAGATTTCTTCAAAATAGTTTCTAAATGTTTCTGCTGTCCACTCCCCACATCATCTTTTCCCGAAGTGTGTTGAAAAATGAATGATGACACCGTTTGACAATGCGTACGAAATAGTCGGCACGACGAATACGCAAACGGGTGCCCTCACGACAAGTTTCACTCCGTCCGTCTACCGAAATAAGGAAGTTATGGTTCCGGCTTTCCACATCGAGTATGATTTCCCACTCGTCACGTATCACAATGGGGCGGATATTCAAACTATGCGGAGCTACGGCTGTAAGACTGATGGTACCGCTTTGTGGAACAAGAATAGGGCCTCCCACGCTGAGAGAATATCCGGTAGAGCCGGTAGGAGTAGCTACGACCAGCCCATCTGCCTGATAGGTACATAACAGTTCATTATTGATATAAGCGTGTATGGTAATCATTGACGAACTGTCTTGTTTAAGTACGGCAATTTCGTTTAAGCCGAAAGGATACCCTTTCAGGACATAATTGTCAGTATGGAGCTGCAATACTCTTCGTGGTTCGGCAAGGTATTTCCCTGCATAGATTTCATCGAAGGCTTCCTCCATCTGGTCGGGTGATACATCGGCAAGAAACCCCAGCCTTCCGGTGTTGATTCCCAAAATAGGGATTTCTTTTTTACCTACCCGGCTTGCCGCACGCAGAAAAGTCCCATCACCTCCGATACTAAGCACCATATCGGCATTGAAATCATTTCCTTGAAATACCTGCAGGCCTTTCAGATTGGCTTTTGTATGTTGCTTGAGAAAATCGAAAAAGTCATTACTGATGCATATTTCGGCTTTTTTGTTCCGTAAAATGTCGAGCAGGTGTGTGACATGTGCCGATTTATGCTCTTGGTATGTATTCCCGAAAAGGGCGAATCTAAGAGTCCGTTGCATATCTTGTAGCTTTTTATCAATCTTTATTCAGTAAAGTAAGCAGGTTGTCCGTATTTTCTGCTAACTTTGCACTTTGTTGACGCAAAGATAGAAAAATAAATTGAAAACAATTAATATTATGGTAACTATGACATTGTTGGCGGCGGCACAAGCCGTTGCAGACACATTGGCGGGAGCGAATCCGGTACTTACCCCAGTTGCATCGGGAGAACCGGAAATGAATTTATGGGATATGGCCTGCAAAGGCGGATGGATAATGATTGTATTGGCAGTGATGTCGGTAATAGCCTTCTATGTATTTTTCGAGCGGGCTTTTGCTATCCGAAAGGCATCAAAAGACGACCCATTGTTTATGGACCGTATCCGGGATTATATCAAAACCGGTGAAATAAAATCTGCAATCAACTATTGCCGGATGGTAAACACACCTTCGGCACGGATGATAGAAAAAGGTATTACGCGCATGGGACGTCCGGTTTCGGATGTACAGGCAGCTATCGAAAATACAGGCAACATCGAAGTAGCCAAACTGGAAAATGGCCTGGCGATTATTGCTACCGTGTCGAGTGGGGCTCCGATGTTAGGCTTTTTAGGAACAGTAACAGGTATGGTACGTGCATTCTGGAATATGGCTAATGCTGGTAATAACATTGATATCACTCTGCTGTCAGGCGGTATCTACGAAGCAATGATTACTACAGTAGGAGGTCTGATTGTGGGTATTGCAGCGATGTTTGCCTACAATCATTTGGTCTATCGGGTAGACAAAGTGGTCAGTCAGATGGAAGCCCGCACGATGGCCTTTATGGATCTATTGAACGAACCCGACGAAAACCGATAGGCTTATGGCACTGAAAAGAAGACAGAAAATATCACCCAGCTTCAGTATGTCATCCATGACCGACCTTATCTTCCTGTTGCTGATATTTTTTATGATTACTTCTACGATGGTATCACCCAATGCTATTAAGGTCTTGTTGCCTCAAGGATCTGAGCAGACTTCGGCAAAACCGATGGTACGGGTGATTATCGACAAGAATCTGAATTATTACGGAGCATTCGGCAATGATGACGAAATGCCTTTATCACTTGATGAGGTACCTTCGTTTTTGCAAGAATGTGCTTCTAAAGAACCGGATATGTATGTGGCTTTGTATGCCGATGAATCAATCCCTTACCGTGAAATTGTACGGGTATTGAACATTGCTAATGAAAATCATTACAAAATGGTGCTCGCTACACGGAGACCAGATAAAGAATGAATTACAGGAAACAAGGCGACAAGGTGACAAGGCAACATGGTGACAAGGTTTGAACGGCTTTACTAAGGTATTTAAGACTTTGCCAACCCGTCAACTTGTTAACTTGTCAACTCGTCAAACTTGTCAACTTAAAACAACAGAATCGTGAAACGAAGCAAGTTAATCGGACTTATAGGAACAGTGGTGTTGCACGTGGCAATCCTTGTATTCTTGTACCTGTACGTGCTGACGCTTCCTCCCAAACAAGAAGAGGGAGGAGTGCCCGTTATGCTGGGCAATACTGAGACAGGAGAAGGAGATGCCGACCCTTATACCCTGACAGAGGTAGACTTGTTGCCGCAGCCCGAAACAGCAGAACAGGAAGCATCTTTACCTGATGGTGGAGATGACTCTCCGTTGATAACCCAAGCCGATGAGCCTTCCTTGCAAGTGAAAAAGGAAGAGCCCCGTCAGGAGCAGAAACAAAAAGAAACATCTGACGTAAAACCAAAAAAAACTACAGAACATCCAAAGCCGAAAGAAAAAACCGAAGCAGAGAAGCGTGCCGAAGCAGAACGCGCTGCGGCACAGGCGGCTTCCAGTAAAGTGGCCGGAGCTTTCGGAAAAGGCTCCAAGATGGGAAGTACCGGCAATGGTAGTGGTGAAGGAATGCAAGGAAGCCCTACAGGGAATGGAAAAGAAGGAAAGACTTCGGGCGTAGGTGCCTCAGGAGTATTCGATTTAAACGGCCGGTCACTGGGGACTGAAGGATTGCCTTTACCGGCTTACAATGTACAGGACGAAGGACGTGTAGTGGTTACAATAGTCGTTAACCCAGCAGGAAAGGTTATCAGTACACAAATCAACAAGCGTACCAATACTGTAAATCCTACTTTACGCCGTGCCGCGGAAGAAGCTGCACGACGGGCACAATTCAACCGGGTAGACGGTGTAAATAATCAGTCAGGAACAATAACTTATTACTTTAAATTGAAATAAGCGTATGAAATCGATTTGTATTTTTTTAGCTGAGGGCTTTGAAGAAGTGGAAGCTCTTTTCCCGCTCGATATTTTGCGTCGTGGCGGTCTGAATGTAAAAACCGTATCTATAATGAGAGAACCGACAGTAAAAGGTGCCCATGGTGTACCTGTAGTTGCCGATTGCCTGATAGAAGATTTGAAAGAAGAAGATATTGAGATGATTGTATTGCCGGGAGGACTTCCTGGTGCCACTAACCTTGATGCACATGCAGGAATAGACAAACTGGTCCGTAATTTTGCTACAGCCAGCAAACCACTGGCAGCTATTTGTGCAGCTCCGATGGTATACGGAAACCGAGGCTTACTGAAAGGGAAAAAGGCAACTTGTTATCCGGGCTTCGACAAATACCTGGACGGTGCTGAGTATACCGGCAATATGGTAGAAATCGCCGACAACTTCATTTTGGGAAAAGGCCCTGCCGCTGCATCAGCTTTCGGATTTGCCATTCTTGAAAAAATGGCCGGAGCAGCCAAAGTGGCAGAAGTAAAAAATGGAATGCTTTTCGCTGAATGAAAAAATACATAATAATTGTTGCCGGAGGAAAAGGTTTGCGCATGGGAGGAGAAATCCCCAAACAATTTCTTCCTATTAAAGGGAAGCCTGTATTGATGCGTACGCTGGAAACCTTTTCCATCTGCGATGAGACTATCGAACGGATTGTAGTGCTTCCGGTAGACCAACAGGACTACTGGAAGCATTTGTGTAAAATCTATGGATTTACACTTTCTCATCGTATTGCCAATGGCGGAGAAACCCGTTTCCATTCAGTTAAAAACGGGTTGGCACTGGTAGAAGATAATGCATTGGTCGGTGTACACGACGGAGTACGCCCTTTTGTGTCATCCAAGGTCATATCGGAGTGTTACCGTATGGCAGAAGTATCAGGAGCAGCAATACCTGTAACCGATGTTGTAGAAACACTGCGTCAGGTTACAGAAAATGGAAATAGCCAGACAGTTCCACGCAACTGCTATAAGCTGGTTCAGACCCCTCAGGTTTTTCTTTCTTCGTTATTGAAACAAGCTTATTCCCAACCTTACACATCGTGTTTCACGGATGATGCTTCGGTGGTAGAAGCTTGGGGACATCGGGTAGAACTGGTGGAAGGAAACCGGGAAAACGTTAAGCTGACAACTCCGTTTGACCTGAAACTGGCAGAAATGATATTAAGTTGACAAGATTTTATACAATGTACGGTCGGATTTATGCATTTTCATGACACATTGCATAGATCTTTGTCAACGTGCAGACTTGTGACCTAAAAATGAAAGAATATGCTTGATTTGTCTACGCGTGATATCAAGTTCTTGCAAGGGGTGGGTCCCCAGCGGGCAACTTTGTTGAATAAGGAGTTGAATATCTGTTCCTTTAAAGACTTATTGTATTATTTCCCGTACAAATACGTAGACCGCAGCCGTTTGTATTACATTCACGAGATAGACGGAAACATGCCCTATATCCAGTTGCGTGGACAAATCTTGAGTTTCGAAATCTTAGGTGAAGGAAGGCAACGACGTCTGGTCGGACATTTTTCCGACGGTACAGGTGTCGTAGATTTGATATGGTTTCAAGGTCTGAAATATGTTGAAGGCAAATACAAAGCACGCGAGCCTTACATCGTGTTCGGCAAACCAACCGTATTCAACGGGCGCGTTAATATCGCTCATCCCGACATCGACCCTGCCGATGAGTTAACTTTATCCACAATGGGACTTCAGCCATATTACAATACGACCGAAAAGATGAAACGGAGCAACCTTAATTCGCATGCGATAGAAAAGTTGATGAAAAACCTGTTTGCCGTACTTCGGCATGAGGAATTTGAAGAAACCTTGAGCTCTCGGCTGATAGAACAACACCGTCTGATGCCGTTGACAGAAGCTTTGCACAACATTCATTTTCCGCAAAATCCAGAATTGCTCCGCCGGGCACAATATCGTTTGAAATTCGAAGAGCTCTTTTATGTACAACTGAATATCTTACGCTATACGCAAGAACGACGAAACAAATTCCGTGGACTGATATTCGGCAAAGTAGGTGATATCTTCAACACCTTTTATGCCCAAAATCTTCCATTTCAACTTACTGGTGCACAAAAGCGGGTCATTAAGGAAATGCGCCGCGACATGAAAAGCGGCAGACAGATGAACCGTCTGCTTCAAGGTGATGTGGGAAGCGGGAAAACCTTAGTGGCACTGATGATAATGTTGATAGCCCTTGATAACGGTTATCAGGCATGCATGATGGCACCTACTGAAATTCTTGCCAACCAACACTATGAAACCATTACCCGTTTTCTGCAAGGAATGTCCGTCCGGGTAGAATTACTCACGGGAAATGTAAAAGGGAAACGCAGGGAAACGATTTTACGCGATTTAGTGACAGGCGACATACAGATACTTATCGGTACACACGCTGTAATAGAAGACACAGTAAACTTTTCTTCATTAGGGCTGATAGTCATTGACGAACAGCATCGCTTCGGAGTAGCACAGCGCGCCAAGTTGTGGCGAAAGAACCTGTGCCCGCCTCATGTACTGGTAATGACCGCTACTCCGATACCCCGTACACTTGCCATGACCCTTTATGGTGACCTTGACGTATCGGTCATCGATGAACTGCCTCCCGGTCGCAAACCCATACAGACTATTCACCAGTTCGATAACCGGCGGGCTTCGATGTATACTTTCATCCGCAAGCAATTGCAGGAAGGCAGACAGGCATATATCGTTTATCCCTTGATTCAGGAAAGTGAAAAAATGGACATCAAGAATTTGGAAGATGGCTACCTCCACGTGTGTGAAGCATTTCCCGAATATAAGGTAAGCAAAGTACACGGTAAAATGAAAGTAGCAGAAAAGGAGGAAGAAATGCAACGTTTTGTAAATCACGAAACGCATATTCTGGTAGCAACGACGGTTATCGAAGTAGGTGTAAACGTTCCGAATGCTTCGGTAATGGTCATCGAAAATGCCGAACGTTTCGGTTTATCCCAATTACATCAGTTAAGAGGACGGGTAGGACGTGGTGCCGACCAATCATATTGCATCCTGGTAACCGGTTATAAACTGACAGAAGATACCCGAAAACGTATCCAGATAATGGTGGATACGAATGATGGTTTCGAGATAGCAGAAGCCGACCTGAAGTTGCGGGGACCAGGCGATTTGGAAGGGACACAGCAAAGTGGAGTAGCATTCGATTTAAAAATAGCCGATATTGCCCGAGACGGCCAACTCCTTCAGTATGTACGCGAAGTGGCAGGACACCTGCTTGAAGAAGACCCGCAAGGCATACACCCTGAAAACGCTATCGTATGGCAACACCTGAAAGAACTCCGGAGTAAAAATGTAAACTGGTCGGTAATTTCATAATAAAAGTGTCCGGGACCGACAGCTTTTCGGGCCGATTTACCTGTTATTCCCAAATTCTAAAAAAACCCGTAAAAGCCCTGCCACAAAATTATGCTTGTTATGATGAATAATGTGTAAAGCAGGCTGAACAGAAAGCCAGGGAGTCAGGTGACAGTGAAGAGTACATTCAATGTCTGTTTCATCACCTCCGGAAAAGAGAAGACGATTGAACACAATACCGGCAGTCATATCGTTTCGGGCAATGCGGTTCATCACCAGTCCGCCTCCCCAATATCCATTACAGGGAACGTAACGCCGGGTCATAGCTGCCCCTTGTCCTAACAGGACCAATTGCGATTTGCCCACCATCAGCAAAGGCTGCTCCAGCAAAGCCCAGAAACCAGTTTCCCGCTCGTGCACGCTTCTGTCTTCAGAAGGTGTTTTCCCATATACATACCCTATTGTATAGTTTGCAGCCTGCTCGCCTTTCGAAGGTATTTCGTATGAAATGCTTCCCATGGTAAATATACCATCGCCAGACGGACAAAAACGGAACTGACGGTCGAAATCATCACTCGCCACACCATTATAAACACTCGCTTTCAACGTTAACCGACTGACAGGAAGATACTCCAGATGAACACCCATAGCTCCTAACGGAAATGTAGCAAGCGGATAATTCAATGAAAGAATGGGATAATCTGCATCTGCAGCTCCTGTAAACAAACCGGTAGCAGGTGTAATGAAATAATCGGCATCAACGTTACGTAAACCTATAGAGACAAAAAAGCATTCGCCAAAGGACTGACGCAGAGAAGCCTGCATCAAACGAAAAGGACGGTTCTCATCGGTATAGATATTCGACAAACCTAAGTTATCATCATCTACAGCACCGCCTGTTTGCCAAGTTGCAATTGCCATACTTTCGAATGAGGCACCTTTCCAAAGTCCGACATCCACTCCCACTTCCAAATAATTCACCCATGACGTGTTTCCACTCGTCATATTCCATTCACCTTCAGTCATGGCAGTCAAATTCCAACCGACACGAGAAGAAACCGGTGTTTGAGCCCGGACACCAATCACACACAAGCAGGCTGCCAGCCCACATAAGAATCGATACATAGGTTCTTTTTTAAAGTTGATCAACTATTATCCCCTGTAGAATAACACCAATCGACACATTTTGTTCAATGAATTCCTCATATTTTCAAAAAACAGAGATAATCTTCTTTCCGATATCTGTACTACGCTGTAATAACTCCTTATTGCCAATCAATACGGAATTCATATTTTGTTTTTTCTTGCGGTGCAAAGATAATGAATTTATTCGTATTTTTGCAACATCATGATAGATCAAGCCACCATAGACAAAATAATGGATGCCGCCCAAATAGTAGACGTGGTATCTGAATTCGTCACACTCCGGCGCCGGGGAGTGAACTACATCGGACTGTGTCCTTTCCACAACGAAAAGACACCATCGTTCAGCGTATCGCCCAGCAAAGGAGTATGCAAATGCTTCAGCTGCGGAAAAGGAGGAAATGTGGTGCATTTCATCATGGAACATGAACAACTCTCCTATTACGAAGCATTGAAATGGCTGGCAAAAAAATACAATATCGAAATCAAAGAACGTGAGCTGACTGACGAAGAAAAACAGGCACACAGCTTACGCGAAAGTTTATTTGTAGTCAACCAGTTTGCTTCCGAATACTTTCAAGACATTTTATATAATAACATTGACGGGCAGCGCATCGGCATGACCTACCTGCGAGGACGTGGATTCCGTGATGACATCATCAAGAAATTCCAACTTGGCTATAGCACCGACAACCGGGATGCGCTGGCACGTGCTGCACTGCAAAAAGGATACAAGGAAGACTTCCTGGTAAAAACCGGACTGTGTTACCGCAAGGAAGACGGTACCTTACGCGACCGCTTTTGGGGACGTGTCATTTTCCCTGTACATACGATTTCCGGAAAAATCGTAGCTTTTGGCGGACGCGTACTCAGCGCCGCCACCAAAAATGTACAGATGAAATATGTCAACTCGCCTGAGTCAGAAATTTATCACAAAAGCAAAGAACTGTACGGCATCTTTTTTGCCAAGCAGGCTATCGTGCGCCAAGACCGCTGTTTCCTGGTAGAAGGCTATACCGATGTTATTTCCATGCATCAAAGCGGCATTGAAAATGTGGTAGCCTCATCGGGCACGGCACTTACATCCGACCAAATCCGATTGATTCACCGTTTTACGAACAACATTACTGTCCTTTATGACGGTGACGGAGCCGGCATAAAGGCTAGTATCAGAGGTATTGACATGCTGCTGGAGGAAGGGATGAATATCAAAGTATGTTTGTTGCCGGACGGAGATGACCCTGATAGTTTTGCACGCAAGCACAATGCTACCGACTATCAAGCATACATTAACGACCATGAAGTAGACTTCATCCGTTTCAAGACCAACCTACTGCTGGAAGAAGCCGGAAAAGACCCTATCAAGCGCGCTGCATTGATTTCAAGCATTGTAAAAAGCATTTCGGTCATTCCCGATGCGATTGTACGTTCTGTATATATCCGCGAATGCAGCCAATTGCTGCAGATGGAAGAAAAGATACTTATCGAAGCCACTTCAAAACTGATAGAACAGGCACGCGAAACAAAATTCAAGGAACAACAACGTAAAAAGGAGCGCGAACAGCGGATGACTGAAACTCCTGCGGTTCAGCCTTCTGTTCCTGATACACCGACAAACGAACCACAGGCAACAGATACAACTCCTGACCTAAACAACAGTACCCCTCTTCCACCCGAACCAACTCCCGCAAATACGTACACTTCGTACATTCCGGCAGAAGGCAATGAGCAAAAAGTATTCTATGCCAAAGAAGAAGACCTGGTACGGATGCTTATCCGCTATGGCGAAAAAACAATGTGCTATATAGAAAACAATGAAGGTGAACAAGTTCCTTATACGGTCATTGAATGCATTGCGACAGGATTGAAGGAAGACGAACTGCAATTCCATGACCCCATACACCGGCAGATTTTACAAGAATGTGAAGCACACCAACACGACCCTAACTTCATAGCCGAGCGACATTTTATCGCCCATCCTGACCCGAATGTCAGCAAATTGGCGGCAGACTTGGTGAACGACCGTTATCAATTGAGCAAATACCACTCGAAAGGACAAAAAATCGTAACGGATGAAGAACGTCTCTACGAATTGATACCCCGTTTGTTGCTTGACTTCAAGCTTTCCATTATAGAAGAAGAAATGAAAAATACCCTGCAGGCACTGACCGATCCCATCGTAGCCCAGGATTCGCAACGTTGCATGGAAATCATGAAACACTATAAGGAACTGCAAGAAACTCAAAGCATAATGGCGCAACAGGCAGGCGACCGTGTAGTGCTGAAATTATAAACTTAAAGCAGCATTCATAAAAAAAGATATCCTCATGTGCCAATTTATAAACTCTAATGACGTATTCGCAAATCCGGACAACAAGGATTATATCTGCTACAACGAGGCATTTTGCACAGCATTATCAGGGTACAGGTATTTAGAAGCTGTTTTGAATTTCTCCAAAAAGTTTTTCTTGGCTTGATGTATCCGTTTTCGTGTGTGCTTTGGGCGATTTTTTGGTTTTTTTCGCTCCTGTTCTTCGTCAGATAGCCCGCTATCTTCCTCATCACAGAAGCGAAAATGCCTCAAAAACTCATCCCAAATCATCGCACGATAAATTCAAAACGGCTTCTACAAAGTATAAGATGAATGTCCGCAAACAGCCAATATATACCCCTGAAAAATGAATATATACTGCATACGCAGTTGAATATATACTGCATACGCAATTGAATATATACTGCATACGCAATTGAATATATACTGCATACGCGGTTGAATATATACTGCATACGCCTACGGATATATACTTCATCAGCAAACGCAGTAGTACTGCGTTTGCAACTCAGCCGAATCGGCTAATTGCGGAATTCATAAAGTATAATAAAATAAGGAATGAAGCAGAAAAGGATGCCCCTTCTTGCTTCATTCCCTAATTTATATCCCCTTGCTATAATTCTTCTTTATTTTTCAAAATCCAGCCAATTCCAGCAAGCGGTCTACAGCAGCATTCAGTCCATCGGAATTCTTTCCACCGGCTGTAGCGAAATGCGGCTGGCCACCTCCCCCACCTTGAATAAGCTTGGCAGCCTCGCGCACCAGTTTTCCGGCATTCAAACCTGCTTTTACCTGATCATCACTCAACATCACCGTAAGCATGGGTTTGCCGTCGCGCTCACTTCCGATAGCAACAAAAAGGTTTTCAGGGAATTGACCTTTCAGCTGGAAAGCAATGTTTTTCACCGAATCGGCAGGCAGAGGAAGTACCGCCTTGATGACTTTCACTCCATGGATTTCTTTCGCTCCTTCTATCAGCTTGGCTTTCACCTGAGCTTCTTTTTCTTTTATAAATTCTTCCATCTGCTTTTTCAGACCGGCATTTTCATCAATGTAGCGTGCGATGGCTGTTTTCAAGTCGGGAGCATTGTTGAAGAGGGCTTTCAGGTCATTGAGCGTGTCTTGCACGGTATCAAGCATTTCCTCCACTTTAGCTCCGGTAATGGCCTCGATACGGCGCACACCAGCTGCCACCGAACTTTCGGAAATAATCTTCACCATGCCAATTTTCCCTGTGGCAGACACATGAGTACCGCCACAGAACTCAATAGATGACCCGAACTGGACAACACGTACTTCATCGCCATATTTTTCACCAAAGAGAGCGATAGCCCCCAGTTCGCGTGCCTTCTCGATGGGAAGGTTACGATATTCGGTCAAGGGGATATCGGCACGGATTTTAGCATTAACCAGGTGTTCTACCTCACGTAACTGTTCGGGAGTGACTTTCTGGAAATGAGAGAAGTCAAAACGCAGCGATTCGGGTGTAACAAGCGAACCTTTCTGCTCTACATGAGTACCCAGTACCTGCCGCAAAGCTTCATCAAGCAGATGTGTACACGAGTGATTAGCAGCACAAGCAGCACGCTTGTCAGTATCAACACATGCCATCATCGGTGCGTCAAGGTGTTCGGGAAGTTGCTTGGCTATATGAATGGGGAGGTTATTCTCCTTCTTGGTATCGATGATATCAATCGTTTCGAACTCGCTAACCAACACGCCAGTGTCTCCCACCTGTCCTCCGCTTTCGGCATAGAAAGGAGTTTCATTCAATACAATCTGGTAAAGAGTCTGGTTTTTCTGCTTAATCTGACGATAGCGCAAGATACGGGTTTCATACTCGGTATAATCGTAGCCCACGAAATGTGTCTCACCTTCTTCCAGTACCACCCAGTCACCGGTTTCAACAGCTGCGGCATTGCGTGCACGCTGTTTCTGCTTTTGCATTTCGGTATTGAATTCTTCTTCATTTACCGTCATTCCGTTTTCGCGCAAGATGAGTTCGGTCAGGTCAAGAGGGAATCCGAAGGTATCGTAGAGCGTGAAAGCATCCACACCACTGATTTCGGTCTTTCCTGCTGCTTTTGTATCAGTCATTACTTTATCCAAAAGACGGATACCAGTTTCGAGCGTGCGGAGAAAAGCTTCTTCTTCTTCCTTGATAACCTTCTCAATAAGAGACTGCTGAGCTTTCAGTTCCGGATAGGCATGTCCCATATTTTCGATGAGCACAGGTACCAGTTTGAACATAAAGGCCTGCTTCTGACCTAAAAAGGTATAGGCGTAACGTACGGCACGGCGCAAGATGCGACGTATGACGTAACCTGCTTTGGCGTTGGAAGGAAGTTGTCCATCGGTGATAGAGAAAGCAATAGTACGTATGTGATCGGCCACCACACGCATAGCAACATCCACTTTCGGGTCGGTACCATAGGTCATTCCAGCCAGGTTACCGATGGCTTTGATAATGGGTTGGAACACATCCGTGTCATAATTCGACTTTTTGCCTTGCAACACCATACAAAGACGCTCGAACCCCATTCCGGTATCAATGACTTTGGCGGGCAAAGCTTCAAGCGATCCGTCTGCCTTGCGGTTGTATTGCATGAATACAAGGTTCCAGATTTCGATAACCAACGGGTTGTCTTGGTTCACCAGCTCACGTCCGGGCACTTTTGCCTTTTCTTCGTCTGGACGCAAGTCAATGTGGATTTCAGAACAAGGTCCACAAGGTCCGGTATCACCCATTTCCCAAAAGTTGTCGTGTTTGTTTCCGTTAATAATGTGATCTTTAGGAAGAAATTGTTCCCAGTATCCGGCAGCTTCGTTGTCGCGTTCAAGTCCTTCTTCCGGACTACCTTCGAACACGGTAGCATAAAGGTCGGCAGGGTTGATTTTCAATACACCCACCAAGTATTCCCATGCCCAACCGATAACTTCTTTCTTGAAGTAATCGCCGAATGACCAGTTGCCAAGCATTTCGAACATAGTGTGATGATAGGTGTCATGTCCTACTTCTTCCAAGTCATTGTGCTTGCCGCTCACGCGCAAACATTTTTGCGAGTCAGTCACACGTTTGTATTTTGCCGGATGGTTTCCCAAGATGATGTCCTTAAACTGGTTCATGCCGGCGTTGGTGAACATCAGCGTGGGGTCATCTTTGATGACCATCGGTGCCGATGGCACAATCTGATGTCCTTTCGACTCAAAGAATTTTACGAATGAGTCGCGGATTTCGTTTGCTGTCAACATATAAGTCTTATTATCTTGTCGTTAATATTCTAAAAATCGATTTGCAAAGATAATCTGTTTTATTATTTTTGTCGCTACGTTTGGAGGAAAATTTTTGGAATTGAAGAGTTATCGTTCGCAAAGCAGGGCCAGTGATGAAGAAATATCCAGGAAGTCTCCCCGCTTTGATATGTAGAAGTATGACCAGCTGCCTGCATGCAGCACGTGATTTTGGAGAAGCAGGCTTTCTCCTTTTCTGCGGGGCAATAGACGAGCAAATATTACCGGTAAAGCGTATCCATGACTTCTTCGACTCCTTTTATAAATAGAAAAATTTATGCGAAAAGTCTATTATATATATAATCCGAAAACACGGACTTACGACCGTATTTATCCTACAGTACGGCAGCGTATGATGAGCTACCTGCGCAATTTGTTTGTAGGTATGGGTCTGGGAGCAGGATGTTTTATCCTGTTATTACTGATTTTCGGTTCGCCTTCCGAAAAAGACCTGCGGGTGGAAAACTCACGTCTGCTGGCACAATATCACATTCTCTCGACACGGTTGGACGAAGCACTGGACGTAATGCAACACCTCCAGCAAAGGGACGATAACTTATATCGGGTAATTCTGCAGGCAGATCCTGTACCGTCGGCTATACGAAATGCCAACTATGGGAAAACAAACCGCTATGAAGAATTGACAGAGTTGGCGAATGCAAAACTGGTGGTGAATACCACACAAAAGATGGATGTACTGGCAAGGCAGGTGTACATTCAGTCAAGGTCGTTCGATGAGGTGCTCGACTTGTGCAAGCGACATGATGAGATGCTGATGTGTGTACCAGCCATTCAGCCTGTATCAAACAAAAACTTAAAGCAGACCGCTTCCGGATATGGCACACGTATCGACCCCATATACAAGACAGTAAAATTTCATGCCGGAATGGACTTTTCAGCGAACGTAGGCACACCTGTATATGCTACAGGAAACGGAACAGTGAAAACTGCCGGTTGGGAGGGCTTATATGGAAAGTGCATCACCATTGACCACGGATTCGGTTACGTGACACGTTATGCACATCTAAACCAAATCAAGGTACATCCCGGCCAGAAAGTAGTGCGCGGAGAAACCATTGGCGAAGTGGGAACTACGGGAAAGAGCACAGGCCCGCACCTGCATTATGAAGTACACTTAAAAGGACAAATAATGAATCCTGTCAATTATTATTTCATGGACTTGGATGCTGATGATTATGACAAGATGATTCAAATAGCCGCTAACCACGGCAAGGTATTCGATTAACAACCAATGTATAGGAAAAAGAAGCATGGCCCTGAAACAAGATAAGCAATTGAAATTATATTATTCCATCCGTGAGGTGGCTGAGATGTTCGGCGTAAACGAATCATTAATACGATACTGGGAAAAGGAATTTCCGGATATTGCCCCGAAACGCGCTGGAGGAAAAATCCGCCAATACACGAAAGAAGATGTTGAAAGCATCCGTCAGGTTTATTATCTGGTGAAAGAAAAAGGAATGACACTGGCCGGAGCCAAACAACAGATGAAGCAAAACAAAGAGGGAGTTCGCAATACTACCGAACTGGTGAAACGCCTCAAGCAAATCCGTGATGAGTTGGTAAGCATTCGCAAAGAACTGGACTATTTGACATAGTGAATTGATAGTGGATAATTTGCTTAAGCATAACTATCCACTATCTCGGTCATCTACCTTACTCCGCATTGTCGTCAAAATCATCAATACGGGTTATTTTTTTAATATTGTTGATTTTCTTCAAATTGTTGCAGATGGTGTTTACATCATTCACATCGTGTACGTAGAGCTGGATGCGTGCTTCGAAGATGCCGTCTTCCGACTCGATGTACAGTTTATGAATATTGACATTCAGCTGTTGGGATATCACTTCGGTTACTTTATTCAGCACACCGATTTCGTCTATACCTTTTATATATACATTGACAGGGAAAACCAACGCTTTTCCTGTCTGCCATTGCACAGCTATCAGTCTGTTACCGAAACTGGTTTTCAGTTGAGTGGCAATAGGGCATTGGCGTTTATGTATGACAATACGGTTATTGTCGTCAATGTATCCCAATACGTCATCTCCCGGTATAGGCTTACAGCAATCAGCCAGGATATAATTTTTCTGGATAGCATCGGGAGTGAGTTTGACAATTTCTTTCTTGTCGATGTTGAGCGGCTGCTTTTCAGATTCTCCTTTATTTTCCTGTTGTTTTTGTTTGTTACCACCAAAAGCAAAGCTGATATATTTTTTCCAGTTTGTAGTATTCGGCTTTTCTTTCAGCTCATTTTTATCAGGCTCACCCAGTGTAAATACACCTTGCCCCACAGCCAATGCCAGTTCTTCGTAAGTCTTTACCTGATGCTTATCACATAACTTACGGATGTTTTCGTCAGTATTGGGCAGACCTTCCTGTTGGAAAAATTGAACTATCAGGTCTTCTCCCCGTTGTTGCTGCTCGCGTCTTTCACGTTTTAAGATAGCCTGTATCTTAGCTTTTGCTTTGGCTGTAGTAGCAAAATTAATCCATGAAGGTTGCACTTTTTGCGATTTGGAAGTGAGGATTTCCACCTGATCTCCACTTTGCAACTTGTGACTAAGTGGAACCAGTTTATGATTGACTTTTGCACCGATACAATGGCTCCCCAAGAAAGTATGGATAGAGAAGGCGAAATCGAGTGCGGTACAGTTTTGTGGCATCGTCTTGATTTCTCCTTTCGGAGTAAATACGAATATTTCGGACGCAAAGAGATTCAGTTTAATAGTGTCAAGAAAGTCAAGAGCATCAGGTTGCGGGTCATCCAGGATTTCTTTGATAGTCTTAAGCCATTTGCTCAGTTCTCCTTCGTCTTCGCTTCCTCCGCCCTCTTTGTATTTCCAATGTGCGGCGAACCCCTGTTCAGCTACATCGTTCATCCGTTCACTACGTATCTGCACTTCAATCCATTGTCCTTTGTTGCTCATCAAAGTAACATGAAGAGCCTGATAGCCGTTAGCTTTCGGATGACTTACCCAATCGCGCAAACGGTCGGGATGCGGTTTGTAGATACGCGAGATGGCCACATAAATATCGAAGCAGTCATTCAATTCTTCCTCCTGATTACGAGGCGTAAAAATAATCCGTACAGCAAGAATGTCGTATATTTCCTCGAACGTGATGTGTTTAGCCTGCATCTTATTCCAGATAGAGTAAGGCGACTTCACACGCGCAATAATGCGATAGGGAATCCCCATCTTGTCAAGTTGTTCGCGAATAGGTGCTGTAAATTCGGCAAATAATGTGTCACGTTCCGCCTGAGTGGCTTGCAACTTGTTTTGGATTTCTTGATAAGTCTCAGGATGCTCGTACTTGAAACTCAAATCTTCCAACTCTGTCTTAATACGGTTCAGCCCCAGACGGTTGGCAAGCGGAGCATAAATGTACAAAGTCTCACCCGCAATTTTATATTGCTTGCTCGGAAGCATTGAGCCCAGTGTGCGCATATTATGCAGGCGGTCGGCTATCTTAATCAGGATGACACGTATGTCATCGTTCATTGTAAGAAGTAACTTTTTAAAGTTTTCTGCTTGCGCCGATGCACGGTCGCCAAAAATACCTCCCGATATTTTAGTAAGCCCATCAACTATTTGCGCGATTTTAGGCCCGAATAAATTCTCAATGTCTTCTACGGTATAATCGGTATCTTCTACTACATCGTGCAATAGAGCGGCACAGATGGAAGTAGAACCCAAGCCAATTTCCACGCAGGCGATGCGTGCAACGGCGATGGGGTGTAGAATATATGGTTCACCCGACCGGCGTCTTACTCCTTTATGCGCTTGTCGGGCGAAGTTGAAAGCCTTTGTAATTATTTCTACTTTTTTGCGGTGTCTGCTTTCTAAATATCGGTCCAACAATTCCTGGAAAGCATCGTCTATCAGCTTTCCGTCAGCTTGTTCCTGAGTCAATTTTTCGTCCGTCATGGTAGTCCATCTTAAATCAATAGTGCAAAATTAGGAAAAATCAGTAATTTTGCAAGAAATATGGACATTTTTTCTTCACCTATCGGATACGGATAGATTTTCCTGCACGGATATTGCTTCCTCGGATACCATTCAAGCGCCGTATCTGCGATACGCTGACACCATATTTACGTGCAATTCCTCCCAATGTTTCCCCATTACGGATACGGTGATACACGGCTTTGGGTTCAGGAATATCCACGGTGGAACGCCGGGTAAGATAAGTTTCCGGTTTATAATTATAAATGCTATCTTCATGATCGATGAAATAACTCATCGTCTTGCTTGGAAGCCGTAAAGCATAAGGCTGTTCGTTGCCTGGTACCACATCTTTCTTAAACTCCGGATTCAAGGCACGCAACTCGTCAATATTGATGTTGCACACCTCTGCCACTTGTTGCAAATGGAGCGGACGTGAAATATGAATGGTGTCCGTCCCTTCAGGCAACTTCATTTCCATCGGACTAATATTGTGCTCGCAATAGTAAGTCATAATGTAATTGGCTGCGATGAAGGCCGGTACATATCCGCGAGTTTCTTTAGGCAAGTAATTATACAGTTGCCAGAAATCTTTTTCCCCGTCGGCACGGCGAATAGCCTTATTTATAGTACCGGGTCCACAATTGTATGCAGCAAGTACCAAGTTCCAGTCATGATAAATGTCGTACAAATCTTTCAGGTAACGGGCGGCGGCACGAGTCGACTTGATAGGGTCACGACGTTCGTCTACAAAGCTGGTCACCTTCAGTCCATAGACTTTTCCGGTGTTCAGCATGAACTGCCATAAGCCTACAGCTCCTTGACGAGATGCAGCCATCGGGTTCAACGCCGATTCGATGACGGGCAGGTACTTCAGTTCCAGCGGCAGGTTATAGAGATCGAGTGCTTCTTCGAAGATGGGCATGTAGAAGTTATTTGCGCTCAACATGAATGCCACTTTCTGACGCAAGCGAGTCGCATACATGTCGATAAATTTACGCACAACTTCGTTATACGGCATTTCGATGATAGCAGGAATGCGTTGCAGCCGATCGATATAGACGGAGTCGCTCACATCTGGATTCCCGGCATTTACCTCACAGTTTTCACCGATGTTGATGTAGTTTTTCGATATCCAGTCGAGATACAAGCTATCAGTTTCCGACAACATGCCTTCGGGTAATCCGATAACTTCTTCCGTCCCCGACTCCGAGCGGACGGTTATACTGTTTTCGTCCGTCTGTTGCGCATAAAGGGCCGATGCCCCTAACATACTTAGTATACCAATACACAGTTTTTTCATCATATCTTAAAAATTAATACTGCATCGCAAGCCTATGCCTTGTGGTAGCCCACGGTGCGGGTCATTAAATATAGCAGGTTGCCATGTCATGCTCAAGTCGTTGGAGATGTCGAAGTTTGACAATTCAGCATCCACGTATGCATCGACCACCGATAGCAGGTACACGCCGATAAAGGCGAAAATACTAAGGTCTCGCTGGCGCCGGTATACGTCTTTCCGTCGCTGGAACAGGTCTTGAAAATAGCTTAACTGATTGAAGACATCTTCTTGGGTGTATCCCAGCGGTAAGAAATCCATATAGCTATCATTGGCAGGATTGTCACTCATGATGTCCTGATATGCCTGAGAGTAATCTTTATACATTTGTCCATTCCACGTCAAGGCATAGATACATCCTACGAAACCGCCGTAGATGATGGGCAGTTTCCAATATTTATGGTTATAAATTTGTCCTGCTCCCGGTATGGCAAGCGAAAGCCAAATGGCACTATTGGCATTGGGAGTCCATTTTTTCTTCTGGATTTCCATCTTCGGCATCTGCTGCTGGATAGAGTCGTTCTTACGGGCAAGCAAGGCAGTATCTACCGGTGCTTCCAGTGCCTCAATGCGTTGCCTTTGCCAAGCCAGCGTGTCAAGCAAAGCAAGGCTGTCTGCCCGGTTCTGAGCACGTATAGAGTCTGCTTTTAATATTCCTTCACGATGCTTGCGGGCACGCTGGGCATATACATCCGTACTTTCTCCAAATAAGAAGCAAAACAAAAATACAAGGGTGGTCAGGTATGTCAATGGTTGCTTTTCCAAAACAGTCTGCTTTTATTCTTTAGGTTGTAACGAATCCAATATCTCCATAATCCGTTCCAGGTCGGCTTCACTATTGAAGGGAATACTGATTTTTCCTTTTCCTTTGTTGCTGCACGAAAGTTGCACCTTGGTTCCAAAGAAAGAACACAAGTGATTTTGCAAGAGGGTATATTCTTCAGATAGTTTGGCTCCTTTAGGGGTTATTTTCTTTCCGCCCGACTCTACACTTTCGCCCACGGAGAGTGCCTTGACGATTTCTTCTACTTTCCGCACCGAATAACCTTGCGAAATGATTTCATTGAAGATGCGTATCTGAGTCTTGGGATCGTCTAATGCCAGCAAGGCACGGGCATGTCCCATATCTATTTCCTTGTTCTTCAATGCCACCTGGATAGGGGCAGGCAATTTGAGCAGACGCAGGTAATTGGCAATGGTAGCGCGTTTCTTTCCCACGCGGTCGCTCAGTCTTTCCTGGGTCAGTCCGTATTGCTCGATGAGGTGCTGGTAGGCAAGGGCGATTTCCAGCGAGTTAAGGTCCTCGCGCTGGATGTTCTCTATCAGTGCCATTTCCATCACATTTTCATCATCAGCCGTCCGGATGTAGGCAGGTATGGTTTTCAGTCCAGCCTGTACAGCAGCCCGGTAACGCCGTTCGCCTGCTATAATCTGGTAAGAGTCTTCATTCAGTTGGCGCAAGGTAATGGGCTGGATGATGCCTATCTCTGCAATCGAGTCGGCAAGTTCTTGCAAAGCTATCGGGTCGAACTCGCGCCTAGGCTGGTTCGGATTGACCGATATCTTATCCAACTCTATTTCATTGATGGACGAAGAGCCCGAGGTCTTGATTTCCTCGTTGGTAGAAATCAAGGCGTCAAGTCCTCTGCCCAATGCATATTTCTTTTGTACCGCCATGTCTTGTTGCGTAATTATTACGGGTCGTTATTGTTTTGTGTTCTTGTTGATTATCTCATTGGCAAGCGCCAGATAGTTCTTGGCTCCTGTCGAATCGGCATCATACAGGATGGCAGGGATTCCATGGCTGGGTGCCTCGCTCAGTTTTACATTACGCTGGATGATGGTCTTGAATACCAGTTCCTGAAAATGGCGTTTCACCTCGTCATAAATCTGATTTGCCAGACGCAAGCGCGAGTCGAACATGGTCAGCAAGAATCCTTCTATTTCAAGCGAAGGATTCAGCTTCGTCTTGATAATCCGTATGGTATTCAGCAGTTTGCTGATTCCTTCCAGTGCGAAATACTCGCATTGCACCGGAATAATGACCGAATCGGCCGCGGTCAAGGCATTGATGGTAATCAGCCCCAACGAAGGCGAACAGTCTATCAAGATGTAGTCGTACTCGCTTGCCATCGGAGACAACGCCTTCTTCATGATTTTCTCGCGGTTATCCAAGTTCAGCATTTCTATTTCCGCCCCTACCAGGTCAATGTGTGAAGGGACGATGTCCAATCCGTCAATATCGGTCGTGTAAATGGCTTCCCGTATGTCGTTCTGGTTAATCAGACATTCGTAAATGGAACAATCGATGTCTTTCAGGTCGACTCCCAGTCCCGACGAAGCATTTGCCTGCGGGTCAGCGTCTATTACCAATACTTTCTTTTCGAGTGTAGCCAATGATGCAGCCAAGTTTATGGTAGTGGTAGTTTTCCCTACCCCACCTTTCTGGTTGGCCAAAGCAATTATTTTTCCCATATTAATCAGTTTATCTGATTGCGAAGTAACAAATAATTGGCGAAATAGCGTATCTCATTCTTGCAACATTTTGCAAAACTGTTGATAACTTACGCCGGTTGTTAATAACTTCGCGGGGCAAATATAACGATTTCTGTGCAATAATCAGCCTTGCTTTGTGAAGATTAATCAAGCCTTGTGTAAAATTAACTGATATCATGCTTTTGCACACAGGTGGAAAGAGCCATGCACTTATATGCGGGCAAGCTTTCATACAAGTGCCAGCCCGCACGAAGCTATCTGCATTAAATGCATTGAGGAGTTTCGTCATTTTGGCACATTGGCAAATTTATTGTACCTTTGCGTCTGCAAGAACAGATATATAAATCAAGGAATATATGACAAAGAAAAGACCTCTGCTGCTGTTGTCGAATGATGACGGCATAAATGCCAAAGGGATACATGAACTAATCCGTGCCTTACGCCCGGTAGGAGATTTGATTGTAGTAGCCCCCGACGGTCCCCGTTCGGGAGCTTCGGGTGCCATCACATCTGCTTCTCCCATACAATATGCCTTGCTTCAGCAGGAAGCAGGGCTGGCTTTGTACAAATGTTCGGGCACTCCAGTCGATTGCGTAAAACTGGCATTACATGCCATTGTGCCTGCCGTGCCCGATTTGGTGATTGGCGGAATCAACCACGGAGACAACTCTTCGGTAAATGTGCATTATTCGGGCACAATGGGAGTGGTTATTGAAGGTTGTCTGAAAGGGATTCCTTCCATAGGCTTTTCGTTGTGCAACCACAGTGCCGATGCTGATTTTTCTGCTACATTGCCCTACGTACGCCGTATCGTGGAAGAAACCCTGGCAAAAGGACTGCCCGAGGGGATATGCCTGAACGTGAATTTCCCCGACACCTCAGATTTAGAAGGAGTACTGATATGCCGGCAGACACACGGTGTATGGACGAACGAGTTTGTAAAAGCCGACCATCCGAGGGGCGGAAACTATTTCTGGTTAACAGGCGAATACAAGAACCTGGAGCCTGATGCCGAAGACACCGACCATTGGGCATTGGCACACAATTATGTGGCGATAACTCCGACCCAAATCGACGTAACCGCCTATGCTATGGTACGTGAACTGAAAACGTGGAACTTTGACGTATGAAATATTATCTGATAGTAGGAGAAGCATCGGGCGACCTGCATGCATCCAATCTGATGCGTGCATTGCTCCAGGAAGACCCCAAGGCAGAATTCCGGTTCTTCGGAGGTGACTTGATGAAAGAAGTGGGCGGCACGTGTGTCCGGCATTACAAATCACTGGCATACATGGGATTCATCCCTGTACTATTACACCTGCGGACGATTCTCCGCAACATGGAATTCTGCAAGAACGATGTGGAAGCCTGGAATCCTGATGTGCTGATACTGGTGGATTATCCGGGTTTCAACCTGAAAATAGCCCAGTACATCAAGCTGCACACAGAAATCCCCATCTTTTACTACATTTCCCCTAAGATATGGGCATGGAAAGAATACCGCATCAAAAACATCCAGCACGATGTAGACGCAATGTTTTCCATCTTGCCGTTCGAGGTGGAGTTTTATCAGAGATACCATTTCCCGGTACATTATGTGGGCAATCCGTGCGTGGATGCCGTCGATGCTTTCCGGAAAAACTTCAACGAAACATTCGAAACTTTCGTCTCTGCACATAACTGGGAGCAGAAACCGATTATCGCTTTACTTGCAGGGAGCAGAAAACAAGAGATAAAAGACAACCTGCGTAGGATGATAAAGGCCTCACGATATTTTCCAGACTATCAGTTTGTAGTAGCCGGTGCTCCGGGCATTGAGGCAGACTTTTACCGCCGGTACATGGATGCAGATACAAAGATAGTCTTTGGCGAAACTTATCGTTTGCTTTCCCATGCTACAGCGGCACTGGTCACTTCGGGTACAGCCACGCTTGAGACTGCACTTTTCCGTACGCCTCAGGTAGTATGCTATTACACCGCTGCAGGAAAACTGGTCTCGCTATTGAGACGTATGATTCTAAAAGTACCCTTTGTATCATTGGTCAACCTGATAGCCGGCAAGGAAGTCGTGACCGAACTGGTAGCAGGTGATATGCAGGTAAAAGCAATCAAACAAGAATTGTCATACATCTTGCCAGGCAGCGAGCGACGTAAACGGATGCTGGAAAATTACGATTGCCTGATACAGATTCTAGGAAAGGCTGGAGCATCCGGACGGGCTGCCCGCCAGATGCTGCAAGCCTTGTCGGCATATAAGAAACGGTTATATCAATGAAAGAATATATAAGTAAACCACAGCTGCAGGTACCGCCATCAGTGTACTATCGAAACGGTCGAGCATACCTCCGTGTCCAGGCAGGATGTTTCCCGAATCCTTGATGCCCAATGTCCGTTTGAAAAGTGACTCGGTCAGGTCTCCCCATGTGCCGAACACCACGATGGTCAATCCTAAGCCAATCCACTCACCCATTGTGAGAAAGGTAAAATAATGAGAGAGCACAACAGCTGCAATGATGCAAAACACAGCCCCGCCAATTGAGCCTTCCCATGACTTTTTAGGAGATATACGTTCAAACAAACGGTGCTTTCCGAACAGCATACCCGTACAATAAGCTCCGGTATCGTTTATCCATGTAAAGATAAAAATAGACAAAGGTAATACCGGATTATACTGCGAAACGCTAGTCGCTGCACTGTTGTGATAAGCCAGCAGGTTCAGCAAGGCAAACGAAAGACCGATGTAGAGCTGGCTCATCATAGAATATGCCCAATTGTTGATAGGGTCTTTTTGCTGCTTATACAATTCACTGATAAACAAATACAAGATAAGAAACAGGTAAGGTATGAATATTTCGTTACTTCCCGGAACGACTCCAATGTATCCGAAGCAAAGAAACAAGAACACTCCTGCCAGGATAGTGATAGATTTGTTCATCTGTACCTGACCGGTTGCGTTCACCAGTGTGCCAAATTCGTTGATGGTCAGTGCACTGATGACGCAAAACAGAATGGTGAACGAGATAGGACCTCCTAGAATACATCCTACCAATACGGCGACAAAAATGACACCTGTAATAGTCCGTTGTAGAAAATTATTTTTCATGGTACTTATGTTTATCCATCAACCGAGGCTGTCTCAAAATAAAAAACGACAATCAAAAAGTAAGGTCATTCTGAGTGCCTATTTCCTGCGGAAAATGAGCACTCAGAATGACAAAATGAAAGCTGATTTCTATTTGATACACCCTCGATTGACTTATTTACTTGTTTTCACCAGTTTGCTCCGAAGTCTTTGGGGACTCCTCTTCCTGTCCTTCGTTTTCTTCCCGGGCAGCATTTTCAGGCAATGCTTTAGGCTGTCCGGCTTCTATTTGGGCCGTTTCAGACTTATGCTCCTCTGCCATGATTTCTTCCGAGCGGGAAGTCCAAGGCCGTTTGCCGAATATTTTTTCCACGTCTTCGGCAAAAATCACTTCACGCTCTATCAACATCTGCGCCAGTTGTGCATGTCCTTCACGGTGTTGTTGCAACAGCTCTTTAGCACGAGCGTACTGCTCATTGATCATTTTCTGCACTTCCTGATCAATGATTTCAGCAGTATGTTCACTGTAAGGTTTATTAAATGCGTACTCATCATTGTTATAATAGCACAGGTTGGGCAATTTGTCGCTCATGCCGGCAAAAGCTATCATGGCGTAAGCCTGTTTGGTGACACGCTCCAAGTCATTCATGGCACCCGTGGAGATTTGTCCGACACAAATCTCTTCTGCCGCACGTCCTCCCAGGGTAGCACACATTTCATCCAACATTTGTTCCTTGGTAGTAAGTTGGCGTTCTTCCGGCAAATACCAGGCAGCCCCCAATGCCCTTCCACGGGGGACAATGGTTACTTTGATCAGCGGGTTGGCATGCTCCAACAGCCAAGACACAGTGGCATGTCCTGCCTCATGCAGGGCTATGGCACGTTTTTCAGCAGCGGTCATTACTTTTGTCTTCTTTTCCAGACCTCCTACAATGCGGTCGATAGCAGCCAAGAAATCATCCTTTCCCACCGATTCCTTCGAGTGACGTGCCGCTATCAAGGCAGCTTCATTACACACATTGGCAATGTCAGCACCGCTGAATCCCGGTGTCTGGCGTGCCAGCAAGTCTACATCAACGGTATTATCCAGCTTCAACGGACGTAAATGTACACCGAATACTTCTTTCCGTTCGTTCAAGTCGGGCAAGTCTACATAAATCTGCCGGTCGAAACGTCCTGCACGTAATAATGCCTTATCCAAAATATCTACACGGTTAGTCGCAGCCAAAATGATGACTCCACTATTCGAGCCGAATCCATCCATCTCGGTGAGCAACTGGTTCAAGGTATTTTCACGCTCGTCATTACCTCCCATGTTCGGGTTTTTTCCACGGGCACGTCCTACGGCATCTATTTCATCAATAAAAATAATACAGGGAGATTTTTCTTTGGCTTGGCGAAACAGATCCCGCACACGCGATGCCCCTACGCCCACAAACATCTCTACGAAATCGGAACCCGAAATCGAAAAGAACGGCACATCGGCTTCACCTGCCACTGCTTTGGCAAGCAAAGTCTTTCCTGTCCCCGGAGGACCTACCAGCAAAGCTCCTTTAGGAATTTTTCCTCCCAGCTTCGTATATTTTTCCGGGTCTTTCAGGAAGTCCACGATTTCCTGCACTTCTTGTTTAGCGGCAGCCTGACCAGCCACATCTTTGAATGTCACACGGTTGGCACCTTTTTCGAACAATTGTGCTTTGCTTTTTCCTACATTGAATACACCTCCAGTTCCCCCTGGCCCTGCACCTCCGCTCATGCGCCGCATGGCATAAATCCAGATGGCTATCAGCAGCAAAAACGGAAATATGTTCCAGAAAATCATTCCAAAATAGTTATTCCGCTTTTCATAACTGACAGACCCCGTAAAGTGTCCATTAGCTTGTTCTTCATCAAGAAATTTATCCAATGTATCTATAGAACCGACTTGAATAGTCACAGCAGGACTTTTTCCGACTTTGCTGGCATCTTGTTTGAATACATCCACGATGTGTTCAGGTTTGATAAACATCTCCACCGTGTTATCGTCATAAGCGATGATTTTGCTGGCATATCCTTTTTTTACCATTTCCTTAAATTCGGTATAGGATATTTCTTTGTTTGCACTGCCTTCATCACTTGACAAGTAAAGAAAGCCGAATACAAGCGCTATTACCACGTAAAGCCACGTCAGGTTAGGACGAGGCACATTGATTTTAGGCTTATTGTTCGGAGTATTATTGATATTGTTGTTTTGATTTTCGCTCATGATGTATATGAAAATGAATGGTTAGTCCAAATCAGGGATTGTTGTTAGTTTTGCATCTGCCCAAAGATTCTCCAAATTATAGAAAGAACGGACTTCGGGCAAGAATACATGCACCAGAATATCGCCATAATCCATGGCTATCCATTGTGCATTGCGCACTCCGTCCATACCGTATACTCTTTCTCCGGTCGTTTTTTTTACATACTCTTTTACCGAATCTGCAATAGCCAAAACTTGACTGGAGGAATTTCCTTGGCAAATGATGAAATACTTACAGATGGTATCTCCTATATTGGTTAAGTCTGCGATTACGATGTTTTTGCCTTTTTTCTCTTGAATGCCTTCTGTTATTTTTTGCACTAAAAGTTTTGTTTCGTTCATTACGTTCTGTCCTTTGTTTTGTTTTAAAAATTTGTTTTTAATGGTTTCTTCTCTATTAATATAAAGAGAACATGCGGCAAATATACTTGGTTTTCTGTACATCACGAAAGATTGACACTTAATTCTCTCTTTCTTTTGTATTTTTTTGAAAAAAAACTTCAAAATCCTTGCTATGTTAGAGAAAAGTTGTACCTTTGCAGCGTCAAAATCGTAACATCGGTTAATGACATGATTTTGGGCTATGGTGTAATGGTAACACAACAGATTCTGGTCCTGTTTTTCTTGGTTCGAATCCGAGTAGCCCAACTTCAATAAGTGATTGTCTCCAGGGAGGAGATAATTATATTATGTGTTTGGGCTATGGTGTAATGGTAACACAACAGATTCTGGTCCTGTTTTTCTTGGTTCGAATCCGAGTAGCCCAACATAAAAAAGACCGTTTCAAACTTGATTTGAGACGGTCTTTTTATTTTAGTTCCTATGTTTGTAATGTGCTAGCAAAATAGCATAAAGCCAAGAGAATTATTAAATTTGTAAATGA
>NZ_JACSPP010000048.1 GCF_014837065.1 Phocaeicola intestinalis
GTCGACAACTGCATTTCCATGCCGTAAAGATACAACTTTTAAACGAATTATTCGCATTTCACTTACTTTTGACTATAATACTCCTTCAGGTAAGGTTGGATATTGGAAGGATAACCAGTCTTATACATTGTCCGAAAAAACTGTGGATATTATCGAAGAAGTACTGACTACCGTGCATGATTGTTATGCAGATGCATACAAAGCCCTGGAGCAATGCTATATCCGTTCTCAGCAGAATAAGCGATATTATCATTTTCTGATGGCGAGTCGTTTTCTACGCTGCAACTGCGGTGAATCGGATACGCTCAAATGGGATTTAGACCGGCATGGCAACGTGAACATAGAACAGGTTCATTGTCCACTGAGAGGTAGCGGAGATTGCCGGTACGAGGGCATTATTTGTTTGCCACAGCGCAGTTCTGTCATCAAAGGCAGACAGTTAGAGGTAGCTGAGCTATTGGCTGAAGGATACAGCAATCAGGAGATTGCCGATTTGCTATATATTTCCATCAATACCGTACACAACTTGATACAGCAAATTAAGTTCAAACTCAGATTAGATAATACTCGGGAAATTGCTTCCTGGTATAACAAAACGTATGGTTGTGTGTGAAACTGGATATGATAAAATTACCCGATTAAATATATGAGAAAGCATAGATATAGAGTTTGGAGGGTTATTGTACGATTGGACAATACGCACCTCATTATACGTTGTCGAATAGATACCGATAGTCTTGACGAAGTTCGTGATTTTTATTGAGAGCTTTTCATCAATAAAGTTCTAATTTCTTTGTGTTACACAGATTTTGATAGTTATGGACAATTTAAGTGACAAAAACCGTAATCCGGAAATACAAGCTAAAATAGCTGGCATTGGATATCTCTCACCTCATGGTGAAGCATTAATGGAAATTGCCAAAGCAGAACTTGCCTTTATCTATGAAAACCTGAAGTCTTATTCTCAGAATGAGCAGATTTTTATTTTGGACTATATGTCTAGTGAAATGAATTGGAGAACAACAGAAATCGAAGATGGATTATGAACAAACTACATAAAATGCATGAATGGGAAAACTTTAATCCCGGTTATACCTTCGAACACGTTTTTTATACGGATAAATCTCAGGAGATCCGCAAAATTATCGGTGCGGTACCGGAACTGAAACGGGTACTTGTAAATGGGGTAAAACAGAATGTTACATGGCACAGAAGAGTGCGATGGGATGGTTTCGGCCGTTGTTATGCCATAAACAGCAACTCTCGGTTGCGCCAGTATGACATCCCATTATCCAAGTAGTACTCAGTTTTTATTTACACGACAAATCATCGATATTCGACGTATCTAAACACTCAAAGACATGATATCGAATAGTGATATTGAAAAAATTCTCGACCGTGCGGACATTGTAGACGTGATATCCGGTTTTGTGGAGCTCAAGCGTGCGGGTGCCAGGTATAAGGCTTGTTGTCCGTTTCATACAGAAGATACTCCTTCTTTCATGGTGGAACCTGGACGGGGTACATGGTATTGCTTTGGTGCCTGCAAAGAAGGTGGTAACGTCATCAAGTTCGTACAGAAGTACAATCACATGAATTTTCGTGAAGCTTGTTTCTGGCTGGCCGATAAATACGGAATACATATCGACGATGAACAGGAGAAGCCTTCAGCCGACGAAATACGTCGTCAGAAGAAACGCGAATCCATGCAGATCATCAATCAGTTTGCAGCCGAAGTATTCCTTCAGAACCTGTCCCGTCCGGAAGCAGACGCAGCACGTGCCAAGATCCGACAGCGCTGGGGTGATTCATTTCCGGTAGAAATGGGTATCGGATATGCTCTGGCAGACTGGTCCCAGTTATCAGAGATGGCAGCATCCAAGGGATTGTCATTGGAATTGATGGAAGAAATGGGACTGATCCGTAAGAAGAAAAACGGGGGATACTATGATTTCTACCGTGACCGTATTATGATCCCAATCCGTGATCGCTTCCGGAATATTATCGGATGGACGGCCCGCGACATGAGCGAAGTGGATGGTACACCGAAATATCTGAATTCCTGTGAAAGTGATTTGTATCACAAAGGAAGCAGTATTTTCGGTATAGATAATGCCATCCGTCAGGCAGCCAAAGAAGAGAAATTCTATTGTGTAGAGGGTGCACCCGATGTCATGCGCCTGCAATCCATTGGAGTCAACAATACCATCGCCTCGCTGGGTTCTGCCTGGACTAAAGGGCAGTTTGAACAATTGAAGAGATACGCTACAACGCTGTGTTTTCTTCCGGACGCTGACCCAAAACCAGTAGATGCTCCATACGGTACCGGCATTGCAGCTGTGATAAAAAGCGGTGTGCTGGCTATGGAGTGTGGTTTCTCCGTTTCAGTGCGTGAAATACCACTGGGTGAAGGCAACCTGAAGAATGATCCGGATTCGTATTGTACGAACATCAGCCGTTTCAACCAGTTGGAAGAACAAGACTTCATTACCTGGTATGCCGGATATGCGTTCAACAAAGATGGTACGACTGAAGATAAAAGCGCGGCAGTCAGCCAGATTGCCAAACTTGTTGCAATGGTCGGCGACGAGGTCAAAGAGGCTATGTACCTGGCTAAACTGAGAGATACATACAATAACAAGAATCTTTGGTCGATGGCCATCAACCGGGAGAAAAAGAAGATCAATGAATCCAAAGCCGGTAAATCGCAAGTCATCAATCGGGATCTGCTGGCAAAATACGGTTTCTTTGAATCCAACAACTGCTATTATTCCACTAACGACGGCAAGGAGTTCCAGTGGTCTAACTTCATCATGCTACCGATGTTCCATATCAAAGACTCCTTGATGCCTAAACGTTTGTATCGTATCAAGAACCAGAACCGTCAGGAGGAAATTGTGGAAATGAAGCAGGAAGACCTGGTATCCCTCTCCAAGTTCAAGCAGAAGGTTGAGGGATTGGGCAATTATATCTGGCTGGCCAGTGAAAAAGAAATGACACGCCTGAAGATGTATCTTTATGAACAGACTGAAACGGCTACTGAAATCACCCAGTTGGGATGGCAGCGTAAAGGATTCTATGCGTTTGGCAACGGAGTTTTTGATACGGAATGGCATCCGGCTGATGAATATGGTATTGTGCGGTTGGGTGAGAAAGGCAACTTCTATCTTCCTGCAAGTAGTCTGATCTATCGTGATGACGACAAGTTGTTCCAGTTCGAACGTAGGTTCGTTCACCTTAATTATTCTTCCATAAGTCTGAAGGAATACTTTTCCAAACTGGTCGGGGTATTCGGTGACAATGCCAAGGTAGGAATCTGTTTTCTGCTGGCTACTTTGTTTCGTGACATTATCACTGGATATACCAAGAGCTTTCCCATATTAAACTTGTTTGGTCCCAAAGGTTCCGGTAAGTCTGAACTCGGACACAGTCTGATGGCATTGTTCATTATCGAGAACATTCCTCCCAATATCCAGAATGCTACCATACCGGCGTTGGCCGACCTGGTGGCACAGTGTGCCAATGCCCTGGTACATATTGACGAGTTCAAGAATAATATTGATATCGATAAACGCGAATACCTCAAAGGGCTTTGGGACGGTGCCGGTCGGTCACGCATGAACATGGATCGTGACAAAAAGCGTGAGATAACTGCCGTAGACTCCGGAGTAATTCTTTCCGGTCAGGAGATGGCAACCGCCGACATCGCTCTGTTCAGCCGTCTGATATTTCTTACCTTTGCCAAATCGGAGTTCACAGAGGAAGAGAAACGCCGATACAACGAACTGGTAGAGATTCGTAAACGGGGACTCACTCACTTGACGCTCCAGATACTTCGCCACCGGGCGCGGATGGAACAGCAGTTCATCAGCAACTATCATACCTGTCTGTCCGACGTATTAGAAGCTCTCGGAGCCGAAAAGGTGGAAGATCGAATCCTTCGTAACTGGATCATACCGCTGGCCGCATTTCGTACGCTCGAGGGGGTGCTGGATATTCCGTTTTCTTATCCGGATATCCGGCAGGTGACAGTAGATGGTATTCTGCTGCAGAATGCTGAATGCAAGAGCAATAATGAACTGGCCAATTTCTGGAATGTAGTATCCTATCTGCAACAGGATGGTGAAATCTTCATCGAAGGAGATTACCGCATCGAATACCTGAATCGTTTCAAAAGCAGTCTGATTAAGATTGAACAACAATACCAGGAACCAAAAGCTATCCTGATGATGCGTAAAAACCGTATCTTCATGTTGTATAAAAAGTTCGGCAAGCAGGTAGGAGATTCCATACTTCCTGAAGGTTCGCTTATATACTACCTGGAGAACTCCAAGGAGTACATGGGGAAGAAGAACTCTGTTCGCTTCAAGAACATTCAGCGAGGTGTAGAAGTTCAGAAGATGGAAACAACACCTACCGGAGGTATTTCCTACAAGAAAACCTCTACTCCCGATGTGGCCCTTTGTTTCGACTATCGCATGATTCGCGAAACATATAACATTAATCTTGAGGTGGAGGTAGAAGGGCAAGAAAGTGATGCATTGATGGATGATAATGAATGAGATATTACAATTTTAATTGATTGTCTGAGAGTGTAAAGGCAGCCGCTGTGAAGTGGTTGCCTTTTTTATTTTCATACCCATTCTTTGGGATGCTCAGGCTATTTCCACGGGGAGAAAACGGCTTCTACACCTTCTACACTTTCTACAATGTTGAAAAAGAGGTACTTATATATTCTACATACCTTCTACAATCTTTCTACATTTTTCTACAAATTGAAGAAAAACATAAAACCTTCTACAAAATGTTTCATTTTCTACAAGATTTCTACACTTGTAGAAAATATAAAATCTCATAAATTATTGATAATCAATATTTATCCGATTTTGTAGAAAGTGTAGAAGGTGTAGAAGGCAAAATATGTGTCATAGCTGGAGAAATTCTTTTGGATTCTAATATCAAAAGCCTTATTTTTGATATATATAATTGAAATCAAATATAAATATTACTTACTTTCTTATGAGCAACATTGTTTTCTATCTCCGTCTGGAGCCTTACCTTCGGCAATGGCTTGTCCATTCTTTAGGCGATCCAGTTGTTTTTCCGGCACAAAGTAACGAGAATGCTGTGATTCGACGCTTCCTTCGCAAACGCCCGGAAGACATTCGTCCGGAGCTGGCAGCCGATGGACTTACTGCCATTTGCATACCCGACAGCAAAGCTAAACCTCCACAGTATTACAATTACCTTGGCAAAAAAGCAAAAGCTGCCGTAAAAGAAACAATTGAGGACTTGTTTCGTGCCAATCTTTGGAACGAAATAAGCGATCTGACTCGCCGGAACTGCGGACTTAACAAGACCATTGCTGCCTGGTGCGAAATGCATGGTATCGATGACGATTATTCCGAAACCGTTCGTCAGAAATATTACCGTATGAGAGATTCCTACAACAAAAAAGGTATCTTTTTAGGTTCTTTAACCCGAAATCGCACGGACGAGTGAGACGATTTTAAACAGCACCGTACAACACCGAACACGCATAACCTAACAATGATAATTATGGTACATTTAATTCAGAACATTAGAAAAGTTGAATGTATTGAAGCCTATCACTTGCAACATTCAGACATTATAGCCGACCGTGGAGTATGGTTGAATGTCTATCAACAATTCAACCCAATTTCAACCATCGGGCTGAGTTCAGTAGAGATTTCCGACAAAATCGAGAACAAACAGCGAGTTTTCACTACCAAACTCACCATGTTTCGGACAGAGAAGCTGTTACCTGGTTCCAAGAAGTTCTGCTTTAAGGTGACAACCATCACCGGCTCCCAGTTCCTGATCGGATGCGCAGACAAGCCTTATCCGATCATTCAAAATGAAGAGTCATTTCCTTCCGCAGCCAGCGGAAAGTCTGGCGTGACAGTTACTGTTACCCTGACTTCTACCATTCCGATGCTTTCCATATTAGATTAAGGTCTTTTTATGCTGTATATATAAGGTGTTAATATTGCATAGATTAATTTTCGATAATATGGAATATAACCTTAGTATTGATTCACACATCGGCCCATGGGGATATTCAAAGAACTATATCCGTAGTCAGATGTCAGGCTTCAAGAACAAGCCTGTCAATGTACGCATATCATCCCTAGGCGGTTCGGTGGATGATGCGCTCGACATCCGGCAGCAGTTCCTTGATCACGGTAATGTGACGTGCTATCTTTTCGGTTATGTGGCGAGTGCAGCTACCATTCTGGCTACTGGAGCCAAGAAAACCTGTATGTCCAAATATGCGTTTTATCTTATCCACAAAGTATCGAACAGGGTAGATGCCTGGGGTAATTACAATGCCGACCAGATTCAACAGCTCATTGATGATCTGAAGGCTAACAAGCTGGAGAATGATAAGATGGATTTGGTATTGGCCAATCTCTACGCCAACAAGTGCAAGAAAAAGGTAGATGACATTCTTCCTATTTTAAAAGAGGGCCGCTGGCTTACTGCACAAGAAGCACTTGAATACGGATTCATTGATGAAATCGTAGAAGAAGGTTCGAAACTGAACTTCGACGACTCGATGAAGACAAAGTTTAACATGTTCCACCTGCCGGCATTGCCCGCCATAGATAGGACACAAAGTCAGGAAGCTGATACAGCTCCCAGCTGGTTCAATAATTTCGTCAATAAGTTCTTAAAAGGACATCAGCCGGAAGCTGCACAGACACAAAATAAATCACTTAATCAGTCAAAACAAATGAAAAAGGATTATCAGAAAGTCAATTCCATCTTGAAAATAGAGGGTGTGGAAGTTGACAAAGATGGTAAGGTGATGCTTACCGAAGATCAGGTCAAGGCCCTCAATGACCACATCGCCCATCTGGAGCAGGAATCTTCTGATAAAGACAATCAGATTTCCGATCTGAAGAAGCAGAATGAAAACCTGCAAAAAAATGATGGTGAGGAAACCACACACATCAATGGTGATGAAGGTGAGGATGACGACATTGCAAAACTAAACACTGCTAAAGAATTGTTTAACGACGTAAAAGATTTGTTATAAGATGGCAGACACAACTGGATACGTAAAAATTACGGATGAGCAGCTGGCCAAGTCGGCTGTTCGTTATCGAAAAGAATTACTGATGATGCCGGTACTGGCATTGGGTACAACTTTACAGCACATGACACAAAGACCGGGTGTTCGCGGTAAAGAAGTGGTAGGCGAATTATCTGGCGATATTGAGCTGGGACCTTATGACGAAGGACGTGAAGATACTGATGGAGTATCTATCAATCCGCGTACATTAGAAACCTTTCTCGGTAGTGTAGTAAAGAAGTTTTCTCCTAACTCTGTATGGCAGACCATTTACGGTAATCTGATTACAAAAGGAGAGGCTTTGAAAAATTTAGATATTGCCCGCCAGGTGCTGGCTTTCCTGACTGCGAAAATGGGTGGTAACTTGAATGCTTCTATTTGGAACGCGAAACGTAACGACAGTGGAACCAAGACCAAAGAACTTTTCAATGGTTTTGACACCATTACCAAAACTGAAAAAGACGCAGCTAAAATCTCTACTGATTTGGGTAATATGTTCACCATCGAAGCAATCAGTAAAGATAACGCCGTAGATGTCTTGAAAGCATTTTACCGTGCAGCTGATCCGGTTTTGCGTGAAACGCAAACTAAATTGTTTATTCCTCAGGGAGTGTACGATAATTATGTAGACGATTACCAGGCGACTGTGGGGCATGTACCTTATAACACCAGTTTTGAAAAAACGGTACTCGAAGGTTCCAATGGCCGTTGCGAATTGGTTCCGCTGGCGAATAAGGCAGGTTCACCGTTCATCCACCTGACTACCAAGAGCAATATGCTCGTAGGTTTTGGCAATGGTGCCGATGCGGAGAACATTACCGTTGAGAAGCATCATGCATTCAAACTGGATTACATCGCTACAATGTACTTCGGTACAGAATTTGAATCAATTTCTAAAGAGCGTCTGCTGGTTGGTACCGTCGACGGTTCAACTCCGGTTGTCGCTGGAATAGGAGGTTAAGTTATGGCAGTAGATTGTACAAGCAAAGGGATGTACGAGTCCCTTTCCTGGTGTCCAGGTCAGACATCGACACCGGGTATTAGACGTAAAGTATACTTTATCCCGAAAAGTTGGATCGAAAAATGGCCGGCACTTCCGGCGATTGACGGGGCAGAGAGTATGGCTGCTTTGGCAACCTACGAAGGTGACTTTGTTTTGGCTGCCGACAAGAAATGGCAGTACATTGAATTGCTGACACCGAAGTCGTCCATCAGTGCAGAGTCACAGGGTGAAGTTCCATCTAAGACCTTCCTGAATAAAGCCACGTTGGTCCATGCTGGTACTGACGAAGAAGCGTCAGGCTTTTGTCGTCAGGCTAATGTCGATGAGCTGATATTTCTGTGCCAGCAGAAGAATGCTAAGTTCCGTGTAATCGGCTCTGAAGCTTTTGATCCTTCAGTTACCATTTCTCAAACTTCGGGAGAAGGAGATACCGGTACCGCAGGCACCACTCTCGAGGCACAATGTACAGATATTTGCCCGTCACCGTTCTATACGGGTAAAATCGAAACGGAAGATGGCGAAATTTCCGGAGAAGATGGTAGTACCATCCTTCCGGGAGGCTAATTAAAAGGAGAATACAGTTATGTATATAGATGAACAGTTAACTACAGACATGCAAGGCTGGCTCAATACGGAGCCGGCTAAGCGTGACCTGATGAAAGGTGCGGAAATGGTACTCAAACTGACCCGAAACCGCATTCTGTTTCAGAATATTTCCCGCAATCCGCAGAAGTTTGCGAGCAAGATTGAGTATGAGCTGAAGAAATATCTGGCGATCCGTCTGGACCGCAAGACGATTCAAGATGTAGTCAAGATGGATAAAGAGCTGGTTCCGGCAGTAGCGGAAACGCTGGCCACCTTTCAGCCTGAAATCAGTTCCGATGACGACACACCGCAAGAAGCTACCATCGCAAAGGGTAAACGCGCGGATCACGATTCATTGCCCGAAGAGATCCGTCAGCTTTGGGAAGACAATAAGGATATCTACTTCCGCCTGAAGCAGACTTTTGAAACATTGAAAACCATGAAGGGTGCTCTTCCATGCGACAGGTACGAATACCTGAAGCAATTGGAAGAGCTGGATGCCAGATATCGGGATAACATGGACAAGTACGACCATTTCAATCCGGACACTCAGGGTGCCGGCGGTACAGAAGGTGAATCACCTGAAGACCCCGCTGAAATGGCCAAAAAAGTCAGTGCAGCCCGCGGCTATCTGTCAGATAACAAGAAGAAACTGGCAGAGCTGAAGGAATCCGGAGACCAGAAGAAGTACGAGAAGCTGCTGGCCAAAGTACAGCAGAGATACGACTTCCTTATCTCCACCGGAAACAACGTAGGAGAAGACCAGGTGAATGCCTTACGTGAATTAGGGTTGAAAGCATGAAACATGTAAACCGATTGCTGAAGCCGTTATCCGATGTGCCGTTACAGGCGTACCTGGATAACCGGCTTCAGCTTTTTGATGTCCTCGAGTTCATCCTGTCACAGACCGGACCGGCTAAAGTCTACGTGTCCACCTTCTCTACTTCCGAGGAGTTCTTGCGCAGATTGTTCTCCCTCCGAAAACGGCAGCTGATTCTTCACTCTGTCCTGATGGCCGACCTGAAGGCAGCCAAGAAGACTGTAAATCTGTACACCTTTATGTCTTCCGTATTCGATGATGTGTACCTCACGGAGAATCATTCCAAGGTACTGCTTATCGAAAACGACCGCTGGATGGTCACAGTCGTTACCAGCCAGAACCAGACGCGAGGAAACCGGACCGAATGTGCGATGATCACGACGCAGCCTGACATCTTCCTCACCTTACGAGACCAGTTTTCAGAGATTATTAATACCCGTAGCATACACCTCAATGGAATTCACTTCAGCACAGATTGACAGAATCAAGGAACTTGCCACGATGCTCACTCCAGTATCGGATATTGCAGTCTTGATGGACGTAGACGAACGCTGTCTGCGAGAAATCATTTCCGACAAGTCGCATCCGGTCAGCATAGCCTACCGCAAAGGGAAAGCCGAACGGGCATTGCAGATCCGGCAAAACGAGCTGGAACTGGCAGAAGCCGGAAGCCCGCTGGCAGTGCAGCTTATGGGTTCTTACATCCGTGACATGGATTCAGACGAAGATTTATAACTATGCCATTACCCGCCACAATTGATATTGCCAAAGAAAACCTCTTCGCCTCGGTCGAGGAGATGCGAGAGCGTAACATTCCCGAAGTCATCCAGCAGCGTCTGCTCCGGCTTCGGGACATGTATAATTACTGGCTCCAGTACCCGCGCATACGGGAACAGGAAATAGTGCTCGAGCTTCAGAAGCGATACCAGATACAGAAGTCAGCTGCCTACGAAGACATCCGCATCATCAAATACCTGCTGGGTGATTTGAACAAAGCCACCAAGGACTACCATCGTTATCGCTTCATCCAGCGCAACGAAGAGAGTTACGAGATGGCCAAGCGCATGAAGGACGCCCGGGCGATGGCCGCCTGTGACAACTACTACGCCAAATACATGCAGCTCGACAAGGAGGATGCCAAGGATTTAGGCTACGACAAGATTGTGGTGCAACCCTTCCAGCCGGACAGCGACCCGACGATTATCGGAATCAAACCGATACCGAACATCCGGCAACGCATTGCGGATAAGATAAAGCAGTACATGAATGAGGATGTCCAGGACATCCAGTTTGAGGATGCCGACTTCAACGAAGACGACATTTTCAACCCTAAAAAATCACAGGAGACATCCGAACCATGAGAGAATACTTCCATGACACCCAGCAGCAGGTTCTGTTCACCCCGGCAAAAGACATAGTGCTTTGTGCCGGACGTGGTTGGGGTAAAGGTCCTATTCATGCCGCCATCAACCTGCGCAACATGCAGCGCATGCCAGGAAGCATCACAGGATTTGTGGCGGCCAACTGTAAGCGTGCCCTCACCAACACCATCCCGTCCATGCTGATCCACTGGCAACGCTGGGGGTTCAAGCGCGACGTACATTGGACCATCGGCAAGAAACCGCCGAAGTCCTGGGGATGGGGTGAACCCATCTTCCAGCCCGACAACTGGGAGAATGTCATTTCCTTCTACAACGGCTCGATAGGTTACATCATCAGCCAGGACCGTTCCGGAACTTCCAACTCCTTTTCACTGGATTACCTGGACATCGATGAAGCAAAGTACATCGACTTCGAGCAGCTGAAGGACGAAACTCTTCCGGCAAACCGTGGTAACAAGCAGTATTTCGGCCATCACTACTTCCACCATGGCATGCTGATTACCTCCGATATGCCAGTCACAAAGAAAGGTTCCTGGTTCCTGGATTACGAAAAGAAGTGCGACCCGGAACTGATTGAAGTCATCCAGGCGACAGTACATGAGATTTGGCGGACGAAGAAACGCATCCGCGACCTTCAGGCTAAATCTGAACCGGTTCCTTTGTACTTGAAGGATTATCTGCGTACCCTGAACCGTGACGTGTGCCGCATGGGCTCTGTGGCAGTTCTGTACCGCGAGTTCTCCACGATTGAGAACATGCAGCTGCTGGGTGAAGCATTCATTAATCAGATGAAGCGTGACCTTCCCCCACTTACCTTTCAGACGGCCATCCTCTGCCGACGTATCGGTATCAGTCGAGACGGCTTCTACTCCAGCATGACGGAAGGGCACAAATACAATGCGACTGACTTCAGCTACCTGGACAGCCTGGAATATCAGTTCGACAAAATCAAGGAGCCTTCCTGCCTGATGGATGCTGACCTCGATAGGGATAAGCCCATCTGCATCGCCTTTGACTTTAATGCCAACATCAACTGGCTGGTAGCCGGCCAGCCGGACCGGAACCGGCTGAAGGTAATTAAGTCGTTCTGGGTAAAATACGAACGTAAGCTCGAGGCCCTAGTGGATGACTTCTGCAAGTATTACCGACACCAGCGACACAAGGAAGTGATATTCTATTACGACAGTACGGCCTTAGGCTCAAACTATGCGGTCAATGACGAAGACTTTCATTACGTCATCGAGCGTGCTTTCCAGGACAGAGGTTGGAAGGTGCGTTCTGTCTATATAGGTCCCCCGATGAAGCACATCGAGAAGTGGCTACTCCTCAACCGTATGTTTGCCGGAAAGGCTAAACTCATCCCCTTCTTCAACGAACAGAACAACGAAGACCTGCTTATCTCCGTGCAGACTGCAGGCGTGTACAACGGCGGCAAAGACAAGCGGGGTGAAAAGCTGGCAGAGACAGAAGAAGACCAGCTTCAGGCGAGAACGGACGGTTCGGATGCGTTCGATACGCTGTGTATCGGCTGCGAACGTTTCCCCCAGATGACATTCGACATGTTTGTAACATCCTCTATGTAGTTTTCAATAAGCTAATTAGTTTTATTCTTAGGGTAAGCCCTGATGACCGTGCAGATGGTTGTCGGGGCTGTTTTTTTGTGCGCGAGTTGGCGTGTACCGTGCGCGTAGAAAGGTGTGCCGTTACATATTCCGATTTTCGAAGGTTAACATCTGTTAACTGTGGCGTAGGGCGGTGGGGGGTCGGATTCCCGACGTCCGCATAAAATGCGGTGTTTGGCGGGCGTATTCGTTTGATTGTGTGCCGTTTTCGTTTCGGATGGCCGGAAAATCCAAGCAAACACCCCTGTTTTGACCTGTTTTTTCAGGCTAATCTACTAGCTCACAATCTGCTGGCGCCCGGAAAATTCAGAGAATTTCCCGGGTAACAAGGTAGAAAGACACTCGGTAGTCTTTCTGGGCTGGAGATAGCGTTCACGCAGCGGCCCACCCGCCCCATTGCTTTCCCTACTGGCGGTATAGCTAAAGCTATGTATTGTTTGACTGCTCTTCTGTTCTTCTCTTCGGAATTTACATCGGTGTCACCTCTCACTGCCGGTTACGCCTTTTCATCACTGCAAAGGTAAATGTTGCCTGCCGTATGCCAAGTTCAGGCGCTGTTCACTGTAAAAATCTCCACCCTTCCAGGGTAGTATTCAAGGCAGGGCTTTACGGTGAAAACTTGTCTTTCACGGCTGGCAACACCTTTTGACGCAGTGTAAAAGGCGAAACAAACCGACAGCGAAAGGCGACGGAATAAAAAAAACCTCAGAGAAGGAAGAGCAGAAAAAAGGCTCACTACCTCGGCTCGAGGTTCAAGAATAAAACTCTAAAAACCACTGATATGAAAACCTTTACCGAATCCATGCTAAACCAGTGCAGAAAGTACATGTTCAACTTCTTTGACTACCTGCCCACAAAATATCAAGCCAGCGCAAGAGACTGGCAGGTGAGAAAATACGTTTGGGCGTTCAAAGACGGTAAATGTGCCGTTTCAGCAGCCCAGCTTGTCGCAAAGAAAATCCGTGAGCAGTTTGGCACGTCAGTGAGTGACATGGTGTTTGCCTGTATCCCAGCCAGCAGCCAGCGGAAAAATGAAATCCGATACAGGGAGTTTTCGGAAGAAGTGGCCAGACTATCGGGAACGGTAAACGGATACAGCCATATCACGGTAGAGGGTGAACGACTGGCAATCCACGAGAGCAAATCAGGGAAGCACGTAAACGACGTGCAGGTAATCAACTTCGACAAGGAGTTTTTCAAAGATAAAAAAGTGCTTGTCTTCGATGATGTGATAACCCTTGGTTACTCCTACGCTCGTTTTGCCTGCCACCTTGAAAGTTTTGGCGCATCCGTTATCGGTGGAATGTTTTTAGCGAAAACCTTATTTGTCTAACAATTTAATAAACAACATTATGAAAGATTTATTCGAAATTTGCGGAGAATGCCGCCACTTGAGCGACGCAGAAGTAGTTTATCAGCTTACCAACAACAAGGAAACAAGCAATCAGGTGAACGCCATGTTAGCGAACGGTAGTAATGTGTCGATAGAAGACATTTGCAACCTGCTGACACCGGCACGCCGAGATATGGCACTGGCAGTCATTGAACTATACAAGAGAATCAAGGAACGGAAGAACAACTACAAGCGTATAACTTCCAGCGCAGATGTTTACGAAGTGATGCTTCCCTACATGGCAGACCTGAAAGTAGAGGAATGTTGGGTTATCTTCCTGAATCAGGCAGCCCGAATCATCCGCAAACAGCGTATCTCAGTTGGAGGGCTGGCGTCTACTCAGGTAGATGTAAGAGTGATTTTGCGTGAGGCCCTTTCTTGCAGTGCCACATCCATGATACTCTGCCACAATCACCCGTCAGGTAATTTTCAACCAAGTAAGGACGACGACCGTCTGACACATGCCTTACTGGAAGCCGGACGAATTATGAATATCAGGCTTCTTGACCACGTGATAGTAACGGATGAAAGTTATTACAGCTACGGAGACGAAGGTAGACTGTAGGGGCTGCAAATGGCCGTAGCAGCGTTTAGGGAGGTGGGTAGCGTCGCGGCCGCCCGCCGCCCGATTTTGCCTGCTGACACAAGCAAAATCGGGCGGCGGGAAATAAGGTATTTTGTTTTTTACGCAAAATATTTGCGATTTTCTTTGATTTAATTATTGGTTTATTTTAAATCTATATGTATATTTGCATCGTATTAACTTATAAGTTAAGTTATGAATCAAAAATATTGTCTAGAATTATTTGACGAAAATGATAATTTAAATCTCTATACAATACGATTAAAAGATGAGAAACTAACTGAATTCGAGAAATTTCTTGAGAAATTCCCTGATGATTGTGAGTATAAAGAAGATATTGACATTATTATTAGATGGATTGAAAAAATAACAGAAAAAGGAGCTCTATCTCGATATTTTAAACCTGAAGGGAAATATGGAGATGGAGTTGGTGCTATTCCTATTGAAACTAATAATATTCGATTGTATTGTTTGAGATTAAGCGATAAAATTTTAATATTAGGTAATGGAGGTATTAAAGATGCAGATACTTGGCAAGAAAGCCCGACGCTAAGACCATTTGTCGAATTATTAATAGATACAAGTCGTTTTATAAATACCCGACGACAAAAAGGTAATATTCAACTTAATGATAAGACCATCGTGGGTAATTTAAATTTTGTAAGATAATGATGAAAAAGAATAGTTTGTTTGAGGCCCGTAAAAGAACTGTATCAAACGAAGCAAAAGAATTTGTTGATTTATCTTTTAAAATTGTAGATAGAATTTATGATATTCTACAAGAAAAAGGTATGTCTCAAAAAGATTTAGCAGAAAAATTAGGTAAAAGTGAAGCGGAAATTAGTAAATGGATGCGTGGAACTCATAATTTCACAATTTCTACTATAATAAAATTAGAATGTGCTTTGGGAGAGCCAATATTATCCGTTTGTAATAATGTGGCACAACAAAAAGAAGAGCAGACAGTTTGTCAATTATTTCCAATCATCTTATCTGGTTTTTCAACTCCTACATCTGCTCATAAAACGAACAAATATGTGGATAGTTGTTTCATGTTAAACTTAAATAGCTAATTATTATGTCAGATACACGAAAAATTCAATTGATACATGTTGCGGAATTAGACTATAGTTTAAAAGAAAATCTTATTCCAGAAACAAAAGAAAAATGTGAAACTGATATAAATCCTGGATTTGGTTTTAAAATTAAGATAAACGAAGATAATTCAACATTATCGATTGAAGCGACTGCTTTTTATGCAAATAAAGCAGGCGTAGAAGTTGCTGATTCTAAATTTATATATGTATTGTATTTTGAAAATATGGATACAATTATAAAAAAGGATAAAGATGAGTCTTTTTTGTATATTCCTGATGAAATTATGGATGTTGTAATTCAGGAGGCTTTTATAACAGGTCGCATGTTCCTAAGTTCACATGTCAAAAATACAGCACTAAAAGATTTATATTTACCTTTTAATGGTGCTTCTAGTTTAATAAAACAGGTTAAGTTTCAAAATAAAAAGAGGAAAAAAGAGATAAAAGATGAAGATTGATTCAAAACTGATTTGTTAAAACATATGCTATATATAGGCGGAAACTTCCCAAAAGTTTCCGCTTATTTTTTGCCCTCCTCTCAACATTTTATTACATTTGGACTATTATTTTTATAACAAATTTAATAGGCCAAATGAAAACACAAGATTTTGTCGCAATAGACTTTGAAACCATGACACCGGAGCTGACCAGTGCATGCGCCATAGGGCTTGTAAGAGTCCACAATGGGGTTATTAGCCAGAAGTTCTACTCACTTATCAAACCGATACCAGACTCCAGGACTGAACGTAACACCCATGTACACGGCCTGACAGATGAGATGGTTACAGATGCTCCCACCTTCTCCGAACTGTTCCCTTTACTAAAATCCTTAATCGAAGATCTTCCGATTGTATGCCATAAAAGCTCCACAGACATCAACGTCTTCAGAAGCTGTATGGAATACTATGGTCTGACCGGCATTGACCTAAGCCACTACGTCGATACACTCGAACTTTACGGAAAAGGCTTGAAAGCATGCTGTGAAGAAAACGGCATCCAGCTTGTCAACCATCACGACGCACTGGCTGATGCGGAAGCCTGTGCAAAGCTCTATCTCTGCTACCAGGGACACCTGGCGAAAGACCTTGCACATTATGACCTGAAGGAAGTAATGGCAAATAAGGAAGCTCGCAAGTACGACCATGACACCCTGATGCCTTTATCCGAAGAAGACGTAGAAAACAAGGATACGATTTTCTTCCAGAAAAAAGTAGTGATTACAGGCATCTTTTGCGCTTACCCTGACCGCGATGAACTAGGTTCTATCCTGAAATCATTCGGTGCAGACATAAATACGACAATATCAGGCAAGACAAACATTGTCATTGTCGGAGAAGGTGCCGGCCCGTCTAAACTCAAGAAGATTGAAGAGCTCAATGCCAAAGGAAAGAACATCCGGCTCATTTACGAGAAAGAATTATGCGAAATTATGAACGAAATAATTAAACACTAAGAATATGGCAATCAAAAAAGAAAATGTAAACTTGACCTACGACGCTTTGTGGTTCAAGACCTTTATGGACAGTGGAGAATTGACATTCTACAATCGTGAAATCTTTATCTCTCCAGGAATGGCAGGAAGGCTGGACATCTTCATGCAGCTGCTGGGTAATGTGGGCGGATATGCCAGAACCACGAACTTCGACAAAGACCTTGACGTCGTGGTAGTATCAGATTACCTGATGAACAAATTCAAGAGCGGAGAGAAAGACGAGTTCTTCCAGATGCTCGAAGATCTGATCAACGGTAGCGCAACTCCTTACCGGAAACTGAAATTCACTACAGAATCTATCGTACTTGAATCATTAAACACCCGGGCAAGTGGCCAGCTTCGTCAGAACAAGAAGGACTTGAAAGATAAGAACACGACTCCGCAGATGATTGAAGCAATCAACCAGGGTATAGAAAGAGATGAACTGATGCTCGGCATGATTAAGAAATATAAAGAATCTACCAAGGAGCCACAACAACAGAATTTATTTTGAGACATAAACAAGTATGATTGGATTTATCCTTATAATATTTTTAGCTGGATTTATATTTATCGCTTATTTGAAAAAATCGAACGACTCTTCAAATAACAAATCCAATGGAACGATAAGTAGCAATACTTCAAATTATGACAATAACAGAACACAATTAAATCATGCATCTAATACGCAAAAAGCTAAAGAAATACCTTCCACTGCAAAAAAAGTGAATTTTGCAGTGAAGGGTACATCCTATCGCTCTCAAGCCGATATTAATGCAGCAAGAAATGTTCGAGTAGGTGATGAACTTACTTTAATTCATGAAGCATATAATGATTATGACTCATTTGCAATGATGGTATTAACTTCCGATGGGCATCATATTGGTTATGTAGAGAAAAAGTATTCCATGTGCTTCTTTGCATATAAGGACAAAATATATAAATGTATCGTATCTAAAGTAACTAATGACGATGTACCATTTATATATGCCAACGCTTTTCTGCCTTTTGATGCACGTGTTCCGGATGATGACTTAAAAGTTCAGAAGATGACATCTAAAGAAGGGCAATACATAGGCAATGGAGTAACTGTCAAGATTACTACCGAGCGTAGTCTTGCCCATGAAACCAACCCCGATTTGGAGCTTGCTGAAAAATTAAAATATAGTGAGCCTGAAAAAGCCGTTGAGATATTTTTGTCATGCGCTGCAAATGAATCTGGACTGTATTCTTTACACCAGGCTTGCTTTTGCTATCGTAAAATGAAAGCCTATGATAAAGAAAAAGAATTGATACAGCAGATTATTGCAGTATGTAAAGACGAAGGCAAAGAAGAATACATTCCAGAATATGAATCACGGCTAAAATCTGTAGAATATTACATCAACAAACAGAATGAAAAAGGAGAACTGGACAAAGCGTATTCTCTCCAAAAGGAAGGAAAATATAAAGAAGCACTTGACCTTTATCTTTTTTACTTCAATAAAGATAAGTTTGTTTTAAACTTAACTGACAGAATCATCCAATGCTATCGGAAGTTAAATGACAAATCAAATGAAACAAGGATGCTTGAATATGCTCTAAAAAATAAACTTTCAGAATCAAACAAACTAAAATATGAAAAGAGATTAGAGAAACTGAAACAAGAGCAATAAGACTTTAGGCTATCTTTAATTTCATTGATACGCTTTGCTATTTATGAATAACAAGAAAAATTAATCACACTCAGTACTCCTTAGCCAGTACAGCTGTACTTCCCTGAAAGTACTCCAGTACTTCCATGGCAGTACTGAAGTACTCCTTAGGAAGTACTGAAAACATGACTGAAAGGCTCTATAAAAAGCGGAAACCATAAAAAAGTTTCTGCTTTTTCTTTTGCTATTTCAAAACAAAAACATACATTTGCAATGCTTACCATTTGAAACAGGCGAGATGGCTCGCCATTTTATGCTGCGGGCATTTTTTATGCCTTGTGGTTTACTATATCGTATAAGTTCCGTCCCGTGTGGAGTGTTAATGCACCCACAGCCTGTTTCAGGTGGTAAGCAACGGGGAGCGGAACTTTTTTGTTTCCTCTCCGTAATTTAATTATTTATTGTTTCATTTTAATGCTTACCAAAAATGAAAAATCAAATTGCATTGCCTGCAAACCAGGCAAAACAAAGCCGTATATCGTTATGGCTGAATCGTGAAAATGTATTGTTCTCCTCCATCATGGAAGAGAAAGTTTCCAACCGCCAAGCTGTGCTCATTTCCCAGGCACTGGCTTCTTTCTGTATCTTAACCTGTTCCGTATTCACCCATTGGCTGGCCGCCATTGCCTGCCTCTGCTGGTTTGCTTGTTCCATTTTACTTTGCAAGAAAGGAGGTTTGCGATGACCGACTCTTCACAGCAACCTATATTCCGTGTCGATAAATACCAAGCATACGAAGAGGAAGCGGTACTGTTCGAACAGTATAGTATTCTTATGTACGGAAGTGAAAAACTATGCTGCACTCGTCCCGAAATGGAGCAGCTCAGTAATTTAATTCAACGCGCTTTAAACGACAGAAAGGAGACAGAATATGGCAACCGATAAAATCAAATTCGACAAATATATCCTTCTCCGCTACTTCCAGGAATATCTTCCGGTAGACAAGGAGAGTGACAGTGTTATCTACAAAACATCCCAACAAATTCAGGATGAGCTGTCAGATATGGCAGAAATCAGCATCAACCAGATTGCCGCTACCCTGGTAGAGTTAAATTACAAACTCACCATCAGCCCCGATGGCCGGCCGGCATGGATGATGCAGCGCAAATAGACTGCAAGTTTTTTAGATGATTACATTTTTTCTACATTTATATCGAGGTGTGGCGTCGTGAGGACGCTGCACCTTTTGTCTTTTTACCCCTTTCCGGAGCCGGGTATCTTTGAGAAAAACAAAGATTTATGCTCACTATTCCACAAGATATACCCGATTTCGTCCTGTCCTCACAGCTGGACAACTTCACAATCAGCGCAGACAAAAGGGTAACCTTTGTGCTGAAGCAAGCAAATACGGTCATTCTGCAAGAAACCTATACTCAGGACACCAGCAACCAGATACACATTCTTGATTTGTTTTCCCTCATGGAGCCTTACCTTATCGGTTCACCGATGCTTCAGTTCAGCTACGAGGTATCTGCTTCCAGTGAAACAACCATCAGCAAGACCTTCACGGTGCTGTTATGCCGTCCCATCATCCCCTGCAGTGGAGTAGATTTCGTGACGAACTATTTCCTGACGACCTTGGCAGGGCGTGACAAAATAACCTCTTTCAACCGCACGGAAACCCTCTATCTTACTACCGGAAGTTTGTCTTCAGGCGGCACAACTATTCCCGTGACGGCAGAATGTGTCTTCGTCAACGACCAGAACCAGCTGCTCAAATCCACCCGCTCTCTGGGCAATGTGGCCGACAACGGCATCCGTTCCGTAGACGTTTCCCCTTCCCGATTCACCCAGTCCGGCTACCGGCTGTTACGGTATACCATCCTGGCCGGTGCCCGGAAGCAGACTTTCCGCGTAGACCAGGACCAACCGGAATCCGTTGGCCTGAAGTTCCGGAACTCGTTCGGATGCGTCGAAACATTCTACTTTGTGGGCGGAGATACGGTAGAGCCGGAACTGACCCGGAGTGCAGCTTACTTCGCCGGGCAATACAAGAACTATTACGTAGACGAGCAGCGCAAGCACACACTCAATACAGGTTACATCCCCGAAGGCATGTTCAACCTGGCCGACGACGTGGCAAGGGCTACCGAAGTTTGGCAGATGGATGAATCCGGCGACATTTCGATAACCATCACCGAAAGCAATACCAGCCGGAGCGATGAAGACGACGGACTGTTTGCTTTCACTGTTTCCTACATCTTCGCATCCCGGTACCAGCAGCGGATCCGTCTGCTTCCGGACATTTTCGACGACTCATTCGATGACACATACAATTAAAGCCTATGAACGTAATACATATCAAAGACGCATTAAGACTGCTCGAGTCCGGGCAGCCCTGCAACCTGAAGCTCTGGAAGCTCAGCACAGGTGACATTCTGGAATACAAAGGCGCGGTGTGCGTCGGCTCGCACTGGCGACAAGGACTCCATCGGGTTCGCCTCCCGGCATCCGGCTTAATCCGTTCCTTCCGCGACATATCCCTTTTCGAAATTAACAACATGACAATTTACCTTTAATATGGACAAGAAAATCCTGCAATATGACGGCGACTTCATGCCTGGTGAGATATTCGACATCGAGGTTTCCAACGTGGCCACCGAAATGGCTTCCGTAGAAGACAGCAGCCTGGTATTCGATGAAGATGCAAATGTAAAGACTACGCCTGTTCCCGGCCGGAAAGGCATGGTGTATGTCAATTTCGGTGAAGACAACCAGCTTCCGTTTAATATCATCAAGATGATAGGCATCGACGAAGTGATGAGCCAGAACAAGCTGTTCAACGTCATCACCTGTTACGGTGCCGGACTGAAGTACATGGACGTAGACACAAGACAGCCGACAACCCATCCCGAAATCAAACGCTGGCTGATTCACAACAGCCTGCCGCTATTCCAGCTCGAGCAGGCTACAGACATGAAGTATTTCTTTTTCTGTGTGTCGGTCATCATTCTTTCCAGGGACGGCAAAAGAATCAACCGGCTCATTCACAAAGAGGCCTGCTACTGCCGTTTCCAACAGGCCAGAAAGGGCAAAATCAATCACGTGATTTATGCCAATTTCCGCGAAAACGCCTCGCTCCATCCGGAAGACTACGAAGTCATCCGTCTGCTGGATCCGCGCGACCCGCTGGGCGACCTGATGGTGCTCATGGGGCGTGAACCTGGGCGCGATGGCGAAACAAGAGTCCGTACTGAAGACCGTAAATTCGCTATTCTTGTACGCTTCCCCACACCCGGCTTCCAGTATTACCCCATCCCCTACTACACCAGCATTTTCCGGGGCGACTGGTACGACATCAAACGACTGATTGGGAAAGGCAAGAAAGCGAAGCTCCGCAACCATGCCAGCGTAAAATACCAGGTCGAAGTACACAAGGACTACTGGAGTAACATCTGTGCGGAAGAGCATATTACCGACCCGCTGAAAAAGATGGAACGAATCAAAAAGGAGAAGGAAAACATCAAGAACTTTGTTTCCGGAATAGAAAACAGCGGCAAGGTTTGGATTACCGGATACTACATCGACCCGAATGGCCGTGAGGTCCGGATGGTACGCATCAATGTGGTAGAGACCGGCAAGGAAGGCGGTGACTGGAGCGAAGACATCCAGGAAGCCAGTAACATCACCTGTTACGGTGACAACATCCATCCCAACCTGGTAGGTGCCACACCAGGCAAGGGACAGAGTAACAACTCCGGTTCAGACAAGCGCGAGCTGTTCACGCTCAAGCAGGCACTGGAGATTCCTTTCCACGACCTGATGAACATCCCGCATAACATCGTCATCGAGTACAACGGATGGAGTGAGAAGGTGTATCCGGATGTGCCCATGGTGCTGCTCACCACCCTTGACCAGAACACCGATGCCAAACAAAAGACAGCTTCAGACCTTGAAAACAAATCCTAAAACGAATCAATATGGCTATCACATTTTCACAAGAGATTTTCGAGAAGATTTGTTCCTCTGCCACCAATTCCACGGCAGAGGTCTATGATATGATTGCTCCTCACCTGGATGACACGCTTCAAAGCATCAACTGTGTGCTGCTGGGTGATATGGCAGACAAATTAGATACTGTTCCCGGACTCGAGCAGGCGGTCACAAAACTGGTTTGTCTGCGTACCTATCAGGAGCAGATACCACAACTCGACCTGGTACTGACTCCCACCGGCTTCGGTGTGGTGTCTAACCAGAATCTGGCCCCGGCTTCGGCCGACAGAGTGAAGAACCTGCTGCAGCAAGTCACCAACGCAGCCGAAGATACCTACGACCGATGCCTGGAGCTGCTGGTCGGTACCAGCTGGGCAGATACGGCACAGGCCCGTATCAACATCCCGAACCTGATGTATACAGCCAAACAACTGAAAATGTACGTTGATTTTCCTTCAGCAGACGTACACCGTTCCAAGCTGCTCGAGTTCCGGACAAAGATGTACCAGGCAGAAGAAAAGATACGGCAGCACGTGTCGGCCGAGTTCTTCGACCACATCCTCGAACAGGCCCGGCACAATGCGTTCACCAAAGAAGAGTCTGCCATGGCCGACTACATGTGCAAGTTCATCGGCTTCTGCATCGCAAAGAACTGGCCGGCAGCAAAGAGCATGCTGGAACGCATCGAGAACTACGCGGAATCCAAAGTAGAGGTATTCACCAGCTACAAGGACTCCGAAGCCTACAAAGTCAAACATTTCCAGAGTTATCAGAATGAAAAAGATGATTCCACATACTTTTGGGGGTAGAATACTCGACTTCCGGTTCCCCACATCCTGGCAGCAGCTCAACCAGAAGCAGCTTCGGTATGTGTTCCTGGTCATCACCCTGTTTTCTCCGGTCAAGGCTAAGACTTACGTCTTCATGCGCTTCACCGGAATCCGTGTCCGGAAGCGAGTGAAAGGAGGATGGCTCTGCACGTTCCGCCTGAACTGGCGTAAGAAACTGAGGTTCATCCTTCAGGACTGGCAAATACGCAGCTTCCTCCGGCAGATTGATTTCATCTCCGAGCCCAACGCTTATCCCGTCCGGCTGGACAGAATAGGCGGTCGGTATGCCATCGATGCAATGCTGCACGGCTTAAGCTTCGAAGATTACCTTTGTTGTGAAAACCACTACCAGGGCTACCTGTATTCGCAGGACGTTTCCCAACTCAAAGCCCTGTATGGTTTCCTTTACAAGAAGAAGCCGGGTGTTAGAGGTTCACTGAAAGCCGCCTTTTCCCGCATCAAGGAATACGAACTGGTTTCCGTATTCCTCTGGTGGGGCAGCATCAAACTGTACTTCTCCTCCCTTTTTCCCCATTTCTTTCAGCCGTTCCAGCAGAGGACCGACGCTGATCAACCGGAACTGCCCGACCTGATGGGCGCGATGAACGCCCAGATCCGGGCACTGACCGACGGCGACGTGACGAAAGAAAAAGAAGTCCTGCAGATGGACTGCTGGCGGGCCCTGACCGAGCTGGACGCCAAAGCACACGATATTCAAATTCTAAAATCAAAACAAAATGGACACAAGTAAATTCTTTGACGGCCACGCCTACTTTAAAGAGCTGACCGAAAAGAACAAGCTGGCCAAAGCCAACTCATTCTTTCCATGTTCCTGCAGCGGTATCAATTCGCTCCAGGATGTGCTCGACAATTTCCGGAAACAATCTGCTTTCGTCTGCGTCGATGATACCAATGACGCAGCTACAGAGCAAATCGGGGGAGGCTGGTTCAAGAAGCGCACCTTCACGGTATTCCTCCTGATTCGTTACCGCTACGATGACATGACCGAGCGTGCGGCAAAGCTGGACATCTGCCGGCAGATATTCAGACAGTTCCATTCCCGCATGATCCGTGACAAATACATCTACGAAGACCTGGACTTATCCTTCCTGAATGTATCCAGAATCTACACCCGTGAACTGGGTGAGTATTTCATATCTGGCTGTACCGGCTTGTACTTCATGGCAGAACTGACTGAACCGACTGATCTGTGTTATAAGGAGGACGAATGGGATGGCTAAGACAGACAATAACAGACCGGCAGCAACAGACGAAGATCGTAAGAAATATCAGGAAGCCTGGGCGGAAATGATGGTGACAATCTGGCGTGAGAAAATCGAACGGCTGCACGTCATAAATACCTACTCATTGCATCAGCAAATTCGGGATAACGTGATATCATCCACTGACTCTGTATCTACTATCCAGCACAAGTTTCTTGAGTACGGTATCTACCAGGACATGGGTGTCGGCAACGGGTATACTAAAGGTAATGGCGGTGACTTGCAGATTTTAAACCCTATATATCGAGAGGAACACGGGCTTAACGTTCCTCGAAAAGTAGGCCCTAAGCCTGGTGGATATTATACATCTGGCAATCCCCGTAAACCTCGTGAATGGTTCTCACGTCCTTACTTTGCGTCGATCATGGTGCTGAAAGAACAGATGGCGTACATGTACGGAGAAGAGTTTTGCGGTTTGCTGGTCGATAAAATCGAAGAAGCAAACCATAAACGCAGCACAACACTCAAATCACGTTTGTATGGGACTCGCAAACGTAAATAAACTTATGTCTTTTTGTAGTATAACTCGGTAAGTTTACTTCGTAAAAAACTCAAGATTATGGCAACAAAAACATTCGAAGGACTAAAACAACTGGCAATACAGATTCGTGATGAGAAAACGAACAAACAGAATACTGCTACACGTATCGGTACACAAATGCTCGAGCATCTTGACAAGCTTGAACAGGACTACTATGACAAAACAGCTACTGATGAAGAACTGAAAGAGCGGGATGAAAAACTTACCGAGCTAGAGTCAAAGTTAGTTATCTTAGATAATGAAGAGCCAATAACTTTTGATGAAGCTATATCTAAGATAAAAAATAAACAAGAAAATATGATTATTACATTTAATAAATTAAATGTAGGAACGATTTCATATCAGCTATTAGATATTAATAACTCAAATAGCGAAAGAAGTTGGGTTAGATTTAATAGTGGTTTTAGACTTGGATATGTAGACACTTCATTGGAATTAAAAAATTCTACTACGGCAGATTATACGTATCATTATAATATAGTTCCGGTAATTAAAGGGAATAAATATAGAATAGAATACAAAGATTCACAATATAACAATATTGTAGCTGTTGTAGCTGGTTATGATAGTGAATTAAATAAATTTACAAAGATATATATTCAAGGCATAGGTAATGCAGGACTTATATCAAAAGAATTTGTTGCTGATGATGATTATATAGCTATATCTGTAAATAGCGAAGAAGAATTTTATTCATTAACAAATATTTCAAGAGAACCTACTCAATTATCGTACGATTTTGGATATACAAATCAAATGCTTGAAAATGTTATAGGTTCTTTTGATTTAGTTGATAGGATAAAAGGAGTAAAAGTTTCTCTTAATGGGAGAAACTATGAATTTATTGATAATTCGTTAGATAATTGGAATAATATTCTAACATCATGGGCTATAAAGAAGAATAATAATAACTTTTTTTTAGGATATTATAAACCAAACTTGAGTAAAGTAGATAGTGGAGGAGGATATGATAATTATTGCAATGGGGTAATTTCTATAGAGCCTAATAACTATTATAAATTATCTTATACATCTGACCAGTACGCTAGTAGTGTTGCTATTATTTCTGAGACAGAAGATGGAATAAGCCCAACAAAATGTATTTCTGTTGGGAAAAATTTGATAGGTCAAGATAGTTTGATATTTAAAGCATCTACAAATAAAATTATAGTGTGTATTAAAACGGATAGCGAATATACTCTTGAAAAAATTGATATTTGTCAAATAGATTTATCACATTATTCTAAAAAAACAGGCTCAAATAGAACTAATAAAGAATATGATGAACTTGCATACGAAGGAGATTATAAAACTATTGAAAAAATACCTATTATTAGAGGACATTTTTATTTAGTAAAATTTAAGGGAGAAACGTATTCTAAATTAGTATCAATAGTTTCACCACTTGATTCTTATGGGAATATATTAGGGACTCAAATAAGAGGAAGAGCAAATGACAATGATATAAATACAGCGACATTTAAAGCAATTACAGATGAAATATCATTGAGTTTCCCGTATAACTATATAGAACTTTATGATTTAGGATGTGAATTAACATTTGATACAATTGTCTTGTTTGGAGATAGTATAACAGAGGAATGGAACACCACGTCAGGAGATTATGTAAATAGAGTAAAAGCTAAATTTAATTGTAACAATGTAGTTAAAAAAGGTTTTGGAGGATATACTCTTGCGGGAGAAGATTCTTCAACTTCTCTTCCTGGAAAAGTATCAGAAGTAGTTGCTGAAAATCCCCAACTCATTTTATTATTAGCAGGGACCAATGACTTTGGTAAAAATAGAACATTAGGTGCCTATACTGATGAAGCTAACGCTAATGGAACAACATGTGCAGGATTGAAATATATCATAGATTATATAATGAAAAACTCTGATGCTAATATTTTGTACTGCACTCCATTACCAAGAGCAGGAGATACTACCAATATGTATAAATATGTATATGAACTGATGAAAACTATCTATACATATAAAGTTGATAATCCTAATTTTGCAGATAGAATAATGGTATTAGATGGATATTCATACGCAATGTTTGACACCGTGAAAGAGAAAAGTGCAGATACAAGATTATATACTACAGATGGTTTACATCTTTCATATATAGGCTATGAAAGATTAACAGATTTACAAAAAACAGCTGTTATAAATAATTTAAAAGGCAACTATTATTCTGCTGCATAATTTGTAGAGTAACTCGGTAAGTTTTCTGATAAATACCCCCTGCAATTACAAGTTGCAGGGGTTGTCTTTTTATGCCATTCTTTTCCATAATACTTTTGAGAAAAACACAAAATAGACATGGGGAAATATGTAGAATTTATCACACAAGACATCCGCTCAGGCGTGATGATCATCTTTATTTGCTTAGTACTGATTTGCAGCGTTTGTTTGCTGGATTTATGGACAGGAATCGATGCAGCTCGGGCTAACAAAGAAAAAATCTGTAGTCGGCCACTGCGCAAGACCGGTGCTAAAATTGTCGATTACTTCAGGTTATTGTTGTTCTTCATTATGATTGATATACTGGGATTGTGTTTTCCTTGGTATAATCTACCCTACGGAGCGATAATCGGAACCCTTGGTGTGATGATTGTAGAAGGTTTATCCATCATTGAAAATCTTCGAAAGAAAAAGAGTCATGCAGCCGAAGTTGCAGATATGGCCGTTCGCATCATGGAATGTGCTACACCGGATGAAGCTCAAAAGATTATCAAAACGATTAAGGAGGGCGTGAAAAGATGAAACAGTTACCACGAGGCCTGAGAAATAACAATCCAGGCAATATCCGCAATTCAGATGCTACCGACTGGCAGGGCGAGGTTCCTGCTTCTAAGAAACAAGACAACACCTTCGAAGAATTCGAAGACATGGCACATGGTTATCGGGCATTGATCAAGCTGCTGCAGAACTACCGTCGTAAGTACGGATGTCAGACGATTGCAGACTTCATCAGCCGTTGGGCACCCAGAACCGAAAACAACACATCCGGATACATTTCTCGCGTATGCAAGGAAATGCAGGTACCGACTATCTACGTTCCGGATGTAGAGGATAAGGCAACCATGTGCGCTTTTGCAGCTGCTATATCCCAGGTAGAGAACGGTGTTCCTGCCGTAATGTCGGATGTTGAATCAGGCTGGAATTTATTATGAGATCATTTATTCTTACATTCTTTACAATTGTTTTTTGTTCGGTGTTTCTCGGTTGCAAGACAGGGAAACACCTTACTTCCGACAATCACACGCAGATCATCGTACATGATAAGCTGATACCGGTATTCAAGCCTGCGGATTCTACATCCATCCGGGCTTTGTTGGAGTGTGATTCAAATGGTAGGGTTGTGCTTTCCTGGTTGGATATGGTACAGTCGGAAAACGCACGCCTACGGTTCAAATTGGATTCTATGGGTAATCTGATGGCGGACTTTAAGGTTCCTTCAGATACAGTCTTCATACCGGGCAAAGACAGTACAATTATCCAAAAGACTGTGCAAACGGTAGAGGTGGAGAAAGAGCTTACGTCATGGCAAAAATTCTGCGTGGTGTTCACCGTTGTAGGGCTGATTCTCATTGTGCTGTTTGCATTTTTCAAAGTTCGTTCAATCTTAATTAAAGCATAATATGGCAATAGACCAGATAGCGACCGTAGAGGTCCGGGTAAATGGCGAGGAAGCCAAGCAGGAACTCAAGAATCTGGAGGCGATAGCATCCGGATTGAAAAAAGAACTGGCTGATGCTTACGAAGCTGGTGATACGTCTAAAATCAAGCAGGTCACTTCCGAGCTTCGGAAAACGGAGGCCCAGATTAAGACGCTGAAGAAAGATACCACGGCGCTTACCGAGGTAATGAATAACCTCGACAAAGCCACGCCTAAAGAACTTCGTGCCACCCTGACAGCCATCAACCGACAGCTGAACAGCGGACATATTAAGCGAGGTTCTGCGGAGTGGAAATACTACCAGCAGCAGGCCAAACTGGTGACGGCCGAACTTCAGAAGATAAAGACTGAAGTACAGGAGACAGAAGGATGGTTGTCCCGCTTCAACAACGGTTTTGCTAAATGGGGCGGCTTGTTGGCGACGGGTGCAGCCACCATCACGGGTGTATCTATGGCCCTGAATACCCTTCGCAACAACCGCGACTCCAAGGAATCCTCCCAGGCAGAGTTGAAGGCTTTGACCGGACTGGATGATGAATCTATCCAGTGGCTTACAAAACAGGCCGAGCAACTGTCCACTACCATGGACGAGTCCGGCTTGCGCATCCGTCAGTCATCCGACGAAATTCTTCAGGCATACATGCTCATCGGCTCCAAGAAACCGGAGCTTCTGAAGGATAAGGAAGCCCTGAACGCCGTCACTATCGAAGCCATGCGACTGGCTGCAGCAGCCAAAATCGACCTGAAAGATGCCGTGACAGCCACCACCGTATCCCTTAACATGTACGGAGAATCAGCTGACCAGGCAGCCCGCTATGTGAATGTGCTGGCCGCCGGTTCCAAAGAAGGTGCAGCCGATGTTTCCGCCCAGGCTGCATCCATCAAGAATGCGGGTGTAGCCGCCTCCGGTGCTGGGGTGAGCATCGAACAGCTGCAGGGTACCATCCAGATGCTGGCAGAAAAAGGGCTGGAGGCAGAACCGGCCGGTACCGCACTTCGTAAGTTCTTCCTGGTATTACAGACTGGACCGGATGAAACGAATCCGAAAGTGGTTGGTTTACAGACTGCGCTCGAGAATCTGAATAAAAAGTCATTGTCAGCTGCACAGATCCAGACTATGTTCGGCGAAGAAGCCTACTCTGCCGCTACCATCTTGATAGATAATGCAGATAAGGTGCGTCAATATACCGAAGCCGTGACGGATACCAATATCGCTATGGAACAGGCAGCCATTAACTCTGATACCAACGAAGCTAAGATGGCGCAGTACCGTAATAGTATCAAGGAGGCAGGTATCGAGCTGATGGAGCGGCTTAATCCATCATTGTCACTCCTGACCGGATGGACAACAAAGATCATCGTGGCTCTTCCAAAACTGATAGATTGGTTTATAAAGTACAAAGGAATTATCATTACATCAACTGCTGCTATAACTGCATATACAGTTACGGTAAACGCATCCACAATAGCTACCAAGCTGTACGAAACCTGGACAAAATTGGCAACAGTAGCAACACGAGGTTTCAATACGGTACTAAAGGCAAATCCTTTTGGGTTAGCTGTAGCTGGTTTGACGGCTATTGCAACGGCTCTGATGACTTACGTGATTCCGAATACTCGGAAAGCCAAAAACGAGCAGAAGTCATACAATGAAGAATTGGAGAAAATGACTAAAATTTCAGATTCGTTTGTTGATATAAATAAGCGTGCTGATAATTTAAGCAAACTGAATGATCGTCAGAAACAGAATCTTAAAACGGACGCTCAAGAGGAGTTGGCTATTATAGAGGATAAACTTACAAAAGAAGAGATTGCTTACAACGAACAGTTTGAAAAAGAAAAAAAACGTATTCAGGAGCGTGACGATATAAATGAAACTACTAGAAAAGTTCTGCTGAAGGGACTTGATGGTAAATTCAAAGCGCAAAGACAAGCGATTGAAGCTTTGGCTAAACAAAGGACAGAACTTCAAAATATCATTGATAAAATTCCTGATATAGTAACTCCGGTTGTGGATTCAGACCCAAATCCAACTGAAGGCGGAAGCAATAGTTCTCCTGCGACAAAAGAAAATCCTCAGGTAACGGCAGAGAATAAACGGTACTACGATGAACTGGCAGACCTGAAGAAGTCGTACCTCGCCAGCGACGAGATGACACAGCAGGAATATAGTCAGTTTATGGAAGATCTGGAGATGCGTCACCTCGAGAACATGCTGGCCATTGCCGGACTGGAACCAGAGAAACGGCAACAGATCGAGCAGAAGATCCTCGAAGCACGAATTAAGTACAAAGAAGAGTGTGAAAAATTGGATGAAGAAGATGCTAAAAAATCATCCGAAGAAGCGTTCACAAGGCTGGAGAAGCAATACCAGTTGGAGATAGAGAAAGCTACGCAAAAACATTATGACGGTTTGTCATCCGAGCAGGAATATCGTCAGCAACTGATGGACATTCAGAATGAATATTAGAGTTTATGTAAATTAGTTATGATAGTTCCAAGGGTTGATTTTAATTCTGAGATTATGCAGTGCCATACATGTGG
>NZ_JACSPP010000049.1 GCF_014837065.1 Phocaeicola intestinalis
TTTCTTTCATTTACAAATTTAATAATTCTCTTGGCTTTATGCTATTTTGCTAGCACATTACAAACATAGGAACTAAGAATACAACAGAAGATGTGCAAACCGGTGATTTGCAGCTTCGCAGGTATCAATGAAAAACAATAATAACATAAAAATTAGCAAAAGATGAAAAAGAATATATTGAAAATCACGTTTGCAGCCGCTTTGGCTGTAGTCGCTGGAGTAACGGCTTACCAAGCACAGGATAAAGAAATGATGTCAGATCTGGCTCTTGCCAACGTGGAAGCGTTGGCAAGGGATGAAAATACAGGAGGGGATCATGGAAATGAAGAGACCTTTAAAAAAGGTTATATGGCTTCTACATACAAACTGTATATACCTGAATTCCATATGTATACGGAAATGCCCTGTTGTAAATATACTGCGAATAAATATAGTGCTTGTTCTGCGATAGATGTTTGTCCTTAATAGTATAGGAGATTTTGTGAAGAATATTTATATCGAACGCATGATTCGGTTGTAGGATTATGCGTTCTGTAATATTAATTTCAATATAAGGGTAAACAAGATGAAGTATGTGTATGTGATTTTAGTATTTTTGCTTTGTGGATGCTCCCGTTCTTTCCGTTCGGACAGTGAATCATGAAAGGTTTCGGTCGATGTGGATTTCTCGGTTGTGGAAGAATGCCTTTCATTGGCTGATATTGTGTCGGCTAAGCAGATTATTCCTTTGTCTCTTCCCAAGGGCGAGGTGATAGGCAGGCCGGTTCAGGTCTGTACATCCGACAGCTGCCTGTTCGTTTACGACCAGCTTCAGCAGGCTATTTACCGTTTTACGAAAGACGGTACTTTTCTTAATAAGATTCATCGGCAAGGGCAAGGTCCCGGCGAATATACTACGGTTACCCGTCTGATGGTCGGCAGTCATCCCGAAGCCTTGTATGTATATGATAAGGTGGCGGGGAAAATTCATATATATACTTTTACCGGTGATTTTCTCCGTACGATTACGACTGAATATATGGCTAATCATATAACGTTGTTGCCCGATGGCAGTTTTCTTTGTTTTACACCGGATTTCATTTATAATGGTCTGTGTGGCCTTTGGCGGATGTCTGCTGATGGTAAGTTGTGCAAGATGCTGTTGGAATATAAGGAAAAGTATCCGGTAGTCTCTGCCTATTGGAACCGGTTTTATGCCGTATCTTCTCAAACGGTTGGCATTGCGTGTCCGGTTACTGACCGGTATCTGCATTACGATTGCAAGGCGGATTCAGTGAGTATGGAATTGCAAATCAATTCCCGGCAGCATACTACTTTCCAGTCCGTAGCAGTTCAGTCCTCGCTCAGTCCCTTGCAGCCAGGACTGCAGTCCTACCCTATATAGGACTGTAGTCCTATTCCGCTGGGACAGCAGTCCTGACTGTAAGGGACTTTTCATGCAGTCGGCTTCTGCGGACGAACAAAGGAAGTAATCCATGAATTGATACTTCATCCGTCTACGGATATATACTTCATTGGCAGATGCAGTACTACTTCAGACAATCTTTCCGCCGTTGAGGGTAATCTGCATAATTTAGATGCGTTTGCTCTGAAAAAGAAGATAAGTAGCTTTGTCTTTTGGATGGTATTTTATAATTTTGCACGTGAATAATTTTTTTTATAAAAATAGCCAAGTGAATATGAAATATGCTCTTGTAACAGGTGGCTCAAGAGGGATAGGACGGGCGGTTTGTCTGACATTGTCGCAAATGGGTATACCGGTTCTGATTAATTATCAGTCTAATGATACAGCAGCCCGTGAGGTTTTAGATACGGTTGTTTCCCGTGGTGGAAGCGCAGAGTTACTGAAGTTTGATGTCGGAAACGAGCAGGAAGTCTCTGCGGCTTTGGATGCATGGGAACAAAACCATCCGGATGATTATATAGCATACCTTATTAATAATGCAGGCATACGGCGGGATAACCTGATGTTTATGATGCCTGAACAGGACTGGCATGATGTCATCAATACTTCGCTGAACGGTTTTTATTACGTGACACGGAAATTGTTGCCTAAAATGCTGATGAGAAAACACGGAGGGCATATTGTCAACATGGCTTCTCTGTCGGGACTGAAAGGTATGCCTGGACAGACAAATTACAGTGCAGCAAAAGCGGCGTTGATAGGTGCGACCAAAGCTTTGGCACAAGAAGTTGCCAGTCGGAATGTGACGGTTAATGCCGTTGCTCCTGGGTTCATCGAAAGCGATATGACCAAAGATTTGCCTGTTGAAGACCTGAAGAAGATGGTTCCGATGAATCGTTTCGGCAAGCCGGAAGAAGTGGCAGCATTGGTCGGATTCTTGTGCTCGGATGCAGCCGGTTATATTACAGGCGAGGTGATTTCGATAAACGGTGGTTTGTATACTTAGTGCATAGGGCTTATGAATAAGAGAGTAGTAGTTACCGGTATCGGTGCATGGACGTGCATCGGTACAGATATAGATACTATCAAGTGTTCTTTGTATGAAGGAAAATCGGGTATAGGTATTGATAAAGCCCGTATCGCTTATGGATTCAGGTCGCCTCTGACGGGAATCGTAGAAAAGCCCCAATTGAAAGGATTGCTTGACCGCCGTCAGCGGGCTTGCCTGTCGGAAGAAGCCGAATATGCATATATGGCAGCCCGTGAGGCTTTCCGGATGGCAGGTGTAGACAGCTCTTATTTGGCAGGCAATGAGGTGGGCTGTATTTTCGGAAACGATTCTACAGCAGAGGCCGTCATCAAAGGTTATCAGATTATGGCGGAAAAACACGACTCCGAACTGGTCGGTTCCGGGTCTATTTTCCAGTCGATGAATTCTACGGTCAATATGAATTTGTGCTCTATCTTTGGCTTGCGTGGCATCAACTTTACGGTAAGTGCCGCTTGTGCCAGCGGCAGCCATTCGATAGGTCTGGGTTATATGCTGATTAAGCAGGGATTGCAGGACATGATTCTGTGTGGTGGAGCACAGGAGGTTAACATGTATGGAATGTCCTCGTTCGATGCTATCCGTACTTTTTCGATGCGGACAGATGAGCCGGACAAGGCTTCCCGCCCTTTCGACCGTGACCGTGACGGTTTGATACCAAGTGGTGGTGCAGCGGCTCTTGTACTTGAAGAGTATGAACATGCCAGGGCGCGGGGAGCAGAGATTTTATGCGAAGTCTGTGGTTATGGTTTTTCCAGTAATGGTGGAGGTATCTCTCAGCCTAGTGATGAAGGGTCTGCACTTGCCATGACGCGGGCAATGAAGGATGCTGCGGTTGAAGCCGATGATGTAGATTACATCAATGCCCATGCAACTTCTACACCGCGTGGTGACATGGTAGAGGCAATGGCTTTATCCCGTCTGTTCGACAAGAAACATGCATGGATATCCAGTACGAAGTCGATGACCGGGCATGAATGCTGGATGGCAGGTGCAAGCGAGCTGGTTTATTCGATTGTCATGATGCAGAATAATTTTGTGGCTCCTAACATTAATTTCATGAATCCGGACGAATATTCGGAGAAGTTGCATTTGGCTACAAAGACTATAGATATGGAGTTGGATGTTATATTAAGCAATTCTTTTGGCTTTGGAGGAACAAATTCGGCATTGGTTATTAAGAAGTTAAACAAATAAATATTTTTGAATGATGAAGAAGGTTGTTTTGTCCCTTGTGTTTGTACTGGGAAGCTTATTTTATGTGGGAGCTCAAGAAAAAACAATATTGGATGTAAGCCAAGCACAGGTAGTTAATCTGGTTGTCGATTTTTCGAATGCTTCTATACATAACATGGATGAAAATGCTTTTTCAACCTATGAGCCGAGTTATGCCAAAGAAAAGAATGAAGTGATTGCTAAATTGGTTGAAGAATTTAACGATGAGGAAAAAGTAGGTTTTATATTGGGCAATTTCCCAAAAGCTGACTATACGGTTAAGGTAAATGTCGTGTCAGTCAGCAGGAAAGGTGACATGCTCAGCAATGCTGAGATTTTAGACATCGACGGGAATGTGATTGCTACGATTTCAGACATAAAAGGAGATGGAGGTACCTTTGGCTCTAACATGAACCTGATGGGTGACGGGTGTAAGTCTACCGGTGAAGCGTTGGCCAAACGTATGGCAAAGATGATAAAGGTTGAAAAGAAAAAAGCGAAACAATGATACATTTATTTCCTGCATTGGAAGAACGGTACACGAAGGAACATTTATCGGCACGCGAAGCACAACGCTTGGCAGAGTTTATTGCGTGGGGACCTGTGGTATTCCAAGTTGCGAGGATTATGCTTAAATGGGGCATCCTGGATCTGATAAGAGATTCTGGAGAAGGTCTTACACTTGAAGAAATCGTGAAGAAGACGAAACAGTCAGAGTATGCAGTCAAGTGTTTGCTGGAAGCTTCGTTGAGCATAGGTATTCTGTTGGTCGATGTGCAGGCCGAACGTTATACATTGAGCAAGACTGGTTGGTTTCTGATAAACGATCCGGCTACCCGGGTTAATATCGATTTTAATCAGGATGTGAATTATGAAGGGTGGTTTCATCTGGAAGCATCCTTGAAAGAGGGAAAGCCCGTGGGACTGAAACATTTCGGCGATTGGTCTACTATTTATGAAGGTCTTTCGGAGTTGCCGGAGCAGGTGCAGCGTTCATGGTTTGCATTTGACCATTTTTACAGTGATGCCTCTTTCCCTGAAGCTTTGCAGATTGTGTTTAAGAAGCATCAGACACGCTCGTTGTATGATGTAGGTGGAAATACGGGCAAATGGGCTTTACAATGTGTGCATTTTGATAAAGAGGTCGAGGTGACTGTTCTGGATTTGCCGCAGCAGATAGAGATGATGAAAAAACAGATAATGCCTGATGCAGAAGCCAGACGGATAACGGGATTCGGCATGAACCTTTTGGATAAAAACAGTGCGTTCCCCCGTCGGGAAGGCGGTTTGGATGCTATATGGATGTCTCAGTTCCTGGATTGTTTTTCTATGGATGAAATCGTCAGCATTCTTTTACGCGCCAGGGAAGTGATGTCGGGTCAAACCCGGTTATACATCATGGAGACACTTTGGGACCGTCAGCATTTCGAACCGGCTGCTTTTTGTCTTACGATGACTTCGCTCTATTTTGCTGCTTTAGCAAACGGGAACAGCAAAATGTATCATACGAATGATTTGTCAGAATGTATCGGTAAGGCAGGATTGGAAATAGAGGAAATATTCGATGGCTTGGGCCAGGGACATAGTATTTTAGTTTGTAAATTGAAACAATAATAATTAAAGAAATATGAGCAGAAAAGAAATAGAACAAAAAGTAAAAGCGTTGATGGTAGACGAACTGGAAATAGAAGAGGATAAGATTTTTCCTGAAGCCAGTCTGAAAGATGATATGGGTATTGACAGTTTGGACTACGTGGACATTGTCGTTATTATAGACCGGGTGTTTGGTTTTAAGATAAAGCCCGAAGACATGACAGGGGTGAAGACTTATGGCCAATTCTGTGATTACATCGAAAGCAAGTTAAACTGTCAGTAATTCTTGTTATTGTATTGCAATGGAGAAGCAATGGGCAGGTACGACATACGGGAATAACTGGATGCATCGATGGCTGATTAGGATGTTGCGTTATATTGATGTAAGAGTATTCTATGTTTTTACGGCACTTTTTGTTATACCGGTATGTTTGATACTGAACCCAAGCCGCAAGATTATTTTCCATTATATGCGTAAGCGTATGCAGTTCGGCTGTCTGCGCTCGGCGTGGTATACCTATCTGAACCATTGTCTTTTCGCCCAAGTAGTCATCGATAAGTTTGCCATGTATGCAGGAAAAAGGTTTGAAGTGAAGGTGGTTGGTTATGATGCTTATCTCCGTTTGCTTGAAAAGCCCGATGCGTTCGTACAGTTGAGTTCTCATATCGGGAATTATGAAATTGCCGGTTATTCTTTGAAGGCAGACAAGAAAGCGTTCAATGCTTTGGTTTATTGGGGGGAAAAGGAATCGGTAATGAAGAACCGGATGTTCCTGTTCAAGGATACACATATCCGTATGATACCTGTATCTCCGGATATGTCACATCTGTTCGATATCAATGCAGCCCTATCAAAAGGGGAAGTGGTAAGCATACCGGCAGACCGAATCTGGGGGTCGCCTAAAAAACTGGTGAAGTGTTTCTTGGGTGGGGAAGCTTCATTTCCCTATGGACCTTTCAGCATAGCGACGATGCGTTCGCTGGACGTTGTGGCTGTAAACGTGATGAAGACTGCTGCAAAGCAATATACGATTTATATTACTCCTTTATTATATAATAAAGAGGCAAACGGCAAGGCTCGGATAGAAGAACTTTCTGATGCTTATGTGAAAGAACTGGAGAAAATGCTTGGCCTGTATCCGACACAATGGTATAATTATTTTGATTTTTGGCATGAATGAAGATGAATGAATTTGATTTTTATAACCCATCAGACGAATTTATGCGTAGTATCCGTCTGAGCGAACTTTTACCGCAGCAGCCTCCGTTTGTAATGATTGATTGCCTGACTCATTACGAAAAAGATAAAGTGGTTAGTGAGACTACAATCCGGGAAACAAATATTTATGTGGAACATGGAGTGATGCAAGGTTATGGACTTATTGAGAACATCGCCCAGACTTGTGCCGCACGTATTGGGTATATCAATAAATACATTCTGAAGCAGGGCATCCAAATCGGTTATATCGGTTCACTGAAGAATCTTACTATTGAATCGCTGCCTCATACGGGAGATGTGATAACGACAGAGGTTACGGTTCAAGATGAAATTCTGGGAATGATTTTGGCAAAGGCTATTATCCGAAAAGGCAATCAGCTCCTTGTAAATGCTGATTTGAAGATTGCTTTAAAAAGTTAGCTGGTATGGTATTGACGGAAAAAGTAGGAATAAAGGTCAGGTTTAGCGAAGTGGATATGATGAAGGTTGTCTGGCATGGTTCGTATGCTAAGTATCTGGAAGATGCACGTGAGGCTTTCGGGGAAAAATACGGACTTACTTATGAAGGATATCTGGAGCATGCATGTTATGCGCCTATTGTGGACATGCAAATCCAGTACCGCAAACCTCTTAGGTATGGAAGCAAGGCTTATGTAAGCATATCTTACCAACCTACAGAAGCAGCCAAGATTATCTTTCATTACGAAATCAGGGATTATGAGGATGATTCATTGTATTGCCGGGCCACTACCGTACAAGTTTTTATGGATATGGATTATCAACTCTTGTTTAGTAATCCTGATTTTTTTGAAGAATGGAAGCGCAAATGGCAACAGTAGTAGCACATAATATCATATCGCCACTTGGCTTTACGAGTGAGATGAATTATCATGCAATCAAGTGTGGCAATTCTTCGTTGCGTCTTTGCGAAAAAGCATTCGGTACCTCATTGTCGGTAACAGCGTCTGTCTTTGATGAGGAAATGCGGGAACAGCTTCTGGTTGAAGGATTTACTTGGTTTGAATCTCTTGTTATCCATTCGGTCCGGAAGGCGATTGCTGACATCGGTATGGATGTATCGGGTAAAGAGGTATGTTTTGTGTTGAGTACCACGAAAGCGAATGTCGAATCGTTGGACACTATCTCGGATGAACAAGTTTTGCCAGGAAGAACGGCTGAGAAGATTGCCCGTTATTTGGGTTTTGTCAATGAACCTCTTGTGGTATGTAATGCCTGTATCTCGGGTGTCTCTGCTTTGATTGCTGCTTCGCGGCTGATTGATGCTGGTTTTTATCGTCATGTGGTGGTATGTGGTTGCGATGTGTTGGGAAAATTCATTGTTTCCGGATTTGAGTCTTTAAAAGCACTTTCTCCGGATGAATGCAGACCGTTTGACGAAGAACGCATCGGACTTAATTTGGGCGAGGCAGCTGCTACTGTCGTTTTGTCGGCAAGCAAGGGGAAATGGCATATCTGCAGAGGGGCGGTATGTAATGATGCATATCATATCAGTACTCCCTCGCCGAAAGGGATTGGTTCGGGGATGGCACTTGCAAAGGTGCTTGGCAATGAAAAAGAAGAGTTGGCTTTTATCAATCTGCATGGTACGGCAACTCTGTATAATGACCAGATGGAATGGAAAGCGCTTGAACGCTCTCACCTTACGGACGTTCCGGCAAATGCATTGAAAGGTTATTTTGGGCATACTATGGGGGCTGCTGGTGTAATGGAATGTATTATTTCGATGTTATCGGCAGATGATGGTGTTATCTTAGGTACCAGAGGTTTTCATGCTTCCGGTGTCTCAGGGGTTATCAATATGTCTTCCCATAACCGTAGTTCCGATAAAGACGCTTTTGTCAAACTCATTTCTGGATTCGGAGGGTGCAATGCAGCCGTTTTCTTTACTGGTAAGGCGGAAGAAGATAACCGTGTGTTACATCTTCCGGATTATACGACAATAAGCAAAGTTATTTTATCTTCGCAGGAAATATGGATAAATGAAAACCGGCTGCCGATGGTGGAAAGAGGGAAAAACCTGATAGTGGAACTGTATAAGCGCAGCATGGGAGACTACCCACGTTTTTATAAGATGGATGGTTTGTCTCGGTTAGGGCTGGTCGCTGCAGAACTGTTGTTCCAATCGGTGCCGGATTTTGACAGCTATGAACAGACTGCCATTGTCCTGTTCAACCACAGTTCGTCTCTTTGTGCGGATAAGAAATACCTTGCATCTATCAGCGGGGAGAATAATTTTTTCCCAAGCCCCAGTGCTTTTGTTTATACTTTGCCCAATATAGTCAACGGGGAAATAGCATTACGGCATGGTATGCATAGTGAAACATCGTTTTATATTTTGCCAGAGCGGGATGAAAAAATGATGGGGCAACTGGTAAGTTCAACTTTGGCTGATGAAAATCTCTCTTATTGCTTAACCGGCTGGCTGGAATATATGGGAGATGATGATTTTGTAGCTGATATTAGATTGATTAAAAAAGTAAATTGAAAATAAGACACTATGGAAGATTTGGTATTGAAACTTAAAGAACAGATTATTGAAGCATTAAATTTAGAAGGAGTATCTCCTGAAGATATAGATGTCAAAGCACCGCTTTTCGGTGATGAAGGTCTGGGGCTCGATTCGATTGATGCCCTGGAGATTATTGTGCTGTTGGAAAAGAACTATGGTATCCGTTTGTCCAATGCAGCAGAAGGAAAGGCTATTTTTACCAGTATAGAGCATATAGCGGATTATGTAAAAGAACACCGCACTAAATAAGTGATTGTGAAACAACGTATAGCGATAACAGGCAGCGGCATCATTTGTGCGATAGGTACAGATAAGAAAACTGTATCTGATGCGCTGGTAGCCCGTAAGAGTGGTATCCAGGGCATGAAGTATCTTCCTTCGTGTCATAAAGACCTGCTGGTAGGAGAAGTAAAGCAATCGGATGAAGAGCTGAAAATGTCATTGGGCATACGGGCTGACAAGATTGTCAGCCGTACGGTCTTGCTGGGAGCCTATGCGGTGCGTCAGGCTTTGGATGATGCCGGTCTGAAGCTTCCATATTTGAAAACCAGGCGTGTCTGCTTTATTTCCGGTACTACCGTGGGAGGGATGGATGTGACAGAACGTTTTTATCATTCTATCCTGGCCGATGATACCTATTTGGATTATCTGGATGCATTTGATTGCGGTAAATCTTCGGTGGATATTGCAGAACTTGCAGGGCTTGATGCGGATACCTGTACTGTCTCTACGGCTTGTTCTTCAGCATTGAATGCAATTATTCTTGGAACGAGAATGCTGTTGGCTGGCGAAGTGGATCTTGTTGTAGCGGGTGGGGCTGAATCTCTTTCCCTGTTTCATTTGAATGGGTTTAAGAGTCTGATGATTTTGTCATCTGAACCATGTCGTCCTTTTGATGCTTCCCGTTCAGGATTGAATTTGGGTGAAGGTGCTGCCTATGTCGTGCTGGAGCGTTTTGAGGATGCTGTTGCCCGTCATGCTGAAGTTTCGGCTTTCATAGCCGGATATGGTAACCGTTGTGATGCTTTTCATCAAACAGCCACATCTGAAAATGGAGAAGGTGCATATTTGGCTATGCAGGATGCCTTATGTATGGCAGGAATAGATTATACGCAGGTTGATTATATAAATGCTCATGGTACCGGGACTTTGAATAATGACCAAAGCGAATCGGTCGCTTTAAAGCGTTTGTTTGGCGGAAATATTCCACCGGTATCAAGTACCAAATCGTTTACCGGACATACGACGAGTGCATCAGGAGCGATAGAGACTGTTATTTCCTTGATAGCTATGCGGAATCATTATATTCCTGTTAATCTTGGCTGGCAGACAGCAGATGCCAATTGTATTGTTCCGTTTATGGGTAATGGGCAATGCCGGTTGCAGTATGTGCTATGTAATTCTTTTGGTTTTGGAGGCAATGATACATCGTTATTGTTATCACAGCAGGAAAGTGAATTACCGTTGTCTGACAGTAAAGTGGAGGCTGCAATTCTTTCCGGGTATGAATTAAAGGATTTGGATGAACTGAAACTGTTGAAGCAGTTTATTCCGCCTATTGAGCAAAGGCGTATGGACTTATTGACCAAAGCGGCTATGTACACTTCTTTGAAAGTACTTTCGGAAGCCGGCATTCATTCGCCGGATGCCATTATTGTAGCGACTTCACACGGAATGCTGACTAACAGTGAAAAGATTCTGCGAGGCATTGATACTTTGGGTGAAGATAGTGTCAGCCCTACGCTTTTTATGCAAAGTACACATAATACCCTGGCCGGAATCCTGGCTGTACGTTTGAAATGTCATGGTTATAACATGACGTATGTGCAAGGTGAGGATTCTTTGCGGTGGGCAATAGCGGATGCACGGATGCTTATAACTGAAGGCAAGGCTAAGGTGGTGCTTGTAGGATGTCATGATGAATGTACCGGACAATATGCTTCGTTCCTTAAACGTGCCGGGAAAAAGGAATTGCCATGCATCAGTTCAAAGAGTTTGGTTATAGTGAAAAAAGATAATAAGTAGACAGCTATGAATTTCGGACTTTTCCCTTTGGCGGTTATTCAGAGTATCTTGCTTACGTTAGGGCAAGTTACCTTGAAGTTTGGACTGATGAGAATGGAGCCTTTCGGCTGGACCAGATCATTTTGGATTTCGGTCTTTGCCAATTGGCAATTTGCTTTGAGCGGCATTTGTTTTGGTGCAGCCAGTTTGCTTTGGATGTATATTCTTAAACATTATCCGTTAAGTTCATCTTATCCATTGGTGAGTTTAAGCTATGTCTTCGGGCTGTTGGCTGCAATGGTCTTTTTTCAGGAAGAAGTAGACTTCTATAAATGGTTAGGAGTGTCTTTAATTGTGTTAGGTTGTTTTATTATAGCGAATTAGTTAAATTTTATACTCTATGAATAGATTCTTGTTATGGCTCGTATGCTGTTTGTCGCCACTTGCTTTTTGGGGTCAGGAGATATCCAAAGACGCGATAATTAAAGAGATAAGTAGGTCTGCTGCAACCATTAAAACCATGCAGTGTGATTTCGTTCAGACCAAACGCATGAAGATGTTGGGCAGTGAATTGGTATCAAAAGGAAGAATGAGCTGTTCGCAGCCGGATAAATTGAGGTGGGAATATCTTTCGCCTTATACCTATACGTTTGTTTTATACAAGAATAAGGTGATGATGAAGAAAGGGGAGCGTACAGACGTCATTGATGTAAACAGTAATCGGATGTTTAAGGAAATTGCAGCCATTATGTTGAACAGTGTACTTGGGAATTGTTTCTCGGACAAGAGTTTTGAAGTGGATGCTAAACAGGAAAACGGACAGTATGTAGCGACATTGTTACCGATGAAAAAAGAAATGAAGATGATGTTCTCGCGTATTGTGCTTCATTATGATAAAGTGCAATCCATGGTTCGTGAGGTAGAACTGTATGAAAAAAACGGTGACAATACTACGATTACACTGACTCATGTACGTAAGAATGAACCTATTGATGAAAAAATATATGATGTTGAATAGCCTGAAGTCTAGGATTGTTATTCTTGTCTTATGCTTTGGGGCTGTGTGCCAATGGGCAGCAGGACAATCGTTCCCGGAAAAGGAAGGTGAACGTGTATATTATGATTTTTCGATGCGCAGGTCGGATATGGAGTTGAGTGGTATCTGTATCTTGCTTTGCAGTGGAGATACGGTGAAGGCAAGTATTGTAAATAATTTCGGAGCTACATTGATTGATTATTCTTATGATACGAAAAAGTCGAAAATAAAATTGCATTATGTTTTTGAAAAGCTGAACAAATGGTATATACGGCGTGTGTTGAAGCGGAATTTGAAGAAGATAATGTTAGCGATGCGTTCTGGAGAAAGTTCATATAAGGATGTAAGGCATAAACTGAGTTATACTTTTATTTTAAACCATGATATTGAGAAATAATTTATATACGGTTATCCGTAAAGAGGAAACATCTGGAGGCATTTCGTATGTTATCCGGTTGAATCCTGACCATTTTATATATGAGGCACATTTTCCTGGCGAACCTGTGACTCCGGGGGTATGTATCTTGCAGCTGGCTCAAGAGTTGCTTGCACTGGAAATAAATGAACATTTGGAGCTGAAGAAAATAAAAAATGCAAAGTTTACTGCGGTGATTTCACCAGACCAGTTGACGGAATTAACAGTAGCCTTTCCTTCGATAGAAATCGGTAAGGAAGAAGTTGCATGCCAGTGTGTGATAAGTAACATACAGCTTGATTTGGTTTATGCTAAGTTGTCTATCATTTGTCGGAAGCATGAGAGATACGAATTATAACCAACTTGACGAATTATGCGACCGTGGCATTTGCATAATCATACCTACTTATAATAATGAAAAGACTATCGTGGAGGTGGTGCAACGGGCTATGGAGCAATGCCGTGATGTGATTGTCGTCAATGATGGCAGTACGGATGCCACTACGGAATTGCTTCATGCCGTAAAGGGTATTACCCTTGTTGAATATGATAACAATAAAGGCAAGGGAAAAGCTTTGCAGCTAGGCTTTAGGAAAGCTCTTGAAATGGGTTTTTCGTATGCCATTACATTGGATGCCGACAACCAGCATTATCCGGAAGATATACCTGTGTTGCTTGAAGCCAATAAGAAATATCCGGGTTGCTTTGTTTTAGGGAGGAGGAATTTGTCTGGAGTAGAACGTTCTTTCGGGAGTAAGTTTGCAAATGCTTTCAGCAATTTCTGGTTTTGTGTGCAGACATTGCAGTATGTTCCGGATACCCAGACCGGTTATCGGTTATATCCCTTGCACAAACTTTACGGAATCAATGGGCTGACATCACGTTACGAGGCAGAACTGGAGTTGCTGGTCTTTGGAGCCTGGCGTGGCGTGAAAATTGTATCGGTTCCGGTGCGTGTCTATTATCCTCCTCGCGAAGAACGGGTGAGTCATTTTAGGCCAGGTAAGGACTTTTTTCGGATTTCGGTCTTGAATACGTTTTTGTGCCTGTTGGCTTTGGTATATGGATGGCCTTTAGCTGCATGGAGAGGATTAAGGATATTGGTTAGTACGCTCTTAGCCTTGTTGTTCTTCTTGGTAGGAACATTACTGGTGATTACTCCATTTTCGTTGTGTTATGTGGCTTTATCTAAAGTCGTAAAGTTGGATTTCAGTGCGATTCGTAAGCTTCTTCATGTATTTGGTTCTTTAACAGTCAGAATGCTTCCACTCATAGGGGTAAAGACGCGCATCATGAACCAATCTTTTGAAGATTTTTCAAAACCTGCCATGATAATCTGCAATCATCAAAGCCATTTGGATTTGATGTTGCAGTTGAGCCTGACATCTAAGATTGTATTTCTGACTAATGATTGGGTTTGGAAAAGTCGTTATTTTGGTTATGTCATACGCCATGCTGAATATTATCCTATATCGGCTGGTATTGATGTGATTCTGCCTAAATTGAAGACATTGGTAGAGCGTGGCTATTGTATTTCTGTTTTTCCGGAAGGAACCCGTTCGCCGGACGGGCAAATCGGCAGGTTTCACAAGGGGGCTTTCTATATAGCCGAGCAATTGAAGCTTGATATTCTTCCACTGGTAATTTATGGTGCAAACAGGGTTTTGCCTAAAAAGGGGAAATATATACGGACCGGCAATATCCTTTTTTCTATCGGTGAGCGGATTAGTCCCGTGAAACAAATGGAAGTAGCTGAATCCATTTTGCAGAGAGCAAAACTGTTCAGGCAGTTTTATGTAAATTCTTACCATAAGATTTGTAATAAATACGATCAGAATGCTTAACAAGGAGGTGATTGTTATTGGTGCCGGACTTGGCGGACTTTTTTCGGCTGCGTTGCTTTCGAAAGAAGGCATGAAGGTGACTGTTATTGAAAAAAACAGGAAGCCGGGTGGGGGAATGCAAAGTTACAACCGTAAAGGTGCTGTGTTTGATACCGATATGCATGTGATAACAAGCATGTTTGAAGGGGGGAGCGTATACAGGTTGTGCCGCTACCTGGGTATTTTGAATGATATTTGTATTGAAAATGTCGCTGATGGCATTTCTGATAAAATATATGTGGCAGAAGACAATTCTGTGTATAACATATCGGCAGGAAGGGAGGGATTCATGCAGTCTTTGTTGCATTATTTCCCTGATGAGGAGCACGACATCTGTGCATATGTAAAGGCATTGGATGCAATAACCGATGAGATGGATTTATTCTTGTTGCGTAATTCCAGACAAAACGTATTTGTACAGAATGCAGACTTTTTTATGCCGGTCGACCAATTTATATCCAAGTATATCCATAACCTGAAATTGCGTCGCCTTCTGGCATACATGAATGTGCTTTATGCTGGAGATTGCCGTGTAACTCCTGCTTATCTTCATGCAGTGATAGCTGTTCTGTTGCAAAAAGGGGTCAGCCGGTTCAAAGGAGGAACATACCGTTTTGTCGAAGTCTTGGTTCGTTTTATTCAGGCACATGGGGGTACGGTTATAACAGGTGAAGGGGTTTCCGACATCATTGTGGAAAGAGATAAAGTGAAGTATGTGAAGACAGATGCCGGCCGTGTCCTGTCTGCCGATGTATATATTTCATCTATACATCCGGCTGTTTTATTGGACTTGTTGTCTGATAGATTTGCAGTATCAAAATCTTATTATGCTCAATTGCAAGGAACAGAAGATTCATGTTCTGCATTTATTCTCAATATCAAACTCAAGAAAGATTCGTTTCCTTATATGCGTTATTCCAGTTACTACTTTGAGAGTTATGAGAGTGTATGGAGTGCCAACCGCAAAGGGGCTATCACGAAATTTATGTTCTTGACTCCCCCGGTGCAGGATCAGGGAGAATATGCGCATACTTTATGCATTACGGTTCCTATGGACTGGAATGAGGTGGTTGCTTGGGAAAACTCAACGATTGGGAAACGCAGTAAAAGTTATTATGAGTGGAAAGATAAGGTAGCTGAAACGGTTTTGAGCAAAATGGAAAGATTGTTTCCTTTTTTTAGAGAAGTTATCGCATTGGTAGATACGGCTTCGCCTCTTACGATTCGTGACCATACAGGAGTACGGCATGGGGCTATGTGCGGATATAAGAAAGATGTAAATAATTTTATTACTTCTCATTTGCCCGTCCGTACGCGATTATCCAATCTGTTATTGACAGGTCAGAATGTGAATATCCATGGTTTTTGTGGAGTAATCTTGACTTCGTTGCAAACTTGTGAGGAAATTTTGGGAACTAATTATATAATAGAGAAATTGCATGTTGAAGGTTAAATTGTTCATACTTGCACTGGCATTTTCCATTAAAGGCTTGTCGCAGATAAATATTTGGGAAGGTACGGCTTATCATGCAGATGTTATATTGACTCCTTATCTTTCGCCGGGAACGGATAATCCGGCAGTGGTTATTTTACCGGGAGGCAGTTATTTTTGGCATGCCGATGTAACAGAAGGCAGAGATGTGGCATTGTGGCTGCAAAAGAACGGTATATCTGCATTTGTCTTAAAATATCGGACAGCCAAGGTACCGGCATTCCTTTTCCGGTATCGGTATATCTTTAGAGGGAACCGTTATCCGGACCCGCAAAATGACTTACGGCAAGCTTTGCGTCTGATTAGGGAGAATGCAGCACAATATGGCATAGATGTAAAACAATTGGGGGTTATGGGATTTTCTGCCGGCGGACATCTGGCAATGTCGTCCGTGGTTTTGTTCCCCAAATCGGAATGGCCGGCTTTCATTGCTTCTGTCTATCCTGTAGTTACGATGTATGCTCCTTATGTCCATAAGCGTTCCCGTCGTGCATTGTTGGGAGACAATCGGATATGCAACCGTGTATTGTGTGATTCATTATCTTTGGAACGGCATGTTCCTGTTGATTGTCCTCCAGTCTTTTTAGTCAATTGTAAAGACGATCCTACCGTTGATTATCATAATTCCGTACTGCTGGATTCGGCTTTATCAGCCAATCATGTGCCACACCTGTATTTGCAATATGAAACAGGAGGGCATGGATTTGGTGCATCCTCAACCAAAGGAACGGCTGAGAGCCGGGCTTGGAAAAAGGAGTTTTTAAATTGGATGAATAGTTTATTAAAATCTAAGTCAATAGCAAGATGATACGTTTTGTAATCCGATTATACGATTATATGGCTGCACATAAAAGGTTGTGTGTATTGTCTTTTGTTGCCGTTACGTTTGTTTTCCTTGTTTCGTTGGTACGTTTGGATTACAAAGAAGACATATCGGCTTTTCTTCCTGTCAGTGGAAGTGAGAAGGAAGCTCTTTCGGTTTATCAGGATATTTCGGGAGCCAATCGGATTATTGCCGTGTTCGAAAATCAATGTGACTCTGGTAGCATTTCAGCTTCTCCAGAATCGGTTATTGAGGCTATAAAAGATTATGAATCAATCATCCAGGAAACGGATACCCTGCATTGGGTATGTGGTCTGACTACTCAGGTTGATTTGGAAAAATATAATGAGTTGACTAGTTATATTTATGCTCATATTCCATATTTCCTGACGTCAAAAGATTACGTCCGGCTGGATAGTTTGTTGAATACGGAGGGATATATAAGCAGCCAGTTGGCTTTGGATAAGGAAATGCTGATGTTCCCGTCGTCTTCTCTTGTCTCGGAAAATATTTCACGTGACCCGTTGCATCTGTTTACACCTGTTTTGCAGTCATTGCAGACAATGAACGGAACGGCTACTTTTGAAACTTATGATGGTTATATCTTTACGCCGGAAATGAATAAGGCTGTCGTGATGATGTATTCTCCGTTTGGGAATAGTGAAACGCAACACAATGCGCTCCTGGTGGATTATCTGTCATCAGTGGCTGATTCGCTGAAGATTTTACACCCCACGGTGAAGGTTCATCATACCGGTGGCCCCGTTATTGCTGTTGGTAATGCGAAACAGATAAAAAGTGATAGCCTTTTGTCGGCATCCATTGCCATCATTTTGATTCTTGTATTGCTTTTGTATGCGTTGAAACGGTTTTATCACTTGTTTCTGATAGCCGTGTCTATTTTGTGGGGTTGGGTTTTTGCCATGGGGATGCTGTCGTTTATTTATAAGGACATATCTCTGATTGTGGTAGGGATATCCAGTATTATATTGGGTATAGCCATTAACTATCCCCTTCATCTGATTGCCCATTTATCAGCAACAACCAGTATCCGGAGCGCATTGCGTGAAGTTGCTGCTCCATTGATTATTGGCAATGTTACGACGGTAGGTGCCTTTTTGGCATTGATTCCTTTGGATGCTGTTGCATTGCGTGACTTAGGACTTTTCAGTACTTTCCTTTTAATAGGCACTATCTTGTTTGTAATCATGTATTTGCCTCATGTCCTCCGTAATAAGGTGCGTGTGAAGGAGGATTCCGGTGAGAAAGCTGCTGAGGCACCTTTTGAATGGGCTGGCAAGTTGTCGTTTAAGGGAAGTCCGTTGGTCTTGCTGGTATTATTGGTGCTGACCCTTGTATTGGGGTATTTCAGTCTGTCGACACGTTTTGATGCTAATCTGGCAAATATCAATTATATGACAGAAGAGCAGCGGAAAGATATGCAGTATTTCCAACAGCTGGCATCTGATGAGGATAACGATTTGGAATCGGTATATGTGGTTTCGAAAGGTTCTTCTTTCGATGAGGCTTTATCTTTCCATTCTGCCATACAAGACTCTTTGGCAAGTTTGGTGCACCCTGCAAAAGGTGAACGTTTATATTCCTGTACACGTTTCTTTTGTTCGAAGGATGAACAGTTGGAGCGTTTGTCTTTGTGGCATCAATTTATAGATACTCATCGGAACAAGCTTTTCGATGAGTTCAGAGAGGCGTGTAGCCAGGAAGGTTTTGTTGAAGAGGCGTTTGTGCCGTATTTTGATATTTTATGTGCTGATTATGCGGGAACCTTGCCGGATAAAGCCGGTTTATTAAAGCATATTTCGGATTCGTATATCAGTATAGACAGTATATCCGGCACTTACAAGGTCGTTGATGTCCTGTCGGTTGATAAAGAGCGTGTGCATGCTATTGAAGAACAGGTATCAGACTGGGAAAATGCTCATTATTTCAGTTTTGACATCCAAGGCATGAACAGTGCTTTGGCCAATCATTTGTCTGATAATTTCAACTATATCGGTTGGGCTTGCGGTATGATTGTCTTTTTGTTTTTATGGTTTTCGTTCGGCAGGATTGAATTGGCATTGCTGGCTTTTTTACCGATGGCTGTCAGTTGGATTTGGATTTTGGGTATTATGGGCATTTTCGATATCCATTTTAATATTGTCAATATCATCCTTGCCACATTTATATTCGGACAAGGAGACGATTATACCATTTTTATTACAGAGGGATGTTGTTATGAATATGCTTACCGCAAGAAACTGTTGGCTTCTTACAAGAGTTCCATCATTCTTTCCGCACTGATTATGTTTATAGGTATAGGTACGTTGATATTTGCGAAACATCCTGCATTGCATAGTCTGGCAGAGGTGACAATTATCGGTATGTTTTCGGTGGTGCTTATGGCGTTTGCATTACCTCCGATTGTTTTCAATTGGATGGTAAGGCAAAAAGGTACTTACCGGCGTCGTCCGCTCACTCTTTCTGCTTTGGCAAGAACCTGGTTTTGCGGAATGTGGTGGTTGTGTCAATTGTTGGTCGGTTATCTGGCAGGAGGATTGCTTTTCTTATTCGTCAGGAGAAAAGTTCGGAGGCAAAGGGTGCTGAACCGGTTTGTAAGCTGGGTACACCGCATAGACCAGCATTTAATACCTGGGGTGCGTTATTCGCTGCGTAATCCTTACCGGGAAGATTTCGGCAATCCTGCTATTATCATCTGCAACCATCAATCTCTGCTTGATCCGATGTGCTTGATGGCATTAAGTCCTAAGATACTTATCGTTGCCAATACGCATTCCAGTCATAATCCTGTTATTCGATTTATGTTCAGCTGGTTGGGCTTCTATACGATAGACCAGAACAATTTTAGGGCATGGCAAGACAGTTCTTTGCAACGTGATATCCATGTATTCCGCCATTATGTGGAACAAGGCTATAGCATAGCTGTATTTCCAGAAGGCATACGGAATGCGAAGTCTTCGATTTTGCGTTATCATAAGGGGGCTTTCTATCTGGCGCACGAACTAGGCATTGACATATTGCCGGTCATTATCCATGGGATGAATAACATCATGCCGCTGTATAGTTTTACCGCTCATCCGGGCAGGCTTACCGTTTGCATAGAGCAACGCATTACCTTATCGGATGCATTACGGGGAGAAACCTATGCGGAAACGACAAGATTGGTACACCGCTTTTTCATTGAAAGATACGAGCATTTATGCAAAGAACTGGAAACCTCTTCTTATTATAAGAACCTGGTGCTGGAAAGATACATGTACAAGGGAACGGACGTATTTAGGATGGTAAAGGCAAATATGAGGAAATATGGCAATTATGCCCAATGGGTGGATAATTTGCCTTTGGATGTAAAGACTGTATATGTCAAGCATAGCGGTTGGGGGGAATTTCCTTTGTTGTTGGCATTGGTCAATCCCAATGTTTCGGTTGTAGCGTTTGAGTCGAATGAAGAAAAAAGGACTTTGGCGTATTATAGTGCAGACGGAATTGTTTCAAATTTGTTATATACAGATAATTTGTCTATCTTTGAGAACGCAAAGGATGAACCGCAATCAGTGGTTTATGATGCAAATAATCTGATGGTCTGATGTATATGAGAATTTGTTTCTTTATAGGGATAGTCTTTTTCTGCAGCTTGAGGATGATGGGGCAGGTGGAAGGGATTGTAATTCATCCCGACCATTCTGTGACCTTTACTTTTAAAGCTTCTCATGCAAGGATTGTCCAGATAGCCGGGTCTATGTTTGCCCAGCGTAATAGGATTAAAACTCCTATCGGTTCTTTCTCGAAAGAATCAAAGAAGAAAATGAAACGGGAAGGAGACTTCTGGACCTATACGACCGCTCCTTTGCCTTCCGAATTTTATACCTACCGTTATTTCGTGGATGAAGATACGATTTACCTGGATAGGAACAATCCGAACCGGGTGAGGGATATTGATAAAGAATTCAATTATTTTATCATAGGGGGAGGCATTGCCGATAATTATGCTACCCGGAATGTCAGGCACGGTACATTGCATCATATATGGTATCCGTCTGAACTCAATGGGATGAAAAAGCGGCGCATGACCATATACCTTCCGGCGGCTTATAGCTCGGGTAAATCGTCTTATCCAGTTTTGTATTTGCTGCATGGTTCGGGGGGTGATGAAGATTCTTGGACAGCTTGCGGAAGGGCTATGCAGATATTGGACAATCTGATAAGCCAAGGGCTTTGCCGGCCAATGATTGTAGTGATGCCTAACGGGAATGTCACATTGGCCGCTGCGCCTGGAAGCGATCCGGCTCATCCGGATGTCCAGCCTGATGCCAATAACGTGGCATCGATGTTCGGGAAGTTTGAAAAATCTTTTGTAAAAGAAATCGTCGGTTATGTAGATGCCCATTACCGGACAATAAAGAACAAGGATGGGCGTGCCATAGCAGGTTTGTCGTTGGGAGGATTGCATACGCTGTATATTTCGTTGAACAATCCGGAGGTGTTTGATTATATCGGCCTGTTTTCAGCACAGACCACCAATGCGTTGAATAATAAAAGGATTCAGGGCATGAGGGGCATCAATGATGCTTGGAACGACCTTAAAAGTATTTTGCCTTTTATCGGGAACCGGGGATTGGATAAAAAGATATCTTCGTTGACGGAAGGTGCCAATAACGGCGATTTAGCAATCTATGAACACATGCAGGAAAAAATGGAATGTTTGTTTGCTGATCCTCCGGCACTTTATTATATTGCCGTGGGAAAGGATGATTTTACAAAGAAATTGAATGATGATTTGCGCAAATTGTTGGATGCAAATGCTTATCCCTATGTTTACCATGAGACGGATGGTGGGCATACATGGGAAAATTGGCGCAAATACTTGGTTGATTTTTTACCAAAACTATTTAAATAGGATATGAAAGAGCGTATTCGGACATTGCTTGAAGCAGAACTCCCGATTGTGGATTTTGATTCAGAATTTTTATTTAGCGAGTTGGATTCTTTAGGTGTAGTTACCATATTGATGATTCTTTCTCAAGAGTTTGGTATAGAGTTGGAATCCCGTGATGCCACACCTAAAAACTTCAGGTCGCTGGATACGTTGGTAGAACTGGTTGAGCGTAAACTGTCGGAGAAACATGACAAAGCTTGACGATTATTTGATACGCCATGCAGAGGAAAGGCCGGAGCATGATGCTTTGGTCTGTGGAACTGAATGTATTAGCTACGCCCGGTTATACGAACGTGTAAGGGAAGAAGCGGCGATATGGGCGTCTGTAAGCGGAAAGGCCGTTGTTATCCGGGCTACCCAGTCGGTTGGTTTCATTGTGACTTATTTGGCGGTCCACTTGGCGGGCAAAACCGTTGTACCGTTAGAGAATGATATACCGGACGTCCGTATGGAACATATTGAACAGCAGGTAAGGGACAATGATATTCCGGAGGATGTCGCTGATATCCTTTTTACTACGGGTACTACCGGTGAGCAAAAAGGAGTGATGATTAGTCATCGTGCCATTGTGTCGAATGCAGAAAATCTTATCGGGTCACAGGGGTACACCGATGAGACCGTATTCGTAATCAGCGGTCCTCTGAACCATATCGGAAGCCTTTCTAAAATTTGGCCTGTCATCATGCTGGGTGGAACTATTGTTATTACCGAAGGCATGAAAAACATGGATGCTTTTTTATCCGCATTCGAGTATCCGTCTTTTAGGCTTGCATCTTTTTTGGTTCCGGCAAGTTTGCGTATACTGATTCAGTTTGCTTCCGGAAAATTAAGTGCTTTGGCAGGTAAGATAGATTTTATCGAAACCGGAGCGGCACCGATGTCTCAATGTGACATGCTGGTTTTGCGTGAGTTGTTGCCGCATACCAGGCTTTATAATACCTATGCCTCGACAGAAACGGGTATTGTTTCTACGTATGATTATTCATGCAACGAGTGCATTGCAGGATGTTTGGGATATCCCATGAAGCATGCTTCGGTTTTTATAACGGAAGCAGGTTCGGTGGCATGTAAAGGGCCTATGCTCATGACGGGTTACATAGGCGAACCGGCTCTTACACATTCTGTTTTGCATGAAGAGGTGTTATATACGTCAGATTTAGGCTTTATTGATTCAAAGGGACGTCTGAACCTTCAGGGGCGCATGGATGATGTGATAAATATCGGCGGTTATAAAATCTCTCCAGTCGAAGTGGAAAATCAGGTTTTGGCATATCCTGGTATAAAAGAATGCATTTGTATCTGTGCGGAGCATCCGGTTATCGGGCAAGTATTGAAGCTTCTTTATGTAATAGACGAAACTCCGGATTTTAGCCAGAAACAATTGGTTAAATTCCTAAAGAGTAATTTGGAGGCGCATAAACTTCCTTTCCTTTATGAACGGGTAGACAAAATAGAAAGAACCTATAATGGAAAGATTAACCGGAATTATTATAGGATATGAATGAATAGTCTGTCTCGTCCATCACGGCAAGGATGGTCCCCTTGGTCAGTCCCGAATGGTTGGCGATTTGTTCGGTCAGCTTCTCGAACGTAATCGTCCCTTTCGACACGATTTTAGGGTAAAGGCGTGGTGTGGTGTCTTCCACATTGGCAGAAGGCACAGGCAAGAAATCATAAAGAGCATCCATGATAATATGATACATTAAGGTTTATAATCTGTTTCCGGCAATATATATTTTACGTTCCACGGCGCGGAATGTACATTCCATGGGCTGGAATATACATTCCAAGGCGTGGAATATACATTCCAGCCCATGGAACATAAAACTGAAACATCTGTAAAGATAATACAATCCAAGTGCGAAAGTAAATGTTTGGGGAGAAAATGAGAATTTAATGCTGTGTCAGGATGAAATGATAAAGAAAGCCTTATCTTTGTATGGCGTTGTGTTTTTTTATTGGATAAATGTATAGGTGATGAAAACGGTATTGATTCTAGTATTCTTTTGGGCATCCGCTATGTTGGGTTATGGACAGGAGCAAGTATTTGATATGGACACTGATGGAAATATCACTATCAAGAGGAAGTCTGTTGAAACATATCCGGTTAAAAAGTATAAGAATACTTCTCCTTACATTCAAATGTTGAATGAAAGCGAATGTACGCCCAATGGAGACAAATACGACATAGAATGCTTGAAATACAGGAATTGGGAAAATGATCCGGGAGACATACACATTATTCGTATAAGCTGCCAAGGGAAGGAAATATTTAGTTTGGAAAACAACGAAGGTTGGGGATACCTGACCAATGAGCCTGATGGTGATGTAAGGAAAACGTCTTTCTATTATAAAATAGACCAGGGTGAGGATTCCATGGCGTTGTTGCTTATTGGCACTTATATAATGAGTCAACCGCCTCGCCTGACTATACTTGTTTTGAAAAATGGTAATGCCTCATTGGTATTTGACAGGCCTTCCTATGTTAATAATGTAGATAAAAAAGGGAATGAAACCATATTTACGTTACAGACCAACACGGTAGAGTATAGGGATGTCGGTGTGCCGTGCAACTCGCCGGAGCTTCATACGTTGGTGTTTAAGGAGGGGATGATTTATTACGAATAGTTTAGGAAGGAGCAATGGGTTATTTAATGAAACAAGGTTTGTAAATTATGAAAAAAATTGTATTACTGGTAGTTGTTTTGTTTGTATACGTGATGAATATGTATGCCCAGTCTGAAATTTGTGTTATATTTACTTCTACCCAATCTGAAGTAAAAGGAGTGAGACATTACATAAGTCCTAAAGATAGCCAACGATTTTGTGACAGGGTACATATATTTACACTTTTAGACCGCACGAATAAGGCGCAAAAGTATTCTTATGTTTTTGTGTATACACCTCTACGAAGCGAAGATTTGGTATTTTTGAGGGATACAACATTTTTGAAGGAAGTGCCCTTAATAGATTGGGATAAAGTTTCATCAAAGCAAGAAGCAGAGCCATTATATGAATCTATTTTATCTTGCGATAGAATCTATTTTATTGACCGGACGGAAACGGTTGATGGGAAATTAAAGGTTTATCCTGTCAAAAAATGGAAACCGGCGATGTATTAATTTGAAAATATATCAGAATTTGATTTGTCGGTACAGATTTGATAAAACACCTATACTTCTTATACTTCTTGCGGCATCTATTGTGCATAGTATATCTACGAAATATTTTGCTTTTAGTATCAAATTTAGTATCTTTGTGTTCAAATAATAAAAGGATGGGAACTAAAGAAAAATTGATTGCCCGTATATTGTCACAGCCGAAAGACTTCACTTATGATGAAGCTAAAAGGTTGTTCGGCATATTCGGATATACAGAAAACAATAAAGGAAGCACATCAGGTTCACGTGTTGAATTTGTAAACCCGGAAGGTGATGCTCCTTTCACGTTACACAAACCGCATCCGGGAAGCATATTAAAGGCATACGTGATAAAAGGTATTGTAGAGCATATACAGAAAAACAGGTTAATAGAAAAATACGAACAATCTAAAAACAAATAATTTATGGGATTCTTTAAATATAAGGGCTATTCGGGATCTGTAGAGTTCAGCCCGGAAGACAATTGCTTATTCGGTAAAGTACAGGGATTGCATAAAGCAACAATCTTGTATGAGGGGAACAGCGTGGACGAACTTCGTAAGGATTTTGAAGAAGGCGTTGACGATTATCTTTCGCAGTGTAAGGAACGGGGCGTACAGCCGGAAAAACCATATAGTGGAAAACTTATCGTAAGAATGTCTTCGGAACTTCATTCACGTGTGGCCGAGGCTGTAGCCGGAAGCGGAACTACTATTAATGACTTCATCAATAAAGCTATCGTGAACGAATTGGAACATGAATATACCATGTGAACAAGAATGGCCGGAACCGGAATATGGAAAGTGAATCTGTTGATGTTTTCGGAAAAGAATTTAAAATCTTTTCGTATATTTGCAGTTCTTGAGGGGTGGCATAGTGAAGTGGCAAACAGAGGATGAACAAACAAAAATATACATAGCTCATGACTTACCAATTTAAAATTCAGATTAAAGGTATCACCAAACCGCCTGTATGGAGGCGGATATTGGTACCGGACTCTTTTACTTTCCAGCAATTCCATTTTGTAATCCAAGAAGCCTTTGGGTGGGAAAACGCGCATTTGTATTCTTTTTCCGACAAAGCTTACGGCGGTTCTTTCTATATATCCGAACCGGATGAGATGGATGCTTTCTCTTTCGCTCCAAGAAAAGATGCAAGTAAGTTGAAATTGCGTACTTTTTGGGGAAAAGATTCCTCGAAAAGTCTGGTTTATTGGTATGATTTCGGGGATGACTGGATACATACGATCAAATTGGAGGCCGTATCCGATGAGGCTCTCTTGCATGCCCGTTGTCTGGCAGGTAAGGGAACTTGTCCTCCGGAAGATTGTGGCGGTGTGCCCGGCTATGAATATATGAAGGGATTGTTGGAAGAAGACCCGGAATCGGAAGAGGCTCAAGAAATGCGTGAATGGCTGGGGCTGGAAGACGGTGAGACTTGGGATGCCAATTACTTTAATCTTGAAGCAACGAACCTGTATTTGTCTCAGCTATAAGGGTGACATAACGTATCAAGTCCCGGCACAAAAGCATGATGCCTTGTGCCGGGACTTGCTGTATTGACTCCGTTTTAGGGAATTATCTGATTTCTTTGATGGCTTCTACCAGGCGTGTGAAGTCTTCGGGGAATACATCGCCGATATTTCCGATGCGGAAGGTATCAGCTTGAGAGATTTTACCCGGATAGATGACAAAGCCTTTCGCTTTCAGCTTCTGATAGAAATCCTTGAAGTTGAAATCTGCCGAGGGATAATAGAATGAGGTGATGACAGGCGATTGTGCTTCATCGGGCAGCAGGGTACGGAATTCCAGTGAGCGCATGCCTTCTACCAGTGTACGGTGGTTTTCACTATAACGGGCATGACGTGCGGCGATGCCTCCTTCCGCCTTCAGTTCGTTCAGGGCTTGCATGAAGGCACGTACTACGTGGGTAGGCGAGGTGAATCGCCATTTGCCGTGTCCTTTTTCCATGGTTTCCCATTGGTCGTAGAGGTCGAGCGAGAGCGAGCGTGCTACGCCTTTGCATTGTTCCAGAAGCGAACGGCGTGCCAAGATGAATCCGAATCCGGGAACGCCCTGGATGCATTTGTTGGCAGAACTAATCATGAAATCGATGCCTAATTGCGCCATATCGATGGGTACTCCCCCGAAGCTGCTCATGGCATCTACTATCAACACTTTATCGTGGCGTTTTACCACTTCGGCGATGGCTTCCAGCGGATTGAGCACACCCGTAGTGGTTTCGCAATGCACTACCGATACGTGTGTCACTTCGGGATGCTCGTTCAGGTATGCGTCTACCTGTGCCGGGTCTACCTGTTGGGTTTCGTCGAACTTCATCAGGTGATAGTTCAGGTGATAATAGTCGGCTATTACCCCCATGCGTTTGCCGTATGCACCGTTGGCGGCAACCAGCAGGTGGTCTTCGGGGCGGATGACCGAGCCTAATGTCGCTTCTACGCAGAAGCTTCCGCTTCCTTGCATCAGTACGGCGGAATATTCTTCGGGGCGGCTGCTTGCCAATTCTACCAGTTCTTTGCGGATTACTTCCACGATGCCTACGTTATAGTCTTCGTCCCACGTGCACCAGTCGCTCATCATGGCTTCTTTTACGGTTTCACTTGTGGTTAACGGTCCGGGGGTCAATAATAAATACGGTCTCATGTTGTATATAGGTTGATGTTGATATTTAGTTTATTTTTTAGGAGTTAAGAAGTTAAGGAGTTATCACTCCGCTTTGCTCCGTTAGAAGTTAAGCCAATAGTAAGTCAAAGAACCGTATACACAGAGGTATTGGCTTAACTCCTTAACTTCTTAACTCCTTTAATTAAAAGGTGTATTATCGGTTATTCGTTGTTCATGCGTGTGTTAATGGCATTGATCAGGGCAGGAAGTTCCTTGATGGAATCCACTACATAGTGTGCTCCGGCGGCATACATGCGGTATCTTACTTCGAGCATACGTGCTTTCAGTTCTTCTTCGGGCATGTTTTGCACTTCTTCTTCGGTCAGTCCCAGCTCGTTGCTTCCCAAGATGACTCCCACGCTCCATACGCCGGCGTTTACGCCTTCCTTGATGTCGGAAATCGTATCTCCGTATTTCAATACCGAGAAGCGGGAAGGAATGGCGAGGTCGCACATATTCTTATAAATCATATAAGGTGCAGGGCGTCCGGCGGGCAGGTTGTCCGAGGTGACGCAATTGTCTACCTTGTATCCTTGCTCGGCGGCGGAAGGGATGACGATGTCCATCATCTCTTGGGTATATCCTGTGGTGGAGCCTATCAGGATGCCCATGCCACGCAGGGTGTCGATGGTTTCCACTACATGTGCTATCGGACCCGAATAGTTGCGCAGGGTGCTGAATAGCAGACGTTGGAATTCGGTGTAGCAGGATTGGATATCATTTTCGTTATAGTCGCGTCCGTATTTTTCGCGGAACGCCTGGTTTACGTGGTCGATACGGAACAGGGCACGGATTTCTTCAATCTTGGTCAGCCCCATGTGGGCACGTGTTTCGGCGGCGCTCACTTCGAGTCCCAGCGTACGGAAGCTTTCGATGAAAGCCGATACCGGTGCAAAACATCCATAATCTACGGCGGTTCCCGCCCAGTCTAAAATCACACATTCAATCTTTTTCATATAGCAGAAGTTGTTAAGTAGATATTATTTTCTTTTTCATTCTTTCTTGTTTCAGGTTGTTCCGCCTTTTCGGGCAGGGGGCCTTGCTTGCGTTTCCGGGCATAAATCATGTAGATCAGCGAGGCGATGAAGGAAAGGCAGCATGCCACTCCGATGAACAGGCTCATGTGGTTGTAGAAGGATGCCCAGTCGATGTGAGAGGCGCAGAATTCCTTGAAGAGCAACAAGCCGAGTGTGCCTAAATAGCCTACGAAATCGATGGTAATGATGAAGAACCCCACGTTTCCCTTTATCTTGAAGCAGGCGATGAAGCGTTCGAAGAAGATGGTCTGGAAGCTCAGGTAAGCGATGTCCAGGCAAAGGCTTTGAAGGAAGAGCCAGATGGTGGTGGGGATATGCTCGTTTCCTTCGGTCGCCCCTAAGAACGCCAAGGTTCCCATACCGAATGTAGAGAGTATCAATAACATGCAAAGCACCTTCAGGTGATTGTAGGTTGTGGCGAGCAAGGCGAATACAGCCAGCAGGACAAAGGTCGCTATCGAGTCGATTTGCGCGAATGCCCACGAAGAGATGGTCTGTACATCGATGATGCATACGATAAAGTCTTCCTTGATGTCGCGTTGTACGGTGAGCAGGAGGTTGGCTCCGAAAAGCAGGATGAGCAGGGGCATGAACCGGCGGAACAATGCCCAGCGCTGGTGCCCGTTCAGTGTGACGCGTTCCGAACGCGAAGCGATGTCGGCTTCCGTAGGTCTGGGGAAGCGGGTCATCATCCATCCGGTGAAGCAGAGCAGGGGAAAAGCCGCGGCTCCGATGAGGGCAGGCATCCAGAACTCGCTCACGTGAAGCTGGTTGAGCGCATAAAGGCCTAACGATTTCGCTACGCCCGAGCTGAGCGCCATGCTTACGCCCATGATGCTGGCAAGGATGTCGGTGGTGCGCCGCCCTTCGAGGAAGCTGAATATCACACCCCACATGCATCCCAGCGAAAGCCCGTTGAAGTAGAGCGCCACTATATTATAAGGTATAGGGAGCACGCCGAAAGCGATGAGCGAGATTTCGGACAAAGCCGCCGACCCGATGATGAACTTCAGGCGTCCTTCGGGTTTCAGCTCGGAGATGTATTTGATACCTAACAATTTGGCACTTACATAGCCCAGCAACTGGATGATGCTGACGGCTATCTTGTAGTCCATCCCGTACACCTGGAGCCCTTCGAACTCTGCCGCCGTGAAAGGCTTGCGCAGGGCATAGACCAAGGAATAGGAAAGCAGGGCTGTGCCTCCTGCCCAAAGCACGAAGAGCCAGTCGGGCATCGGCTTTTTGTTTCCGGGTATGGTTTGTGTTTGAGTTCTCATGTTTCTGTTCTCGTTTTGATTCCGGTGCAAAAGTAGGGCCTTGCCGTCAAGGGAAAAATGAATAAAGCAGGAATCATATTCGTGTAACAATTCAGAAACATTCCTGAAACGGTTCTTTTACAAAATAGACATCACACTGACATGGAAATGAAACCGGTTTGTAATATGAGGAAGCGTTACAATTGTTACAATTACAATTAATTGAAAACCGTTTTTCATGTAAGCCAACCGATGGAGCGAACTTCTTCTTAAAATTATATATTATATATATTATATAATATATATAATATATAATTTCTATGTTGTCTCAGTCTTCCCTCATTGGAATCTGGAAACGCCTTGTTGAAATACACTTTTGTAATTGTCATTTGTAACAATTGTAACGCTTCGTGTCTTCCAAACTTGCATATACAGGCACATGCCGGTGCAGCTATATGCATCGGGCAACGCAACTATCTGCATGATTCGGGGCGGATATTTGAAGAATTTTGATTAACTTCGTGCCCAAACCCTGTTTTTATTATGGAGGAATTGAAAGGAATATACGACCGCATGACATTCTTGCGCCAGAAAGGCGTCAAGATGAAGGACATGGCGGAACGGGCAGGCTTTTCGCCCAGCGTCTTGTCGGCTATTTATTCGACGGTGCTTCCCGCTTATTTCAAGAACCGCGAGAAAGGGATGGGCGAGGAAGAGGCGTTGAACAATGCGCTGGTGTGGGTGAACAATGTGTCGAAAAAGAAATTGCTCGGTTCGCTTGCCCGATTGAAAGACTCTTTGTTCTCCACGGATTATCAGGCAAAGGCGGTTCCGGAAGATGCCCGATGCCCGTTTCTCGTACAGTTGGAAAACAATGTGCAGGAGACGATGGGGCGTGTGTTCAACTTCAGCGGCATTTACATCAGCTATAGCATTTCGTCGGGGAGCCGGAGCCTGAAGATTGAACCCTACCTGATTGCCCCTGCCGAGAACGGCAATTATGTGGAGGTGGGGCATAACAATGCGTATGGGGTGACCCATTGGGGTACGGCTTTGATGAACGGCTTCAACCACCTGTACCTGATGTTCAACGAGAACCCTTCGCCTCAACTCTCTTTGTTCTACATTTGCCTGAAACTTCCGATGTACGACCGTCCGCCTTTCTTGCGCGGCCTGTACATGTGTTTCGACTATAATTACAATCCCGTGGCGCGGCGCATCCTTTTTGTAAAATATTCGGACAGCATAGCGCGCGACGAGTTTTTGAAATTGAAGGGAGAACTGAAGGCTCTGGAGGTGCTGGATGAAAAAGAAAAGGCATACTACGATTATACCTGTCAGGCGGAAGATATTATCCGTATGTGCAACATTCCTTCGCCTCGGATGACGGAAGACGACTTGAGGGTGGAAAAGAAAATATTGTCATTATAGCACAGATTTCGGGTTATCTTGATACTTTTGTTTGCTTTTAAAGAAATTTTATTACTTTTGTAACGAGACAAAGGGAAGAGCTCCTTAAAGAATGCAAAGAAAGAAAAATGAAAGAAAATTGAAAAACATGTTTAAAGACATAAGTTTTTATTTGTTTAGTTCGAAAAAAGGCCTCATCTTTGTGGTGTTATCCTGAAAACAATCTTTTTACCTTAAAAAAAAAACTAATACCTATTGAAAACTTAAAAAAGCTTCTTTGTGAAAAGAGGCTTTTTTTACTCCGTGTGGTGATAAATGTACTAACAAACCTTAAACGATTTCATCGTCCGGTAAGTAGTAGTCTCTCCATTTGATGTCCGATGTG
>NZ_JACSPP010000004.1 GCF_014837065.1 Phocaeicola intestinalis
CCTCGACTTGCATGTGTTAGGCCTGTAGCTAGCGTTCATCCTGAGCCAGGATCAAACTCTTCATTGTAAAATATCTTTTCATCGCCTGCCCCCCAAAAAAAAGAAAGGCAAGGCGCATTTTTTTCCTGTCCAGGTCCGGTTACATCTTTCTAACCTTCACGTCATTCACTTTTCGTACTGCGTTTCCTGTATCCAAATCATATCAAAGATCTTGCTCACCAGGGACTTACACAACCTTTTCAGGTGGCGTCCCTTTCGGAAAGCGAGTGCAAAGGTACGCCTTTTTACCGAAACTGCAAGTAACTGGAGAACTTTTTTTGAAACTTTTTTCATGTGAAATATGCAAAATGCTGATATTCACAGATATACAGGAAAATATTTACACCTGGAAAAAACTTAGTAAGAATAACAATACTCCTTATTATATATATGACAACAGAAAACCGAAGGCAAGGATACAAAAAAGCACCTATATGAACGGGGGCATGGAAGATATATCCGTTGACCCGTACATATAAGTGCGTATAAAAAGAGAACGATACTTCTCGCAGTATTTATTTGCACATTTCGCATATGTCACCGTATATAAAGACAATGTGCACATCATCTTTTTTACGAAAATGACGCATAAATTCCAGGAACAAAAAACAAGAGCTATGTCTGTCTATGCCTATCTATGCCCCATAAAGATGCACAAATCCATACCGTGCCTGGTATAAAATCCTTTACTTTATCGACAAAAGAAAGATATGAGTAAAGGAACACTCATTTCCAGAATTATTCCATGCAAAATAGCTAATGGCACTAAATTTTTCCCCGAGTACCGATACACCAACGGCAACATTACATCCATTGAATTGATGCCTGCAGCCGAAATAGGTGCCAACCTACCAAAAACCCGTGTAAAGAAGGGGGCTCCCAACAACGAAATCATTTCCCGAATGATATTTGCCAATAGAGCCAATGTACCTAATTCCGCTGCAACCTGCACTCCCACCGATGCACTCTTAATTTCGGTTATCAGTACCGATGAGAGAGAATAATAGGCAAAGCCGCTTCCCACCGCCATGCAATCGGCAGTACCCCAATGCGTCAGAAAAAAACTGGCAAAAAAAGAAAAAAGCAAAGTCCCTGCAATAGTAGACAAAGGGACAAGCAACATCTTGAAATTCAATGCATGAAGCATCTCTTTCAAATTCTTATTAGAACCAATACCAATGCCAACTTGAAGAATCAGGGCATAAAGAATCAACATCGTGGTATTCCCTTTCACCCATTCTGAAGGAACCCAATGATGAGCCCCTAACATACCACCCAGCGTAAAGACACAAATAATAAGCAAACTATTCTTCATCGTTCCTCCTTTCTTTCTTAAATAGAAAACGGTATGCGAAATACCCTCCTACCAGACTACCCATCGTTCCCAATACAGCGAGAAAAGCCGCCTGATAACCAAACTTATCCAAATTTGAAACCAACTCATCGTTCGACCCGATGGAGATGCCGAATACAAATAACATCAATAACACGGTATAGGAAACGGTCTTCTCTACTTGATGCAAAAAAGTCACCCGACGAAACACATAACCGATTCCTATCCCTATAAACAACAGGAACAAAACCGTAAACATAACTAACACATTAAGCTTTAGAAATAAAACAGAGCAATACATTCCCTTATATCACCCCAAGAGCCTGTTTAGAAACGTTTTTGAATCTCTACAAAAAGTATTCTTGACTTGATGTATGAAGGATGTATTGGCTGAAAAAAGGATATTCATTGTTATAAAAACAACCGGAATGGAAAGTACAGAACGTACCTTCCCTACTTGTCGACCATTTAGATAAAGCCCGTAAACCAATGCACAACAAACCTCCTGTGCGTCTTCTCTTGCCGACACGCACACATACATGGAGTAATATGTTGTAATAAAACCTTCATAGCCTTTCTATCATTTAACGGGCTGCAAAGATAAGCATTTTTACCGAAATACAGAATATATATACAGGAAATATTCCGATATTATTTTAAATCCCTACCGAATGCCCTGTATTTCAATGGTGTAATCCCTGCATGTTTCTTAAACAAATTCGAAAAATGCTCGGTAGATGTATATCCCAACATAAAGCAGATTTCCTTCACCGAATGCGTACTTCCGACCAACAATTGCTTGGCTTTCCGCATTTTCAGTTCCTGAAAATATTTTGCCGGAGCATATCCCGTATAATCTTTAAACGCCTTGCGAAACCACGAATAGCTGAGATTCAACCGTGCCGCCAACTGTTCCGGATCTATCTCCCGACAAAGATTTTCGTTCATGATAATTTTGGCCTGTTCCATCTTCTCGGACACATTATCTTTTTCAAACACATTATTCCGGGATACGGAAAGCACCAACCCAATCATATGCAATACAATCCCTGCCAAATATTGTTGTGACGCCGTCTTATCCTCCTCAGCTACCTCCAATGCACGCGAAAACAACATGGCCAGCTCCTCATTCAGTCCGATGTCGAGCACCTGGTTATCTTTTGTCAAAAAAGAATTCCTGACAAGCTGGTCGGCCATTGTCCCTTCAAATCCAATGTAATATTCATTCCATCCCGTTGCCGTATCCGGCTTGTATGTATGCCATTGTCCGGGAAAAAGAACAATCAGATGCCCTTTTCCCACCTGCCGGTCAGGAGTATCATCGGATGCAAAAGAACCTTGCCCTTTCGTAATGTAAAGCAACTGATACTCACGCAGGACACGTCCTTTTTGGGCATTAAAAAAATATCCTGTAGGATGATTCCGCACCGGATAAGGAGAATTAGGACGAATCGATTGATAACCTACCGTATTGATTGAAAGCCCGAAGCTCCGGTCTTTATCATTTACGATAAGATATTTCAGTTCCATGCCTGTATCATTGTATAATTTTGCCATACGTGTGGATTTTACGGATTATGGCAAATATACAAATTAAAAAGGAGACCACAACGGGCCTCCTCCATTTTATACAAATTATACAAAAAAGACATCAATATGCCTTGCGATACAGGGCTTCGATGTCTTCTATCGAAGTGGGACGCGGATTGCCTCCGGTGCAGACATCGTTGAAGGCATCGATTGCCAACTGGTGCAGGTCTTCCTCGCGCACACCGATTTCGTGCAGCTTCTGCGGGATGTTGATGCTGAGCGAGAGGGCACGCACCGCCTCGATGGCTGCTTTCACCCCTTCTGCCTCGGTCATGCCTTCCGTATCCACTCCCATTGCCTTGGCGATATGGATATACTTGGGAGCCGCCGGCGATTCGGCATTATACTCCATCACATAAGGCAAGAGCAATGCGTTTGCCACGCCGTGAGGTGTGTCATAATGCGCACCCAGCGGATGAGCCATCGAGTGTACGATGCCCAGCCCTACGTTGCTGAACCCCATACCGGCGATATATTGTGCCTGCGACATTGCTTCACGCGCCACCGGGTCGTTGCCATTATCTACCGCAGCCTTCAGGTTCCCGGCAATCATTTCGATAGCCTTCAGTTCGAACATATCCGACATCAGCCACGCACCCGGCGTAATGTAGCTTTCGATGGCGTGGGTCAGGGCATCCATACCCGTAGCGGCGGTCAAGCCTTTGGGCATGGAATACATCAATTCGGGGTCGACAATCGCTACACACGGGATGTCATTCGGGTCGACACATACCATTTTCTTTTGAGCCTGCTCGTCGATGATGACATAGTTGATGGTCACTTCGGCTCCCGTACCTGCCGTAGTAGGCAATGCAAAAGTCGGAACCGCTTTATGGCGGGTATCGGCAACCCCTTCCAACGAACGCACATCGGCAAATTCGGGATTATTCACCACGATACCGATGCCTTTGGCGGTATCAATCGCCGAGCCTCCGCCCAATGCTACGATGAAATCGGCTCCCGAAGCTTTATAAGCCTCCACGCCGTGCTGCACGTTGGCGATGGTGGGATTTGCCTTCACGTCGCTATACACTTCGTAAGGGATGTTGTTCTTGTCGAACACTTCAATCACTTTATCTGCCACGTGAAAACGAATCAAATCGTTGTCGGTCACGAAAAACGCTTTCTTGAAACCTCTGCGCTGCGCTTCCGTGCCAATGCTTTCGCGGCATCCCGCACCGAAATACGAGGTTTCGTTCAAAATCATTCTGTACATAGTTCTGTTTTGTTTAAAGGTTAAATGATAAAGCCTATTTTAAACGCGGATTAACGCAGATTTCCGCAGATTGAAAATTTTCAATTAAATAATATCTGCGTTAATCTGCGAAAATCTGCGTTTCTATCGTCTTTCATTTCGGCAAATTGAAAGCCACTGACATTTCCTTCATCTGCTCCTGGCTCATGCCTTCGGGTTCGAAGCCCATGTTCTTCGCCGCGATGTAAATCAGTGCCGATTTGTTGAGCACATCCACCTGGTCGAATGCCGCCATGATGTCGGTATCTACGGCAAACACGCCGTGCTTTTCCCACATCACCACATCGTAGTCATCCAGTTCCTTGATGGTCGCCTCAGCCAGTTCTACCGAGCTGGGCAATTTGTAGGGAACCATTCCCAAGCCGCGCGGACAAAATGCCTTCGTCTCCGGGATCATGCTCCACAAGAGGTTGGAAGCGACATCCTTCTGCATAAACTTCTGGTTATGGGTCAACGCCACCAGTTCGATGGGGTGAGTGTGGAGCGATGCCTTGTAGTTCATACCCTTCGAAAGCAGGTAGTTGTGCACACTCAGGTGCGAAGGCAACTCAGAAGTAGGCATCACCGGCTGGTCGGCGATGATGACATAGCTGGCACAATCATCCAGAATGCGGATAACCGAGCCGTTTGCCATCGGGTCGCGTGCCAGGTCGCGCATCCGTTTCTGCGTGCCTTTGCAATAGAAATAACATCCCTTCAATTGGGGGAGTACCGCACCGATTTGTTTCACTTCGCTGATAGCGGGCATCGTGCGGATGGCATCGTCCACGTATTCGGTGATGTTGATGGTGATGTTTCCGCCGTTGCGTTCAGCCCAGCCTTTCTGCCACAGATAGCCTGCGACTTCTGCTACTTTACCAATCTCGGCAGCCAGTGCCGGACGGTTGTTCAATATTGATTCCATGACTTATGAATTTTAAGTTATTGTTTTATGTTTCTTGAAACGCGGATTAACACAGATTTCCGCGGATTAAAAATTAAATTATGAAACTATCTGCGTGAATCCGCGCTAATCTGCGTTTCCTATAATATAAAAATCACCCCAGCAACTGAGGCAGGAACGATGACACGATGAGCACCGCCAGACCGATGACCAATACCGTAATGGTCTTCGGCGAGCAACCTTTCCATTCCTTCAGGATGATGCCCCACACGTTCGAGAACACCACGTTGAGCGCCATCAGGATGCAGAAGGCGAAAGTCATCAGCACGGGCGACGAGGTGAGGAAGCCCTTGCCGAGTGCCAGCCCGAAGAACTGGCTATACCACAACACGCCAGCCAGGGCACAGAAGACGAGGTTATTCGTCCATACATTGCCTTTACGATAGTCTCCCCACGTGCGGTTCTTCCCGTTCTGGAAGAAACAATACACGGCATTCGTCACAAAACCGCCCAGCGTGACGAGGAACGTTGCCGGAAGCGTCTTGAACATATCCGCCGACTCCTCGAAGTGGATAGACGAGCCGAACTCCAGCCCCACATTGAAGCAACCGCTCATAAACCCTGCCAGCAGGGCGATGGCAATGCCTTTCGGGAAATTGAAGTCCTTCACCGCCGCCTTTTTCTCCTCTTCGCTCAGGCTCTGCGACTTCATGTTGCCCGCCACGCCGATGATGGCAATGCCCACAAGCGTCACCACTACACCGATGATGACCGAAGCCGTCAGCTTCTCCAGATGATGCGCCTCGGGATAGAAGACGTTCAGTATCACCGGAGCCAGAATGGTGCCCAGACCGGCACACGTGCCCAGCGAGATGCTTTGTCCCAGCGCCACGCCAAGGTAGCGCATCGAAAGCCCGAAAGTCAGTCCGCCCACGCCCCACAGCACACCGAAAAGGATGGTCATTGCCACATCCAGCCCGCTTGCACCGGCAAACAACTCAAAAAGGCTGTGTCCCGCAGGAACAGCCAGCAACGCACCCAGCAGCGGGAAAACCAGCCAGGCAAACACGCCCTGAACCAGCCAGTACGACTCCCAGCTCCAGTCTTTTATCCGATTAATCGGCACGTAACAGCTCGACTGGCAGAACGCACCGATAGCAATAATCAATAGTCCGATTACTATATCCATTATCTGAATCGTTTTTTAGAACTTCTCCCGGGCAAGGATTAACCGCGTTTCGATGTCACGTCTGCCTCGTATTTTTCTACCTCGGCAATGAATTCTTCGCCTACCGGCACGTTGTTCTTCAAGCAGAACATGTCCCATACGGCGTTCCAAGGCAACGCTTTGGCTTCTTCCAGCAGGGCGAGGCGTTCGAACAGCTGGCCGTTTGCTTCGTACTGGCGGAGCTGCGCAAGCGGTTCGAGAAGCGCGCGGAGCATGCATTTCTGTGCCGCACGGCTACCCACAACGTACGCGCCGATGCGGTTGATGCTGGCATCGAAGTAATCGAGGCCGTAGTGCACGCGGTCGAGCGCGCCGCAACGCACGATTTCCTGGAAGAGTTCCAGTGTCGGGTCGTCCATAATGGTCACGTGGTCCGAGTCCCAACGGATAGGACGGCTCACGTGCAACATCAGTTCGGGCACGTAGAGCAGGAGCGACGAAACCTTGTCGGCAACGCTCTCGGTCGGGTGGAAGTGACCGGTATCCAACGTAATCATCTTGTTGTGCGATACGCCATAGCCGATGTAGAAGTCGTTCGAGCCTACGGTATAGCTTTCCAGCCCGATACCGAACACTTTCGATTCGATGCAGTCTTTCATGTTCTTGTATTCGGTAGCGAAAATCTGGTCGAGCGAATCCTTCAGCAGTTCGCGGTATTTCATGCGGTTCACGGTGATGTCCTTGCTTCCGTCGTGCACCCATACGTTCATGATACAGGGGTCGCCCTGTGCCTCGCCCATGGCTTCCGCCACGGCACGGCAACGCTTGGTGTGCTCAATCCAGAACCGGCGGATGCTTTCGTCGGGATTAGCCAATGTCAGGCTTCCGCTTTTCGGGTGCGAGAAAGAAGTAGAGTTGAAGTCGAGCTTCATGTTGTGTTCTTTTCCCCAGTCCATCCAGCTTTGGAAATGACGTGGCTCTACCTGGTCGCGGTCTACGGGTTCACCCTGGAAGTCACCGTAGATTTCGTGCAGGTTCAAGCGGTGAGTACCGGGAATGTACGAAGCGGCTTTCAGGATATCCTGGCGCAGCTCATCGATGTTGCGTGCACGTCCGGGATAATTTCCGGTGGTCTGGATACCTCCGGTCAGCGAGCCTGCTCCGGTTTCGAATCCGATGACATCGTCTGCCTGCCAGCAGTGCAGCGACAGGTGGAAGTCCTGCATGGTTTCCATTACTTTTTCCACGTCTACGCCTACAGCCGCATAGCGTTCTTTCGCGATTTCATACGCTTTGTTTACGAGTTCTTCTTTCATAATAGTATTGTTTTTTATGTTAATGAATAAGTTTTATTGAATAGAAGGAATTATTTGGGGAAGTTAAAGGGAGTAAAAAGGAGTTATGCCTTCGGCAGGAGTTAAATGCCAATAGTTCTGCTATGGCTTCCATTAGTAAAAGTATTGGCTTCTAACTCCTTTTAACTCCCTGAAATAACTCCCCTTTAACTCCTATTTATATCATTGTGTCACCGTCTTAAACTGCAAATAAGCGGCGTCCCATACCTCTTTGTTCTGGGGCTGGAAGGTCTTGAGCGGAATCGCCTGGCTCACGAAGCGGCGCATCAGCTGGATGTCGGTAGCTTTTCCGGCAGCCAGCGCCTGAATCATGATATTGCCCACGGCAGTAGCTTCCGACGGGCCCGCAACCACGGGGATGCCGATGGCATTTGCCGTCCACTGGTTGAGCAGCTCGTTGCGGCTTCCTCCGCCGATGACGTGCAACACTTCTATCGGATTGGGCGAAAGTGTCTGAAGGTTTTCCAGCACCTGGCGGTAGCGCAGGGCAAGGCTCTCGAAGATGCAGCGCACGATTTGCCCGCGCGTCTCGATGGCAGGCTGCTTGTGTGCCGTGCAATACGCCTTGATGGCTTCTTCCATATCCGCAGGGTTGGCGAAGACAGGGTCATCGGGCGCAATCAGGTTGCGGAACGGTTCGCTGGCATTCGCCTCGGCTATCAGTTCGGGATAGGAAGTCTCGCCCCATCCGGCACGGCAACGCTCCAAGAGCCACATGCCGCAGATATTCTTCAGCAGACGGATGGTACCGTTCACTCCGCCTTCGTTCGTAAAGTTCAAAGCTTCGGTATCGGCGTTGATGACCGGCGCATCGGTCTCCACCCCCATCAGCGACCACGTGCCGCTGCTCAGGTAAGCGAAGTTCTTGTTTTGCGCAGGAACCGCAGCCACCGCCGATGCCGTATCGTGTCCGGCTACGGCAATCACGGGCACGGCTCCCAGCCCGGTGATGCGCTGCACCTCTTCGGTAAGCGTGCCCACGGTCTCGCCCGGATAGACAAAGCGGCCGAAGTTGTCTTCGTCCAGCATCAGGCTTTTCAGCAGCTCGGGCTCCAGGCGGCGCGTCTTCGCGTTCACCAGCTGGGCGGTAGAGGCAATGGTATATTCGCACACCATCTCGCCCGTAAGCATATAGCTCAGCGCGTCGGGGATAAAGAGGAGCTTGTCTGCCGCTTCCAGCGCACTGTCCTTGTGGCGGAGCATTGTGTCGAGCTGGAATATGGAATTGAAGTTCATCACCTGAATGCCGGTCAACTCATACACCCGGCTGCGCGGCACCCGTTCGAAATACTTCCCGGGAGCGCCCTCGGTATGCGGGTCGCGGTACGAATAAGGCTGGCGCAGCAGGCTTCCGTCCTTGCCCACGCACACGAAATCCACGCCCCACGTATCGATGCCGATCGAAGTGATTTCGATGTCCTCACGCGCCGCAGCCCGTTTCAGCCCCTCCAGAATGTTCCGGTAAAGTTCGTAGATATCCCAGTAGAAGTGTCCCCCCGTCTCGATGATATGATTGGGGAAACGGTTCATTTCTTCTGTTACCAGTCCTTCCTGAGTGAAAGAGCCTATTATCGTACGCCCGCTGGTAGCCCCGAGGTCGACGGCGAAAAAGCATTTTGTCATAGCCTGTTCCGAGTTTAATGTTACCAAATTTTCTTTTGCTGCAAAGATAAGCGAATCAATCATACGCTATCATGCGCATTTTGACCGAAAATATAAATGATTTGACATGCTTTTCAGCATGAAAACCAAGATGAAGGGAAGAGTTTTCTCCACATCCTACACACAAAATCCGGCAGGTTTTGGACAAGACGCCAATATTACCTATCTTTACCGCCACATTTATTTATTATCCTCTGATATGGAAAACGAACTGCAGAAAAAGACTTATGAACGGATAACGGGCGAACTATCCCGTTTCCTGCCACTGGGCTATCTTGCCATGGTCATCATCGGCATGATTTTCAACTATTTCAGATATGAAGCTTTCGGACTGAACATCTTCCAATACGCTTCGGTCTTCGATTTCTTAATTTCCCCATTCGAAGACATGCACATCCTGCTTTTCATCTTCGGCTCAATGCTGCTGGTTCTCTTTACCATGAAAATGGACAAGCTTTGGAAAAAACATTTTCCAAAGTCCTATAAGAAATGGAGTTTTAAATGGACCGAAAGAAGCTGGTATAAGCCCGCCAGCTATATCTTTGTCATTACCGCCTATATATTTTATGGAGCCTATTTTTATGGCGTATACACTTACAATGCCGTACCCCAGAAAAAAGACATTACCGTCCGGTATCAAAATAACGAGACATTAACCGGCAAACAAATAGGAAAAGTGGGCAACGCCCTGTTCCTTTTATGCGGAGAAAAAGTGAAAATCATCCCCGCCACCGCTTATAAAGAACTGAGCTACCCTTTGGGAAAGTAAAACGAACCAGTCAAAAAACCAATAATATAACTGCGCTCCGTGTACGATTACTAATCGTCACGCTACACGATTAGTAATTGTATTGCTGTACGATTTGTAATTGTACACAAAACGCAATTATACTTCTTTCCATTCATGAATAAGTCATGTGGATTATATAGCCTATTGCAACCAAATTTACAGGCTGCTTCGGGAACAGGAATAAACATTCAGAGTTTGCTCATAAACCGTTCACGGTCTACGATGTAGCGGATGTGGGTGGCTTCGCCTACCACGCCTTTCGTATCGGAAGCCGTCACCTTGAAAGCCAGTTTCCGTCCTTCCACATTCTCCAGTACCGCCGTGGCGGACACTTCCTCGCCCAGCGCCGAAGGTTTCACATGGGTGGTTTCGATAAAAGCGCCCACCGTAGTGCTGCCTTCGGGAAGCTCGGGCTGTACAGCCTTCATCGCCGCATTTTCCATCAATGCTACCAAGGCGGGCGTAGCAAACACTTCCATATCGCCCGAACCTAACGCCAGGGCGGTATTCGCCTGCGTCACTTTTACTTTACTTGTATAAGTCAATCCTTTTTCCATATTTGTTGTTTTTTTAGGAGTTAGAGGGAGTTAGAAGGAGTTATCATTTCGTTTAGGAGTTAAGGAGTTAAAAGGAGTTATCACTCCGCTTCGCTCCATTAGGAGTTAAAGCCAATAGTTTTGTTGGTGAAAGCATTAGTGAAAGTATTGGCTTGACTTCTTAACTCCTTGACTCCTTAACTTCTTAACTCCTTAACTCCTTGACTTCTTAACTCCTTAACTTCTTAACTCCCTATAACTCCCTATAACTCCTTAACTCCTTATAACCTCCATGAATCCCGCCAAATCGTTTCCCGACGGATGCTGGTACACACGTAAGCCAAACCGGGGCAGCACGGCAATGAAATGATTGAAGACCTCGTTCTGAATGCCTTCATAGGCAAGCCACTCCGTTGTCTGCGTGAAACAATAGAACTCCAGCGGAAGCCCCTCGGGAGTGGGCTGCATCTGACGCACCATAATCATCATATCCTGATGAATACGGGGATGCGCATGGAGGTATTCCAGCGCATATCTCCGGAACACTTCCAGGTTCACCACCGGTTCTGCCCCTTCTTCGGGCATGCCGATCCACCCTTTTTCTGCAAAAGCCTCCATTTCATCACCGGTGCAGAAGCGGATGGTGGTCATATCGATATTGAGCGAACGCTTGATGCGCCTTCCTCCCGTCTCCCACATCCCGCGCCAGTTCTGGAACGAATCGCTCACCAAGGCATACGGGGGAATGGTGGTGATGGTCTTGTCGAAGTTCTGCACCTTCACCGTGGTGAGCGACACTTCTTTCACAAACCCGTCGGCACCGTATTTCGCCATCGTGACCCAGTCGCCCGGACGCAGCATGTCGTTCGCCGAGAGCTGTACGCCAGCCACCAGCCCGAGGATGCTGTCTTTGAATATCAGCATCAGCACTGCCGCCGAAGCACCCAGTCCGGCAAGAATCGTAGCGGCATTCTGGTCGATGAGGATGCTGATTATCAGAATCAGGCCTACACAAAAAGCAAGAATGCTCACCATCTGGTAAATTCCTTTCAGCGGGCGGTAGCGCAAGGTCTCGTGCTCGTTCGAAATTTCATAAAGCGACTTCAAGAATGCGTTGACCAGCATCAGCGTTGTGACCACCAGGTAAATGAGGCATGCTTTCAACAGGATGGTAAGCACGTAGGGATAGCCATCGAAAGCGAAAGGCAGCAGCAGGTAAAAGATGATAGGCGGAATCATCCGGGAGAAACTGTGCAGCATGTCATCGTTGAACAGGTAATCGTCCCATTTCGCCTTCGTCTTTGCCGTCAGCTTGCGCACCGCCGGAATCAGCGCATGACGGAATAACTTCGTCACGATGTACGAAACCAGCAATATAGCCAATATCAATATCACACGTGTCGTCCAGTCCAGATTCGACTTGTCGATGCCCATTTCCATCAAGACACGGGCGATTTCTTCATCTATATGTTCCATATAAGTTTTTGAGTTTTTGAGTTTTTAAGTTTTTAAGTTTTTGAGTTTTTGAGTTTCTTCTTGTCACGCCGGATTACAAATCCAGCGTAACAAGCAAGAAGCTGGCGTATTCGGGCGTATGCGATACGCCCCTACATGGGCTTCTGTAAGTTTTTGCTTTTAACGAGGCAAATATACGAAGCTTTTTTCATATATTTATCCACGAAAAGACGTATAACCTGTTAAGATTCGCTTATGACACACATTTATTACTGCATTTTATGGGGAATCTGCCTCATCCTGGCCGGCTGTATCCGCGATGATGCGGCATACGGCGAGGCGGGCATTGTGGCGGGCGACACGCTGCCTGAATTTCAGGTAGAATTGGACAACGGCTCCATGCTTGCCACTTCCGACCTTCAAGGCAAGGTGTCGGTACTGGTATTCTTCCATACCGGATGCCCTGATTGCCAACAGGAGCTTCCGGTCATCCAGCAGCTGTACGACTTGTACCGGGCCAACGATTCAGTCGCCATCTATTGCATCAGCCGTGAAGAGGCGGCGGAGGAAATCGAAGCTTATTGGCAAGCCCATGGCCTGACCCTCCCCTATTCGGCGCAAGAAAGCCGGAGCGTGTACAACCTGTTTTCGGGGCAAGGCATCCCGCGGGTGTACGTATCCGACAAGAGCCTGCAAGTCTACAGCACGTATTCGGACGACCCGATAGCCGGACTGGATGAGCTTACGGAAGACGTGGAGGCATTAAGGATGAAAAACAAAGAATGAACATCCGCATTTTCCCCAAACCGGTAGGGGATAATTGGAATATTCTATTAAATTAATCGTTAATAGTGAACAGTTCATGGTGAAAAAACGAATGGTTTCATTAACTTTGCCGGCAACTAATTAAATTACTAATACCAAAATAAATAATCAAATGAGTTTGAAAATTGTAGTTTTGGCAAAACAAGTACCCGACACGCGTTGCGTAGGGAAAGATGCCATGAATGCCGACGGCACCATCAACCGTGCGGCGCTTCCGGCGATATTCAACCCGGAAGACCTGAATGCCCTTGAACAGGCACTCCGACTGAAAGACACGCATCCCGGTTCTACCGTCACCATCCTGACCATGGGCCCCGGACGTGCAGCCGAAATCATCCGTGAAGGTTTATACAGAGGAGCCGACAACGGATACTTATTGACCGACCGTGCTTTTGCCGGTGCCGACACGCTTGCCACTTCGTATGCCCTTGCCACTGCTATCCGCAAGATTGGCGAGTATGACCTTATCATCGGCGGACGCCAAGCCATCGACGGTGATACGGCACAGGTAGGTCCGCAAGTGGCAGAGAAGTTAGGATTGCCGCAGGTCACTTACGTAGAAGAAATCGAAGAGGTAAGCGGCAAGGCTATCCGTGTGAAACGCCACATCGACGGAGGCGTGGAAACCGTAGAAGGTCCGCTTCCTATCGTATTGACCGTAAACGGAAGCGCAGCACCCTGCCGCCCGCGTAACGCCAAACTGGTGATGAAATACAAACGTGCCTTAGGCGGACAGGAAAAAGCAGCCCTGACCAAAGATGGAGCTTCCCTGCCCTATGCAGACCAATACGAGAAACATCCTTACCTGAACATCACCGAATGGAGCGTGGCAGACGTGAACGGCGACACGAAACAATGCGGCCTGTCGGGGTCTCCCACGAAGGTAAAGAAAATTGAGAACATCATTTTCCAGGCAAAGGAAAGCAAGACCCTGACGGGAAGCGACGCGGATGTAGAAAACCTGATTGTTGAACTGTTGGCTAACCATACTATCGGATAAACCGCTTTGAGTTCTTGAGTTTTTAAGTTCTTGAGTTTTTTAAGTTCTTGAGTTTTTTAAGTTTTTGAGTTGAGATTTACAAACTCACAAACTTACAAACTTACAAACTTACAAACTTACAAACTTACAAACTTACAAACTTACAAACTTACAAACTCAAAAACTCAAAAACTTAAAAACTAAAATGCAATGAACAACGTATTTGTATATTGTGAGATGGACGGCACGCATGTTGCCGACGTCAGCCTCGAACTGTTAACGAAAGGCCGTAAACTGGCGAACGAATTAGGATGCCAACTGGAAGCCATCTGTGCGGGAAGCGGACTTGACGATGTAGAAAAACAAGTGCTCCCCTACGGCGCAGACCGTGTGCACGTATTCGATGCACCGGGATTGTACCCTTACACTTCCCTGCCCCATACCTCTATCTTGGTGAACCTTTTCAAAGAAGAAAAGCCTCAAATCTGCCTGATGGGCGCTACGGTCATCGGACGCGACTTGGGCCCGCGCGTATCTTCTGCCCTGACCAGCGGACTGACCGCCGACTGTACCCAGCTGGAGATAGGCGACCACGAAGACAAGAAGAATGGTGTCACCTATAAGAACCTGTTGTACCAAATCCGTCCGGCATTCGGAGGAAACATCGTTGCCACCATCGTCAACCCCGAACACCGTCCACAAATGGCTACGGTGCGTGAAGGTGTGATGAAGAAAGAAATCCTCGACGAGAACTATCAGGGTGAAGTCATCCGACACGATGTAGCGAAGTTCGTCCCCGAAACCGACTATGTGGTAAAGGTCATCGACCGCCACGTGGAAAAGGCGAAACACAACCTGAAAGGCTCGCCCATCGTCGTAGCCGGAGGTTACGGTATGGGAAGCAAGGAAGGCTTCGACATGCTCTTCGAACTGGCTAAAGAGCTTCACGCCGAAGTGGGTGCCAGCCGTGCCGCCGTAGACGCAGGCTTCTGCGACCACGACCGCCAGATAGGCCAGACCGGCGTAACGGTTCACCCGAAACTCTACATCGCCTGCGGCATCTCCGGACAAATCCAGCACATCGCCGGCATGCAGGACGCAGGCATCATCATCTCGGTGAACAGCGACCCGAACGCGCCGATCAACACAATTGCTGATTATGTGATTAACGGGACGGTGGAAGAGGTCATTCCGAAGATGATTAAGTATTATAAGAAAAATAGTAAATAATGGAAGGAGTTAAAAGGAGTTAGAGGGAGTTAGAAGGAGTTAGAAGCCAATAGTTTTTACTTATGACACAAAGTTTTACCGACATCTTAGCATGGCAGAAGGCGCACCGGTTCGTTCTGGATGTCTATCGGGCGACAAGCAAGTTTCCCGCTCACGAACAATTTGGGCTTAGCTCACAATTCCACCGTGCCGCCATGTCTATTCCTGCCAATATAGCAGAAGGTTACAAAAGATTAGGTAAGGCAGACAAACTCCGTTTCCTCAATATCGCACAAGGCAGCTTGGAAGAATGCCGATATTATATCCTTTTAGCTAAAGACCTCAATTATATTACTGAAAATACCTATTACGAATTAATACGGAGCATAGAAGAAACTAGTTTTTTGCTGAACGCCTACTGCAAAGGCATCCGCGACAAACAATGGGAGAGATAAGGCAAAGAAGAGGCAATCCAAACATTTGTCCTCTAACTCCTTCTAACTCCCTCTAACTCCTTCTAACTCCTAAAAACAAAGAAAAACTATGCCAAACTATTATACCGAACATCCGGAATTGCGCTTCCATCTCAACAACCCGATGATGGAGCGTATCTGTCAGTTGAAAGAACGCGATTATAGAGACAAAGACCAGTATGACTATGCGCCGCAAGACTATGCCGACGCGATGGACTCATACGACAAAGTGTTGGAAATCACCGGAGAAATCACCGGAGAAGTGATTGCAGCCAATGCCGAAGGCGTAGACCTGGAAGGTCCGCACCATGCAGGCGGACGGGTGGAATATGCCTCGGGCACGAAGCAGAACCTTGATGCCATGGTGAAAGCCGGGCTGAACGGCATGACCATGCCCCGCCGCTTCGGAGGACTGAACTTTCCGATTACCCCCTACACCATGTGCGCCGAAATCGTGGCACAAGCCGATGCGGGCTTCGGAAACATCTGGTCGTTGCAGGACTGTATCGAAACCCTCTACGAATTCGGAAACGAAGACCAGCACAGCCGTTTCATCCCACGCATCTGTGCCGGAGAAACCATGTCAATGGACCTGACCGAACCCGATGCCGGAAGCGACCTGCAGAGCGTCATGCTGAAAGCTACTTACGATGAAGCCAACCAATGCTGGCGCCTGAACGGTGTGAAGCGTTTCATCACCAACGGAGACGCCAACCTGCACTTGGTATTGGCACGCTCGGAAGAAGGCACGCACGACGGACGCGGGCTCTCGATGTTCATCTACGACAAGAACGACGGAGGCGTGGACGTGCGCCGCATCGAAAACAAGCTCGGCATCCACGGCTCGCCCACCTGCGAACTGGTGTACAAGAACGCGAAAGCCGAACTTTGCGGCGACCGCAAACTGGGACTTATCAAATACGTGATGGCACTGATGAACGGTGCACGTCTGGGTATCGCAGCCCAATCGGTCGGACTGAGCCAGGCTGCATACAACGAAGGGCTTGCCTACGCTAAAGACCGTAAGCAGTTCGGTAAGGCTATCATCGAATTCCCTGCCGTATACGATATGCTTGCCACGATGAAAGCGAAACTCGACGCAGGACGTGCCTTGCTTTACCAGACTTCACGCTATGTAGACATCTATAAGGCATTGGACGACATCGCCCGCGAGCGTAAGTTGACTCCCGAAGAACGCCAGGAGCAAAAACGTTACGCCAAACTGGCAGATAGCTTCACCCCGCTGGCAAAGGGTATGAACTCGGAATACGCCAACCAGAACGCTTACGACTGCATCCAGATACACGGAGGTTCGGGCTTTATGATGGAATATGCCTGCCAGCGCATCTACCGCGACGCACGTATCACCAGCATCTACGAAGGAACAACCCAGCTCCAGACCGTAGCCGCTATCCGTTACGTGACCAACGGTTCGTATGCCGCTACCTTGCACGAGTACGAAGCCATCCCTTGCGCACCCGAATACCAAGGCTATATGGACCGTCTGAAAGCAATGACCGGAAAATTGGAAGCTTGTACCGCCAAGATTAAGGAAGCACAGAATCAAGAACTGCTCGACTTTACCTCACGCCGCCTGTATGAAATGGCTGCGGTCTGCGTAATGAGCCACCTGCTCTTGCAAGACGCGAACAAGGCTCCCGAACTCTTCGCCCAGTCGCTCGACGTATATGTAAACTATGCCGAAGCCGAAGTGGAAAAGCACTATAGCTTTATCCAGCACTTCCAAGCAGAAGAATTGGAAAACTACCGGAAAGCCTAAAAGCAGATGTATAAAACCAAGAAACACAGATTTTCGCGGATGAACGTAGATTAAACAGATAAATTACTGATAATCTGCGGAAATCCGCGGAAATCTGTGTTTTCTTAAACCGGCAGACGCAAAAGCCTGCCGCTATCTATTACTTACGCCGGCAAGGCGATTCGTTACCGAAAAGATATGCGGGTTGATAACCTCCGTAATCTACTACGATTTTTTCAAGCACAATACCCGGGTCTAACGGACGGAAGTTCAGCGTATAAGTCCCGTCTGCCGATACAGGGAGTTTCAAGCGAACCTGTTTTTCTACTACACGGCGTGCAATGGTGGGATAATATACCGTATAAATATTTTCAGGATCTTCATTCAGGTCACGGTTGAAATTGACGGTTTCCTCTTGCCCGCCTTCAAAACCAATGCTATACTTATGTCCTTCCGGAGTGTGGAAAGCCAGGGTAGACTTCACAATGACATGTACTGTAACCGAATCTGCTTTTTCAGGTATATTCAGTTTGTAAGACAATGACGCGCCGTTTGCCGGAACGGTGTAAGGCATCAGCGACATGCCACTCAGTGTGCGTCCCATATAAGGGATTACGGTCCATTTAGCCTCACCGGCATCCGTACAGGCAAAATAATGTTCGGCTTCCATTGCCACATACCCGTCTTTTCCTGTAAACAGATAACCTCCTGTAGCAGCTTCCGGATTTCCGATTCGGTGGATTTCAGGCAATTTGTCTGCCGGGAAGTTATCACTCCAGCTAGTATATCCGATATGCTTCTGAATCATCATGCCGTTCCACTTTCCTCCCGACATAGCATGGTTATAGTCATCACACAGCTGCTTGTCGCGTGCAAAAGCCTTTTCCACTTTATCCGCCCATGCGTTGGCTTCAGGATTTCCTTCGGCATACAGTTTCAGGTTCATAGCCTGAGCATAATACATCTCGTGCAGGTTTGCCATTGCCTGTACCGGGAACAGAATGAGTTGTTTGTAAGCATCACGGTATTCAGGCTTCAGGCTTATGTATTGACGAAGGGCTTCAGCTTCCAATTGTGCATAGTCGCCTACCACCTGACGCCATTCACCAGTTTCCAGGTTGTATACCGTATGGTCCAGCATTTCGGCTGTGCTCCGTCCGTTGTACTTACAGCAGAGGTTGAGGATACGTGCCGCCTCTTCTGCCTGCGTGTCCCCGAATGCCTGCCTGCAAAAGTCATAAGTATGGTGCAGCAAAGTCCCGGCATTGTATGCCTGTGGATTCCATGCCATGTCCAGGAAAAGCGTAATGGGATACTCCATCGGTTTGAGGTCGCCCACGTTAAGCACCCAAAGCTTGTCGACACCATATTCATAAGTCAGTTGCAACTGTTCCCACATATTCTGTATGGGGGTAGCATTTATCCATTTCGAATTACGTGGCGCACCTACATAGTCTACGTGATAATACATGCCCCAGCCACCGGGATGCTTACGTTCTTCAGCATTCGGCAAGCGACGCACATTGCCCCAGTTATCGTCACACAGCAACATGATGACATCTTCGGGGACACGCAATCCGCGGTCGTAATACTCCAACACCTCTTTATAGAGCGCCCATACCTGTGGCGTTTCCTTGGCTGACCGTCCGGTGACATCTTTGATTATCCGGCGTTGGTTCTTGAAAATCGTTTCCATCAATCGCTTGTTGCGTTCAAACTGCGGCACATATTCATGGTCTTTTCCTTCTTCACCTCCCATGGCTGTATCACCGTCACCCCGCATACCGATGGTTACCACATCTTCAGTATCTTTCATGCGTTCGATGCCTTCGCGGAAGAAACGGTTCAATCCCTCGGGATTGGTTTCATAATTCCAAGCTCCATATTTTTCCCGGTTACGGGCATACTCCTGATGGTTACGTGCCATCGGTTCGTGGTGCGAAGTGCCCATGATGATTCCCATCTCATCAGCCGTCTTGCTGTTTTCCGGATCATCGGCATAGAAAGCCCATCCCCACATGGCAGGCCACATAAAGTTCCCTTTCAGTCGCAGGATCAATTCGAATACGCGGGCATAGAAACGATGGTCGCCATAATTGGTACCATACGTATTTTTCACCCAGGTAGTAAGACAGGGAGCCTCATCGTTCAGGAAGATACCACGGTAAGTCACGGCAGGTTCGCCATCGGTATACACACCGGCTTGGGCATAGACTTCTGTCTGACGAGTAACAGGCACATCCATCCACCAGTACCAAGGCGATACACCCATCTGTCTGGAAAGTTCGTAGATGCCGTAAACGGTTCCGCGCCGGTCACTTCCGGCAATGACCAATGCCTGTTCTACCCCTTCCAGCGGCTGGTCTACAGTCTGAATGACATATTTTTCGTTTTTCCCTTCCAGGTCTTTCCTGTTCAGCTTGCCTGCTTTAAACAGTTGTTTGATAAAAGGCGATTCGATACTTCCCACCAGGATGTACCTCCCGTCCGAAGGCGTGTTTACGGTTTCGGCTTTCTTGCCAGTCACACGCAAGAAGTCTTCCTGCAAATTTTTAACAGCAATCAGAATGGCACTGTTCTCGTTCTTGTCGACCAGTATGGTACAAGGCTGTCCATTGCCGACAACAGGAAAAGCACCTTCTGTTTTCTTGAAAGTAATAAACGGTTCCGCCGCATAAGCGTAAAGAACGCCAAGCAAAAGCCCCAAAAGGGCACTTAGTTTTTTCATAAGGATTCAAGTGTTTTATGTTTATATATTATCAGCAACAGCATAACAAGTGATTTTCCGCATTCTATTTTCCGGTTGACCATAAAATGCACAAATACTCGCTTGCAAAGGTAATACAAACGGGCATTCCTTCCATTAACAAACGTATCAGATTCATTTCTCCACGTACCAGCACATTCACCCAGGTGCCAAAATCGTTTACAAAAGTAACACAAACCCTCCCGGCTGCCTTTGGCTTCTTATACACTATTCAGCCAATAGCCGATTAATGCTACCCACTAAGTAAAAAGGTAAGTTTATCAGCCTGAAGTTTTTACCTCCTACAGTCTTCACCTCGTCTATCGAATAAGGTTGCGACCATACACGCACTGCCACCGTCTGTGAAGACCGTTCCATAAACGAATGCAAAGAACGCAGATGTGCATTGTGCCCTGTTTTCACTTCTATAGGATATAGCCGCGACTGCTGTACCCACACAAAATCCACTTCTGCCGACGAATCGTTTCCTCGCATCCAGAAATTTCGCTTTTGGCTCACTTTATCAGTCAGCGTAAGCAGTTCTTGCGCCACAACATGTTCGGCAATCCTTCCCCGCCACGCATCCTGCAGGTCTTTAGCATCTAAGACTTCTTTCTGCACTTGTGCCGCATAATTCACCAAACCGGTATCCAGCCATATCAACTTAGGTGTCCGCTTGGTTTCCGACAAAGCCGGCACCTCTGTCGATGTGGTAGGATAAACCAATTCCAGCAACATGGCTTTTTCCAGCAGCCGGAAAGCTTCACCCACTTCACGTGCCTGGTAAGAAGACGAGGCAAATCCTCCCAATGTAATGGGCTGTGCAGCTTTTCCCCATCCCTCTTCCAAGATAAACCGCACCACCTCTTTCAGCAACTTACCTTTGGTATATTTCTCCACATCATCGCGGTAGCCTTGCAACAATGTTTCATATACGTCACTCAGCGCCAGCAAGTCCCTCCGCTCCGCATAAAGCTGGACAGCTTCAGGCATACCACCAATCAGTGTATAGCGGTTAAACAATTGCATCAGCCTGCCGTGAAAAGGCACCGTAGCTTGCGGATGCTCCAACACCGGCAGCAAAGCCTCTTCACCTATAGCACCCAGGAACTCTCGAAACGAACAAGGACGTAAAGCCATGTATTGCACCCTGCCTACCGGAAACGAAACGTTGACCTCTACCAGATTCTCTAGCAAAGAACCTGCCGCCACTACATGCAGTTCTGGCAACTCTTCATAAAAATAACGCAGCAAGCCTATAGCTTTAGGAGAATTCTGAATCTCATCGATAAACAACAGCGTACTGCCCGGCTTACGAGATAAACCGCAATGTGCAAACAGCAACGGCATCAAATCCTTCAGCGGCATTTCCATCTCAAACAAAGCAGCAGCTTCCCGTTTCTCCAGATTAAGCGACAAATAATTATCAAAAGTTTTGCCAAACTCATTTATTACGGTCGTTTTCCCTACTTGACGTGCCCCTCTCAATACAAGCGGTTTGCGATGCGTATCGGTTTTCCACTGTTCCAAATGTTGTAATATCGTCCGTTTAAACATAACTATACTAAACAATTAATCCTAATCAGTTTATATAATCTGCCTGTTCAGAAACTGTGTTTCTAAATCTCATTCCATTTTGTATATTTACTCAAACAAATTGGTTTACAGCTACAAAGATAAAGAAATGTCGCAAAACGGAGGCAAAACTTATCTGTTTTTGTTGTAAAACGGAGGCAAAATCCTCTTGTTTTTGTCGCAAAACGGAGGCAAAACAAGAAAATGAAGAATGCAAAATGATTATCCTATATCCGAAAGAGGATAATCTTATATTGAAAAAACAAATTGAATTCCGCAAACATCCCATGTAGGGGCGTATCGCATACGCCCGAATGCGTCCACTTATCCATGTGGATATCTTCTGAGGCTGTCTCAAAATAAAAAACGACAATTAAAAAGTAATGTCATTCTGAGTACTCATTTCCTGCGGAAGCCCATTCGATTATAACGGGAATTGTTATCTTGGACATTTTTATAAACCAATATTGTTCTACTATAAAAAGCAGCGGAATTATCCTTTAACAGGTAATTCCGCTGCCGAGAGAACCGAATCAATTAAATTATACTATCACGGCTATGAAAAAAGACGCACACATCTACTTTTTCCGTTCCATGCAAAGTATCATTCATTGCTTACAGAAGCAGAAGGTTCAGCAATTACTTCGCCAGCCAAACCATTAGCGAAACCGCCATAAGCAGGTTTGCGGCTATAGTTCAAGTCCCAAAGTCCTACAGGTTCACCACCTCTCCAGCCAGATTCAGCCGGGCTGTCCGTTATGCACCATTGCGTAATGCCATACCGTTGTGCAGCTGGAATGATTTCGAAATACTTATCGATGATGAACTGGTAGAACTCTGCCATCTTCAGTTGTTGGTCGAAGGTTACATTTTCGGTCTTGATGCCTTCGCCGAAGGCTTTTTCTACAATGCCCATATCCAATTCCGAAATCTTGATGAGCTTACCGGTTGCCGCCATCAGTTCGAACATATTCACGATAGCATCTTCCTGGGCTTTCTGGTCTGCCTCGTTCAGGATGTAGCTGACGTGCATCTGCGTACCGATACCATCAATCTTGGCACCGTTGGCTTCCCATACTTCAATCCAGTGGATAAGGCTCTTCAGCTTCTGGTTGCCGTCCCACCACGATTCCAGGTTGTAGTCGTTGATGAAGAGTTTCAGGTCTGCCGGGTTACCTCCATATTCGGCAAAATATTTTTCAGCCGCCTTGGTCACGATAGGCACATAGTCTTCGTTGCCCAGGTAGTCTTGCCAGTAGAAGTTGGTTTCCGGGTCACCGTTGGTTGCCGACTGCAGGTCGTACCAGCCGTCACCGTCTGCGTCTGCTCCCGATACGGTTTCGTTTGCGGCTTCCCAAGTGGTGACATAGCCGCCGCAAGCTTCCATCATACCGTTAATCCAGTTATCCATTGCCCAAGTTAATGTGTCTTTCTTTTCTTCGGGGGTCAATGGCTCTTTGTCACCTTCTCCTTCTATTTCAAAAGCAATATCATCAAAATAATAGGTATTTGCTTCACCTAATACAGCCAAGTTAAAGGCAATGGTATTCATACCGCTTTCTCCAGCTTGTTCTGCAGAAATAGTACCAGTTACTTCCATGTCTTGCCATTCGGTTGTGAAAGAAGGATTCGATGGGAGCATTGCATAGTGAATGTAGCCACCTGGATTATTGTGAGCCTGTGTCTCTGAATTTGCTGCTTTGTCTGCCTTATATTTCATAGAGAAACGGTAATTTGTTCCTGCTACGAGTTGCTGTGAGGCTTTTACAAAGAATTGAGTATCATACGTATTGGCTGGGTTATCAGCAGAATGAACGACAAAAGCATGTCCTACACCGTCTGCACCGGTTCCGGCTTCGCCAATCGTACAAGGATTCGGACCTCCTACACCGGGTTCGGTGGCGAAGAAACAAGATACATCATCTCCTTCAGCATCACCATTGGTTACTAAGTTTATCCAGCGAGTTGCGGCAGGAGTTTCCAAATGTGAAACTTTCAGCCATTGTACTTCAATAGTTCCTACAAAATTACCTGACTGGAACATGACGAAACCACTACCTTCTGCTCCGGGGCTTACTGGTATTTCAAGCTCGGTCCATTCCGGTGTTAAAGCCACTGAGAGTCCGGGATTTGCCGACCATGTTCCGGCAGCCATTGTGATTGATGTCTCTACTGAAGAACGTATCATCATATTAATTGTATAATCTGTTCCCGGAACCCAATTGATGCCGTCTGCTATATGGTATTGGAAATCCCAATTATTGGTAATAAATTCAGGATTTGTTATCGTCAGATAGCCTTTATCACTGATAGTGATACTGGCTTCTGAACCTTCCGGTTTTTGTGACCAATATTGATAACTACCCATGACAGCATAATTGAAATTTCCATCTTCCACTTCGACAGGTTCTGCAGGTTCTGTTTCTATTTCCCTGTCTGCAATTAATCCATTTAGGTAGTTTAGGTTCTGTTGCGAATGCCAAGCGAGGGTATGACCGTAGATAGTCATACCTGCCTGACGGGCGGCATCAATAAAACTGGTTACGGTAGAGAAATTCATTGTTCCATCATCGCTGACAATCGATGCGTATTTCATTTCATTCCCCGCCGTCATTTCATCGAAGTTGGAACAAGCCAAACTATAGACTTGGTCTCCGTTGATATAGTCTGTAGCTGCCAGAGCAATACCCAATTTGAAATTGGGATTCTCCGTGCGGTCTACGTAGCTTTTCAGTACATCGTAATTGTTTAAGTATTCATACTGGGAAAGGCTCTCGGGCTTAGCTCCTACATCGTATGGCAACATGCTGTCGTCTGTACAGCCCGACAATGCGCCTACGGCAAGTGCTCCCAGTAATATTTTATTTGTATATTTCATAATTTTCTGGTTTAAAGCGATTAACTTATATGAATGTCTGCAACCTGCCCATGCGGGCATTTATTTATTCTTTATATACAGTACTAAATTCTTCGTAAGCCACGCCACGGGTTTGAACGACCAGTGTGTCTTTCGTGTTGTATTGCTTGGCTCCGAAGTCAATGTTATAATCCAGGTAGAGTGCATTGCGGTCTTCTTCATTCCCCCAGCTGGCTTTATCACCGTCAACAACGAACTTTCCGTTTCCACTTGCTGTAAAACCTTCAGTTCCCGAAGTAATCGTACATTCGTCGTTGTCGTTGAAGGTCAGTACCAAATCACAGGTTAAGGTCTCTTGTCCTACTGTGGTTGATACCGGGAAGATGGCGGTATGCAGGTCTTTGGTCGTAACATTGCAAACTTCATCGTCTTCAATATATTGTTCATGACGCACATTGGTAGTAGTGCTTCCGTTTTCTGTAATCTGGTCAATACCTCGACGCAGGTACGTAGCGTGCCACTTATTGATGTATTTCACACAATACAGTACGTAATTCTTCGGAGCCGTATCCCACATAGCCGAGTTAGTCCATGCTGCATTGGGAATTCTGGGTACACCTGATAAAATAGAATCTGCATTCACTACATTAACCATACGTAAGGGAATGACATAAGTGTTTTCTATAGAAGCAGGGTCCTCAAAAAACGCATTACTGAAAGTCACTTCTACAGCTCCCATCAGGTTTTCAAACTCGTTCAGCGTAATCTGTTCCGACGACAACGTATAATAGTTTGCAGGCATCGGACGTACGGGAGTCACGCCATCGGCAAAGTACAGGTTGTCGCATAGCTCATTGTCTACCATGATATCAATAACAGTCGATCCGCTTCCAGCATATGCCCCACCCATGGTAGCATAAATCTTGCATTTATGGGCGTTGTCAAGCGACGTGTCATACGTATCTTCTCCCATTACCAATGTACGTACCGGAGTCTGGTGTGCAAAGTAAACGGCAGAGTTGTCATAGTTCGGGAATTCCGCATCGCCGTTTTCACACGAAGTGATGCCCAATGCGGCAATTCCTGCCAACAATATAGAATATAAATTTACTTTTCTCATATTGATTCTGTTTTTTATCTTTAATATTAAGAGTTGTAAGCAAAAGAGGTAAAGAATCCTACTCGGTTCAACCGGCTTAACAGGCAAAGCCCGTGAGGGAGCTTTACCTGCCAAGGCTTGTTTTCTACAAACCGATATTTTCTCTACAACTTTATTACATTCACTATTATTACCATCCTTGATTCTGTACAAAACCGAAATTCAATACATCGTTGTATGGAATCGGTCCGTAAACCATATACGGTTGATAGCTTCTTTCTTCCACTTGAATCGGTGTATAAGTCAATCTTCCGCCTGAGCCACGGCTGATGTTGACACCTTGGGCTGCTTCGGTCAGGTCGGCATTCCAACGGCGCAAATCATAGAAACGGATGTTCTCGAAACAGAGTTCCAGACGGCGTTCGTTGCGGATCAGTTCGCGCATCTGGTCCTGGCTGTTTGCACATGCTTCCAGATAAGGGTCACCGTTGTCTGTACCTACACCGGCACGGGTACGGATGGCTTTGATGACATCGTAAGCACTAAATCCAAATGAGCCTTGTCCTTTCGGTCCCCAAGCTTCGTTGGCAGCCTCCGCATAATCCAAGAAGATTTCCGTATAGCGGATACGGGCAGAATAGTGACGTTGCTGGGTGTTGTAGTTCGGGTCTAAGTTACAGTCGAAACGCAAATGTTTACGCATGTAGTAGCCGGTGCGGGTAGAGTGTCCCGATTCACGGTTAATGGCGTCGTTGTTGGTGCCATACGAACCGGTGGTAATCGTTGCGTTTCCGGCTGTGCTTTCGTTGGTAATGATGTAGGTTGCCAAACGTGGGTCTCGGTTTGCATACGGGTCATTCGCATCATAATCTGAGTTACTGTTGTCGATGGGATAACCGTTTGCCATGGGGAAAGCGTCCACTAAGTTTTGGGTCGGATTGACACGTCCATTACCGTACAGGCTTGGCGGAAAATTATCGCCTTCCAGTGTATTGCTGTCGCTATAACTTGCTCTCCATATAATTTCTGGGGGATTCGAACCGTTTCCTAAACCTGCAATTTCCGAGGTATTACAATACCAGGTATAACCGTCTGCATCGATTCCGTTGATGCCGTCAATGCGTTGCAGTACTGTTCCGGCACTGTTGGCAGCTTCTTCCCATGTGATTCCGGATTCGGCAAAAGCCGGGCTGGCAGCCATCAAGGCAACTTGTGCACGAACAGCTTCTACGATTCTGCCGCTAATACGTCCAGCGCGGTATACTCCATTCACACGGTCGTATTGGTCGGTATTGATGCCTAAATCCAAGTATTTTTGCGGAATTTCACTCTCGGTATGCTTGTCTTTATAGTCCAGCGGCAACAATTCGATGGCTTTGTCGCAATCCGAAAGAATCTGTTCAATGCATGCTGCATACGTATCACGAGGTTGACTGAAATCTGATTCCGGACTTTCTGAAACTGTTTTAATAGGCACACCTAACAATTGTCCATCTGTACCTATTCCTCCATGAGCTCTCAGCAGGAAATACATATAAACGGCACGCAATCCATAGGCTTCTCCGCTGTAACTGTCTACAAACATTGTTTGAATGTTCTCTGTTTGTGAAAAAGGTACGCTTTCCACTCTTTCCAAGAATAAGTTCAAATACTGAATGGCATTGTAACAGTTTTTCCATTGTGAAGCCGGGTCGTTCTGTGAAGTCCAAGCTCCAGTAGCCATGGCACGCCAAGTATTGCTATTATCGTTTGATACGGCATCATCTGTTGCCACATCACTGGTTGGCGAGGTATTGTAAGGAAGTAGAATGTAACCATTCGCCAATACGCCTAAAGCATAATCAGGGTCTGAATACATGGCATCCAAGTCCCGGTTGTTTTCGATGGCAGGTTCAAATAAATCATCACATGCCGTCATTGTAAACAATGGGAGTAGTACTAATAATTTAATTATATTTTTCATACTTCTTATTTCGTTTATAGATTAGAAAGTAACCTTGACACCTAAATTGTAGAAACGGGTCTGCGGAGCAGAACCGACATTCATTTCCATCAGTTCGCGCTCTTTCGAGATGGTCAACAGGTTCGAACCGCTTACGTAAACAGACGCTTCTTTCAAGAATGTTTTCTGTAACAAGCGTTTCGGAAAATCGTAAGTCAACTGCACTTTTGCCAAGTCGAAACGGTTGGTCTTGTAAAGCCAGAACGTAGAGTTGCGGAAGTTGTTGTTTCCGTCTAAGGTAGTCAAGCGTGGATAAGTAGCTGTAGCAGCTGTTTCCGGTGTCCAACGTCCGCGCACCACTTCCGAATATTTGCCATCACCATATACCCAATAGTACGAACTACTCTTGAAAGCATGACCACCAAATCCACCTGTACCCAAAGCAAAGAGGGTAAAGTTCCGCCATTTTGCTGTAAAGTTAATACCCAAGGTAAACGGAGAACCGTACCAGCCGCCACGTCCCAAGTAGACTTCATCGTTGGTGTCAATCACGTCGTCACCGTTCTGGTCTTTGTACTTCAAGTCGCCTGGGCGTACTGTACCTCCGAAGTTCTGGGTGGGCGAGTTGGCTATGTCTTCTTCACTTTGGAAAAAGCCTTCGCATTCCAGTCCCCATAAGCCATCCACCGGTTTGCCAGTACGGTTTTGGTAATCATAGGCATAGTTCTCGTCCCGTTGGGTCGCTTCTGTCTTGTAATAAGTTCCGGTTACGCCTAACGAAAGGTCTGCTTCGCCTACTTTTTTATTGAAGTTCACCGCAAAGTCGAATCCGACCCGCTTGTTATTATTGAAGTTTACGTACGGAATAAATGAAGCCTCCGGATAGTAAGTCGAGAAATAACTTGGGAAAATAGTACTCGGTTGGATGGGCAAACCTTCTGTCGAATTGACAAAGAAGTTGGCATCTGCCGTTACCAAACGGTCCCACAACGAAGTGCGCAGGCTTACTGTAAACTCTTTCCGCTTAATGAAAGTCAGTTCTTCATTGGCTCCACGCAAGGAATTGACAGAGTGGCGCGATACACCTTCTTGCCAGCCCCACCATGCTCCATCAGATTGGTTGAAGTTCGCTTCGTACATATAATAGTTAGCCAAGTCTATGTCTTGGTGCAAAATACTTCCCGATACGCCCAACATCAATTCATCTACTACCGAAGAGTTTTTCAAGAAATCTTCCTGATGCAGTTTCCAGGCAAGGGTCAGTGCCGGCGAGAAAGCATTGCGGTGTCCTTCTGCCAGTTTGGCTGAATGTACAGCTGCTCCGCTAAACTCGGCATAATACTTACCCATATAGTTGTAGCCTACCTGAATGCCTAAGTTGGCATTGCTGGTACGGTGGTAAACCGTTGAATTGGTCTGTTGATAGCCGTTCACCAACAGCATGGCAGACAGGTTGTGCGCCTTGTTGATGGTGGTGTGGTAGTCAAAATGGGCAGACAGGGCAATGGTCTGGTTGTCGGTACTGCCACTGATGGTTTGCACACCGGTCTTTTCATCCGTTCCTTCATAACCTAAACTGGTAATGACTCCCGTACCGTTGTAGTCCGACCACGTCGGGGTATAGATGCGGTAGGTATTATTGAACGAGGTGTTGTAGCTGGTGGCATAGTCTACCGCAAACTGGAAGTGGAACGAAAGTCCTTTCAACAGTCTATGCAGGTCGAAGTCAATACCCGTGTCGAACTGGAACTGGCGGCTGGTGTATTTGTTGTAACCGGCTGCATAGTAGTCGGCAAAGATATTGCGGTTGTCAATCTGGCTTCCGCCAAGGAACATGCCGTCGAAGACGTTACTGTTTACCCCCATCAGTTCCAATGCAGAGAGGGCATTGGGGTCAATGTAACTCAGTGGAATCAGCGGTGCAAAACGGTTGGGACGCATGCTGGCTGCTTCCGTCCAATAGTCGTAGGTTTCTCCTTCTTCTGTCTCGTAAGTGGTACGCCCCGAACGTACGTCGTAGAACGTAGCATTGGCATTGGCATACGCCTTGATGTCATCGTTGATGGTTACATCCACATTACCACGGATATTCAACCGGCTAGTGTAATTCTTGGCAGCTTCGCCGAAATTGAAAATGTCATTCTGTCGGTAGTAGCCTACATTCGAGTAGAAACGCGCCCGCTTGTTGCCACCCGAAAACTCGGCTGTCACATCACTGCGGTTGTACGTCTTCTTCAGGTAATCCGACGAATAATAGTCCAAACTCGGATAGCGGTACGGATTGGTACCCGAACCGTAGTTGTAGATGTCTTCGGCACTGTATAGCGGATCCAGTCCGTCGTTGGCACGCGCCTCGTTATACAAGGTCATGTATTCTGCCGAACCCAAATATTTAGGATAGCCTTTCGGTACGTAGAAACCCGTGTTGGCACGTACATCGATTTGCAGTTTTTCTTGGTATTTGCCGCGTTTGGTGGTAATATAAATCACGCCTTTCGAAGCCCGGCTTCCATAAAGCACTACAGCTGATGCGCTTTTCAGGAAGGTTATCTGTTCGATTTCGGTCGGCAATACGTTATTGGCATCACGAGGCACTCCGTCTACCAAGACCAAGTAACCGGCGTTGTCGCCGTCCATGCCCCACAAGGAGTTTCCATTCCAACCGCCGACATAGCCTTGCAGGTTATCCAAACTATACGTGGCATAGTTTTTGTCGTTCACTTGCTCCATGTTGATTACTGAAACGCCTCCCAACAAATCGTCCTGTGCCACCTTACGGAACGCTACTTGTACAGACGGGTCTGTAGCCTGAAGCGAATCAGTCTCATTTGCTTCTGCTGTCTGTGCCCCAATGCTTTGGTAAGCAGGAAGCAACCCTAAGGCAGCGGCAAATAAAATGAATCGTGTATATTTTACTTTCATTTGTTTCTTCATTTAATGTTATACTTTTTTCAGCTATTACCATTTTACCAACCGGGATTCTGGTCAAGTCCTTCATACAGATAAGTGTCATCGGTCTTCAGCGGGAACCAGTAATGTTTGGAAGAGAATTGGCGAGTAACAAGCACTTCTTCACGCCAGTTGGCCACTTCCGCATCTCTCGGGTCGTTTTCGGTAAACCATTCATCACTTTCTACACGGTCGAACTCCTGAGAGGTCTTGATGGTGTAAGGTTCTTCAGTCAGCAACAACCAGCGTTGCAGGTCGCAAAAGCGGAAACCTTCGAAAGACAATTCCACGGCACGTTCACGACGTACTTCGTCCATAAAGGTTTCTTTGTTGCCCGTCAAGTCTGCCGGTACATGCGCCATGCCTACGCGATCACGCAGACGATTAATAGCATCTTCGGCAGTAAGGGAACAATTGCTGGCTTTACCTGTTGCGCCGCTAATAGCCGCACAAGCTTCGGCATACATCAAATAGATATCGCCTAAACGCATGTAAGGAACATAGATTTGCAAACTGCGGCTATAGTCATGGGCTTTATCTACAGTATTGACCGTATGCGGAGTTAGTTTCTGAATAAAATACCCTGTGCGGTTTCCTTCCGTATCATCGCGCATGTTTCCGCCACTATACAATTGGCAGTATTTGTAGTCTGATAAAATACCGCTTACGGCACCATTAATGTATTGGAAACCATCGAATACAATATCATGATAGAAACGTGGATCACGATCACGGAACGGATGAGTAGGATCGAATCCACTACGTGGGTCATCCAATGGATAACCGTTTGCCATACCATACAAGTTAACATAGTTGGCTGTTGGCTGGTGAATAATTTTATCACCATCTACGATATTGTTCATCTTAGGACCGTAGTTGGTAGCGGCATTGAATGCTGCGGTATTGATACCAAATGCCGGACCGCGGAAAATAGCTTCTACTGAACCGGGTTGTTCCCATCCTTGATTCATGGTATAAAATATATCATCAAAGCTAGATGTTGAACTGGCAGAACGTTCGTGATTGTAAATATCATCGTATTCGTACTGTGCCAAAGCATACTGGGTCTGACCGCTTTCTACCAAATTCAGCAGTTCACCGAATGCCTCGGCTGCTTTCTGGCAATACTCATTATTGTAATTATAGGTAAGGGAGCCTCCGGTTTGTGCCCCGTTTTCCATCAGCGGGCTTCCTGCCCACAAATAGGTCTTGCCCAAATAGCCCAGTGCCATAATTTTGTTGATACGCAAATCGTTTTGGTTGGGAGTATGCATACCGGCTGAGGTATCCTCCCAGTCAATCGGAAGCAAGTCTGCCGCCTGACGGAAGTCTGCCGCCGCTTTGTCGGCTGCTTCCTGGAAGGTAGGACGGGTCAAATTCAATCCTTCCGATTCCAATACCTGATCGATGTAAGGCAGTCCGCCCAAGTATGCCATCAGCTCGAAGTGCCACCAAGCACGGAAGAAATACAACTGTCCGGCTATCAGGTCGCGCTCTTCTTGGGTAGCACCTACCATATTATTTAGATTGGCTAATCCCAAGTTACACTTGCGGATGCAATACCAGGCATGTGCCCACAAACGATGGTCCATACGATCGGCAGAAGTAGGAGGACAATCGCGGTTAGCATCCAGCCAGCATCCGTCTTGTCCCATACGTCCAGCTTGCCATGCCCAAAAGTTACCGATATCAATTTGGTGGGTCATGTGCCAGTCACCTTCGGTATTTAGAATTTCATCGTCTCCCCAATTGAAAGAAGTGGTCCAATAGCAGTTTTCCTTATCCGGAATGCAATTGTAGATTTCTTCTACGAATCCTTGGAAATTGTTAAAGTTCTGGAAGGCTGTGGCTGCATCTACTGTCGAATCCGGATTCTTGTCCAAATAATCCTCGCAAGAAGTGATGCCCAACGCCAAGGTGAACAGGCTGCTATATAATAAGGTTTTATATCGTTTTTTCATACGTCTCTGTTTTTATAATGTGAACTTAATACCTAAATTGAAACGTTTCATGGTGGGATAAGCACCTTGGTTGCTGGCTCCCGAGAAGTTCGATTCACGGTCATCTGGCATACGGGTCCATACCCACAGGTTGTTGCCGTTGAGGAATACTTTCAGGTTGCGGACTCCCAGTTTCTGTACCCAGCCGCCATCGAATGTATAGGCAATTTCGGCATTCTTCAAACGGATAAACGAACCATCGTACAGGTTTTGTGTACCAGTATTATAACTCGGAGTAGTAGTGAAACGAGGTATAACGACTTCAGGATTACCCTCGTTCTTCGACCACCAATTGCCTTGGTCATATACTGTGTTCAATCGGTTGGCGAAGCTAGTCAGGTTTACATCACGGGTTACATTAGTTACTCCATAGAACTGTACGAAAGCACTGAAACCTTTCCATTCGAAACCGACTGTTGCACTGTAGGTATTCTGCGGAGTGCTGGAATAACCATAAGGTGCACTGTCTTGTGCGTCAACCACACCGTCGGCATTGAAGTCAACAATGTAATAGTCACCCGGCAGTTTCTGGTTTTCGTTGGTGTCGTGTGCCGGGCTACCGTAAATTTGGTCGTAGTTTCCCATAAATCCGGCGTCAATGTGGGCATGGTTTTGACCAATGCTGAAACCGGCTTCTTTTTGGTAAGCAGGTTGCAATAAGGGGTCATCCCGTTGGATAATTTCGTTAACGGCATGGGTCATGTTGAAGTTACCCCATAAACGCATTTCGTTGGCAAATACCTTGTTGACACGGAGTTCTAATTCGTAACCGTGGGTCTTTACTTTACCTAAGTTAGCTGCCGGGGCATCCATACCGAAGTAGAAGGGGACAGCACGGTCACCTGAAGTCACGATGACATCGGTACGCTTGTCGCGGAAGACTTCTACCGTACCGGCAAACAGACCGTTCAGGAACGAGTAGTCGATACCAAGGTTGAATTTCTTCACCGTTTCCCAATGGATGTCTGGATTACCTACGGTTGTTTCCCGGTACCAGGTGTAAGGGCTGATGGCTTGGTTCAATGCCATGGGGGTAGCTCCGTTGGTTCCTCCGCCGACTCCCCATTGGGACAGGTACAGCCAGCGGTCGGTTACGTTATCGTCACCGATTTCACCGTATGAAGCACGGATTTTCAACATATCCAGCCATTTCTTGGAGAAGCCCATGAATTTTTCTTCTGAAATCATCCAGCCAATAGCGCCTGAGTTGAAGAAGGCAAAACGGTATTCGGGAGAGAATTTCTCCGAACCGTTATAAGCGCCGTTGTATTCAAAGAAATACTTGTTGGCGTAGTTATAGGTGCCGCGGAATGCCCAGTCTTCACGGCGGTTCGGGATGATGCTACCGGTAGCGGTTTCCTGACGGCTGAACAATCCCATGGCAGTTACATTGTGGTCGCCAAATTCGCGTGCCCAGTCCAACTGCACTTGGTAGTTCATGTTACGTTGAGTAGCATTGTTGTCTACTTCACCGCCACTGGTAGTCCACATGATTGGGTTTGTCGGGTCAAATTTGTCTTGAGTGTATTCTGTTACTTTATTAACAGTCATACCTGTTTCTGGATTAATCCATTTGTAAATAGGATCATTAAATAAATCATTGACACCACGATTGATTTCCACAAAAACATTATCCCACGATACCATGGCACGGGCGCGCAGACCTTTGGTGATAAAACTCAAGTCTTGTTCCAACGTAAAGTCGGTGTTGATGCGGGTAGTGGTGGTATTCATTCTTCCGGCTAAAGCCAAGTTGGCTGCCGAGTTGGATACATTGGAAACACCTGGATAATATCCCCAGCTTCCATCCGAATATTGCGGCAAGAACACATCGGGCGGAGTACTGTAGGCACCTGCCCAATATTGCGCGATAGCCCAATCGCCTGAATTTGTATATCCCCACGGAGTTTTCTTAGCTCCGTTCGAACCAGCGATGTTGACTTTCAAAGTAGTGGTCTTGGTTAAAGAAAAATCCAAGTTGCTGCGGACATTGATACGGTTGTATCCGAATCCTCCGCTGTAACCACGTCCGTTATCCATAACGTTGAACAAGTCACCTTCATGCAAGAAGTCTGCTCCAACGAAATATCTTACAAATTGAGTACCACCACTGACATTCAGACTAGCATTGTAAGACATGGTATAATCCTTAAATAACACGTCTTGCCAATCTACATTCGGATAACGTTCATAATCAGCCAAATTGGTTTGATTACGATATTTGCTAATTTCTGAAAATGGAGTGATGTAATCCCATGCTCCGGTTCCCAAAGCATTAGAAAGAGCCAATTCATGTTCGATTGCAATGTTGCGCATCCGCAACGCATCGTATGAATCCAATTTGTTAGGCAATTTCGAAGGTACTTTCATAGTTGCCTGTGCCGACACGTTGATTTGTGCCTTACCTTCCTGTCCGCGTTTGGTCGTAATCAAGATAACGCCGTTCGCACCTTTCACACCGTAAACGGCGGTAGCCGATGCGTCTTTCAAAACCGAAATAGATTCTACGGAGTTGATGTCAACCGAACTCATCGGACGTTCGATACCGTCTACCAATACCAGCGGCGAACTGTTGTTCCACGAACTGGAGCCACGGATGACAATCTGCGGCTCTTCTTCACCCGGCAGACCCGAGCTGGCTGTGGTAATCACACCCGGCAGGTTACCGGTCAAGGCTGCACCGATATCAGACACACCACCGGCACGTTGCAGCACTTCGCCTTTGGTCTGGGTGATGGCACCCACTACGGATTCTTTCTTTTGCTGGCCGTAACCTACGACTACGACTTCATCCAGCATTTCGGAGTCCTCACGCAGCCGGATTACAATCATGTTGCGGCCTTTCACTTCCACGTCTTGTGACAGGAAGCCTATGTAAGAAACGGTCAGCGTGGCGTTCTTTTCAGGTAGCTCTAAGGTGAAATTACCGTCAAAGTCGGCTACCGTACCTACGCTGGTGTTTCCTTTCAGTGCGATTGTCGCTCCGATTAACGGCTCGTCGTTGTTGTCGAGCACCTTTCCCGAAACGACAAACTTTCCCTGTGCAGTCGCTGTCAGACTGCAGCATAACAATAAGAAGAACAAGATTCCTCTTACCTGCAAAACTTTCCTCCATTCTGGGGAATGTTTCATCAAGAACTGTTGTCTTATGTTTTTCATCATGTTAGTAAAATAAAATGTTTTTCAAATGTTTCTCTCTGCTTACACCTCTCTTACCTTATATATAAGAAGAAAGATGGAAGATTAAACGGTAACAATTACCGTATCAGCATCAAAATAATCCATGGTAAAACAACAGCCTTGAAAGCTTTAAATGAATTGTGCTTTTCATAAACTTGATAATGTTTAGTTAATAATAATTATAAATTCTCACAATTGCAAATGTAGAAAATCTGTCTGAAAATGATTATTCTCTATGTTACATATATTATCACGTATGTTACATCGACTAGCCCGAACGTTACATTTTTTATCAGAAACCGTACATTTATGTTGTAAAGCATGTATCAGAGTTCATTAAAAGAGAAGAAAATGGAAAAATTTAAGGAGGTTAAAGGAGTTAGAGGAGTTAGAGGAGTTAGAGGAGGTGAAGGAGTTAAAGGAGTTAAAGAAATTAAAGGAGTTAGAGGAGTTAAAGGAGTTAGAGGAGTTAGAGGAGTTAAAGGAGTTAGAGGAGTTAAAGGAGTTAAAGAAGTTAAAGGAGAACAAAATTGGTTTGCGAAAAATTCTTGATGTATTGTCATCTAAGGGAACGAACGTGAAGGATCTCGTAGACATCCACGTGGGCGCATCTGAGATGCTTCACTTCATTCAGCATGACAAATGTTTTTTTCGCATTTTATTTCTGATTGAGAAGCTGTTTTGAATTTATCGTGCGATGATTTGGGATGAGTTTTTGAGGCATTTCCGCTTCTGTGATGAGGAAGATAGCGGGCTATCTGACGAAGAACAGGAGCGGAAAGGACCAAAAAATCGCCCAAAGCACACACGAAAACGGATACATCAAGCCAAGAAAAACTTTTTGGAGAAATTCAAAACAGCTTCTGACTATAAAGAAGTTGAAAGTGAATGTCCGCAAACAGGCAATTTGGCAAAATGAGGACATTCATAAAGTTGAAAACAGTAGTACTGCATTCGCGGATGAAGATATATTCAAACGCAGATGAAGTATATATTCAACTGCGGATGAAGATATATTCAAACGCGGATGAAGTATATATTCATTTTTCAGGGGTATATACCGGCTGCTGGCAGGCATGCACAAACACACAAAGCCTGTCATTCAAAACAGCCAATATGAATGTCCGCATTTTGCCTAATGCGGACATTCATTAAACTTTTGTGGAATTTCAAAACAGGCTCTTAGAAGCTGTTTTGAATTTATCGTGCAAAAAATCGCCCAAAGCACACACGAAAACAGATACATCAAGCCAAGAAAAACTTTTTGGAGAAATTCAAAACAGCTTCTTAGTATCACTTAAACAACAATGGTGCAAAGCGATAAAGACTTTCACGCCAAACCGGCCATGTATGCCCACCCGGCGTTTCGAAATATGTATACCGAATGCCTATCTCATCGAAACGCTTCAACATAGCCTGACAATTCTGATAAGCAATGTCTTCTTTTCCGCCCATCGAAAACCAGAACTGCTTAAAGCCCTTGTTAAACTCATCCTTATGTGCTTTCAATTTCTCATAATATTTTTCGGTTTCATGTGCCGGCATACCGTGGCGCGACTGTACCCACCAGCCAGAACTGAATACGCCTATATAAGAAAAACACTCCGGATGTGTAATGCATGCATTCAAAGTCTGGATACCTCCCATTGACAAACCTGCCAACGCCCGGCTATCTTTGTCAGCCTTTACCCGGTACGTTTTTTCCACAAACGGAATGCAGTCGTTGAACAGTTCCGAATTAAAATCTTTGGTATTACCGTCCAGCATAACGATTATCATCGGAACAGCCTCGCCCCTAGCTATCAGATTATCCAGAATAATATCCGTCAATCCCTGTTGCGACCAGCCACGTTCATCCTCTCCTCCGCCATGTTGCAAATAAAGCACCGGATAGGATACAGAAGACTTTTCATAGCAAGGAGGTGTATAAACAAACATCCTTCGCCATGCATTTGCCGTTTTCGAGAAATACCGCTTCATCCGAATCTCGCCATGAGGTACATCTGCTAAAGAAAAACGAGTGTCACCTTCAGGATAAGGAATCTCTATACCGCTGGTCATCATACTACATCCATAGAAAGACTCGCTTGCAGGGTCTGCCACCGGCACTCCATCAATTACCAGGAAATAATAATGGAAACCCGGACCTAAAGGTTCTGTTGTACAGGTCCACTCCCCGTTTTCGTCCCGCACCATATCATATTTCTTTCCTAAATCTATCTGCACACTCTTTGCATGCGGTGCCTTGACTTTAAAAGAAGCACGATGGTCGGCTGAGATACGAGGATACTGAGAGGCACGTACACTCAACACTGAACGTTCGCCCCCTGAGACGCTCCTGTCTTGGGCAGATAAGGTCATTGCAACTGCCAGCAACAAAGATACAAGTAAAGTTTTCATCATTTGTCAGACTTAAAGATTAAAGGCAAAAATTCATTCAGGCATCTGCGCCATGTCAACCATTCGTGATGCGTTCCGGGAGATTCATAATACGTATTTTTAATACCTATGACACTCAGTTTCTCACTCAGCTCCCTGCTGCCCATACTTTCTTCCGAACCCATCCCGATGAACAATGTATGTACCTTGCGGTTGAAAGCATCGGCATCGGCAAACACTCCATTATATACCTTACGCATATCTGCTTCCGGAGGCAAAAAAATGGCACCGCTGAAAGCCCCGATATAAGCAAACTTGTCCAAATGTGCCAAAGTGGTCTGGAAAGTCTGGTGTCCTCCCCACGACAAGCCCGCCATGGCACGGTTATCACGGTCGGTCAATGTACGGAAAGTCTTGTCGATGTAAGGAATAATATCTTCCAGCAAAATCGGAGTGAATGATGCCCCGAATTCTTCACGCGACTCTCCTGGTCTGGCTCCATGTATATAACCACAATTTCCATAATCCATTACCACTATCATCGGCACACATTTTCCAGCAGCTATCTGATTATCGAGGATATCAGCCATTTTCCCCTGCCGGCTCCAGCCACGTTCGTCCTCGCCCATTCCATGCTGCAGGTACAATACCGGATAACGGCGGGAAGCATCTGTCTCATAATTTGCCGGAGTATAGACAAAGCATCTGCGCTCTTTCTGTTCGATGGAAGAGTAATAATGGCATTCGCGTACCTGCCCATGAGGGACAGACTGGTCATACGTATAATAAGCAGCTGCCTCGGGCGATTCGGGGATTTCGATGCCGCTTGCCATCTTGCCACACCCGAAAAAAGTCTCACTTGCCGGGTCATTGACGGCTACTCCGTCTACCAACAAGAAATAATAGTGGAAACCTACTACCAGCGGGTCTGTGGTCACACTCCACACTCCATCCGGATTTTTCGTCATCGGCCATTTTTTCCCACAGATATCCACCTGGACATTTCGGGCTTCAGGAGCATCCAGGCGGAAAGTAGCCCTTGATGAGGCATCTACACACGGATAGTCCGCTTCAGGGATATTCGTTTGTGCCGGTGTACCTTCCGGCAAAGTTTGAGCTGTTACTGCCGACCATGCCCCAATGCATGCCAGCATAATCGATAATTTCTTCATATTCATATCTTCCAATCATTTAGAAAGGTTGCTTACTCCTTTTTTAGTCTGTTCCACCACTCTTATGGTGCCGTCCGAATTGTAGAACAACTCTTCTACACACACACTTCTACGCCCTATGGCACCCTCATGTCCTCCCAGCGTAAGCGTGGCATTGTGATAGAACAGATACCATTTCCCTTTAAACTCAACGATTCCCGGATGAATGGTAAAACTGTTTTCCGCCATTCCGGTCACTTCCCCCTGATAAGTCCACGGACCGGCAACCGAAGGTGCAGTAGCATACGAAACGACTTCCCTGTCAACCCCCATCGAAGCATAAGTAAGATAATAGAGGTCTCCATGCTTATGCAACCACGGTCCTTCCACATATTTCGGCAAATCTACCACTTGAATCTCACCGTCAAGCTCTGTCATATTCGGTTTCAGCCTGGCAAGGAAACATGTGCCGTTTCCCCAGCACATCCATGCCTGACCCTCTCCGTCAATCAAAACAGTAGGGTCGATATCATTCCACCAGCCGCGTGCCCCATTGGAAGTCATGGTATCACATACCAGAGGTTTGCCGATAGCATCTTTGAAAGGACCGGTAGGCGAATCACCTACGGCTACCCCTATTGCCTTTCCTACATAAGGCTCTCCTCCCTGCACGGTGGTATAATAATAGAATTTACCATTTTTTTCTATCACCTGAGAAGCCCATGCCTCACCTACCGCCCAACTGAAATCGGTAGGTTTCAATACCGAACCATAATCGGTCCATGTCTGCATATCCGTCGTAGAATAACACAGCCACTCTGTGATGTTAAATTCCTTTCCACCCGAAGCGGTATCCTGCCCTTCATAATACTCATCATGCCCTACATACAGGAAAAGAGTATCGTTATACACCATCGGAGCAGGGTCTGCCGTAAACTTATCCGTTATCAACGGATTACCCATGTTCTGAAAAACAGGAAATCCTTCCTGGGTCTTTTGCTGCGCACAACCGGCAAGCAACAAAATTCCTACTGCTACCAATAATTTTCTCATAAGCATCTCTATTTTTTAATTGAATATCCACAAACATCCCATGCAGGGGCGTACCGCATATGCCCGGATGCGTCCACTTATCCACGCGGCTGCCTTCGGACTGCAACGTCCTGCAACACTTTTTTCGTGAAACAAACATACAAAAAAACCGAACAGATACGGTATTTTCCGGACGTGGATTTTTATCATTCTTAAAATAATCCTCCCAAAAAGAAGATTTCTCCTCCTTTGCGCCCCGATGCAGAAGCAAATATACCACCTTCCGTGCGCAGATATATCCAGCCGCCGGCAAGAATACTTGCGTATGCAGATGAGAATAATTACCTTTGCACACAATTTCCAATTACAAAGATATAACATAATAATGGAAGATACCAAACACATCCACATCAGCGACTACAACTATCCGCTCCCCGAAGAACGCATCGCTAAGTTTCCGCTTCCGGTGCGCGACCAATCGAAACTGCTGGTGTACCGCAACGGGAATATCAATGAAACCCGATTCACCTCCTTACCCGACTACATCGAACCGGGCATGCTGATGGTATTCAACAATACCAAAGTCATTCAGGCACGGCTGCACTTCCGGAAAGAGACCGGTGCCTTGATAGAAATATTTTGTCTGGAACCCATCCAGCCTAACGATTATGCACTGAACTTCCAGCAAACCGGACATGTAGCATGGCTTTGCATGATAGGCAATCTGAAAAAATGGAAAGAAGGTGTCTTGTCGCGGCAGATGACGGTAAAAGGACAAACCGTCATCCTGACTGCTTCACGCGGCGAAGCACGGGGCACCAGCCATTGGATAGACTTTAAGTGGAATAATCCAAACGTGACATTTGCCGACATTCTGGAAGTATTCGGCGAACTGCCCATTCCTCCTTATTTAAATAGAGAAACCCAGGAAAGCGACAAAGTGACCTATCAGACGGTATATTCAAAGGTAAAAGGTTCGGTAGCTGCACCTACGGCAGGACTACATTTCACCCAACGGGTACTGGATGCCCTGAAAGCCAAAGGAGTCGACCTCGAAGAAGTGACGCTTCATGTGGGAGCCGGTACCTTCAAGCCTGTAAAAAGCGAAGAAATATCGGGACACGAAATGCATACCGAATATATTTCGGTATCAAGGCACACCATCGGACAGCTCATTGCACACCAAGGGAAAGCCATAGCCGTAGGTACCACATCGGTACGTACACTGGAGAGTCTATATTATATAGGTGTAACCCTCCACCAGCATCCGGACGCAAATGATGCCGACTTGCATGTAAAACAATGGCAACCTTACGAAACGCATCCTACCCTTACTCCGGTAGAAGCATTGCAATGCATCCTCGACTATATGGACCGGCACGGACTGGAGGCACTTCACACCAGCACCCAGATTATCATCGCTCCGGGCTACGAATATAAAATAGTGAAACGTATGGTAACCAACTTCCACCAGCCCCAAAGCACATTGCTGCTCTTGGTCTCGGCATTCGTGAAAGGCGATTGGCACCGCATTTATGATTATGCCCTGTCACACGATTTCCGGTTTCTAAGTTATGGCGATTCGTCTTTGCTTATAAACGAATAACAGGCATGCCAGTTATTCCGGCATTACCTGCCAAGTTGACAGTTTGTTTCAATCCGGCAACAAAAGGCACATTTATTTTTTGACGCAAGTCAAGAAATAGACATTTTACCCTATTTTCATCCCACCATCCGCGCTTCTTTTGAACAGAAGGCATTACATTTGTGTTGTAAAACATAGATCACAACATAAAACAGATTAACTAAACAGAAAGGATAACATTATGAAAAGGGTAAAAAGTTTGTTGAAAGAAATCAAGAAGAATCTGGAATGGAGTGCAAATGCCATCTATGGACAAAGCGACCGTTTCCGGTTCTGATGAAAAATGAATTGAAAGTAAAAGTGCTTATAAAAACGGGTAACCATTCAATGGGTTTACCCGTTTTTTTTGTAAGATAACAACATATCCCCGATTGTCTTCTTCCCGGTATCCGTACTGCCATTATCGGAAGACACATGTATTTCACGGTTAAACTAAGCCAAACTAAGCCCCAAAAGACAAACCAAAAGACAAACACGAAAAATATTTTTACTGGCTGCTTGGACAAAAGCGTTAATTGTGTATCTTTGTTTCGTGAACTAATCGCAAAACAATGAAAAGAAGATACACCTCTCTCTGTCAATTCATTTTCTTTGTGCTTTTGCAGGAAGGCAAAAGTAATCTTCCTTATCGTCTTTATTTGTTGGTTTGCGGAGAACAGTTTACCACGTTGCACTATTTCAAAAAACTATTTGCCGGATGCGATACAAACACGTATCAGCATTATTGCTCGATGTATGAAAAAAGCAATCATGTGCCGTTGCAGTTGCCTAAAGGATATTGTGTGAAACTGACAGACGATAAGAACAGGTTAACGGGAGAGTTGGTTAAGAAGCTGTTTTGAATTTATCGTGCGATGATTTGGGATGAGTTTTTGAAGCATTTCCGCTTCTGTGATGAGGAAGATAGCGGGCTATCTGACGAAGAACAGGAGCGAAAAGGACCAAAAAATCGCCCAAAGCACACACGAAAACGGATACATCAAGCCAAGAAAAACTTTTTGGAGAAATTCAAAACAGCTTCTAAGTATGCGAAATATTAAACATTTTAATATATGCTGATTTATGAAAGGAATTGTTCTAGCCGGCGGTAGCGGTACACGGTTGTACCCTATCACCAAGGGAGTGAGCAAGCAGTTGCTCCCCATCTTTGACAAGCCGATGATCTATTACCCGGTATCAACACTGATGCTGGCGGGTATTAGAGAGATTCTGATTATCTCGACACCGTATGACCTGCCTTCGTTCAAACGTCTGCTGGGTGACGGCAGCAATTTCGGAGTACGCTTTGAATATGCCGAACAGCCTTCACCCGACGGACTGGCGCAGGCGTTCATTATTGGTGAACAGTTTATCGGCAATGACTGTGCCTGCCTGGTACTGGGAGACAACATTTTCCATGGCAACGGATTCAGTGCCTTGCTGAAAGAGGCGGTGCGCACGGCGGAAGAGGAAAAGAAGGCTACGGTATTCGGTTACTGGGTGAACGACCCGGAACGTTACGGAGTAGCGGAGTTCGACAAGAACGGGAACTGCCTGAGCATTGAAGAGAAACCGGAACATCCGAAATCGAATTATGCAGTGACTGGACTGTATTTCTACCCGAACAAGGTGGTGGAGATAGCCAAGAACATCAAGCCTTCGGCACGCGGCGAACTGGAAATCACTTCGGTAAACCAGCGTTTCCTGTCGGACGGAGAACTGAAGGTACAGACGTTGGGACGTGGTTTTGCCTGGCTGGATACGGGTACACACGACTCTCTGGCTGAAGCTTCTACATACATTGAAGTGATAGAAAAACGCCAAGGATTAAAGGTAGCCTGCCTGGAAGGCATCGCTTACCGCAAAGGATGGATTACGGCAGACAAACTGCGGGAAGAAGCACAGCCGATGCTGAAGAACCCTTACGGACAGTACCTGCTGAAAGTAATTGAAGAGGTAGCAAGAACCGGAAGGGAGAACCTGGAATAGCTGTAAATCAAGAAACTGATTGGCCAGGTTTTAGACAGTAAAGCATTTGAAACCTTATTCCTGATATCTGGCATCTGAAAATCAGCAACTGACAAAATATAAAATCATGGAAGTTATAAAGACAGATATAGAAGGCGTAGTAATCATAGAGCCGCGCATCTTCAAAGACGCACGGGGATATTTCTTTGAGAGCTTTTCGAAAAGGGAGTTTGAAGAAAAAGTCGGACACGTGGAATTTGTACAGGACAACGAAAGCATGTCTTCGTATGGCGTAATGAGGGGGCTGCACTTTCAGCGTCCGCCATACACACAGGCAAAACTGGTGAGATGTGTGAAAGGAAAAGTACTGGATGTTGCCGTAGATATACGCAAAGGCTCGCCCACGTACGGGAAGCACGTTGCCGTTGAACTGACCGAGGACAACCACAGGCAGTTCTTCATCCCGAAAGGGTTTGCACATGGTTTTGCGGTATTGAGCGAAACTGCAATATTTCAGTATAAATGCGATGAGTTCTACCATCCCGAAGCGGATGGTGGCATAAGTATTCTTGACGGAAGCCTTGGAATAGACTGGCGCATCCCGACCGCACAAGCCATACTCAGCGAGAAGGATACGAAACATCCGTTATTGAAAGACTTTGATTCACCATTTAACTTTTAGATAACCAGTTGACAAGTTGACAAGGTGTTTGGATATACGTTATTAGAAACTGCTTCGAATTTATCGTGTGCTGATTTGAGATGTTTTACAGCAGGCTACCTGACGAAAAACAGAAGTAAACTTTGCCAACCGGTCAGCTGATACTTTGTCTATTAACAAAAGAAACAATGAATATACTTGTAACCGGCGCAAACGGCCAGCTTGGCAACGAGATGCGCATAATAAGCAAAGATACAGACGACTGCTACACGTTTACCGACGTTGTAGAAGTTGAAGATGTGGAAACAACAATACTTGACATAACCGATACAGATGCCGTAAAACGTATGGTAAAGGAAAAAAACATACAGTGCATCGTTAATTGTGCCGCTTATACTAACGTTGACAAAGCGGAGAGTGACGAAACTCTTTGCAGGAAACTGAATGCCGAAGCTCCGAGAATCCTAGCCGAAGCAATGAAGGAAGCGGGAGGAATGCTCGTGCAAATTTCAACGGATTATGTTTTCGGCGGAGACCCTTACAACACACCATGCAGAGAAGAGCAAAAAGGAACACCTACAGGTGTTTACGGCAAAACAAAACTTGAAGGCGAGAAGAATATCGAAGCCATGGGCTGCGATTACGTCATCATCCGGACAGCCTGGCTTTATTCGGAATTCGGCCGCAATTTTGTCAAGACAATGCTCAACCTTACAGCTACCAAGCCGAAACTGAACGTGGTATTCGACCAAGCTGGAACACCTACCTACGCATACGACCTTGCCGTAGCAATCAAAGCTGTGCTTGCCGACTATGAAAAGGAAAATCCGAAGGAAGGTTATTCCAAATGTGGCATATACCATTTCAGCAACGAAGGAGTATGCTCATGGTTCGACTTCACAAAACAAATTGCCGAACTGGCAGGAAACACTGCCTGCGACATTGAGCCTTGCCATAGCGATGAATTCCCCAGCCCCGTGAAGCGTCCCGCTTACTCGGTACTTGACAAGACAAAAATAAAAGAAACTTTCGGACTGAAGATACCTTACTGGACAGACTCCCTGAAAATATGCATGAAGAACATGGGAGCAATACAACAGTAATAACCAAACAAACATAAAGATATGGAATTCAAGAGAAATATCATCATAACAGGTGGTGCAGGCTTTATCGGAAGCCATGTGGTACGCCTGTTCGTTAACAAATACCCTGAATACCGCATCATCAACCTCGACAAGCTGACGTATGCCGGCAATCTTGCCAACCTGAAGGATGTGGAGGACAAGGAAAACTATGCATTCGTAAAGGCGGACATCTGCGATTATGAAACAGTGAAGGAGTTGATGGAGAAGTACAACATTGATGGAATCATACATCTTGCGGCAGAAAGCCACGTTGACCGGAGCATTAAAGACCCGTTCACCTTCGCCCGTACAAACGTTATAGGCACATTGACATTGCTTCAAGCCGCCAAAGAATACTGGGAAAGCCTGCCCGAAGGATATGAAGGCAAACGTTTTTACCACATCTCGACCGATGAAGTCTACGGGGCATTGGAATTGACCAATCCAGAAGGCATTGAATCTCCGTTCACGACGAAGGCAAGCTCGGAACACCACCACGCCTACGGAACAGAGTTCTTCACCGAAGAGACCAAGTATAACCCGCACTCTCCTTACTCGGCATCGAAGGCAAGTTCAGACCATTTTGTCCGTGCTTTCCACGACACTTACGGAATGCCGACCATCGTGACCAATTGTTCGAACAATTACGGTCCGTACCAGTTCCCTGAAAAACTCATACCTTTATTTATCAATAACATCCGCCACCGCAAACCGTTACCCGTATATGGCAAGGGTGAGAATGTGCGCGACTGGCTGTATGTAGAGGACCACGCAAGAGCCATCGACCTGATTTTCCATAAAGGCAAAATAGCCGATACATACAACATCGGCGGCTTCAACGAATGGAAGAACATTGATATCATTAAGGTGGTGATAAAAACCGTAGACCGGCTGTTGGGACGTAAGGAAGGTGAAGACATGGACCTCATCACCTACGTGACCGACCGCAAGGGTCATGACATGCGCTACGCCATCGATTCAAGAAAACTCCAACGTGAACTGGGCTGGGAACCGAGCCTGCAGTTTGAGGAAGGCATCGAAAAGACCGTCCGCTGGTATCTGGATAATCAGGCGTGGATGGACAACGTAACAAGCGGGGATTATCAGATGTATTATGATGAAATGTATAAAAACCGTTAACAAGCGACAAAGGATTTTTCACCATACTACAAAAACAGTTTCTTTAAAAAAAGGATTACCGCTCACGCGGTAATCCTTTCCGTTATTGAGTTAGTAATTTAATTTGAGAGAATTGAAACTTCACAGCCTCATCAATGATTTTTCTAATAAGCACTAACTAATATATATTTAAAAGCAAATGAAAATGTCATACCTCATTGTTTGTTCACATTCTTTTGGGGAGTGTCCTTGACTGATGCATTCACCGAGTCGGGCTTATACGCCACCTGAGGGTCTTGCCGCTCCCGTTCAAACTGGTCGTAAACATAAACCACTTCCGATTTTCCGGTATTCATAGAATGTTTTACCACCCCTCCTATCGTGAAAAGGAAACCCATGATGACCGCAGCCTTGAATAAGGGCATCAGCCTCATCTGCAACGTGAGCCGCTTTGCTTTCACTACCGAACGTTCGATTTCCGCCAACAGGCGTTCATCAAAATCGTCACTCAGCTTAAGCATCTTCCCGGCATCCTGATAAGCGAACAAGGACCGGTAGCGCGACAAGTGTGCCGGCACTTCTTCTTGACGGAAGAAGCAACGCAGGATTTGTTCCTCTTCGAGCGAAGCCTCACAATTCCAATATTTCTCCAATAACTGTTCGATGTACTTATAGTCCATAGTCGTTTATCTCGTTATACTTTAATCTTATCCGTTGCCTTGCCCTAAACAGATTGACCTTCACCTGTTCTTCCGTCAGTCCCAATATAACCGCTATCTCCTTATAGTTTTTGCCTTCTATATCGCGGAGCTGAAGGATAGAACGCTGTTTTTCTGGTAATTCGTTTATCAGCCGATGTATAATGGACAACTGTTCATTTTGTTCCATCAACTGGTCGGGCATCTTTGCATCGGGCATTTCCTGCGTTTCCGGAGTCAATTCCAGGTTTTGCGATTCCATTTTCTGGCTTCGGTCAATGGCAAGATTACGGGCTATAGTAAGGCAATACGCCTCTATCGAGTCCATCTGCTGCCATTCGTCACGCTTGTTCCATACCCTAATCAGTGTATCCTGAACAATATCTTCCGCCTCCGCGCGATCGAAAGTGATGCGCAGTGCCAATCTGAAAAGCTTGTCTTTCAGCGGCAGGATATCTTCTCGAAAACTGATTGTATGCATTGCTTTCTATAATAATGACGGGTGAGTGACTGAAAAGTTACACTCACCCGCCGTTTTTTTTGAAATTATTTTTTTATCACTGTACCGATATCCTTTCCGATGGCTGATGCCGAGGTAATTATCACTTGTCCTACACCAGCTTCAAGGGCAGAAAATGCATTTTCCAACTTAGGAATCATTCCTTCCTTGATAATGCCTTTACCCACATATTCCCGGAATAAATTAGGGGTAAGCACAGGTATGACACTATCATCATCATTCTCATCACTCAGCACACCTTTTTTCTCAAAACAGTAGACCAACGTCACATCAAATATCTGAGCCAAGGCTTTTGCCGTCTCACCGGCTATCGTATCAGCATTTGTGTTGAGGATATGCCCTTTCCCATCGTGAGTAAGTGGAGCCATCACCGGTATCACTCCCCGGCGGATGAGTGTTGCCAATGCTTCGGCATCCACCCGTTCAACATCACCTACAAACCCGTAGTCGATGTCCTTTACCGGACGCTTCACCGAACGGATGACATCCATATCAGCACCGGTCAAACCAATAGCATTAACACCTTTTGCCTGAAGACCTGCCACTATGTTCTTATTGACCAGACCTCCATAAACCATTGTGACTACCTTGAGAGTTTCGGCATCCGTTACGCGACGCCCGTTCACCATAGTGCTTTCAATGCCCAACCGGGAAGCCATATGCGTAGCAGAACGTCCGCCTCCATGCACCAGCAGCTTATAACCGGTCAGTACGGAAAAATCGTCTAACAGCTGATTGAGTGTATCGGCTTCCTCCACGATTTTCCCACCTACCTTTATAATTGTCAGTTTTTCTTGCATATATTTTCTATTTGACGAAGTATCAGTTGAGACGACAAGGATTTCCCGAAAACAACCAGGACCTTGTCAATCTGCCGTCTTGTTATCTATTTTATTCCAAATATGTATAGCCATACAGTCCCGAACGGTAATTTGCCAGAAATTCTTTGCCTTCTTCCAGCGAAATCTTTCCTTCTTTTACCGATTTCGTAACCCATGTTTCAAGGGTACGCACCAGCTTCTTCGGATTGTATTGCACATAATCGAGCACTTCCGCCACGGTCTCGCCATCAATGACCTGATCAATGGTATAGCCTTTTTCGCTCACACTGACATGAACGGCGTTCGTATCGCCGAAGAGGTTATGCATATCTCCTAGAATTTCCTGATAAGCCCCCACCAGGAACACACCGATATAATATGACTCTTTAGCCTTGATGGTATGCACCGGCAAGTCATGAGACACATTACGTGATGTTACGAAATTAGCAATCTTCCCATCGGAATCGCATGTAATATCCTGCAAGGTTGCCGTACGATCGGGACGTTCGTCGAGGCGCTGAATCGGCATAATGGGAAATATCTGATCGATAGCCCATGAATCAGGAAGTGACTGAAACAATGAGAAGTTACAGAAATACTTGTCGGCAAGTAACTTATCGAGGTTACGAAACTCATCGGGTGCATGCTTCAGCCCCGAAGCAATCTGATTGATTTCACGGGTCACCGACCAATACATCCGCTCAATCTGAGCACGTGTCTTCAAATCTACAATACCATGGCTGAACAAGTCGAGGCTCTCTTCACGGATTTGTTGTGCATCATGCCACGCTTCCAACATCCGGCTTTGGTTCAGGTTATCCCAAATATCATACAGTTCGTGCACCAGTTCGTGATCGTCTGGGCTTACCTCAAATTCTTCGTCCATCGAAGGAAGCGAAGCCGTTTCAAGCACCTCGAATATCAACACCGAATGATGTGCCGTGAGCGAGCGTCCGCTTTCAGTAATGATGTTAGGATGCGGAATACCATTCTTGTTACTCGCATCCACCATAATAGATATGGAATCATTCACATACTCCTGAATGGAATAATTCACGCTGCTTTCACTATTCGACGAGCGTGTACCATCGTAGTCCACACCCAAACCGCCTCCAATGTCGACAAACTCTACGGGGAATCCCATCCGGTAGAGCTGTACATAAAACTGCGAAGCCTCACGCAATGCAGTCTTGATACGACGTATCTTAGTCACTTGACTTCCGATATGGAAATGAATCAGCTTCAGGCAATCTTGCATTTTCTTTTCTTCGATAAAATCGAGTGCCTCAAGCAGTTCACTGGAAGTCAGCCCGAACTTGCTGGCATCTCCCCCACTTTCTTCCCATTTTCCACTTCCAGAAGAAGCCAGTTTGATACGTATACCGATATTGGGACGTACATTGAGTTGCTTTGCCATTTTGGCTATGAGGCGAAGCTCGTTCAGCTTCTCCACTACCAGGAAAATGCGCTTTCCCATCTTCTGTGCCAGCAAAGCCAGTTCGATGTAACTCTCGTCTTTGTATCCGTTACAAATAATCAGCGAATCGGAGTCAGTATTGATGGCTATCACGGCATGCAGTTCGGGTTTCGAACCTGCTTCCAGTCCCAAATTGAACTTCTTGCCGTGGCTGATGATTTCTTCTACCACGGGACGCATCTGGTTCACCTTAATGGGATAAATGATGAAGTTCTGTGCATTGTAGCCATATTCCTCCGCTGCCTGTCGGAAACAATTCGAAATTTTTTCGATACGGTTATCCAAAATATCAGGGAAACGCACCAGCATCGGTGCTGTGACGTCCCGGAGCTGCAATTCATCCACCAATTCTTTCAAGTCGACTGCAACACCGTCTTTTCTGGGAGTCACTTCTACGTGACCTTTGTCATTAATCCTAAAATAGGAAACACCCCACCCCGTAATGTTGTAGAGTTCTTCTGAATCTTCAATACGCCATTTTCTCATTTCACAACATAAAAATCTTCGTTTATAATTATTTTGCAGTTGACCTGGGACTAAGTACCAGAACCAATAGCAGAACTATTAAAAAACCTGGTCAACTCTTTTCTTCCAACATTGTCCTCAACCGCTCTACGGATTCGCCTATCTGCCTCCGGTCTTCCAGCAGGCTAGAATCGAAATGATATTTTGCCTGACTGTAAAACGCCATACGCCCTGCCAGTCCGTCTTTGATGAAGCCCATCAGTTCCTCATCGGTCTTATCCGCCAATAAGGGACGTTTGGCTTTTGCTACTTTCAGCCGACGAAACAAAGCTTCGGGTGAAGCATTCAGAAACACAGTATCGCCCGTGCGATTCATGTACGCAATATTATCGAAAAAACACGGAGTTCCTCCTCCGGCAGCTATCACCACATTCTCAAATTCACCTACCTCGTATAGCATATTGCGCTCCACTTCGCGAAAACCACTTTCTCCCCGCTCGGCAAACAGTTCGCGTATCGTACGGTGCATCCGCTCTTCGATGTACCAGTCAAGATCAATAAACTGCATACCGGCAGCACAGGCAAAGGCTTTTCCCAACGTTGTTTTGCCTGAGCCCATATAACCTATCAGATAAATCCGTTTCATTCCTTCCGTCTAGAGGTACTACGAATTTTACGGGTTTCGGCCTTCTCCTTCTGCAGTTCTATTACCTTGAAACAAGCATTAAGCGTCAGGTCTGCCGCCTCAATATTCTCGGGAATCTTGTAGTTTTTCTTCTCATAAGAAATGTAAGGACCGTATTTCCCGTTCATAATCTGCAAATCTGGATTCTCCTCGAACGTCTTGATAACACGCTTGGCGGCAGCATTCTGTTTTTCGTGTATCAGCTCTTCGGCTTCTGCAAGCGTAATAGTAAGCGGATCCATAGTTTTCGGAATGGATACGAACAATTTGTCGTAACGTACATAAGGACCGAAACGTCCTACACCGACCGAGACTTCCTTACCATCCGATTCACCCAGCACACGCGGAAGGCGGAACAAGCCAAGCGCTTCCTCCAACGTGATAGTCTCCAGCGAATATTCTTTCTGCAACTGAGCAAAACGCGGCTTTTCTGTATCATCGGCAGAACCTATCTGCACCACAGGACCGTAACGTCCGATTTTTACCGAAACCTGTTTGCCACTTGTGGGATCAGTTCCCAAGATGCGTTCGCCTACCTTGTGTTCTGACTTGCTCGACATTGTCTTCTCTACCAGCGGATGGAAATCTTCGTAAAAAAGTTCCATCACATCTGTCCATTTTTTTTCTCCCTCGGCTATCTCATCGAACTGTTTTTCGACATTTGCCGTGAAATTGTAGTCCATGATCTGAGGAAAGTATTCTTTCAAGAAATCATTCACTACGATGCCGACATCCGTAGGCAAAAGTTTCGCCTTCTCGCTTCCGGTCAATTCCACCTTAGTGCTTTCTGACATTTTTCCACCTTGCAACGAAAGAATCTTATACTGACGCTCTGTACCCTCACGATTGCCTTTCTCTACATACCCACGCTGCTGAATGGTGGATATGGTAGGTGCATATGTAGAAGGACGGCCAATGCCCAGTTCTTCAAGTTTACGCACCAAACTAGCCTCAGTGTAACGGAAAGGAGCCTGCGTGAAACGTTCGGTAGCGGTAATTTCCTTGTATTCAAGCGACTGCCCCACTTCAAGAGTAGAAGGCAGACGCATCTCACCTTCCGGCTCCATCTCATCATCGTACGACTCTTTATATACCCGTAAGAATCCGTCGAATGTCAACACTTCACCCACTGCTATGAATTTATCTTCGTGCCCGCTGATAGAGATAGTGGCAGTAGTTTTTTCCAACTCGGCATCCGCCATCTGCGAAGCTAACGTACGTTTCCATATCAATTCATACAAGCGGCGTTCCTGAGCCGTACCTTCTATAGTCTCATTCGACATATAGGTGGGGCGGATGGCTTCATGTGCTTCTTGTGCACCTTTAGTCTTAGTCGTAAAATGGCGGATATGCACGTACTTCTCACCCATCCGGGATACGATGGCTTCTTGACTGGTGCTCAACGCCAGGTCCGACAGGTTGACCGAGTCGGTACGCATATAGGTTATCAACCCGTTTTCGTACAACCGCTGGGCAAGCATCATCGTCTGTGCTACCGTATACCCCAGCTTACGTGCCGCTTCCTGCTGGAGAGTAGAAGTGGTAAACGGAGGTGCCGGCGATTTCTTCATCGGACGGGTGGTAATGTCTTCGATAGCAAACACAGCCTGCCCACACGACTGGAGAAAAACCTGTGCTTCGGCTTCGGTCTTAAACCGCCGCCCCAGTTCTGCACGGATTTCTGTCCCTCCGGCATTGGTAAAAATTGCCGTAACCTTATAGGACGCCTCACTCACAAAGGCCTGCACTTCACGTTCGCGCTCCACGATGAGACGAACAGCCACCGACTGCACACGACCTGCAGAAAGCGATGGCTTAATTTTCTTCCATAAAATGGGCGACAACTCGAACCCCACAATACGATCGAGCACCCGGCGTGCCTGCTGGGCATTTACCAGATTGATATCGATGTGGCGTGGATGTTCGATAGCCTTCAATATGGCAGTTTTAGTAATTTCATGGAATACAATCCGTTTCGTGTGCTCCGGCTGCAATTGCAGCACTTCATACAGATGCCACGATATGGCTTCTCCTTCGCGGTCTTCATCGGAAGCCAGCCACACCATGTCCGCCTTTTTAGCTTCTTTCTTCAGGTCATTGACCAGTTTCACCTTGTCTGCCGGCACCTCGTATATCGGGGCGAAATGATTTTTCACATCAACGCTGAACGACTTTTCCTTCAAGTCACGGATATGGCCGTAACTGGAAAGCACTTTATAGCCGTTTCCCAGGAATTTCTCAATCGTCTTAGCTTTTGCCGGAGACTCCACTATAACCAGATTATTTTGCATCATTCCGTATTCCTATTAAAGTTTTCGGGACAAATGTATGAAAAAACCTGAAGTAAAACGATATAATAAGGTGGGTTTCTTGAAAAAATTCTTCATTTTTAGTGTTCAGCAAGCAGAAACATGTATCTGAAACCTCACAAAGACCGATGCAAACCTGTAACGGAACTCTAAAAAACTGTTTTGAATTTCTCAAAAAAGTTTTTCTCGTCTTGACGTATTCGTTTGTGTGTGTGCTTTGAGCGATTTTTGGACTCTTTCCGCTTCTCTTCTTCGTCAGATAGCCCGGCTATCTTCCTCATAATAAAGACGCAAGATTTTGCGTCTTTACTCATTCCAAATCATCGCACGATAAATTCAAAACAGTGTCTTAATTTCTCCGATAATTTTGTTTGGCAGAAACGAATCAATGTATGATTGAAAGGTTCAGTTTCTGTTTCAAGCTGTCTTCCTTTTACGTTCTCCATATGGAAACCGTACGGTTTCCATATCGAAAACATACGGTTTCCATATCAAGAACGTACGGTTTTGAGATGGAAACCATAAAAGGAAACTGTCTGGATTGATAACGCAACCCAATCAGAAGCGCACGCTCAATCCTGCTGTGGCATAAAAGCCCTGTACGGGATAACCCGTTTCAGCAAGATAAGTACGGTTCAACAGATTATTGAGAGAAACGAACACATTCAGCCTGCCGAAGAATACATAACCTGCCCCCAATGACAAACTGTTCACATCATCGGCTGTTTCCATCTCCTTCATGTCGGCACGTTGCTCGAAACGGTAATGTGCCTTGATCCACAAGTCTTTGTACAATTTTGCACGTACAGAAGCATCAAAGGCAAATTTCGGCTTGAGATAAAGCAATACCTCTCTGTCTTCCTTCACGTCCCATCCATAATACGTGCCCTGTGCCGAAATGTCCAGCCAATCCTTATACTGGTACGCCAGCCATGCACCACCATAGCCTACCTTCGCCTTATCTTGTGCCAAAAACGTATAGACATAGGGATAAGGATAAGGTTCCTCCAACATACCCGGCAACCTGAATATCTCGTCCTTCACCACACGATAACCTCCGAAGAGGCGGAATCCCAACCCCGGCATGGGTGCTCCTTGCACACCTGCCTGCACATCAACTGGCGTGTAAGAAGTCTGCATCTGCTCAGCCTGTATCCAGTAGGGTGACTGTTCGTTCAAGCTGCGGAAATCATTCAGACGTGTACCCCCTGTGGCTTGCAGGTAGAAGCGATAAGAACGGGCGAAGAGAAAGTCGAATTTCACATCGGGCGATAGCATCAGCCGGCCGTCATGACCGAACTGCATATCTACATGCATCCCTGCACGAAGCTGTATGTATTTGCTCCCGAACGTATAATGCGGATTGATGCAAAGCAAGGTATAATCGGTCTGGTCCACATCGTGAATCAGGTTATCCATTGCAAAACCGATGCCGACACGCTGCCTTTCATCGATATTGCCCGACACGAAACCTTCGGTATGGAAAATGTTTTCCGAGCCGCTTCCCATCCATGGCGAGTCGTACGCCCGACTAAAACTGCGTAATCCTGTCTGAAACGAAAATTCCACTGGAAGTTTTCCCTCAACTGATGCCACACGCAGATACCCCTCACCCAACGTATAGCGTTGATGAGAGGAAAGCGAATAATCAACATCCTCTATTCCCCAAACAGGCATATAGTTGAACACTTGCGAAGCAAAAGAACCGCCCAATGCCAAAGAAACCTTACGGAAATCGTGACGGTACCCCAACGAAGCATCCGTGCGATAGAAACGTGATTTCCAGTCGTCTGCTTCGGTTATAACAGAAGGCACATCACCGTTCATTCCATAAAGCGATGCATCCACATGCAGGAAATCACGGCGGGAAATATCCCACAAATACGAAAAACGTGCATCAACATTATTGCGTGAGCCATAGCTTGCACGCAAGTATCCGCGTGGTACTTCACGCTGCTTCTCTTCACTGGTCATCGCCTGCAAAGGGGTAAAATTCCAGTTGGAGAAAGGATGGAGCGCAGTGGCATAATCGATATGCTGTTTGGGAAGAGCCGGCTCTTCCACTTTGGGCAAGACATTAACCTTAAATGCATCCATCACTTCGGGATTGTATTGGTTTTCCACCACTACCGTGCGATTCAGTGCCGAATCAGCAGCGTGTTGTTGGGCATTGGCCGCCATACACAGACAGCTCAGCCCGATTGTTGCTATCATTGATTTCATCACCTTAACTTCTCATTTTTTATTCAGTTGTGCCAAACGGGTTTCTATCATCTCCTGGATATCATCTTGCTCCTGATAGTTCTGTTTCAAAGATAAAAGATACTGCTTTGCATCCAGATTACGCCCCATCTTCACATAAATGTCTGATAAGAGCACAAAGCTTCGGGCCAGCCAATACGTATGAGGCGTACTCACCTCTATATATCCGAGCACTTCTTTTTCTGCCTTTTCGGTTTCACCGGCATCAAAATACAACTGCGCAAGCAGATACTTGGCTTCGGCTCCATAAACGTTACGCGTATCTTTAGCCAGTTCTGCAAGGTCATCCACAGCCTCACGGGATTCGCCTTTACCCAACCGTGCCTTTGCACGCGCATAGCGAGCTTCGTTAGTCAATTCGGGAGTCAGCTTGCTCTGTGCAAGCAACACCGACGCCATCCCGATAGTCTCCTCTGCGTCTCCACTCAAACGGGCACATTCCAACGCGTGTTGCAAAGCTTCCATCCGTTCTTCTTGCGAAACGACACGGTCTGCCATCCGCTTGTACAAGCCAAGCGCCTTTCCGTAATCCTTGTTTTGGAAAGCAATGCCGGCAGAAAGTTTCATAGCCTCACCCGAGAAAGGATTATCGGGGTAATCAAGTACCTTATCCAAATACGTGGACGCTTCGGCATAATTCTTCTCGCCATAAGCTATCACGCCCAGATAATACACTGCATTGACACTGAATGCTCCTTGTGGAAACGACTGGAGATAGCGGGTGAAACTGACTTTCGCCTCAGCCGTCTCGCCACGCATATAGACTCGTTCGGCAGCAGTGTAGGTGAGCGAATCACGCTCGTTCACATCGAAGTTCCCCCCTCCCGGAAGGGTAGCCACAAAGTTCAAGTAATCGTCCACCTTATTCAGATCAATATAAATCGATTTCAAGTCACGTTGCGCCAAACGTGCCTCCTCGCTTCCCGGATAGTCAGCTATCACTTTCTTGTAGGCGGCGATGGCTTCGGGATACTTGTCTTCCTGATAATAGAGCAATCCGATTTCGTTGGCAGCTTTGCGCGAAAGAGGACTGTCGGGAAAACGTTGAAGCAACACCTGATAACGTTCGATGGCGGCAGCGTTACTCTCTTGCTGCACGAAAGCCCGTCCCTGCTCGTACAAGGCATCATCGATGTACGTCGAAGCCGGATAGTCGGTCAGCAAGCGGTTCAGGGTTTGTACTTTCCCGCTATAGTCCCGTTGCAGACCTTTCACGAAAGCCTCCTGGAAAAGCGAATAATCACCCAGGCCGGGGTCAGTCGCCAAGGCTTGCGCATAAAGAGCTTCCGCCTCTTCGAAACGCCGGGAATGGAAATTACAATCTCCCATCCGGTTATACACGTCAGCCGCTACCTTGCGGTCCTTTGCCTGCACTTGCGAGCAGCGGGTAAACCATCCGAGTGCCTGCTCGTATTGTTTCTGTTTGAAAGCGACATAGCCCAGATTGTATAAAGCAAGCGCGTACTCATCACCCGTACGGTCAGGAGTGTATTCCAGATAAAGCCGGTAATCGGCAGCAGCCTGCCCGTAATTCTCCATCCGGTATTTCGATTCGCCCCGCCAATAATAGGCATCTGCCAGTGTCTGCTGGTTATAACGTCCCAACTCAATGGAACGGCTAAAATATTCGATGGCATTTTCGAAAGCAGCCTGGGCAAACGCCTGTGTCCCGACACGGAACAGCAGTTTCTGCTTGGCTTCGAGAATGCGGGCACCCGGATGACTGATTTTGGCAATGGATTGCAAAGCTGCCTGATAGCTGCGAGTGTTCATATACACTTCTATCAGATAATCGTTCACCTTGTCCGTATAAACAGAATTGGGAAACTCGTTCAAGAACCGCTCGAACACCGTCACCGACTCGGCAAAAGGCGAATAAGAAGTCTCGTGGATGCAAAGCGCGTAATTATACAAAGCCTGTTCCTGCACATTACGATTGAACGTCATTGCCGAAGCTTGTTCGAAAGCCATACGGGCACGCGTCCGGTCTTTCAATTGAAGGAACGATAGCCCACTGTGTAAATAGGCGTTTTGTGCCAGTGCATCTGCAGTGCCGACTGTTTTCCCAAGGGCTTCTACCGCTTTCGAATACACCCCCGTCTGGTAATAACTCATACCCAGTTCATACCAGGCTTTCCTGTCGTACTCCCCTTCCTGGCTCTGACTATATATTTCCAAAGGCTTTACAGCCTCGGCATAACGTCCCATCCCATAACAAGCCTCCCCTTTGACACGTTGCATCAACCTGGCATATTCGTGACGGGGATAAGCCTCCAGGTACATATCTGCCATTTTCCCAGCCCTTCCATAATCATTCCGTTGCAAATAAATGTCGGCTATATAATAAGGAGTATAAGGAGCATATTTCTCACTGGTTCCGGCAATACGAAAGCCCTCCAGTGCCGTATCGTATTGCCCCCGTGCATAGTCGATATAAGCAAGCTGGTAAACCGCATCCGTGCGATACTCGCCGCTCACGTCTTTCAATACGGCAAACCAGAGTGCCGCTTCTTTCAAGTCCCCCTCTTTCAGGCAAGCCGTTCCCAAACGCATCAAAGATTCATCACGTTCGGAATCGGCAAGCAAGTGGATATCGCACTTCTTGAAACAAGCAATGGCTTTCCGGTAATTCCCGTCGAAGAAACAGGCAGAGCCTAATAAAGCATACACACGATTCAAATAGCGTGAATCCGGATAACGGGCAATGTATGTCTCCAACTGACTGATACGGTCGGGTTTGCCAAGTTCATACGAAGTACAAGCCAGCATATAAGCCACCTCTTCGTCAAAAGTTGTCTGAGGCTCTTGCCGCAAATAATGTGTCAGTGCCTGCCGCGCGGCGGCATAATCGTGCCGAAGGAACAACTCCTTCGCTTCGTCGTACAAGCGTGACGGCCCGGTGAGCGGTTCGGCCTGCTGGGCAAATGCCATCCACGGCAACACACACAAGGCTCCTGCCATCCACACCTTCTTTTTCCTATTCTTCATATCCTTCCGATTTATGTGAGGCTAAAAAACGAGCTACTCCCTCCCGTACCGAGTCGAGTCCGAAATCGCCCGGGTTGACTTTCTCAAGAGGCATCCAAAACGAATCCGCCACATCGTCCTTTGCTTCCAGACGGCTATCGTCTTCTACCCGACACAAGAAAAACTGGTCGAGTGTATGTACCAAGAAACCCGAATACAGATACGTGTTGGGCAACGAGAACTGATAAATCGCTTCAGTCACTTTCAAACCGGTTTCTTCGAGCACTTCGCGTGCCACTCCCTCCTCACCGGTTTCGTACATGTCAAGGAAACCGCCCGAAAGGTCCAATGTCCCTTTGGCAGGCTCCTTCCCACGCCGGCACACCAACAATTCATTCCGACGGTTCAAGATAAAGGCAACCGTCGCCGCACTGGGATTAAAATAATACACAAAGCCGCAATCGGCACACTTCTTTGCCTTTGCATTGCGAATCTCGAAACGAGGCGACCCGCATTTCGGACAATATTTGAATAACTCTAATGGATGCATAACCATAATTCTTTTTGATAATAAGGGCAAAGATAAAAGAAAAAGCTGTATATCTCCCGTCATTTCCCGAACATTTGCCACATTTCTTCATTTTTTTTGAAACTGTTTTGAATTTACGTGCGATGATTGGGAATGAGCTCTTGAGGCATTTCCAGCCCTGAGAGAGAATTCCCAAGTTTGCAAGACACAATCAACCCAACCGGAAAAACGAAGATATATTCATAAGCCAATCCAACTAACTGCGATAGGCCACGAAGCTAACTGAAACAGGCTCTAAATATATCTTCATTTCGCATATCATTTATTTTAGCTAAAAGAACATCCATAATTGCCACTCCCCTGACACAAACTCAAAAACTTACAAACTCAAAAACTTACAAACTCAAAAAATAATTGTATATTTGCACACTCGTACTTAATAATAGATTTATGTCGTGCATTTTACATATTGAGACCTCTACAGAGGTCTGTTCGGTTGCCGTCAGCCAGGACGGAGCATGTATTTATTCGGAAGAAGACTTCAACGGGCCTTCACATGCCGTGACTTTGGGCGTATATGTAGACCGGGCGTTATCATTTGTTGAAAGCCATGCCATACCGTTAGATGCGGTAGCAGTAAGCTGCGGGCCAGGTTCGTACACAGGTCTCCGTATAGGTGTGTCGATGGCCAAAGGAGTGTGTTACGGACGTGGAGTACCTCTTATCGGACTTCCTACACTGGAAGTGATGTGTGTACCGGTATTACTTCGCCACGAATTGCCAGACGATGCATTGCTTTGCCCGATGATTGATGCGCGTCGTATGGAGGTATATGCTACTATTTATGACCGTGCGTTGCGAGTCGTACGTCCTACCGGAGCAGATGTGATTGACGAGCATTCATATGCAGAATTGCTTGCCGATCATCCCGTATATTTCTTTGGAAACGGTGCGGAAAAGTGCCGGACAAAGCTAACACACCCCAATGCACATTTCATCGAAAAGATCTATCCGTTAGCCAAATGGATGTTCCCTTTGGCTGAAAAGGCAATGGCTATCGAAGATTTTAAGGATGTAGCCTATTTTGAACCTTTTTACCTGAAGGAATTTGTGGCTTCAAAGCCCAAAAAATTATTATAAATGAGTCGGTCCGATGCTTATAAGTATATTAAGAGTCGAGCCAACTAGAACATGAACCCTAGTCCCTAACTTAAAAAATATGGAATATAATACCCAACAACGAAGATTGCCGCTACCGGAATATGGCCGGAGCGTACAAAACATGGTAGACTATGCTTTGACGATAGAAGACCGCAAAGAGCGGCAACGCTGTGCCAATACGATTATAAACATCATGGGAGGCATGTTTCCTTACTTGCGTGATGCAAATGACAACAATCATAAATTGTGGGACCACCTTGCCATTATGTCCGATTTCAAGCTAGATATCGATTATCCGGTGGAGGTAGTAAAAAAGGAAAGCCTGGAAATCAAACCCGACCGCATTCCTTACCCACAACATCGTATCCGTTACCGGCACTATGGCAGCTATATACAGAACCTGATTCGCATAGCTGTCGATTATCCGGAAGGGGAAGAGCGTAAGCGTCTTTTGCAAATGATTGCCAACCACATGAAAAAAGATTACCAGAACTGGAACAACAAGGATGGTATGGAAAACCAGAAAATACTGGATGATTTGTATGAACTTTCAGGAGAAAAAATCAAATTGACCATTGATGATGTGCAATTGGTAGAACAACGCACGATGCCCCGCAGACGCCAAATGAACAATAACAACCAACAGAGAAACAATAACCAGCAAAAAAGGAAGTATTGAAAACCAGAAGACTATATGGCATCATTTGTAATTGAAGGAGGACATAAACTGCACGGCGAAATTATCCCGCAAGGAGCGAAAAACGAAGTGCTGGAGGTTATTTGCGCCACATTGCTGACCGATGAAGAAGTGATTATCAGCAATATTCCGAATATATTGGACGTAAACAACCTTATCCAGCTGCTTCGAGATATGGGGGTAAAGGTAAAAAAGCAGAATGCGGATACATATGCGTTCCGTGCCGATGCTGTCAACTTCGATTATCTGGAAAGCGACGATTTCCTGGCGCGGTGTTCGCGCTTGCGTGGCTCGGTGATGCTGGTAGGACCGCTTGTAGCACGTTTCGGACGTGCGGTCATTTCCAAGCCGGGAGGAGATAAAATCGGACGACGCAGGCTGGATACACACTTCTTGGGAATCCAGAAACTGGGAGCTGATTTTCAATATGATAATCAAAGGGGTACGTTCCGCATTCTGGCAAAGCGATTGAAAGGCACCTATATGTTGCTTGACGAAGCATCGGTAACAGGTACCGCCAACATCGTAATGGCAGCAGTGCTTGCCGAAGGGAAGACCACCATCTACAATGCTGCCTGCGAGCCATACATTCAGCAGCTTTGCCGGATGCTGAACCGCATGGGAGCACATATCGAAGGCATAGCTTCGAACTTGTTGACTATCGAAGGGGTAAAGACATTGAAAGGATGTACACACCGTGTCTTGCCAGACATGATTGAAGTAGGCAGTTTTATCGGTATGGCAGCAATGACAGGAAGTGAAATTACCATTAAAAACGTATCGTACGAGAATCTGGGAATCATCCCAGACAGTTTCCGCCGGTTGGGCATCCGCCTGCAACAACATGGCGATGACATTTTCGTACCTTGCCAAGAACACTACGAAATCGAATCGTTCATCGACGGGTCGATTATGACCATAGCCGATGCGCCTTGGCCCGGACTGACCCCCGACCTGCTAAGCGTCATGCTGGTAGTTGCCACCCAAGCCAAAGGGAGTGTCCTGATTCATCAGAAGATGTTCGAGAGCCGCCTGTTCTTCGTGGACAAGCTCATCGACATGGGCGCCCAGATTATCCTTTGCGACCCGCACCGCGCGGTAGTTATCGGACATGACCGTACGTTCCGGCTTCGCGGAGGCAACATGACATCGCCCGATATACGCGCAGGCATTGCCCTGTTGATAGCCGCACTCGATGCGGAAGGCATCAGCCGTATCCATAACATCGAACAGATAGACCGCGGATACCAATATATCGAACAACGCCTGTCGGCTTTGGGCGCACGTATCACCCGTATTGAATAAAGCGTATGATAAGAAAGGAAGAAGTTTTTAAAATCGGTGTCATCAACAAGCCGCACGGCATAAAAGGAGAAGTGTCTTTCACCTTTACCGATGATATATTCGACCGTGTGGATTGCGATTACCTTATCTTGCTCATGGACGGCATCCTGGTTCCGTTCTTCATGGAGGAATACCGTTTCCGTTCCGATACGGTGGCACTGGTGAAATTCGAAGGCATCGATACCTCCGAGCAGGCACGCAGGTTCACCAACGTAGAAGTGTATTTCCCCAAGAAATTCATGGACGAGCAAGAGGACGTGACTTCCTGGAACTTCTTTATCGGTTTCCGGGTAGAAGATGTGCATCACGGCTATCTGGGAGAGATAACGAATGTAGACGATACTACCCTTAATGTCTTGTTCGCCATCGAGAAAGACGGAGAAGAACTTTTATTGCCTGCCCACGAAGAGTTTATCATCGGTTTAGACCGGGAGAAGAAGGTAATGAAAGTAAACGTGCCCGACGGATTAATCGAACCTTAATATATATAAGGTATAAAATAAATAAGGAGTAAGGTATGAAAAAAACGCGCAAGGCATTTTGGCATAACATCCGGTTCAAGTACAAGCTGAGTATCGTCAATGAGAACACATTGGAGGAGATCGTGGGGATTCACGTTTCGAAATTGAACGGATTGTCGGTATTGCTGGTGTCGTGTGCGGTGATATTCTGCATTGCTGCAGCCATAATCGTCTTTACGCCTTTACGCAACTATCTGCCCGGCTACATGAACAGTGAAGTGCGTGCACAGGTAGTGGCAAATGCCCTGCGTGCCGATTCGCTACAGGCTGCGCTCGAACGCCAAAACCGCTATGTGATGAATATCCGCGACATTTTAAGCGGACAGGTAAAGGCAGATACGGTGCAGTCTATCGATTCGCTGACCGACTTGCGCGAGGAAGAACTGATAGCACGCTCGAAGGAAGAAGAAGAGTTTGTAAAACAATACGAAGAAAAAGAACGTTATAATCTGACGGCAATTACTGAAGAGGGAGCTGCCGGACTGATTTTCTACCGTCCGGTGCGGGGCGTGATGTCTACGAACTTCAATCCGGACAACCGCCATTATGGAGTCGATTTGACCGCAAGCCCGAATGAAACGATACTGTCCGTACTGGAAGGCACAATCATCTTCGCCGGTTATACACCCACGTGGGGATACGTCATCCAGATACAGCATCCGCAGAACTTCATCTCGGTGTACAAACATTGCAATTCGTTGATGAAACGCGAAGGCGACAAGGTAAAAGGAGGAGAAGGCATCGCCTTGGTAGGTGATGCCATAGACAAGGACGACAAGCCCCACTTGCACTTCGAGTTATGGCATAAAGGGAATCCGGTCAATCCCGAACAATACGTTGTGTTTTAAATTTACGATTGGAACATTTACGATTTACGATTTTAAAAGTATGAACGTGAATGAACCAAGAATGAAGAAACAAGTAAATAGTAATTTGTAAATTGTCTAATAGTAAATATGAAAAGGCAAATAGCGATATTAGGTTCTACAGGTTCTATCGGGACACAAGCCTTGCAAGTCATCAAGGAGCATCCCGACCTGTACGAAGTGTATGCTCTTACGGCAAACAATCAGGTGGATTTGCTTGCCCGACAGGCACGCGAGTTCCAGCCCGAAGCTGTTGTGATAGCCAATGAAGACAAATATCCGGCACTGAAAGAAGCACTCTCCGACTTGCCCGTAAAAGTGTATGCCGGAAAAGACGCACTGGCTCAGATTGTAGAATCCCAACCGATTGACATCGTTTTAACCGCTATGGTGGGCTATGCCGGTCTGCTGCCTACAATGAATGCCATCCGTGCGGGAAAGGCCATCGCCCTTGCCAATAAGGAAACCATGGTCGTAGCGGGTGAGATTATCAATGCTCTGGCACAAGAATATCATACCCCTATTCTTCCGGTAGACTCGGAACACTCGGCTATTTTCCAATGCCTGGAGGTGAACAATCCTGTATCGAAGGTGATTCTTACCGCGTCGGGTGGCCCGTTCCGCACGTACACCATCGACCAGCTCCGCACGGTCACCAAGGCGCAGGCTTTGCATCATCCCAACTGGCACATGGGAGCCAAGATAACCATCGACTCGGCTTCGATGATGAACAAGGGCTTCGAAGTAATCGAAGCCAAATGGCTCTTCGGCGTGCGCCCCGAACAGATTGAGGTAGTAGTACATCCCCAGTCGGTCATCCACTCGATGGTGGAGTTCGAGGACGGAGCGGTAAAAGCCCAGTTGGGCGTGCCCGATATGCGTCTGCCCATCCAATACGCTTTCTCTTATCCCAAGCGGGTTTCCCTATCGGGAGAGCGGCTGGACTTTGCCAAATACAATACGCTGACTTTCGAGAAGCCCGACACGAAACGTTTCCGCAACTTGGCTTTGGCATACGAGGCACTGCATCAGGGAGGCAACATGCCCTGCATCGTAAATGCCGCCAATGAAGTGGTGGTGGCGGCATTCCTGGAAGACAAGATTTCGTTCCTCGGCATGAGTGAGGTCATCGAGAAAACCATGACACGCGTGCCGTTTATCCAGTGCCCGAGGTATGAAGACTATGTGGCTACCGATGCCGAAACACGGCGCATTGCCGCAGAATTAGTGATAAACAAGATGACAAGGTGACAAGACAACAAGGTGACAAGGCTTAAAATACCTTGGGAGAACATTTCAAAACCTTGTCAACTCGTCCTTTTCACCTTGCCAACTAAAAAATTAAAAACAAGAAAACGATATGGAAACATTTTTGATTCGTGCTCTCCAACTCATTCTCAGCCTTTCGCTGCTGGTAATTGTGCACGAAGGAGGACACTTTTTCTTTGCCCGCCTCTTTAAGATACGGGTAGAGAAGTTTTATATTTTCTTCGACCCGTGGTTTGCCTTGTTCAAATACAAGCCCAAACATAGCGATACGGAGTATGGTATAGGCTGGCTACCCTTGGGAGGGTATTGCAAAATTTCCGGTATGATTGACGAATCAATGGATACCGAACAGATGAAAAAGCCGCCTCAGCCATGGGAATTCCGCTCGAAGCCTGCAGGCCAACGGCTTCTGGTAATGGTGGGCGGAGTGCTGATGAACTTCATCCTTGCCTTGTTTATTTATTCCATGATTCTTTTTACATGGGGCGATTCGTACATTGCCCTGAAGGACATGACGTATGGAATGAAATTTAATGAACAGGCAAGAGAGATAGGTTTTCGTGACGGGGATATTCTCCTAAGTGCCGACGGTGAGGAATTGACCCGCTTCAACGGAGACATGATTCGGAGCATCGTCGAAGCGCGCGAAGTGACCGTGCTTCGCGATGGAGAAGAGAAACAAATCCTGATGCCCGAACTGAGCCTGCTCGATGTAGCCCAACAGAGTCCGATGTTCGTATCCGTATTCCAGCCGAATGTAGTGGATTCGGTCATAGCCGGAGGAGGATTTGCACAGGCAGGCATCCAAAAGGGAGACTCACTTGTAGCATTCAACGGTACGGAAATCCGTTCGTGGAACGAGTTCTTAGACCAGATGAACCGCCTTCAACTGAACGCCGAATTGCAGGAAAAGACTTCGGGCGAGTTCACATTGGTTTATTCACGTGCCGGAATACGGGATACAGTCAATGTACAGACGGATGCCAGCTTCAAGGTAAACGCCTACGGAGGCTTGATCGATTATAAAGTGACCGATGTGTCGTATGGCTTTTTCCAGTCTTTCCCAGCAGGTGTTATGTTAGGAATCAATACATTGAAAGGATATGCCAACGACATGAAGTATGTCTTTACCGCCGAAGGAGCCAAGAGTCTGGGAGGTTTCGGTACCATCGGAAGCATCTTCCCAAAGGTATGGGACTGGCAACGTTTTTGGGAAATGACCGCATTCCTCTCCATCATCCTCGCCTTTATGAACATCTTGCCTATTCCGGCGCTCGATGGCGGACACGTATTGTTCCTGCTCTACGAAATCATCGCCCGTCGCAAGCCGAGCGACAAGTTTATGGAATATGCGCAGATGGTAGGCATGTTCCTGCTCCTTGCCCTCCTCATTTGGGCGAACTTCAACGATGTGATGCGGTTTATTTTCTAATATAAATATAAAGGAAAATAGATGAACCTGTTTTACATTCATTGGAATCCCGACCCCGTGCTGTTCCACATCGGAAATTTCGGACTTCGGTGGTATAGCATCTTCTGGATGATTGCCATTCTGGCAGCTTGCCAAGTAGTGTACAAGCTCTACCAAGTGAGGAAATTTCCGATGGATACTTACCAATCGCTGTTCGTATATTGCATGGTAGGTACATTTGTGGGTGCCAGGTTGGGTCATTGCCTGTTCTACGACCCTTCCTACTTTCTGGCACATCCCTTGGAAATCGTGCTTCCTGTCCGCTTTCTTCCCAACGGAGACTGGATATTTACGGGTTATGCCGGACTTGCCAGCCACGGAGGGACGTTGGGCTTGATTATCGCCCTGTATTTCTTTTGCCGGAAAACCAAGATGCACTACTTGGACATACTCGATATGTTGGGCATTGCCGCACCGGTAGCTTCAGGCTTCATCCGCCTTGCCAACCTGATGAATTCCGAAATCATCGGCATGCCGGCCAATCTTCCTTGGGCGTTTGTCTTCGAGCAGGTCGACCTCCAGCCCCGCCATCCTGCCCAGCTTTACGAATCCCTTGCCTATTTCTTATTCTTCGGCATCATGGTCTGGATATTCCGGAAGCGGAAAGACACTGCCCCTAAAGGTTTCTATTTCGGGCTCTGCATCACCCTGATATTTACGTTCCGCTTTTTCATCGAGTTCCTCAAAGAGCGTCAGGTGGATTTCGAGAATGCCATGCCCATCGACATGGGACAGGTATTGAGCATTCCCTTCATCGCACTGGGGCTTTATTTCGTGTTGCGCCGGAAAACGGTCAAAGCATGAGCAAATGTAATTCAAATACGGAAGCAACGATTTCGGGGAGAAATAAAAAAAACGGATGAGAAAGGTTGATAATATTCTTTTCTTTGTTACGCCGGAACACAAATCCGGCGCAACAAAGAATACACAAATCATCGACAGGTATTACCGGACTTCAAACCTTACGCTTACATCTCCACCTCCCAAGGCTGCGGCAAGCCCTTCGGGATTGTCTATCTGCCCCAAGCGTGTGTAACTATAGCCGGACGAAAAAGTTTCGTAAAACAAGACGACGCAAGACGAGCCGTAAAGCATCAGGTCGCCTGTCTGGATTGTCCCCGGACGATAGCTGTCCGTAGGCAGATTTTCCGATAAGTAATGGTATTTCTCGTTGCCGTTCATCTCGCTCATATCCAGCGTAAGGGGGAGCATGGCTGCAAAAGCCCGTGCAGCCTCATTGTCTGCCAGCGTAGCGGCAAACGATGTTCCGTTTACTGAAATTGTAATATTTCTTTCCATGGATGCATTGTCATCACCGTTATTGTTATCGTTGTTTCCTTCATAATCGCCCTCATTTTCATCAGATGGCGGAGCAGGAACTTCCGTCCTTTCCTCCATCGGGTCATCGTCCGAGCAGGCAATAAGGGCATTTGCCGTAAAAAGGAGGAAAATAGCCACTCCACAGCAGTAAATCAACCGTTTCATATCACTTCAGGTATTGGTTGTAAAACTCGACTATCTTGCCGAACGGTATCTTTTCCAGGTTGTCGTACAGGTCGGTGTGGCTGGCTCCCGGCACGATATACAATTCCTTGTTGTCACCTTTCAGCTTCTTGAAGGCATCCTCACCGAAATAGCGCGAATGTGCCTTTTCGCCATGCACCACCAATACGGCACTGCGGATTTCATCGCTGTAAGCCAAAATGGGCATATTGAGAAGTGAAAGCGAGGAAGTGACGTTCCACCCCAGACCTGAATTGATGGAACGGGAGTGATAGCCACGCTTCGTTTTATAATAGTCATAATAATCCTTCATAAATTGTGGCGCGTCATCGGCAGGTTGGGGATTCATCACCGTGCGCTTGTACGTGCCGTTGCGATAGTCTTCCGTCCGTTGGGCATTCAGTTGCTTGCGCATTTCATAGCGGGCGTCCGCATTGTCATTGGCATCGAAGTAGCCGTTTGCCGTCCCCCGACAGATGTCATACATCGTGGAAGCCACCGTCGCTTTGATGCGCGTATCCATAGCCGCCGCGTTGATGGCAAAACCTCCAAAGCCACAGATGCCGAGTATGCCGATGCGCTCCGGGTCTACATCGTCACGGGTGGACAGATAGTCTACCGCCGCACTGAAGTCTTCCGTGTTGATGTCCGGCGATGCCACACTACGGGGCTGCCCGCCGCTTTCTCCGGTAAAAGAGGGGTCGAAAGCAATGGTCAGGAAACCGTGCTCTGCCAATGTCTGCGCATACAGTCCCGATGCCTGCTCTTTCACTGCCCCGAACGGTCCACTGACCGCGATGGCTGGGAGCTTGCCTGCCGTGTTCTTGGGTTTATACAAGTCGGCAGCATCCACCGTATCGAAGAGGGACCTGTGCCTGAAGCCGATGCACTGTTGTTTCATCCCGATTTTCTGTTCCGTACCCCATTGGCACAGAAAATGAAGCAGTATAGTTTCTTTTCGTATGCTTCCAATGAGGCGTTGCACTTGTCTGCGGACGAACGTGTCATCGTGCAGGACTATATGAACAAGATAGCCCATGAACTGGAGCACCCCATCGACAGGTTTTCCAAACCGCTGATAATCTCCAACATTGAAGTGCTGCTCAATTATTGCATGCGCTTTTATGAACGTCAGTTCGTCACGCGCGAAGTGCTGAACAACGATGTCCTTATCCGTTTCGAGCAATTGCTGGACGAGTATTGGGATTCCGGCACGGCACGCCTGCAAGGGCTTCCCACCGTGAAATATTTTGCTGAAAAAGTTTGCCTTTCTCCCAACTATTTTGGCGATTTGGTAAAATCAGAAACCGGCAAGAGCCCGCATGAACTTATCCAATCCAAAATAGCGGAAATCGCAAAGAGCGCTCTTCTTGACCCCAAGATGAACACGAAACAGGTAGCGGATATGTTGGGATTCCAATATCCGCAACACTTCCTGCGCTTCTTCAAGAAAAAAGTAGGATGTACCCCAAAGGAATATCGTACTCAAAACAACTTGACTGTATGTAGTTAATCGGAAATGGATTGCGAAAAATCAGTGTGATTCTTTATTTGAATATCCGCAAAACCGATACACTTACTTGCATTTTTCGTATCTTTGGGGCTTGAAATAAATTTTAATTCAAGCAGAGTTTATGAAAATACGCATTTTATCCCTCATGCTCTTGGGACTTGCCCTTCAGGCAATGCCTTCCGTTGCCCAAGAGCGTCTGCCCGAATACCTTCAGGCAGAAAAATTCACGCGAGAGAAACTGAACACCATGCTGTTCTCTACCAAAGTCGACCCGCATTGGTTCCCGGCCGGAAACGATTTCTGGTTCGAATACAAAACCAGCGAAGGCACATCGTGGTATGTAGTCGACCCCGACGCACGCCGGAAGACTCCGCTTTTCGACCGCGATGAATTGGCATCCCAACTTACCGAAATCGTTCACGACCCGTTCGAGGCACGTCATTTGCCCATCCAAAACCTAAAAGTGAAGGAAGACGGACGTACCTTTACCTTCGAAGTAACCTCTTCGCAAGACAAGAAGCCGAAGAAGGATGACAAGAAAAAGGCAGACACCCCCGAAAAGGAAGTATTCTATTTCTCCTACGATTATCCGACACGCAAGCTGACCCTGCTGACCGAAGAAGCCAAGGAACCGAAACGGCTGGATTGGGCATCGGTCTCTCCCGACGGACAAACGGTGGTATATGCCAAGGACTGCAACCTCTACCGCATGAGCATCGCCGATTACCGTAAGGCGCAAAAGGACGAGAAGGACAGTACGATTGTAGAAATCCAGTTGACGAAAGACGGAAGCGAGCACTTCGGCTATGGCATTCCTTACAGCATATTGAATACCGATACCCTGTGCAACGGCAAACGCCGGGGCGTATGGGGATACTGGTCGCCCGACTCGAAACATTTCGTGACCGTAGTGACCGACGAGCGCAAGGTGAAAGACCTGTGGGTCATCAACTCCACGGCTTCGCCCCGTCCCACACTGGAGACTTACCGCTACCAGATGCCGGGCGAGATGGATGCTCCCGAAGACCACCTGTACATCTTCGACATGACCACGAACACCCGGAAAGAAATCCGTACGGCAGCATGGAAGAACCAGACTTTGGCAATTGAAAACCGCCCGTTCCAGATGAAAGAACGTGACGCGGAGCTGATCCCCGTTGTATGGCAGGGTGACAACAACCGCTTCTTCCTGACCCGCAGCAGCCGCGACCTGCACCGCATCGATGTATGTACGTACACCATCGGACAAGACTCCATCGTCCCCATCGTAAAAGAACGGATGAACACCTATCAGGAAACACGCCCCATTCAGGTATTCAACGGTGGGAAAGAGTTTATCCAATGGAGCGAGCGAGACGGCTGGGCACACCTTTATTTATATGATGACCAAGGAAACCTGAAAAACCGCATCACCAAAGGACCGTGGCACGTAGAGCGTGTCGTAAAGGTAGACCCTGCCACCCGTACCATCTACTTCACCGCCAACGGACGCGAAGCGAACGAAAATCCTTACTACGAACACTTGTATAAAGTGAATGCCGACGGAAGCGGACTGAAGCTCCTGACCGAAGGCGAATATTTCCATGCGGTAGACATGGACGATGACGCACGCTTCATTGTAGACAACTATTCACGGGTAAACACCGTTCCGAACGCTGTGCTGATAGACCGCAACGGAAATAAGGTGATGGACTTGCAGGAAAGCGATTTCTCCCAGCTTTTTGCCGCAGGCTATCAGTTCCCCGAGCTTTTTACGGTAAAAGCTGCCGATGGTGTGACCGACCTCTATGGCGTGATGTACAAGCCTTATAATTTCGATTCGACCAAAGTCTATCCGATAGTCGACTACGTATATCCCGGTCCGCAGGTAGAAGCGGTCTATTATCCATTTACCCGCATGAGCGTACGCACCGACCGCCTGGCGCAGGCTGGCTTTATCGTGATTTCGGTAGGACAGCGCGGAGGACATCCCAGCCGCTCGAAATGGTATCACAACTACGGATACGGAAACATGCGCGACTATCCCCTTGCCGACCATAAGGCAGCGGTAGAGCAACTGGCGGCACGCTACAAATACATCGACATCGACCGCGTAGGCATTCACGGGCACTCGGGAGGCGGATTCATGTCTACCGCCGCTATCCTTCAGTATCCTGATTTCTACAAAGCCGCCGTATCGTGTGCCGGGAATCATGATAACCGCATCTACAACCGCTGGTGGAGCGAGACCCATCACGGCGTAAAAGAAGAGATTACCGAAAAGGGAGACACGACCTTTGTGTACAAGATAGCGACAAATCCCGAAATAGCCAAACAGCTGAAAGGACACCTGATGCTGGTACACGGCGACATCGACAACAACGTACATCCGGCAAACACCATCCGCGTAGTAGACGCGTTGATTCGTGCCAACAAACGCTTTGAGATGCTTATCCTCCCCGGCCAGCGTCACGGCTTCGGCGATATGGACGAGTATTTCTACTGGCGCATGGTAGACTTCTTCTCGCGCTGGCTGAACGGAAAAGCCGAAGATTCGGTAGATATTCCCCGAAGGTGAATTTAGAAGCTGTTTTGAATTTCTCCAAAAAGTTTTTCTTGGCTTGATGTATCCGTTTTCGTGTGTGCTTTGGGCGATTTTTTGGTCCTTTCCGCTCCTGTTCTTCGTCAGATAGCCCGCTATCTTCCTCATCACAGAAGCAAAAATGCCTCAAAAACTCATCCCAAATCATCGCACGATAAATTCAAAACAGCTTCTTACTGTTTTTTGGAGAGGTGTCAAACTGACACTCCTCCAAAATTAACCAGTAATCAGAATATCGAAGGCTTGGTTCGAAGGATTTCCATTATATTGGCAGGAGGACGTTGTGCTGTCAATTCACGTGCCATAAAGTCCATATAAGGTGCCACGTGGGCAAAATATTTGTAAAATCCGGGACAAAGATAATTCAATCCATATTCTCCGTCCGAAGTCAAGCAAAAACGGTTTTTGGGACATTCTCCGTTACAGGCGAAAAGATAAGGACATTCCTTGCATTGATGTGGCAGTCTTGAACGTTTAGCCAAGCCAAATTGCCGTTGTTGTTCTCCATACATCATTTCTACAAGCGTCTTTTCACGAATGTTTCCCAATTTGTATTGTGGGAAAACAAAATGGTCGCACGAATAGACATCACCGTTAAATTCCATTACTCCCGCATGTCCACATATCGGAGCCAGTGTGCATACTCCCGGACTGGTTCCCACCCAATTAGCAAGGGTCGCATCAAATAACTGAATGAAGTACTTTCCTACATCATTTTGCACCCATTCATCGAAAATGGCACAAAGGAAGTTTCCCCATTGCAGAGGCGATACGGAAAAAGCTGCCAAATTTTCTTTGCCAGTCTTATCCACAGAAGCCAAATAACGTCCGTCACTATGATGTGTGATACGTTCTACAACAGGAGCAAATTGAATATAATGGCATCCTATCTGCTTGAAGAAATGATAAAATTCCAATGGATAATCTCCATTGAGGTTGTTTACGACAGCCATAGCATTCCATTCTACACCCCGTTTATTCAGTAAATGAATGCCGTTCATTACTTTGGAAAAAGAAGGATTTCCCCCTCGTGTTTTCCGATAAGCATCGTGAAATTTTTGAGGACCGTCAATCGAAACGCCTACCAGCCAGCCGTTCTCGTGAAAAAAACGACACCATTCATCATTTAATAACGTGCCATTGGTTTGAATACAATTGTCTATTATGCGACCCTGTGCATATTTACGTTGCAACTCCAAAGCTTTCCGATAAAAACTCAATGGACGCATCAAAGGTTCTCCACCATGCCAAGTAAATAGTATCTGAGACGTGGTTTGCGACTGGATATATTCTTTAATGAATTTTTCCAGCAATTCATCGCTCATAATAGAAACATTTTTTTGAGGATATAAGTTTTGCTTTTCCAAATAGTAGCAATAATCGCATCTTAGATTACATAAAGCACCTCCAGCTTTTAACATAATGTAAAGCGGACGTGCAAAAGGGGCTAATGTATTACTCATGTTATGGTATATAAAATTAAGTAGATGTTGAAAATCAGTTTGTATAAAATCTGCGTTTCTGATAAATATCATTAAGAGCCTGTTTAAATTTTGCTCAGGTTAATTTTGCGAATTGTTTTCGAGGATGTTTTTCTGATTTTATGAGGAGGATAGCGGGCTATCTGACGAATAAAATCGGGAAAACAGACCGGAAACAAACGAAAAAGAACCTGATAGAATATTACTTTATTGGAAAATTTAAACAGGCTCTTAATTTTGCATACACATTAAATGTCCGCAATTTGCCAATCTGACCGTATAAAAATGCAGTAGTACTGCATTTGCCGATAAAGTCTATATTCATTTTTAGGGAGATGTATTGACTGTTTGCAGTATTCATTTGTAAAAATTAGAGTTTCTTAGAAACGGTTTCGTTTTTTGACTCATGACGGATTTTTGCAACTCTCCATTAAAAAACAGCCTTTCCCCTATTTTTAAAAATGAATACCGTATGTATGTTTCAACTCATCCATCACAAAGACACTTTCCAGTGAACTTAGATGTTCAATAGTACCTAAGACATTAAGTATGAATGCTTGATAATGTTTCATATCCTTGGCATGGATTTTTAGCAAATAATCATAGCTTCCGGAAATGTTGTAACATTCGGTCACTTCTGGAATCCCTTGCACAATGCGACTGAAATCTTGGGCAATGTCACGGTTAAGACGAGTCATCTTCACTTTACAAAAAACAATAAACCCCTGGTGAAGTTTTTCAGCATCTACTATCGCCATATATTTCTTAATGTATCCATTTGCTTCCAGCCGCTTCAGACGTTCGAACACTGGAGTAGATGACAGGCTGACCCGTGCGGCAAGTTCTTTAGTCGTAAGCCGGGCATTTTCTTGCAAAACACGAAGAATCTGCAAATCTATTTTATCTAATGTTTCCATAAAAGAATTCTATTCTGTTTTATATCCCTTTTGGAATATTACATTGTGCAGTTATTCTATTTTAGGATACAAATATAGATAGATTTTCCAAATAAAGGACAAACATTGATTGTTATTTCCAGAATTACTTATTTTGCAGAAAATATTTAGAAGAAATTCAAAACAGTTTCTTCAGTCAATAATCTTTATAAAAAAACAATGGACAAGACTAAACTTCATTTCGAAACGTTGCAATTGCATGCCGGACAAGAATTGCCCGATCCCACAACTGGTGCACGTGCCGTTCCCATTTACCAGACCGCTTCGTATGTGTTCCACGATTGCAGACATGCTGCAGACCGCTTCGCTTTGCGCGATGCCGGAAATATCTACGGACGCCTCACCAACGACACCCAGCGAGTATTGGAAGAACGCATGGCTACCCTTGAAGGAGGAGTGGCAGCTTTGGCTGTAGCCTCTGGAGCTGCAGCAGTAACTTACGCCTTGCAGAACATTTTACATGCAGGCGACCATTTGGTAGCAGCCGATAACCTCTATGGAGGCTCGTACAACCTGATTACACACACGCTTGCTGAACAGGGAATTACACATACCATTGTCCGCATCAACGACCTGCATGCGCTGGAAGCTGCCATTCGTCCCGAAACAAAAGCGGTGTATGCAGAAACATTCGGCAATCCTCATTCGGATATTACCCACATAGAAGCTGTGGCAGAAGTAGCACACCGTCACGGAATACCTTTGATTGTAGATAATACCTTTGGTACTCCTTTTCTTATCCGTCCCATCGAGCATGGAGCAGACATAGTGGTTCACTCCGCTACCAAGTTTATCGGTGGCCATGGTACTTCGCTGGGCGGAATCATTGTAGACAGCGGACGTTTCGACTGGAAAGCCTATCCGAACCGCTTTCCTACAATGACTCTTCCCGACCCGAACTATCACGGAAACATTTTTACCGATGTGGCAAAAGAAGCAGCATTTATCACCCGCATTCGGGCTGTCCTGCTCCGAGATACGGGAGCAACCATCTCACCTTTCAATGCTTTCCTGCTGTTGCAGGGACTTGAAACCTTGTCACTGCGCGTAGAGCGTCATGTGACCAATGCCCTAAAAGTAGTAAAATACCTTGTAACACACCCTATGGTGGCAAAAGTCAATCACCCTTCCCTACCTTCACATCCCAACCATGCACTGTATCTTCGCTATTTTCCACAAGGTGGTGGAAGTATCTTTACTTTCGAGATAAAAGGCGGACAAAATGAAGCATGGCGTTTCATCGATTCACTGAAAATCTTTTCACTTTTGGCAAATGTAGCGGATGTGAAAAGCCTGGTGATTCATCCTGCCACTACCACCCATTCGCAGCTTTCGCCTGAAGAGCTGAAAACGCAACACATCACGCCAGCTACCATCCGGCTTTCCATCGGTACTGAGCATATTGATGACCTGTTGGAAGATCTGGCACAAGCATTTGAAGCTTGCAATATACCCGATTAATAGAAAACATTACATGATAGAATAGCTATTATACTTCTCGCAGCATTAATTCGTGCACATGGCTGCGTTGTTTGTAAGATTATTAATCTTACAAACGATGCAGCTATATAGCATTGGCTTTTATACTTTAAAGACAGACAGCACTCAAGCATGCTTTTTGATGAACATAAGTGAATTGGCAATCTCACATAAGTAACTCAGTCATCCCACATAAGTAAGTCGGTCTTATCACTTATGTTCGTTTGAGAGTGTCTTTTGGCAAATTTCTTTTCGTACCATGTAATATCCACGTAACACAAATCACACGGTTTCTTTACACATCGGTCATGGAGATGTAATACGCCTGCTTTACTTTTGTTGCATCAATTTAACAAACACTTAACTAAAGATTATGACAACAAAAATCAAGCAAGCGTTATTGCTTCTCTGTATCCTGCTCATCCTGCCGGGATACTTGTTTGCCCAAGATGACCGTGCCGTTATTACGGGTATTGTGACCGACGAAACCAATCTGGGAGTCATCGGTGCCACTGTGCAAGTAAGAAACGAGTCAACAGGCTTCAGCACAGGCTCTATCACGAACGAGAATGGTGAATATACCATCAAGCAGCTTCCGTTGGGAGGTCCGTACACAATTAAGGTGTCCTACATCGGATATGGTGACCAGACGAAAAGCGGATATACGCTGAACCAAGGCGACCAAGTGCGTATCGATTTCCAGATGAAAGAAGAATCCATTACCATGGAAGCCGTGGAGGTGGTTGCCAACTCATTAAAAAATACCATTGCCACTACCGGTTCGGCAACTTCAGTCACCGAACAAGACCTGGAAAAACTTCCGGTAAACGGACGTAACTTTACTTCGCTGGTCGACCTATCCCCGCTCAGCACCGGCTCCAGCCTTTCGGGCCAGTTGGCTTCTTCTACCAACTATACCATCGATGGTATGACGGCAAAGAATCCGACTTCGGGAGGTAGTACGACAAGCCGTAACGGAGTGCCTTACGCCATCTCCATGGAGGCTATCCGTGAGTTTAAGGTAGTGACCAACCAATACGATGTGACTAACGGACGTGCCGGAGGAGGTACGGTAAGCACTGTAACCAAGTCGGGTACGAATACCTTGACCGGTAGTGCGTTCGTATACGGACGTGCCAACTGGCTCTCCAGCCCGTATGACATCCGTGGCAACAAGCGGAGCAACGACTTCTCCACCTACCAGTTCGGTGCCTCGCTGGGAGGAGCTATTGTGAAAGACCGTGCCCACTTCTTCATTACGTGGGACCATCAGGCAGACTCTCGCCCACTCTATATCGCCGATATCCAAAACGCTACCGACGAACAACGCTATAACCTCAGCTTGGAGACGCGCGACCGTTTCCTGCAAATCGCACGCGACAAATACGGCGTGTCGAACAATCCGCAATTCGGAGCTTTCGATAAGAAGCAAAGTACCGATGCCGTATTTGCCCGTATAGACTGGCAGATTAACGCCACCAACCTCTTGACCTTCACCGACAACTTCGTAAATGACATGAACAACCTGGGACTGAGCGACAACACCACCATAAACCTGTATGAAACTTACGGCGATGTACACTCGCTGAACAACAGTGCCATGGCAACGCTGCGTTCGGTAGTAGGTCCGCGCGGAACGAACGAATTGAAGGTGCAACACCTTTATACATTGGAGAAATCCATGCCGGGCGATGAACTTCCTTCCGCCAACATCCCACGTGCCATTGTAAGTAATGTAACTTCTACCGTAAACGACAGGACGGTAGATACAGACATCCAGTTAGGAGGACAACGCTATTGTCCCGAAAACTTCTACAACCATGTGTTGCAAGTTGTGGACAACTTCTATTACAACACAAAACGAATCAATTATACCTTCGGCATCGACCTGATGTACACCCACATGAACTCACGCTACGGAAGCGAGACCAACGGACGTTTTTACTTCGACGGATTGGACAACTTCGAGAACCTGATTCCGACCCGCTATGTGCGCGAACTCTACCTTACGGCGGACGATCGCGTGAAGCAGAACATCATGAACGCCGGTGCTTACGCGCAATTGCAGACCAAGCTGTTCCCCGGTTTCGAGCTGATAGCCGGACTCCGCTTGGACAACGCTACCTATTTCAATAAAGGAACGTTCAACCAGACCGTGTACGATGAATTAGGCTTACGCACCGACAACGGTCTCTCTACCTTCCAAGTACAGCCCCGTGTACAAATCACCTGGGACATCAATGACAAGCACCGCGACATCATCCGTTTGGGCGGCGGTATCTTCGCCTCGGACATCAACAACTATGCGATGATCAACAACATGGTATTCGACGGAACCCGTACGGCTTCTATCGATGTGACACTCAACCCAAGAAACGCCAACTATAATGAATTGCTTAACCTGCTGCGTCCCGACTTCCCTGCCTATCGCCAAGACCCGTCGACGGCTCCCGGAGCTGAACTATTCAACAATCCGAATGTAGAAAAGCTCTCTACCATTAACCTGAACGGGGCAGATTGCAAGGTACCGGTCATCTACAAGGCGAACCTCTCGTACACCCATTTCTTCAACGACCGCTTGAAAGTGACCGTAGGCGGATATATGACTTTGGGACGAAACAACTACATGTACGTAGACCGCAACATGGTAGACCAGCCTTACTTCCGCCTTGCGGCCGAAGGCAACCGAGGCGTTTACGTACCAGCGGAAACCATTAATTCCGAATACGGAACAATAGATTGGAGAGAAGGTCGTAAGACCAAAAATGTGGGTCGCGTGCTGGAAATGGTGAGCGAAGGCAAAGTCAACCAGTTCGCTTTCGTAGTAGAAGGAACGTGGAGATACTTCAAGGATGGACAGCTTTCGGTAAGTTATACCTGGAACGATACAAAAGACAATACCTCGTACAACGGAAACGTGGCAAACTCGGCAACCCTCTCGCAAATGGTGGTAGACGACCCACGCGACTTGAGCAAAATGACTTACTCCAACAACCAGTTCCGCCACAAAGTAGTGGTTTACGGAACAGCTCCCACTTTCTGGGGCATCAGCATCGGCGCACGCTTCTCGGGCATCGGCGGAACACGTTATTCGCTTGCAGTAAACGGAAACCTGAACGGAGACTTTGTAAATTCGAATGATTTGGCTTACATTTACGACCCGAACGACCCTGCCACCCCACAATACTTGCGCGACGGCATCAATGACATCTTGAACAATCCGGAAGTAGAGCAAAGCACCAAAGACTACATCCGTAAGAGCTTCGGTAAGGTGGCAGAACGCAACGGTGGCGTAAACGGATTCTACGGTACACTCGACCTGCGTTTGGCTAAAAAGTTCAACCTATACAAGAAACATAGCCTGGAATTGTCGGTCGACATCTTCAACGTGGCAAACCTGCTGAACAAAGACTGGGGTGCCGGACACACCTTGGGCAAGCAGAACATCTACACCATCAAGAGCTTCGACCAAGATACCAAACAGTTTGTATATAACGTGAACCCGAACACCGGCGTGTCGAGCCTGAACGGTACACCGTACCAGTTCCAGATAGGCTTGAGATACGCATTCTGATTTAAGAGTTGACTAGGTATCAGGTACCAGGTGACTAGGCTTAAATAGTCGTGACAATGGTACCTAGTACCTAGTCACCTAACACCTAGTCACCTAACAATAAAACAATAAACAAACATGAAAACAAAAAAACTTTTCCTCGCTTGCGCCTGCGCATTTTTCGCATTGGCGGCACAAGCACAGACCCAGGTCATCGCACACCGCGGATTCTGGAAGACAGAAGGCTCTGCACAAAACTCTATCACAGCACTGAAGAAAGCCGCTGAAGCCCAAGTATACGGTTCAGAATTCGACGTGCAACTGACCAAAGACGGCATCGTTGTTGTGAATCATGATGACACCATCGGAGGTTATACGATTGCCGAAACCGACTATGCCACACTGAAAGACCTGAAACTGAAGAACGGCGAAACTCTTCCCACGCTGGAAGACTACCTGAAAGCCGGCAAGCAATTGCCCGACATCCAACTCATCCTCGAAATAAAACCTCATAAGACAGAAGCACAAGAAAATCGGATTTCTGCCGATTGCGTCAAAATGGTGAAAGAAATGGGAATGGAAAAACAAGTGGAATACATTTCATTCAGCATGCATGTATGCGAACAGCTGGTCAAACTGACTCCGGGCTCGGAAATCGCCTACCTGAAAAGCGACATCGCCCCCAAAGACATCAAGGCGAAAGGCATGACCGGCATCGACTATTATTATAAGGTATTCGACAAGCACCCCGAATGGGTGAAGGAAGCGCACGACCTGGGCATGAAGGTCAACGCATGGACGGTGGACGAAACGGCCGATATGCAGAAACTTATCGACTTGAAAGTGGACTACCTCACCACCGACCAACCGCTGGAAGCGAAAGAACTCGTTAAATAAGATAATCCATTATCTTCTCCACAGCACCGTGTCAGACATGCATAAGTTGTGTATCTTCGCAACATGCATCTGACACTTTTTTTATGAATTCCGCATTCCGCCAATGCAGGAACGAGATTAGGTCGCCCGTCATTGCATTGTTGCCTCCGTAAGCATCCGTTCCAGTTCCTCTGCGCTGAGGCGCAAATGAAACTCCCCTTGATAAGCGATGGAAATTCCTCCCGTCTCTTCCGACACAATGATAGCCATGGCATCGGTTTCCTGCGAGATACCCAAAGCAGCACGGTGTCTTAACCCAAGTTCTTTCGGTATGTTCAGATTATGCGATACGGGCAGGATACAACCGGCAGCCTCAATACGTTTGTGGCTGATAATCATAGCTCCGTCGTGTAAAGGACTATTCTTGAAGAAAATATTTTCTATCAGCCGTTGATTGATACTGGCATCAATGATATCACCTGTTCGGGCGATATCGTCTAACGGAAAGTCACGTTCCATCACAATAAGGGCACCTACCTTCCCTTTGCTCATATTAAGACACGCCATGACAATGGGCATGATGTCTTCCTTTCCTCTATCGCTTTTCTGCTTGCCTTTGAAAAAACGGAGCAGACTATTCGTACTGTGACGAGAACCTAATGAAAGCAGGAAGTGACGAATTTCATCTTGAAACAGGACAATGATGGCAATCACTCCCACACTGACCAGTTTATCAAAGATAGAACCAAGCAGACGCATCTGTAACACTTGCGACACGATGACCCAAATCACGATAAACACCAGAATACCGGTAAACACATTGATAGAGCCTGACGACTTCATCAATTTGTAAGTCTTGTAAAGCAAAAAAGCTACAAGCAGGATGTCAATGACATCTTTAATGGTTAGGATGGTAAAACTGAAAGGCATGGCAATAACTGGTTAAGATGGAGTGATGAAAGTGGGGTGTTGCATGGCAGAAACAATTTTCACAACTTCAACGGCAGCTTTTACATCGTGCACACGCAGAATGTCGGCACCTTTTGTCAAAGCAATGGCATTGATGGCAGTCGTACCATTCAGTGCATCCTCCGGTCCTCCTCCCAGCAGTCTGTATATCATAGATTTGCGTGAGACTCCCACCAATATGGGCAACTCGAAAATGCTGAATTCCTCCAATTGGCTGAGTAATGCATAATTATGTGTCAATGTCTTCCCAAATCCGAATCCCGGATCGAGAATGATATCTTTCACCCCTAAATCACGCAATCGTTGCACTTTTTCAGAAAAGTAATACATCACGTCCTTCACTACATTGTCGTAATGCGGATGAGTCTGCATGGTTTGCGGTGTGCCCTGCATGTGCATAATAATATAAGGTATACCTAAGCGGGCAACTGTAGGAAACATATCAGCATCCATCATACCGGCAGAAATATCGTTAATGATGGACACACCATATTCCTCCACACACATCCGCGCGACATCAGCACGAAACGTATCTACAGAAACCACAGCTTCGGGCAGTTCACGCCGGATAACGGAAAGCCCGAAACGCAGCCGTCTCATTTCTTCTTCGGGACTGACATCCTCGGCATTCGGACGTGAAGAATATGCGCCGATATCAATTATGCTTCCGCCTTCATCCACTATCTGATGCACACGCACAGCTATATCCGTTTCATTCTGCTTGCGGCTTCCAGCAAAAAAAGAATCGGGTGTTACATTCAATATGCCCATTACTTGCGGATGCGACAAGTCCATCAGTTGACCGTTTACGTTTATATATTTGATGATGTTTCTGTCCATTTCAAACTCGGTATAAAATCGATGCAAATGTACACACAATAATTTGGATTTAATAGTGATGGCTTCGGATTTTTTCAAGGGCTTTTTTTATAATACTTCGTTAAATTGATATCTAATCCGTTGATAACAAACAAGTTAATTAATAAAGTTTAGCAGAACAAAATAGGTCAAGTGGCTGATTTTCATTACCTTTAATGGTATCCAACCACACATTAAAGCAATGAACAAAACAGTACTTGACCAATATGAGGGAATCGTAACCGATGCTTTGAAAAATTGCTCGGTAAAGTTACGCAAAAGTTTTAAAACAGCATTCATCCAACTCATGATTTTGTATATGGTACTGCCAAGAAAGATAAATTTCACCCAAATGGGCCGTTACTCGGACAGCTCGGAACAACGCTTCCGGCAGTTGTTCGAACGTAAGTTTGACTGGATGCAGTTCAATCTCTTCCTTATGCGGCAGCGGTTTGGAGAAAGTTCCAGGAAAGCCATTGCCATAGACGCAAGCTACATTTCAAAGTCGGGAAAGAAGACTCCTTATATCGGCAAGTTCTGGTCGGGATGCGCTTCTGCGATGAAACGGGGATTGGAAATTCTCGGTATCGGCATTATCGACATTGACTGCCGGGACTGCATGATGCTACGTGCGGAACAGACACCGGACAAAGCGTATCTGGAAAAGCAGGGCGAAGATTACAACCTTGTGGACTGGTATCTTGACGTGCTCCGCAAACACAAGGATAAGCTGCTTCGCATAACACGTTATGTCGTTGCAGACGCATGGTTCTCAAAGGCGAAGTTCGTGGGTGAAGCCTGCCTGCTGGGATTCCATGTCATCAGCCGCCTGCGTGACGATGCCGCCTTGTGGTATGCACATGACGGTGTCCGCACTGGCAAACGGGGACGGCCGCGCATCAAAGGCGAGAAGATTGTTTTTGAGAAACTCGACCTTCAGCGTTGCGAGATTCTCGACATTGAAGGAGGAAAGGCTTACTCAGTCAAAGCCTATTCAAAGGCGATGAAACGCAACATCAAAGTCGTGGTTCATTATCCGGGATCAGGAGGACATAAAATTTATTTCTCCACCGATCTTGACATGTCGGCCAAAGACATCATCGAATACTACCGTACACGATTCCAGATCGAGTTTTGCTTTCGGGATTCCAAGCAGTTTACCGGACTCAACGATTGTCAGTCAAGAGACTTGAGGAAACTTGACTTCGCTTTCAATGCTTCACTGGCATCGGTAAACATCGCAAAGGTCATGCGCCAACGATACTATCCCTCGCTTTCCATCGGACTGCTAAAGGCCTATCTGAGTAATATTTACATGCTCAAAAGAATTTTTAGCAAGTCCGGTCTGAAACCGAACAGAACTTTTAATGCTAAACTTATCAAAGAACTCTTTGGCTTTGTGGCAGAAGCCGCTTAGCCGATATGGTGAATTTTTAACGGACTATTATTTTTAGAAAGGCCCTAATTATATAATAGAGTTTATGTAAATTAGTTATGATAGTTCCAAGGGTTGATTTTAATTCTGAGATTATGCAGTGCCATACATGTGGAAAAGATGTTTTCTACAAAGTTGTTTGCCCTGAGCCTGCACTCGTCTTTGACGATGCGCATGACTTTCGCGCTTCCTATGGCATGTTCTATACGCACCCTGATGGCTGAAACTTTCTTGTTGTATTCCTTGTCCTGCCTGGAAAGTTCTTTCCCTTTGGGCTTCTTGACCGGCTGTATGATTTCCACCCCCTCAGGCTCATAGCCTTGGTATCCCGTATCTTGATACAAGGTGCAAGGCACAGGAAAAGAATACATTGTGTCAGCCATCTTCTTGTCGTGGGTCTTGCCCGAAACGGTCTGACTGACAAATATGACCAGACAAGCCATCGTTACAATGACGGCGTTCTTGACCGTGTGCCTCTTTTTCTTACCGCTGTAACGCTCCTTTTGCTTACGAATCAACGGTAATGTTCAAATCATAATCTTCTTATTTGTAGTTTCCAGACTATTGGAAGCTGATGAAAAAATAGCCGTCCTGTTTTGGGGCGGCTATCTTTTTCGTTATCGCGACCGGTTGTACTAATCATCCCAAATCAGCACACGATAAATTCGAAGCAGTTTCTAAGTATTTTGAACGAAGATTTATTTTCTGTATAGTTTACAAAAAGGAATATATTCATTTATAATCCATTATAGCGGTTAAGGAAGTTCTAATGTTTCACTGAAGCCATTATATAAGATTCCATAACCTCCATCCAAAACAACTAAACCCTGCATAGCAAAAATCAGGACATTGCCATCACGTTGCATACTTTCAGGCAAGAAATACACCATGCCATAGCTTGAATCTTCATATCCGGTTGCCTGAATATCCCAAGCTACCAACTCTTGTCCGTCATCACTTAGCGTAAACGTTATAGGATATCCGACAGTTATACAATCTGGCAACTTATATGCGTTTGCTTCTTTAGCCTTCATAATCGGCTGTGGCCAACTTTGTCCAAACAACATAGAAGTATAAGTTCCCGTGCCATAATCTTCCCATGTGTAATCTAACGTAATAGTGAATGTTATTTCAGAATTTGCATAAACGTAAGACTCTTCTTCCGGTACTGATACTTTTAAAGTACTCGTTGTCCCAATAGGAATGTCAAACGTAATCAATACTTGTTTTACATTCTCTCCAGCAGCAAAATCTACTGTTTCAGGAAGTGTAAATCCTTCTCCTTCTGCTTGTAAATGAACTGTTGCTGCTTCTTGTGCGTTCTGGCGTGCTACATTTAGTGTAAATGATAAGGCATCAGTCGGCACGAAAGTCAAAGAAGTGGACTCTGCATAAACATAAGCCTGAACACCTTCTGTTGGCACAGGTGATGGTTCTCTTTCAATATCTTCCGAGCAGGCTGTAAATGCCAATGCTCCTATCAACAAAGACAAGAAGAACAATTGATTTATTACTTTCATAGTCAATTTATACATTTAAATGATTAATCTGTTACACCATCTGTTAATCCCATTCCATCGCCTTGTATAGGCATGGTACCGCCGGTATTGTTCGCTGTAGGAGGAATACCGGTATTTGAGTTGGTTTCGTCTTGTGGGATACGCATTAACAACCAAGGATCATCAGCCGCAATGTTGAACTGGTAGGCTTCAGGGAAATTGCTTGTCACACCAGATTTTACACGAACAATATTTTTACCTAAACGCATGATGTCAGCCATCGAAAAACCTTCACCCCACAATTCCACGCGACGTTGAAACCATACTTCATCTTGAAAATCAGTACCGCTATTTACAGGGCATGTATACTCAGGGTCGCGATAGTTTCTTATGAAATTCTCCAAAATACTTTTGCCATCACCTCCGGCCATGGCGGTGGCTTCGGCTTGAATAAGAATCATTTCTTCTGCACGCATCAATGGCCAATCATTCGCTGCCACATTGTTACCAAGTCCTCCATACATTCCAAATTTCACATTTGTGTAAGGCAAGAATTCGGCTTTTCCTTGATTCTCTACGATCAATGTGGCAATATCATCACCTGTAGCCAAACCTCTCCAACTTTGTCCTGTCAAATTGGACGAATGCAAATTTTCGTCTACCCACCAGCCTTTACGAACATCACTATCCGGAATCATGTCAAATAACAAAACATTGATGGATTTATACATACCTACACCTGCAGAGTAAGAACCTTCACAGAATGAACCAAGGACACCAGGCCATGAAATCAAACTATTGCTGGCATTATAGTCTGATTCTGTAATCTCTAAAGCCCAAATCCAACCGTTTCCACTTTCATCAGAAGATACGAACATCGGCTGAGTCAGTTCGGTACGTTGATAAGGTGTGTAACCAGCCATAGCTTTAGCAGCATCATCGGCTGCTGCTTGCCAATTTTCCATGTACAGATTGGCACGAGCACGGAGACCATAAGCTACTTGTTGATCTATTTCTCCGTGGTTGTTGCGTACGTAACCTTCCAAATCGGCAATAGCTGCGTCTAAGTCGCTTATAATCTGTAAATAAACTTCCTCTACTGTAGCTCGTGGATTATTGGGGTCTGCATCCATTTGTTCTGTAACAATAGGAATACATGGTTTATCTTCATTGCCTTTGTATTTGAACTGAAAATAAGGAGCAAGATTCAGATAGTCAAATGCACGAACTGCTTTTGCTTGCCCACGATAAGCAATTAAAACAGGGTCGTCCGTATCTGACGGAATAGAATTGATAATGTCATTTGCCATCTTTATCTGGTTATAAAACAATGCCCAACGCATATAGGGATTGGCATAAGTGTCACTGCGGTCAGAATATTCGCTACATGTACTGAACCAGTTGTATCCATTGTTAGGAGCTACCATGTCCGGTCCGTTCAAGTCGTTTGAGAGGGCTACAGCAGGATAGCCGAAGTCATCACCACGACCTTGCGAGGAACCAAATATTGTAAACTGAGTCAAGTTAGCAGCATACATACCAGTGACATCTGCAGCCAAACGTTCGGGAAGCATTTCCACGACTTCCTGTTTCTGATCTTCTGTAAATGTACCATTCTGAGGTATTGTATCAAGGTCGGTACATGAAGCCAATGCCATGCTTCCCACGGCAACAGCTGAAAATATTTTGTTATATGCTTTCATAATTCTTATGTACTAATTTAATGTGACTTAGAAGTTAAGAGTGACACCGCCTGTAATAGTACGTAAAGCAGAATAGCTAAAATTACCACTACCTGTAGAACTTCCCAAACCAAAGTACTGGCGCGGATCAAATCCTTTACGGCAAGTGATTACACCTAAATTATCACCCGTTACATAGAGTCTCAGATTTGAAATACCCAGTTTTGCTATCCAACGTTTAGGCAATGTATAACCTATCGTTACATTGTTGAAGCTCAGATAATCAGAGCTTACCAAGAAACGTGAAGACATACGCTGGCTGGAAATGTCCGAAGTACACATACGAGGGATATCAGTATTTGGGTTTTCCGGAGTCCAGGCGTTCAATACATCTTTGTGGAAATTCTGACCCATCAAGTCTCCTGTCTGCATCAAAGCTTCGTAAGTACCGTCGTATACTTTACCTCCAAGTTGATATGACAACTGAATTCCCAAATCAAATCCATATACGTTCAATGTCGTGCCGAAACCACCGTATACTTTGGCAAGCGTACTTCCCAAATCAGATTGTTGCGCCAGTTCGTAGTTTGTGGTAATCGTATAATCACCATTGTCTGGATCTACATAATATTGTGGTAAACCATTCTCAGGATTTACACCCGCATATACCGGTAAATAAGCATTGTACAAAGATCCACCGATGCGGTAAATAGCATTGGAATAACGGATTCCGTTTTCTTTGACTGTCGGGTCAAGGTCTGTAATCTTGTTTTTATAATGAGTCAGGTTAAAGTTTGCACCCCATTCTATGTTTTTGCTTCTATAGAGCACGCCATTCAAATCCAGTTCAATACCTTTATTGATAATAGAACCTACATTCTTAGGCACAGTAGAATATCCAAACGAAATGGGTACAGGTTGGTTGTACAACAGGTCTGAGGTCTTACGGCTGAAGTATTCAACAGTACCGTTCAAACGGCTGCCGAACAATTCAAAATCAAAACCTACATTAAAAGCGTGAGAGGTCTCCCAAGTCAAATCCTTGTTTCCCTTATAAGCGAATACGACAGAATAATCACCGTTACTGTTATTTACAGTAAACTGATCCGCATATGCATAATAATATGCAGAGCCAGTTCCTAGATTATCATTTCCCTGTACACCATAGCTTGCTTTCAGTTTCAACATATTAATCCAGGTAAGATCTTCCATGAAGGTTTCCTTTGACATCAACCATGCCAATCCCACACTTCCAAAGTTACCCCAACGATGATCTGGATGGAAACGTGAAGAAGCATCACGACGATAAGAAGCTGATACAAAGTATTTGCCGTCATAATCATATTGGGCACGAGCCAGATACCCCATTGTCACATACTCGTTGGTATAAGAACTGACAGAAGGAGGTGTGTTAATCGCATTATTCAATTCACCTATAAACGGATTGTAAAGCATAGAATTGGACCCACCCAAGTATTGGATCTTATGCGAATAAGATTCAAATCCAGCCAACAGGTCTAAATTGTGTACATTGTTAAATGTCGTTTTGTACGTAGCCATATACTGTTGGTTAATGTCGAAAATACGTTGATGTTCTACGCTTACATAACCTTGAGCACTTACGCCACTTCCATAAAATGGATTCTGTAAAGCGTTCGCGCGCTGGTTTAATACATTCGCTCCCAAAGTCGCTGTGATGCTCAATCCCTCAATAGGAGTAATCGTCGCATACCATTTTGTAGAAAGCATATCGCTGTATGTATTCTGGTCGTCCAGTGACAATGTGCCGGCGGGGTTACCCATCAAGGTTGGACGATTAAAGTTTGTCGATCCGGAACCAAAATCATAGACAGTCATTCCACGGTCATCTACCTTGATACTGCCATCTGCATTACGCACATACATCGGATAAATAGGAGCTATCAGGTTTGAAATATAAAACAAGTTTCCTGTACTTCCCCAATCATCAGATGTCTGCCCTGAAGGTGATTTTATATTATAATAAGTATAAGCGATATTTGTACCGACTTTCAGCCACGGTTTGGCCTGATAATCGGCTTTTGCACGACCGGAAAAACGTTCGAACCCTGAATTATCAATGATACCATTATCATCCAGATAACCAGCTGAAACATAATAACTCAATTTATCCGAAGCACCCGAAATCGTCACATTGTATTCCTGACGGAGGTTCCCTTTTCCAAAAATCTCATCATACCAGTCATCCGGTGTATAATAATAACTACCGTCCGAATAGCCTAACGTAGCATTCGGATTCAGTTTGAAGTTTGTACCTATCAGTTTCTGGCCTTCTGGTACCGTGTAAACCAAATAGCCTAAACCACCGTTATTGGCATCCAATAACACTCGGTCAGCATAGGCATAAGACTCTGAAGCTGATTTCCCGTTATAGAATTGCGAATTATAGAGAGCACGATAAGCTGTCTCATAATACATGGCAGGGTCAGTCATCACATCGTAATTGGGCACACCACGCTTGTTTGAACCCCATTTAGCATCAAATGTCACCTTAGCCTCTCCTCTTTCACCACGTTTTGTCGTGATAAGAACCACACCGTTTGCACCTCGCGCACCATAAATAGCGTTTGCGGCAGCGTCTTTCAGTACGGTCATAGACTCAATGTCTTGGGGATTAATCGCAGATATTTCTCCATCATACGGAACACCATCTACTACATACAGCGGTGAATTACTGGCAGACATAGAGCCTACACCACGTATGCGAATAGAAGCTGAAGTTCCAGGCTGTCCATTGGTCTGTGTAATTTGTACGCCGGCAACTTGACCTGCTAAAGCATTAGTTACGTTGGAAACAGTACGTGCTTCTATCTTGTCAGCCTTGATAGTCGATGCCGACCCCGTAAACGCCGACTTCTTAGCAGTACCGTAAGCCACCACCAAAACCTCATCCAACACTTCTGCATCCGACTTCAGCACAACTTTCATAACCGGCTGAATCTTAACCTCTTGCGTCTGCAAGCCGATGAAAGAAACTACCAAAGTTCCCGCCGAACTTGACAATATGTGTAATTGGTTGATTATGAATCAACTATCCATTCTTTCCAAAATTGTCTTACTTCTAAGAAATAAGTCTTATAGGATAATATAAAACAGTTTTTTCGATTTATTTTCTACCACAAATGTTACCCGAAACCCCTGATTATATTTGAGACTATATCATCAGAAACTCTTCTATGTTTTTAGGTGTAATGATTTTGAAGTGGGCATCAGGATATGCCGTAGAGAAAGATTCCGGACATTTATTTTTTGATTTGCGCTCATTCCATTTAAATTCAAATGCGTTAATCATGCCGTTTTCTTCTTCAATGTAATCAATTTCTTTTTGTTGTTGGGTACGCCAGAACCATGATTGTGCAAAGCTGTTTTGATAGGCATTTTGCTTCAACCGTTCAGCTATCGCAAAATTTTCCCACAATTCTCCCGTATCCGTACGGTTTTCTATCTGGGCAAGATTCCCGATTACGACATTCCGTATGCCAAGATCCCAAAAATAAATCTTACGGCTTGCCTTTAATTCATTGCGGAGATTGCGCGAGAAACTTCCTAGGCGGAATACAATGAATGACTTTTCGAGTATGTCCACATAGCGTTCTACCGTTTTCGAATCCAAGCCTATCATGCTTCCGATTTCATTGTATGATACCTGGCTGCCTATCTGCAAGGCAAGCGCCTTAAGCAAACGCATCAGCCTATCCGGCTTATTGATATTGTCGAGTGAAAGAATGTCCTTATACAGATAACTGTCCGACAGTTCTTTCAATATATTTTTCTCATCCCCCGGATTGTACACTGCTTCTGGATAATATCCGTAAACCAAACGGTGAGGAATCATGCGCAGTTCATCTAAAAGGCTGGTATGTGCTGCCATCTCTTTAAATGTCATAGGAAACATTTTGAACTCGCGCTTACGTCCGGTCAACGGTTCGTTTACTTTCGAAGCAAGGTCAAAAGAACTACTGCCTGTCGCAACGACCTGTACGTTAGGTATCTGGTCTGTGACAAGTTTAATACGAAGCCCGATGTCCGGAATACGTTGTGCCTCATCTATCACAAGATATTTATTGTTGCCAAGCAGAGCACGCATACGGGTGGAAGACATCTCCCGGAATAAGTTCTGTATATCAATGTCGTCTCCGTTCAGCCATAAGACATCTTTGTTTTCACCAAGCAGTTGTTTGAGCAAGGTAGATTTGCCTACCTGTCTTGCTCCCATGATGATGATTGCTTTGTTCCCATCGAGCAATGGTCGTATGTTTTCTTCTAATATGCGATGTATCATAGACTGAATGTTTTCTGCAAAAATAGCAATCTATTTGATGAAATCCAAAATTATTACAATAAATTGGGAATGTAATCCGAATATCTTATAAGATAATTGGATTCTTTTGTACCATGCAGTGAAGAAAGCGGATGAAAAGCCTTGCAAAGGCTTTTTCTATCAGAATATTTCGACCCAATATGTTATTGGATAATGAAAGTATCTTTATTGCAAGATAATGATTACATTAGTGAAAAATGTCGCAATATGAAGAATACATATTCGGGACTGTAGTAGATAGAGCCTTCTTTACGCGTAGAGAAAAAGAATTGCAATCTATCGGACAACTGTGGAGAAAGTGAAAACCATTTGGTGTTAATCTGTCTGCGGAGATTCGGGAAATATAACGTCTCCACTTGACTCGAAAAGGGGAATTTCTATCAGTACTGCTTTCTGTGCGTTAAAGCGTTTGTTGCGATAAGGGTACGTAATAAAGAATGAGCGTAATGAAATAGATGATCGTTTCTTTGCCTGTTGATATATAACCGAAGTTTGTAATCATTTAAAGAATAGTTTAAAAAAGGGTATCAAGATACGTTTATATATTTGATAATGTTTCTGTTCATTTCAAATTCGGTATAAAATCGATGCAAATACAATAATTCGGATTTGATAGTGATGGCTTCGGATTTTTCAATGACTTTTCAGAAAGACAGTATATACAATATAGAACATCCGTTAAACAATACTCACGCTAAGCATATTAAAAAATACACCCCAAAAGTTAGGCTAAACTTTTGGGGTGCTGATCAATTTGAAGTGATCTTTTTTATTTTAAATATTTTTTTATGTATTACTCTGCACTAGTTGTAGGCAATTGTAAAGTTTCTATTGCCGGAGGAGTAAAACTTCCAGCACTAACGGAAAATTCCAACGTCACAGTAATAACCCCGTTTTCTAAAGTTCCATTTCCTGCTACATAAGCTGTTCCATATCCGTTTATATCGCTACAAGCAGCCTGACGGGCTACTGATACAGTACGACCATCTGCACCGACCTGGAATACGATGTCATAACCTTCTTCGTATACAGCAATAGCCTTATACAAGCTTGGATTCTGGTCGGCCTGCATCACTTCAACAGGGAATGATTGAGGGCTACCATCTTCAAGGGTAAAGAAAGTAGATGTATAGGTACCTGTACCGATTAAAGAATATGTATAATCACGATAAATGGTAATGGTTTTCTGCAAAATAGCATCTACAGGAGCAGTTTCTTCTCCTAAACTTAATACCAAACGATAATTCTCACCCGGAGTAATGTCGCCTACCGTAACATGGACGGTTGCCGTAAATTCACCTGCTTCGAAATTGACATTAGCAGGCACCTGAATTTCAGAAGGCACCACACTACCGTCTGACATTGAAGCGTTCAATGGAATAGTTGCAGCTTCATCAGATACCGCACGGATTACTTCTACATCAAAACCTTCATAACCTGTTGCTGGAAACGAAACACTTTGCGAATTAATGGCAAAGGTCACGCCCATTGTAGCCCCTTCGTAAACAGGACCTTCATTATCTTGGTTGCAGGAAGTGAGCAGTCCCATGACTGCTACACTTAACCCTAAAAAATAATTCTTTAATTTCATGTTGTTATTCTAATTGATTGAGAATTTCTATTATTCGTCACTTAACGGATTTTGATCGGTAGCCGGATTCAGACTTGCGTTACCATCAAATTCAGTCTGTGGAATGGTCATCACCCACATATAGTTTTCTGGGTTTGTAGTAGGACGTCCGGTAAGCAAAGCATCAGTAGGCCAACCCATATCGGTTGTACGCACAAAGCCTTGTTTCAGACGGCGGATATCCCAAACGCGTCCGTATTCACCCCACAATTCGATACGGCGCTGGTCGATGATAGCTTCCAGCAATGAACCGGTACGGTCTGATGTAGTTGCCCCCAATTCTGTACCTGTAAGGCTATCAATAGGATAAGTCAAATCACGTTTTCCCATCAAATTTCTCAAATAGGTGTGTGCTGCATCTTCATTACCCAGGCGGCAAGCTGCTTCTGCTGCAATTAGGTGCATTTCTTCCACACGCATCCAAATATAGTCACCTTCCCATGTCTGTGTATTCGACGATTTGAATTTTTCCTGGGTGTAACCGCTATCATCGGTATTAGCAGGATGCTCCATGTTCCACCAGCTTCTGCGTGAATCTGATGCGCTCATTAAAGCATACAAATCTTTACTGATTTGCTTCGGTGCTGTTGCTGCATAAGCGCCCAAATCATAATCCATGTGGCTGAAGAAGCTGGCATACATAGTCGACTGGTCCGAACGAATAGACGCACCCCACATTACATTTTCAGCGCTTACATCATTCAATCCGGCAAAAGCGTCAACCGGTTGAATTTGGCAACCGCTTGTTTCAATAGCTGCAACCGCAGCATCGAATGCTGTATTCCATTCTTCCATTGTTAAAGCGATACGTGCTAACCAGCCGTATGCAACACTTTGGTCAATGTGCGAAATGTGTGTGCGGCGAGAGCCTTGTCCTAACAATTCAATGGAGCGGTTGATATCGCTCAAAATTTGGTCATAAACTTCCTGTACAGTTGCACGAGGCTTTCCTTTCGTATCAGGATTAGACGGCTCTGTATAAATCGGGCAGCAAGGTTCACTTTCATGACCTTTATATGTACGGGCGAAGTTCTGAGCCAGCATAAAATAAGAGAATGCACGGATGGCGTATGCCTGACCCAATACATTATTTACCAATTCCGTTGTTCCCTGCATACTGCCGTCACCTGCCAAAATTTCATTGGCACCATTAATCCATGTATAGAAACAGTTCCACATATCATACGGACGCCATGCCGTACTTGCGTACCTGTCTTTCACTTGATACAGGCAATCGTACCAGAACCATCCGCTACCCATAGCGGCTTGTATCATGTCTTCACCCATCAAATCCGCCATCAATACATACGAATTGATACCAAAGCTTTGGTGAGTATTGCCTTGAGGCGACCATGAATTATACATAGAACGATACATACCATTTAAAGCTACAATGGCTGTACCCGCATTATCAGAGATTCCGCTACTTGACATAGAGTCTGTAGGCGCAGTTTCCAGCGCATCGTCCGAGCAACCCGCAAACATAGCGCATCCTACGACTCCTGCAACTATATAATTGAATATTTTGTTCATGTCTTTTCTTAAAATTTAAATTGATTAGAAATTAACTTCGAAACCTAACGACCAAGTCTTGTTCGGAGTGTAAGCATAATTCGTTGAACCGCTGAAATTATATTGCGGATCCATACCTTGCAGATGCGTAAACAATGCCAGGTTATCCACAGAAGCAAATACGCGTACAGAACCTAAACGGGCTTTCTGCATCCATGCTTTCGGCAATGTATAACCCAACGTAATGTTCTTAATGGCAAAATAAGAAGCGTCTACCAGAAAACGGTCATTGGTCGCATATGAACCGGCGATTTCAATACGCGGCACATCAGTAATGTCACCCGGTTTCTGCCAACGGCGTAATGCGTGAACGTTCCAAGTATTGTTGTAATACATATTGTTCATCGAACCAGCATACAGACTATCGTAAATCTTACCGCCAATCGAATAAGTGGTCAAGATAGACAGGTCAATGCCTTTCCATGTCAGGTCGGTACTGATGCTACCGTACAAATCGGGGATACGGCTGCCCAAATAATACTTGCTGTTATTGGCTTTGCTGTAATCACTGGTGATATAATCTTCACCTATCTTATTGCCGTTTTCATCCGTATCATATACCCAATAAAGCTGTGCACCGGTCGCAGGGTCTACACCAGCACTTTTTGCCATATAGAACGTGTTGATAGGCATGCCTTCTTTAATGCTGTAGATACCACTGATGATTTCAGGAGAATCGCCGGTCAGTTCCAATACTTTATTCTTTACTGTAGAGCCCATCCATGACAAGTTCCAGGTCAGATCTTCTGTCTTGACAAGCGTACCTCTGATTTCAAATTCGAAACCGCTGTTACGCATGCTTCCTACATTGGCGTTATAGCCATTATAACCAGTCGAAGTAGCCATAGGGTAGCTTAACAACATATCGGTTGTCTTCTTATTATAATATTCAGCGTTAATGCTCAAACGGTGATCCAGTAACAAAGCTTCAATGCCGACATTCAAGTTGCCATTCTTTTCCCATGTCAACGATCTGTTTTCCAATGATGAAGGCATTGCACCCGGATTGTTTTCATTAGTCCAGCTCAAATCGTAGAGTCCTTGCCACAGATAATAATTAGGGTTACCGTTTGCGTCCAAAATATTATCATTACCTTGCTGTCCATAACTTACTTTCAATGACAAGTTATTGACCCATTTCACGTCTTGCATGAATGCTTCTTTCGATATACGCCAGTTACCTCCTACAGACCAGAAAGTACCCCAACGGTTGTCTTTATAGAAACGTGAAGACCCATCCGTACGCAACGAAGCAGAGAAGTAATATTTCTCATCAAAGTTGTAATTGAAACGGCCGAACCAAGATTCGATGCGGTATTTGTTGGTATATGAATCCGCGTCATACAATACAGCACCCGGACGCAATTCCAAAATACCATCTACCAAACCGGTCCTTCCTGCTGAAAGGTATTCATATTGGTAAGCATAAAACTCATGACCACCCATTATGTCGAAGTTATGCAAACCGAATGTACGGTTCCATGTCAGAATCTGGTTGAATGTATAGCTTTGCATACGGACACTGTATTTCTGCAACAAACCGCCTGCGTTAGCCTGATTACCGTGATACATATTCATGTAATCCATCTGGTTCTGGTTACGATAGTCCATACCGAAGTTAACAGAGAACTTCAAGCCTTTGAATACACCAAATTCATCTTTATCACCACCCAATGTGAAGCCGGTACGCAAGCTGGCTACATCATTTTTTACTGATGATTTATCATCAATCAAACCTCCTAATGGGTTATAGTCATCATAACTACCCGGACGACCGCTTTCACCATAGTCCAATTGAGGATTTCCGTTTGCATCCAACAAGTTATTACCGTTCTCATCCTTTATATATACAGGAAGCAACGGAGAAATGAATTGAGCCGAATACCATACGTTAGATTGTGATGTATCTTCATATTGGCTATAATTCATAATAGAATGTGTCAATGACACGTTCATATTTGCTTTAAACCAATCAGTTACATCTGAAGTGATGCTAGCACGTCCGTTATAACGTTGGAAACCTGTATTAGTCAAAATTCCATCTTCATTTACATAACCTAAAGAGAACATATATTTTGTTCTTTCCGAACCTCCGCTCAATGAAAGCTGATGTTCGTGACGGAAAGCTCTGTTATGTTGTACAGCATCCAACCAACGTTCGTCCCACGCAGAAACAGCATCTGCACGTACCTGACCTGTAGCAGGGTCAATCAATTGATCCCATGTATAATTCTTGAACGGATTATAAAGCTCACCGGCGCTACCACCCAAGTTGCGAGCCAATGAAGCACGAGCCATAGCCTCAGCCTGCTCCCATGAATAGCCATTGCCAAACGCATAACTGTTACGGGCTGCTTCATAACTCAATTGAACAAAATCTTTTTGGCTTACTGTTTCATACTCAGGAATAGCACGGGAAGACCAACCTGCGGTAGAACGCCAAGTTACGTTAGTCTTGCCTTCTTTACCTTGTTTTGTCGTAATCATGACTACACCGTTCGCACCACGTGCACCGTAAAGGGCACCGGCCGAAGCATCTTTCAGAATAGTCATCGATTCGATATCCGACGGATTGATAGAAGAAAGTGTACCGTCATAAGGAACACCATCCACCACATACAACGGGTCTTGTGAAGCATTGATAGAACCATAACCACGGATTACGATAGAGGCAGATTCGCCCGGTTGTCCTGAACCAGAGGTCGTCAACACACCTGTAGTCTGTCCTTCCAAGGCCTTCGTCACATTAGTAATAGGGCGAGATTCGATTTTATCACCTCCGATAACCGAGGCTGAACCAGTAAACGAAGATTTCTTAGCCGTACCGTAAGCAACGACCATCACTTCATCCAGCACTTCTGTATCCGATCGCATAACCACCTTCATAACCGGCTTAATATCAAGTTCTTGCGTCTGCAAGCCGATGAAAGAAACCACCAAAGTTCCCGCCGAACTCGGCACATTACTAATCGTAAAATTACCATCTATATCGGTAACTGTACCTACTGTAGTACCTTTAACCAATACAGATGCTCCCACTACAGGTAAACCGTCCTCGGCTGAAGTAACCGTACCAGTTACTTTCCGAACTTGCGCGTTTACCAGACCAATGCCTATCATCAGGCAGGTCATTAACAGCATCAATTTTCTTTTCATAAAAATTCTCTCTTAATTTTAACCTTAAATAAACACTTTTATCTAATTCAGTTTGCCCGCAAAGGTAATCATTAATCTAATAACTTGTATACTTTTGGAAACAAAATACAAAAGATACGTCGCTTTTTAACACTTCAAGATTGAAATTCTGTATAAAAAGCAAACAAATATGCAGGATTTCCGGTGTTGTCTTTGCTTAAAAAATAGCCAAAAACAAGCTCAGAACCTTGTATAGGACATCTTTGTGATAGTTTTTAAGACTCCTGATAAAAAGTGTAGTGAAATGAAAAAAATTAGTTACCGATTGGTTTATAATCGTAAAAAACGTCTCAATGCAAGCGGAAAGGCATTGATACAAGTGGAAGCTTATTTAACAAAGCAGAAAGCCTATTTTTCCACTCACATTTATGTACGTCCCGAAGAATGGGATGCCAAAAAAGCAAGGATTGTACTTCATCCGCAGGAAGAGGCGCTGAACCGGATGCTTGACGAGTTTCTCCTAAAGCTCCAGTATGCGGAATTGGAAGGGTGGAAGCGAGGAAAAGAAATATCCTTGTCAATGCTGAAAACAGACAATGAGGCAGAAGAAAGAACAGATGTTTTTGCATTCGGTAGAAAATGGGTAGAACACTCAAAAAGCAAAGAAAGTACAAAAAACAACTTGAGCACTACATTTGCTCTTTTACACGAATTCCGCCCGGCACTATGTTTTGCGGAGATGGATTATTCGCTGCTGCTCCAGTTCGAACATTTTCTGGAAAAGAAAAAACTGAAGATAAACACAATTGCCAAACACATGCGTCATTTACGCACGCTTTGCAATGAAGCCATCAGACAAGGCGTAATGTTATCATCGGCTTCACCTTTCATTAAATACCGGATAAAGACCACTGAAAGTAAACATGTATTCCTGCTTCCAGAAGAACTGAGAAAACTGGAAGAACTGCCGCTCGGACAGACAGGAAAAGCATTGCGCCACACACTGGATGCGTTTCTGTTTTGTTGCTACACCGGCATCCGTTATTCTGATTTTATAGAATTGCGTGAGGAAAATATCGTTTATCCAGACAAGCAACATGCCTGGCTGACGTTCAAGTCGCAAAAGACAGGAACGGAAACTCAAGTCCCCCTTTATCTTTTGTTTCAGGGGAAAGCTCTGAAGATATTAAAGCGATACCCCGACAAAGAGTGCTTTTTCCGTCTTCGCCCGAACCCTGACATTAACAAGGAATTGGTCAGGCTGGGCAAGCTGGCTGGTATTGACAAGCATTTCTCTTTCCACTCGGCGCGGCACACCAATGCTACCTTATTAATATATAATGGAGCAAAACTGACTACGGTGCAAAAACTGTTAGGGCACCGCAGCATCAAAACCACGCAAATTTACGGTGAAGTGTTTTCGCAAACGTTAGTAAATGACCTGAAAAAATGTAAGTTCTAATGTCGCTTTTCTACAAAGCTACAATGATTTGCCAAGGCAGTTAACTGTTTCGGCAGTTTCAATGCACTGAAACTTTAGTTTCAGTGCATTGAAACTACGGTAAAACTGCATTGCATAAGCTTACCTGACTTTATGCATGTTTTGAAAAAGCCTAGTGCATGGACAAAACGTCATTCTTATCACGGGCAGAATCGGATTGCAAAAGTTGTAGAAACGTAAAACTCTATGTCTCCCTGCCTGCAGGACGAACCATGCGTGAAGACTTGCCTGGGGATGATTTTGCTCATCGGGAAGTGCTGTTTGTACGTTAAATTGCACTTTCGAAAGTGCAAATACGCCTAATCCATGCTTATTTATTGCATACATTCATATCTTTGCCGAAAAGGAATGCTTTATGGATAAACATAATCTTTTCCTGCAAGAGGCCCGTAGCACAATATGCATCTAGAAATCGGCTACATGCATGTCGTTCCTTTGTGGCAATTCGAGTTGGAGTATTAAGCGTTCCTTCTATATCAAAAGGTATGGCTATTCAGTAAAAAGCAGGTAGAAAGCTTCCGGTTGAAACGCATTAATACGTACCACGACACCATTTTTTGAAAGAAACCATTTTAAAAGAAGTCCTTATAGTTTCCTCATACTCAATACGTTAATAATCATCTTTAGTTCGGCGGGAACTTTGGTGGTTTCTTTCATCGGCTTGCAGACGCAAGAGCTCGACATCCGACCGGTTATGAAAGTTGTACTGAAGTCGGATGCTGAGGTATTGGACGAAGTGATGGTGGTGGCTTATGGTACTGCAAAGAAGTCGACATTTACCGGTTCGGCAGCTACAATCAAGAATGACAAAATCGCTTCACGGCAAACTTCAAATATCACGAATGCTTTGACCGGACAGGTTGCCGGAGTGCAAACTACAAGCAATACTGGCCAACCGGGAAAGGATGCGGAAGTGCGCATTCGGGGTATCGGATCTATCTCAGCCAGCAACAGACCTCTTTATGTAGTGGACGGCGTACCTTATGACGGTGAATTGTCTGCCATCAGCTCTACTGATATCGAATCGATGACCGTATTGAAAGACGCAGCTTCAAATGCTTTGTATGGTGCCCGCGGTGCAAACGGTGTCATTTTGATTACTACTAAGCGGGGTGCCAATGGGGAAGCACGTGTGAATTTTAATGCCAAATGGGGTGTAAACAAGCGCGGTATCGCTTCATACGAACGCATTACAGATCCAGGCAAATTCTATGAATTGAATTACGCTTCTATCTACAATGCAGATTTGGAAGGTTATCTGGCAAACGGAGACTTAGCTGCTGCTAATGCATACGCCAATCAGGCTATGTTGTCTTCGGCTTATTTAGGATACCAAGTATTCAGTGTGCCGAATGGTGAACAGCTGATAGGAATGGACGGAAAACTGAATCCGAATGCGAAGCTAGGGTATTCTGACGGGACATATACTTATCTCCCTGACGATTGGACGGACGAATTGTTCCAAAACAATTTGCGTCAGGAATATAATTTGAGTGTCAGTGGTGCCAATGAAAAATTGAACTATTACATGTCTGCCGGTTATTTGGACGATCAGGGAATTGTCCCTAATTCCGGATTCCAGCGTTATTCAGCCCGCTTGAAAGCGGATTATCAAGTCAAACCGTGGCTGAAAATGAGCGGCAATGTATCGTTCACCCATTACGACAGTCGGGAACAGGATACCGAAAGCGGTACTTCTAATGCCAATGCATTTTATGCCGCGAACATCATTGGTGCTATTTATCCGATGTATGTACGTGATGCAAAGGGAAATATCATGGTGGATAATCGTGGTTCCCAGCGTTATGACTATGGGTCGGACACAAATTTCTCACGCTCGAACGTAATTCCCAATGCTAACCCATTGGCAAGCTATATGCTTGACAAAATGGAATATTCCGGTGATGTTGTCAGTGGAAAATGGGGTGCCGACATCGACATTTGGGGCGGCATCAAAGCAAGAATCAATATCGGCGTGGATGCGAACAATGTGCATTATTCTAATATGGTCAATCCGTTTTACGGACAATATTCCGAAACAAGCGGTGTGGGCGGTATCGTCAGTGTAGCCACACAGCGCACTTTCAGTACGAACCAACAGTATTTGCTGACTTATAACCGGACGTTCAATCATGTACATAATGTAGACATTCTTGCCGGACATGAGAATTATAACTACAAATACCAGTATTTATACGGCCAGCGTGAGAAAGTATACAATCCGAATATTCCCGAACTGAATAATGCCATTTCCAACCAAATCAACGAATCCTATACGCAAAAATACGCAACGGAAGGTTGGCTGTTCCGCGGACAATATGATTATGACGGAAAATATTTCGCATCTGTATCTTACCGTCACGACGCTTCTTCTTGCTTTGCTCCTGAAAACCGTTGGGGTAATTTCTGGTCGGTAGGGGCAGGATGGCTTATCAACCGCGAGAAATTCATGGAAAACCAGCATTGGATTAACATGTTGAAGTTTAAAATCAGTTATGGTACCCAAGGTAATGATAACCTGATGTATGAAGGCGGGCTTTATCGTAACTATTATCCCTATATGGACCAATACACATTGGCAAACAGCAATGGTGATTTTTCTACATCATTGTATTATAAAGGAAACAGAGACATCACATGGGAAACTTCGCACAGCTTCAATACTGGATTTGACTTCACATTCTGGGACGGGAAATTAAGCGGTAGTGTGGAATACTTCTCGCGCAAAACCACCGACATGCTCTATTTCAAGCCAGTGGCTTCGTCATTGGGTTATTCGCGTATGCCGGAAAACGTGGGTTCAATGGTGAACCGTGGCATTGAAATTGATTTGTACTCGACTGTAATCGATACAAAAAACATATCATGGGACATCAATCTCAATCTTACCCACTTTAAGAACAAAGTGCTGGAACTGGCTCCCGAGCTGAACGGGCAAATGATTGACGGCGCACGTATCTATCGCGAAGGGGATTCCATGTACCAGCTATACCTGCCTAGATATCTGGGTGTAAATCCGGATACCGGTGAAGCCCAATATGCGTTGGTTCAACCAGACGAGGAAGGAAATACAGTCACAACAGATTATGCCGTGGCTTCGGAGAACCGTTTCGCTACAGGCGATATCTTGCCGAAAGTATATGGCGGTTTCGGCACCAGCCTTAAAGTTTACGGGTTTGACTTCTCCATTTCATTTGCCTACCAACTGGGCGGACGCATGATAGACAATACTTACGCTGATTTAATGAGTGATGAAGCAATGGGTCATGCCTTGCACGTAGACATGCTGAATGCCTGGACTCCGGAAAACAGAAACACGGATGTGCCACGCATGAACGCCAATAACGTGTATACTACTTATACATCAGACAGATGGTTGACAAGCTCAAACTACCTGAGCCTGCAAAACATCACTTTCAGTTATACTTTGCCGAAGAAGTGGACGCGCAAGTTACAGATAGAAGGAGTACGCCTCTTCTTCGTGGCAGACAACGTGGCTTTGTGGACAGCACGCAAAGGTTTTGACCCGCGGCAAGGATATGTATCTACTGATAATGTATATTCTCCAATCCGTACTATTTCCGGCGGAATATCATTGGATTTCTAACGTTTAAATAAAAGGAAAATTATGAAACTGAATAACAATTTTATAATAATAGCAGGCATTACACTGGCACTTGCGTCTTGCGACTTAGATAAGTTCCCGGAAGGCCAGTATGTGTCTGACGAGCAAAAGGAAAACATAATCGAAAGCCGTCCGAATCTGATAACGGCAGAAGCCAATGCCATGGCTGCCAGACTGAATTTCTTTGGCACGATTTCCGATGACCTTAATACATACCATAGCGACTATGGAGTTCCTGCCGTGTCTTTACAACTGGAATCTGGAGGTCAGGACATTGTGGCATCTACAAGCGGCTATAACTGGTTTAGTCGTTCTCAGAATTATGCCGACCGGGATTATGCCGATGCAAGCGGGGCTGAGTTTATTTGGAAGATTTTCTATAATCACATGAAGGCAGCCAATGATTTGTTGAAACTTATTGATGCGAATACAGAAGATGCAGATTTGCAACGCTACCGGGGGCAGGCTTTGGCAGCACGTGCATACGATTACTTAAACTTGGTACAATGTTTCCAGTTTACTTATGCAGGACATGAAAGTGCATTAGCTGTTCCTATTGTCACAGAAACAAAAACAGACGAGGAACTTCAAAATAATCCACGTGCTACAGTCGAACAAGTTTATGAACAAATCATGAACGATTTGAATCAAGCCGCAGAACTATTAGCCGGTTTTGACGCAGGCAGCAATAAAGACCAAATAGACGAAGCCGTGGTATATGGCTTGCGTGCCCGTGCCAACCTGCTTATGCAAAACTGGGCTGCCGCAGCAGAAGATGCAGACAAAGCTATTCAAGGTGGCACTCCGCAGTCTTTGCAGGAAGTCTCTACTCCAACGTTCAATTCGGCTACCGCCAGTTCTTGGCTATGGGGAATTCTGATTTCACCAGATAACGAGGTGGTAACCACAGGCATCATCAATTGGCCTTCTCATCTATGCTCTTTTACTGGAAACGGTTATACGACATTAACCGGGACATTCCGTTCGGTCAGTTCGTCTCTTTATGAACAGATTCCTGATACAGACATCCGCAAGCAGTGGTTTATTTCTCCTGACACTACTTCAACGCTGGTAGATAATGAAACGGTAAACGGTACTCCTGTCATTGAATATTTTGGTTTGGCTCCATACGTAAATACCAAATTCGGTGCTTACCAGAGTGTGTTTGGAAATACAACCAATTCTTCAGACTGGCCTCTGATGCGTGTAGAAGAAATGTATTTGATTAAAGCTGAGGCAGAAGCCATGTCCGGAAATCTTGGAGCAGGAAAATCCACTTTGGAAAGTTTTGTGCAAACTTACCGTAATCCATCCTTTACAAGTCATGCTACTTCAGCTGAAGAATTGCAAGATGAAGTTTGGCTGCAACGCAGAATGGAACTATGGGGTGAAGGTTTCGCTCTGTTCGACATTTTACGATTGAAGAAACCTATTGTAAGAAAGGGTACAAACTATCCGGCATCTGTCCAATTCAATTTGGATCCGGAGTCGCAAATTATGATTTATCGCATTCCGCAGTGTGAAATGGAAACCAACGAAGGAATCACTGATGAAGATAACAACCCGGCAGCAGAGCGTCCTACGCTGTAAATCTTTAGTATAAATAGAAATGAAGAGGGTGTGCCCCTAACTGATTATGACATATAAATGGTACAGACTGAACATTCTGTTATAAACCAATCCATATAAACGGTGGTCATCTGGTATATCGGTGTAGTAGTCTATGGCAATCTCGTATTCGGGTGCACTCTCTTCATTATGTTTCACATATATACAATGTTTGAATGCAAGAAGCGTTACATTTGTTCCTTTAACCATAAACTGAAAAAGCGGTCATACACTTGATAGGTCCCCTGCTCTTCGGTAATTATCAGTGTTTGTCGACAGCACCGTCCAGTTTCCCCGTCAGAAATTCTCTTTTAAGCCATTCATATATATAGGAAGGGCTTTGGCTGTATAAGCCAGTTTCTTTGTCAGAAAGTACTCTGAACGTATCAGATGTATAGACTATGTTCAGTGCGGAAGGTATGTCTAATTGAAAATCCGCAATCAAAAAATCTGTTATCTTATCGACTATGTGTGAAATCAGATAGTCCTGTTGGATTGGTGTCATCATATTCTTTCCAATAAGTTAATGCTTCGTAAAGTCCCGAAAAAGAATTGTCTGTTCAATTGTTTGTATTCCAATTCCTTTGCCAATTCCTCCAGAGTACAGAAACCTTCTTCGTAACGGCTTAAAAGGTAAGCTACCCCGTCATCAGCTATCGGACCCATCACAATATCGTAATGATGTGAAAAGGCAGGGATACTCCTTGTTCTATTCCGGTAAATGAATTCTGCCCACTCTTTGCTTGGCTTTTCAAAAAGCAGGACGTTCAGAAACGGAGCCGAGAGATACGTTTCATCAAATTGATATTTCTGTACAATCGGACTTCCGCCAAGAATCCGTGCTTTCTTGGCTGCCATATTTTCAGCCTGCACAAGAATATCAGTCAGATAAAAGCCTTGACCAAAGTCCTTGTACGGATTGGATTTTCGAATGTCTATCTGCTGAAAATCAACATTAGTCCCATGATAAAGTATCATATCAGTTGTCCTCCGTTTTTTTTGCAGATGACAATCAAGTCATCCACGGCATCATCAATGGATTGCAAATGCTCTACGCCGTAAAAGTCATTCAGAAAATCCACGCCTTTAAACCGATATAGGTATAAAAAAGCATTCTTGACCGAAAGGCTGAAACGCTTGGCAAAAGCACGTATGCATGCATTTATATAAGGTATCTTATACTTATCATCCATAACTAAAGGTGTTTGAGTTTCACACAAAGGTAATCAAAAATTCTATTATCTCATCATTTTCAGATATATCTCGGGTAGAAAAATTTCAGACGAAACCCTGTTATACTCTATATGAACCAATCATGAGAAAGAACAAAGCATAATTATAAATTCTGTAATTCGTTTATAAACAGTCATTTATAGGCATCATCAAGTTCGGCGGGAACTTTGGTAGTTTCTTTCATCGGCTTGCAGACGCAAGAAGTTAAGATTCAGCCGGTTATGAAAGTGGTGATGCAATCTAACATGCATGAGCTGGACGAAGTGATGGTGGTGGCTTATGGTACTGCGAAGAAGTCTTCTTTTACAGGAGCTGCAACTTCAGTTGACGGGGAGAAAATCGCAAAACTTCAAGTATCATCTGTTTCCAAAGCACTTGAAGGGGCTGCAGCAGGCGTACAAGTAATCAGCACGAGCGGACAACCCGGTGAAAATGCAAAAATCCGTATTCGTGGTATTGGTTCGTTTAGTGCTTCCGCCGCTCCTTTATATGTGGTAGACGGTATGCCTTACGATGAAGAAGCTGTTAATGCTTTGAATCCGGCTGATATCGAAAGTATGTCTATCTTAAAGGATGCTGCATCTGCTGCTCTTTACGGTTCTCGTGCAGCTAATGGCGTTGTTATGATTACTACCAAAAGAGGTTCCAGTGACAAAAGTAGTATCAGTGTAGACGCTCGTTGGGGTGTTAATACTCGTGGAATCCCTGAATATGATATTATGAAAGACCAACGCACTTATGTAAAAACTGCTTGGAATGTATTGTATAACCAAGTGGGAGGTGAAGAAGCGTCTGCTGGTTTGATTAATTCTATCGGTTATAATCCTTTTATCGGAGTAGCTAATAATGAAATGGTTTCTCCGGAAGGTGTGGTCACTTCTGCTCCTTTGCGTCATCACGATGATTGGGCGGATGCAACTTTACATAATGGATTACGCCAAGAATATAATATCAGTATGCAGGGCGGTAACTCTAAAACGACTCATTTCTTGTCTTTAGGTTATTTGAAAGATGAAGGTATCTTGCGGAACACAGACTTTGAGCGTATTTCGGCTCGTGCCAATATTACGCATACTGTAAATAAATATTTGGACTTAACTGGAAATTTATCGTATGCACGTGGGGAAAAGAATGCCGGAACATCCCAAGGAGCAAGTTTAACAAATTACTCGAACGCATTTATGTTTACACAACAGATTGCTCCGATTTATCCAGTATATGCTTACGATACAGACGGGAACCGTTTGTATGATGAAGACGGTAATGTTATTTATGACTATGGTGACGGAACATACAGTTCACGTATGGCAGGTTTCAGCAACCAGAATGTAGCTGCAAATTCTGATCTTGACGTACACCAAACTTTGAATGACAATTTCTCTGGTCGTGGAACTATCAACTTAAACTTATTTGAAGGATTTAAGTTGACCGCAAACATTGGTTATGATTTAATGAACCAAGTGCGCACAGACCACATGAATCAATTGTATGGTGATGCTGCCAATGTAAACGGACGTACCTATAAATACAATATCCGCATGCAGACATTTACAGCTAACCAGATTGCCAGCTATGCCAAATCAATAGGAAAACATTCATTTGACGTAATGGTAGGACACGAATCTTATTCGTATATCCAGAATTATCAATATACGCATAAATATAACTTCTATACGCTTGGTAATCCGGAATTCAACAATGCCATTACCATGAGTGATATGAATTCGTATAAACAAGAACATTCAATGGAAAGTTACTTCGGTCGCGTAAATTATGATTATGAAGACCGTTTCTATCTTTCTGCCAGCATCCGTACAGACGAGTCGTCTAAATTCCATCCGGATAACAGACGGGGTACTTTCTGGTCAGTAGGCGGTTCGTGGCGTATGACTCAGGAAGAATGGTTGAAAGATGTATCATGGCTGAATGACTTGAAAATAAAGGCAAGTTACGGTACACAAGGGAATGACGGTATTCTTGATCAATATGGCTATGTAGTTTATCAACCCTATTTAAAGCAATATACCGTATCAAATAATAACGGTGCATTCTCTGTAGTGGAAAGCTATCGCGGAAACAAAGACTTGACATGGGAAAAGAGCAAGAACTTGAACGTAGGTATCGAATCTTCTTTCTTCGACCACCGGTTGAAATTTGATTTCGACTATTTCTTGAAGAATACTTCAGACATGCTTTATAATATGCCCTATCCTATATCGTCTGGTATTTCATATATACCTATGAATCTGTTGGATATGAAGAATCAAGGTTTTGAATTTACACTTACCGCAACTCCGTTCCGCACTAATGATTTTGTATGGAACATCTCAATTAATGGGACACATTATAAAAACAAAATCGTGAGTCTGCCTGAAGACAAAAGAGCTGACGGTATTATCCATGGAACATCTTCTTTGTTCCGCCTGACCGAAGGAGGTTCTATCTATGATGTATATACATACGAATATGCAGGTGTAAATCCGGAAACAGGTGCAGCCCAATGGTATATGAATGTAGAAGACGAAAATGGGAATGTAACGGGCAGAACCGTAACCGAAGATTATACCCAAGCCGACAAATACGATTTAGGCTCGACTTTGCCTGATTTCCAAGGAGGTTTGTCAATGGACTTTTCATATAAAAACTTTGATTTGACTATCGGAACAAACTTCCAGTTAGGAGGTCAAATCTATGATAGTATGTACATGGGATTCATGCATGCAGGAAGCAATGTTGGTTCAAACTGGCATAAGGATATTTTGAATGCATGGACTCCTGAAAATAAGAATACGGATGTGCCTATCATGGACGGAGCACAAAATAGTAACGCACAATCATCCCGCTTTTTGATTAGCGCATCTTATTTCAATATCCGTAACATTTCATTGGGATATACTTTCCCGGCTAAATGGATGAAAGCGATACAAGCTAACTCTGCACGGATTTATGTTTCAGCAGACAATGTTGCCATGTTCTCAAAACGTAAAGGATTGGATCCACGCCAATATGAATACGGATATTCAGCTGCCAACTATTCAGCTATCCGTGCGATTTCATTCGGTATTAACTTAAACTTTTAAATAAGAATAGACTATGAAGTTTCTTAAATATATTACATTATGTGCCGCTGCCCTCACCTTAGGAAGTTGTGCGGATGACTTTTTGGATAAGGAGCCAAGTGAATATGCTTCGGAAGACCAAATCAAAGAAGTGATTGAGAGAGACCCAAGTGCCATACAAGCCTATATTACGGGATATTATAAAAACCTATTTTCTCCAGAAGCTCAGCAAAGTCATGACGATTTTGGTCTAAAAGCATTCGAATTAGCTACGGATTTGATGGGAGATGATATGGCTTATCTGACTCAGCACTTCTTCGTTTACGACTATATGTTGGATAACCGAGGCTCGAATTACCGTCGCCCTACGACATGTTGGCAAGAGCTTTATGCTGTAATTAGTGGCGCGAACGAAGTTATTACCAATCTAATCGGTTTAGCGGAAGACGGGGACGAAACCGTAGAAACCATGTTGGGGCAAAGTTACACTATACGTGCTTATTGTTATTTTTGGCTAATCAATCTTTACCAACAACCTTATCAATGGAATCAGGGAAAGCCAGGTATTCCTATCTATACAGAAACTGAAACAAGATTGGAGCGTGTTCCTGTAAAAGAAGTATATGACCAAATCCTTAGCGATATTGACAAAGGGTACAATTACCTGAAAGGCAAAGGAATTTCAAGTAAAGCAGAATTGAATGAGTATGCTGCAGCTGCTATTTACGCTAACATTCTTTCGTTCGTAAACGATTATCCTGATCAGTGGAATAAAGTCGCAGAATATGCCCAAATAGCTATTCAAGGCGGAACATTGATGAATGAAGACGAATTGTTGTCCGGTTTCAATGACATCAACTTAAGTGAAGTGCTTTGGGGTGCTGACATCAATAGCGAAACCAATACATTTTATGCTTCATTTATGAGTAATATGGATCCGTTTGGACCGGGGTATGGAGGTGCATTAGGTAACTATAAAATGATTGCCAGCGACTTGTATGATAAAATTGCAGACAATGATATTCGTAAAAAATGGTTTGGTATTGATGTAGATGAATCGAATTCTCATTATAATGTACGTCAATATATCCAATGCAAATTTGTGGATGTCGGTTCATTAGGAACAGGAGACACCTTCTGCTCTGATTATATCTATTTGCGTACAGGTGAAATGTATTTCGTGGCAGCCGAAGCTTTATACCGTGCAGGGAAAACAGCTGAAGCAAAAACGATGTTGGAAACTATTATGCAAACCCGTGTACCTGGATATACTTGCAGCAAATCTGGAGATGCGTTATTAGAAGAAATTGAAATTCAAAAACGTATTGAAATGTGGGGTGAAGGAAGACGTTTGTTTGACATGAAACGCCGCAATGAGGATTTAGACAGAACACATGCAACTAATCATAGTGCTACGACTCCTAAATCAGTTCCGGCTGGTGATAAACTATTTATCTATCAAATTCCGGACAAAGAATTGAATGCGAATAGTGCTATTACAGAACAGAATGATTAAATAGTGCATTCTATAAATTAACAAGAAGGCTGCTCATGCTGAAAATCAGTTGGGCAGCCTTCTTTTCAATTTTTACAATGACCGATTGAAAATCCAGCGGGCAAAGAAAGGGTCATCTATTTCGTATTTCTTATTCTTTATTACATATCCTTGCTTAGACAAACGTTTTAACGCACTAAATGCAGTACTGGTAGGCATTTCCCTTTTTGAATCAAGCGGAGACGTTGCGCTTTGTGCTAAAATAGTCAATATGTGGCGGTCGGTTTTATTCATTGCCATCCAAATGCGTTCATAGTCAAAATCATGTAATTGAGTTAATTCGTCTACGGCATGATTTACAACCTCCACTGTCTGGCTTTCTTGTTCCAATATATTCCAAACTTGAAAGGCAAGCTGCTGTGTATAATAAGGATGGCATTGGGTAAACAAAAGGATGTCTTTCGCTATTTGTTCCGATTGCTCTGGAACTATAAATGCAAACCGCTCTGTAAGATAACGGAAAAAATCATCGTACGGTATTTTAGGGAGCCGCATCAAAATGCCGAAATGGTAAAACGGAGATTTTTTCTTTTCGAATATCTCTTCCATCATAGACTCTTGGCTTCCTAAAAAAATATAGTTTACGTTGTGTTGCAACTGCATAATGGAGCGAAGATATTTATCCAAACCTTTTTCCAAATCAATAATTTCTTGGAACTCATCCAATACCACAACGAATTTATTTTTCTCGCCTAATTTCTCTATCAACATCAATACATCTTCCAATACGATATTATTATCGCTTCCGGGTTGAAAAGTAACATCTACTCCATCAGTCATCGGATTGACTGAAAAAGTCGGGATGAACCGAAAATGAGCCATGGCATGTTTGATTTTTTCGAATGGATATAATTTAAATATGCGTTTCAGCAAAAGCGCAGCCAATTCGGTCACAGTTGTAACTGATTGGAAATTAATCATAACCACAGGCCTGTTTATATGCAGCAAGGCTTTACAAACCAAGCTGGTTTTCCCGAATCTCCGCGGGCTGATTAACACCAAATGATTCTCGCTTTCCAACAATTGCCCGATAGATTGTAATTCCTTCTCCCTGTCCGTGAAGAAAGCTCCGTCTACTACTGTCCCAAACTTAAATGGATTTTTCATATTGCGATATTTTTCGTTGCGACTTTTTTCGCAAATATAATCATTATCCTGTAATAAAGAAACTTTCATTCCATGAAAACTTCGTTCCTTGGTAATACATTGGGATACATTAGGTAGAAATATTTCAATGAAAATGCCTTTACAAGGTTTTCCAGCTAATGTTTTTGCAGTAAGAGATAAAAACAGGAATCATTTGTAAATACTTCAATAACAGGCAATTATTGGCTAAGATTCAGTTCGGCCGGAACTTTGGTGGTTTCTTTCACCGGCTTGCAGACGCAAGAGCTCGACATCCGACCGGTTATGAAAGTTGTACTGAAGTCGGATGAAGAGGTGTTGGATGAAGTTGTTGTCGTTGCTTACGGTACCCAGAAACGTGCCTCCATTACGGGTGCGGTATCATCTGTAAGTGCAGGTCAGATTGAAAAACGACCGGTAACAAATGTGACCAGCGCATTGGAAGGTACTACTACCGGTGTGCAGGTAAACAGTACATACGGTGAACCGGGTAATGGTAGTAATAGCATCCGTATCCGCGGTTTTGGTTCTATTAATGGAACAAACGAACCCTTGATTGTAGTAGATGGTGTACCCTATGAAGGCAGCCTGAACGAAATCAATACCAATGATATTGAATCAATGTCTGTCTTGAAGGATGCTTCTTCGGCTGCTCTTTATGGTAATAAAGCCGCTAATGGTGTTATTTTGATTACGACACGTAATGGAAAAGGAAGCAAACCGAGCCTGAATCTGGATATACGCCAAGGTATGTATACCCGTGGTATTCCCGAATACGACCGTCTGGGCATCAACGACTGGATGGAAACAATGTGGAAAGGATACCAACGCTATTATATGATAGACGAAGGTATGGATGCTGCTTCAGCCGCCGCAGCCGTTAACCAGACTTTGATGAGCAATGTTATCAAATCGAATATTTTCGATAAGGGAAACACTGAACTTTTCACAGAAGATGGAAAGTTCTTAGGAAATGTTTTGCCAGGATATAATGACTTGGATTGGAATGATGCTTTGGAGCGTACAGGCTACCGCCAAGAATATAATTTGAGCGGTGCAGCTGCGGGTGAAAAATATGATTTGTTTGCATCTGGTTCTTATTTGAACGAAAAAGGATATGTTATCAGTTCTGATTTTGAACGTTTCTCCGGTCGCTTGAAAGCCAACTTTACTCCGAACAAATGGTTTAAGAGCGGTATTAATTTATCAGCAAGTTCTTCGGAAGGCAATTATGCCAATGAAGCCAACGGCACCTATTATATCAACCCATTCTATTCCGCACGTATGATGGCTCCGGTTTATCCGTATTATGCACATGATGCAGAAGGCAATGTGGTGATGGACGAGAATGGAAATCCTACCTACAACCTAGGGCAACAGTATCTGTCAAACCGCCATGTAGTGTATGAATTGGAAAACGATATCAACCGTATGTACACCAACACGATGCAAGGACAGATTTATGCCACGATTTCGTTCTTGAATGATTTCCAGTTTACGGCAAAAGGAAACCTGTTCAATTCGAACATGAAACAGAAAAATTACAATAACCCTGTCTGTGGTGACGGTGCCGGCAACAACGGTCGTCTGACCCAATATTATCAACGTGTGAAAGATTACACGCTTTCACAAGAATTATTTTGGGCTCACCACTTCAACAAGCATACGGTAGATGTGCTGTTGGCTCATGAAGCACGTAGTTATTATGAGTCACTGGACTATACTGCAAAGGCTAATATGAAAATGACAGGTGACAACACTGAGTTGTCAAACTTCTCAGAAACTACTTACAGTGAAGGTTCTACGATTGAGTATAACACAGAAAGTTATTTGGCACGTGCCCGTTACAACTACGATGACAAGTATTATTTCGATGCTTCTTTCCGTCGGGACGGCTCTTCCCGCTTCCATCCCGATCACCGTTGGGGGAACTTTTGGTCGGTAGGCGGAAGCTGGATGATTTCGAAAGAAAAGTTCATGGAAGATGTGACTTGGGTAGATGATTTGAAATTGCGTGCTTCGTATGGTGAAGTAGGTAATGACGCCGGTGTAGATTATTATGCCTACATGGCTTTGTATAATTCGGACACCAATGCCGGATTGGGTGCTTATTATAAGAACCAGCTGATGAACGAGAACTTGAAATGGGAAACCACATCTTCGTTTGACATCGCGGTAGAAGCCCGTCTGTTTGACCGGTGGAACATTTCATTCGATTATTTCGATAAACGTTCGCGCGACCTGCTGTTCAATGTGTATAATCCGTTGTCGGCTGGTGCTACAGACTTGTGGGGAATCGGTAGTGCTGACGCAACAGCTATGTCAAGTATGGCAAAAAACATCGGGTCGGTATCTAATAGAGGTATCGAAATCGCTACTGATGTGGATGTTATCCGTACCAAAGACTGGAACTGGAATATCGGCATGAACCTGACATGGCTGAAAAACGAGATTATCGAATTGCCTGACGGAGAAGATATCCTAAACGGTGTACAGATGTTCTCGGAAGGACATAGTATTTACGAGTTCTATATGTACCAGTATGCCGGTGTAGACCAGATGAACGGTCGTGCTCTTTATGAAATTGACCCGACAAAAGTTGAATCGGCAAAAGCAGCTGGTTATCATGTGAATATCAACGGTACAGACTATACGTATAACACCACGTATGCTAGAAAGGACTGGAGCGGCACTGCATTGCCTACTGTTTATGGAAGCATCTCGACTTCGGTAAGTTATAAGGATTTAACTCTTTCTATCTTAGGGACTTACTCATTGGGTGGAAAGACATACGATACCACCTATGCTTCTTTGATGAGTTCGAGCGTAGCCAGTCCGAATGCACTGCATACAGATGTGTTGAATGCCTGGCAGAGTGTACCTGCTGGAATGACAGAGGATTCGCCCAATCGTGTAGATCCGAACGGAATTCCCCGTTTTGACTTGTCATCACAAGATGCTTATTCGCAAGGTTCATGTGACCGTTGGCTGCAAAATTCTTCTTATTTCATCTTGAAGAATATCAACTTGAACTATAATTTGCCTAAGAGATGGGTAACCAAACTCGGACTTGGCGGTATAAGCGTATATGGTAGTATTGAAAACGCATTTACCATTACCTCGCTGAAAGGTATGAACCCGCAGTACAGTTTCAACGGTACGATGGACAACACATTCGTCACTGCCCGCGTTTATACTTTAGGCGTAAACTTGAAATTCTAAATCAATACATAAATTAATAGAGCATATAAATATATGAGACATTCTATCACAAAATACATGACAATGGGATTGCTGGGTGCTGCCTTGGCGTTCAGCTCCTGTAGTGACAGCTGGCTGGACACGATGCCTACTGGTTCAGCTTCTGCTGGGGAAGTGAACGGTAATGCAGACAATATGAAGCAAGCCATCAACGGTATCTGCAAACTGATGACCATGCAGCATGCATATTATGGCCAGGGTTTTAATGGCGAAGGTACCATCATGATGATGTACGCCGAATATATGGGTGAGGATTTCTATTTCCCTGTATTTGCCCCGGGATGGGCTCCGATGATGAATGGAACGATGAATGACAGCAATACATCCATTTATGATTCGTACCCTTGGTATTATTACTATACCATAGTAGGAAACGCTAATACGATTCTTGCCAATGTAGATACCGCCGAAGGAGATGAGGCAGAGCTTCAGTTTCTGAAAGCTTCAGCATTGACATTCCGCGCATTTGCCTTTTCACAAGTAGTACAGTTCTATTGCAACAGTTGGGCGAATAGCAACAACGGTGCTACAGACGGTATAGTTTTACGTTTGGATGAATCTACAGGTGACATGCCGTTGTCTACCTTAGCTCAGACCTATGAACAGATTTACAAGGATCTTGACGAAGCCATCTCACTGTTTCAGGCATCCGGTTTAGACCGTAGCACTGTATACAGCAGCAGTGCCGTATGTTTTCCAAATCTGAATGTAGCTTATGGCGTATACGCTCGTGCTGCCCTGATTCGGGAGGATTATAGCAAGGCAAGTGAAATGGCCCAATTGGCCCGGAATGGTTATGCATTAATGTCGAATGCCGATTACCGAACCGGCTTCTGCAATCCGACTTCCGAATGGATTTGGGGTTCTTATAATGATGCTGCAGAAACTTTATATTACTGGAGCTATCAAGTGACAATGGCATACAATGGTTATTATGCGTCTGTTGGTTATAATATCGCGGCAAGCCGTGAGCTGATTGACGCTATCCCTGATACGGATATACGTAAAGGCTTATTCTTGCACTCCGGTACTTTCTTGGAAGAAGGCCAAAAGGTGGAAGACGTCATAGAAACAATTTATGGAAGCTTTGATATAGAGACGGATGCAGGTTTAGCTGCGGCAACCAAGGCCAATAATTATGCAGCCAGCGTTTGCACTTACACTCCGGCACAAACCATTGAACCATACGGTGCTTTGAAATTTGCCGCACTTGGTATGCCGGGTATTGGATGCATTCCATTTATCCGTTCTTCTGAAATGTTATTGATTGAGGCAGAAGCAGCTTATAAGACAGGGGATATTACAAGTGCACAAAACGATTTGATTGAATTGAATCAAACCAGTGGACGTGACCCTGAATATACTTGTACGAAAACAGGAGAAGATTTGTGGAACGAAATTATTCTGTACCGCCGTCTCGAACTTTGGGGTGAAGGTCACAGCTGGTTCGACTGCAAGCGTTGGGGACGCCCGGTTCAGCGCAAAGGCATTACCGAAGGAGGTAATTTCCATGCATCTATCGCCGGTACTTATGGAGCAGACCCCAACTCTTCATTCTGGAAATGGGTTCTTCCGTCAAGAGAAACCGATTATAACAGTGGATTAGACATGCCAGCCGTAGAATAACGGACAAATACACGACAACAAGTAAAGCGACCCTTCTGCACGAAAATATCTGCAGGAGGGTCGCATTTTATATCATAAGGACGTATTTAAAACTTATCCCCAATCAGCCTACGATAAAATTCAAAACAGTTTCTTCTAAGCAAGACACCGCAAAGCAGCGCTACAAATAAAGCATTTAACAAGATTATCACAATGTAGAAACAAGGATGTAACACGACCACCCTATTTTTGCAATGTCAAATAAAAAAGGAAGAAAGAAATGAAAACAACTCTGATTAAAAACATCATTTTAGGCTTGGCTGCCATGACTTTCATTACAACTGCAAATGCAGAAGACAGCAACAAAGAAAACAAGACCAAAGACATGCAAGTAAAAGTACTGGTAGTTGGACTAGACAATGTGGGTTCTAACTATTTTCCAGCTCCTATGATTACAGAAGAAACCGGCATTCCTCAAGACAGCATCGGTGACACTTACAACCGTATTATTACCAATAACATCATTCAGGCAAACAAAGACAAAAAATATACGTTCGTCTCATCAGAAAATCTTCCTGATGTGAATACTCTTGTGACCGAAGTTAAAGTCAACGGAGAAAATGAAGACACCTATGCTGACTTAAGTAATGTAAACAAAGAAGAATTCAGCAAAATACTTAACGAAGCGGATGCCGACTATGTGCTTTTCCTTAATAAACATTACTTGAAATGGCAAGACACTCCCCTGCGCACCCTGTTCCACTTTGTAAGTTATTCACTTTACGACCGCAATCAGCATGAAGTGACCAAAGGGAACAACTATTTCACATGCATGAATTTGGAAAAGGGAGCCAAACTCAGCAAAGCCAGCCGTAAAAGTTCCTCCAAAATAGCTTCGGAAGTCATCAAAAGCATCAACAAAGACTAACTAGACATAAACAAACAGATTCTCTCTCTCTTTCTGACGTCGCCGCATGCTGAAAATGCCGCGACGTTTTTTGTGTATTCCCGTAAATTCTTGTTACCTTTGCCTGCAAACAAAAAAGATTCTGAATATGGCAAAATTTAAACGTATCTTGTTAAAGTTAAGCGGCGAAAGCCTGATGGGAGAAAAGAAATACGGCATAGACGAGAAACGCCTGGGAGAATATGCCTTGCAGATTAAGGAAATACACGACATGGGCGTGCAGATAGGCATCGTTATCGGCGGAGGGAACATTTTCCGCGGGCTGAGCGGTGCCGGAAAGGGATTCGACCGCGTGAAAGGCGACCAGATGGGGATGCTCGCCACGGTAATCAACAGCTTGGGGCTAAGCTCGGCATTGACGGCAAACGGGGTGAAGGCACGGGTGCTGACGGCTATCCGCATGGAGCCGATAGGCGAGTTTTACACCAAATGGAAAGCCATCGAAGCCATGGAGAACGGTGAAGTGGCCATCATGTCCGCCGGCACGGGAAACCCGTTCTTTACCACCGACACGGGTTCATCGCTGAGAGGCATCGAAATAGAAGCCGACGTGATGCTGAAAGGCACGCGCGTAGACGGCATCTATACCGCCGACCCCGAAAAAGACCCGACCGCCAAGAAGTTTGACGATATCACGTACGACGAAGTGCTGGCACGCGGGCTGAAGGTGATGGACCTCACCGCCACCTGCATGTGCAAGGAAAACAACCTGCCCATCATCGTCTTCGACATGGATACCGTGGGCAACCTGAAGAAGGTCGTTGCCGGTGAAAATATCGGCACGCTGGTACATAATTAACAATTAATAATTAACAATTAATAATTAACAATTAATAATTAACAATTAATAATGCCAATCAGGGGTTAAAAGGGAGTTAGATGCCAATGCCTTTTGCACAGCTTCTGTAAAGACGATGTGCACATCGTCTCTACTACGTGGCATATACAAAATGCACAAATAAATACCGCGTGAAGTATAACTCCTGAACGAAGTGATAACTCCTGTGAAACATAACTACGTTTAACTCCTGATTCGCGTTAATTATTAATTGTTAATTATTAATTGAACTGTTGTCCCGTTCTTCATCAGCGGTATTTCCTTCAGGCGGCCGAGGGGAATCCCCCGAGCCTGCGCAATGATGTTCCGGTTTATCTGCCCGTGGGCAACCACCAGCACCGACTTGCCCTCGCAATGCTGCTTCAGATAGTCGATGCACTTGCCTGCACGTGCGTAAAGCATTGCGGGGGTTTCGGCGTCTTTCGGGAAACAGGAACGGTCGACACTGTTTATCGACATCCCCGTCCAGCTCCCCCAGTCCACTTCGCGGAACAGGGCATTCTTTTCCCAGGGCAAATCCCGGCTGCCTACCGCAAGGCGGACCGTATCTGCCACCCGTTGCAGGTCGCTGCTGACAATGGCATCCAACGGAATGTTTTCCAAGGCCTTTCCCAAGGCTATGGCCTGCCGCTTCCCTTCTTCGGTGAGGTGTCCGGGCAAATGCCCTTGGAATATCCGGCTCAGGTTTTCTTCTGTCTGCCCGTGGCGGGCGAGGTATATAGTCAACATCTTATTAAATGAAGAATTAAGAATTTGAATATCCGCAAACATCCCATGTAGGGGCGTATCGCATACGCCCGAATGCGTCCACTTATCCACGCGGATGCCTTCAGGGCGTATGCGATACGCCCCTACAGTCAATTAGGTAAAATGCGGATATTCATTATTAAGAATGAGGAATGAAGAATGCTGTTTCTTCATTCAAAAAAGATTCTTCATTCTTCATTTAAATCAGTCTTCCATCAGTTTCCGGTAACGCACGCGCTTCGGCTCTACATTGCCCATGCGCTTCATCTTGTTTTCCTCGTATTCGGTGTACGAGCCTTCGAAGAAGAACACCTCGCTGTTTCCTTCAAACGCCAGGATGTGGGTGCAGATACGGTCGAGGAACCAGCGGTCGTGGCTGATTACTACGGCACATCCGGCAAAGTCTTCCAAACCTTCTTCCAGCGCACGCAGGGTGTTGACGTCAATGTCGTTGGTAGGCTCGTCCAGAAGCAATACGTTGCCTTCTTCCTTCAGCGCCATGGCAAGGTGCAGGCGGTTGCGCTCGCCTCCCGAAAGCATGCCGCAGAGCTTTTCCTGGTCGGCGCCCGAGAAATTGAACCGACTCAGGTAGGCACGGGCGTTCACGTCGCGGTTGCCCATGCGGAGCAAGTCGTTGCCTCCGCTGATAACCTGGTATACGGTCTTGTTCGGGTCGATGTCTTTGTGTTGCTGGTCCACGTAGGCAACCTTTACGGTTTCGCCCACTTCGAAGTCGCCTTTGTCGGGCTTCTCAATGCCCATAATCAGGCGGAACAGGGTGGTTTTTCCGGCACCGTTGGGACCGATGACGCCCACAATGCCGTTGGGGGGAAGCATGAAGTTGAGGTCGTCGAAGAGCAGCTTGTCGCCGTAAGCTTTTGCCACGTGTTTCGCCTCGATTACCTTATTTCCCAGACGGGGACCGTTCGGGATGAAGATTTCGAGCTTTTCTTCTTTCTCCTTCACGTCTTCGTTCAATAACTTGTCGTACGAGTTGAGACGTGCCTTGCCTTTCGCCTGACGTGCCTTGGGCGCCATGCGCACCCATTCCAACTCGCGTTCCAGGGTCTTGCGGCGCTTGCTTGCCACTTTCTCTTCCATCTCCATGCGCTTGGTCTTCTGCTCCAGCCAGCTGGAATAGTTTCCTTTCCAGGGGATGCCTTCGCCACGGTCCAGCTCCAGAATCCAGCCTGCCACGTGGTCGAGAAAATAGCGGTCGTGCGTCACGGCAATCACCGTTCCTTCGTATTGCTGGAGGTGTTGTTCCAGCCAGTCGATGCTTTCGGCATCCAGGTGGTTGGTAGGTTCGTCCAGCAAGAGGATGTCGGGCTTCTGGAGCAGCAGGCGGCACAGCGCCACCCGACGGCGTTCGCCTCCCGAAAGGTTCTTCACCGGCTGGTCTTCGGGCGGGCAGCGCAAGGCGTCCATCGCGCGCTCCAGCTTGGAGTCGAGGTTCCACGCGTCGGTAGAGTCGATGATGTCCTGCAGTTCCGCCTGACGGGCAAAGAGGGCATCCATTTTCTCGGGGTCCTCGTAATACTCGGGCAAGCCGAACTTCTGGTTGATTTCCTCGTATTCGGCAAGCGCGTCTACGGTTGCCTGCACGCCTTCCATCACGACTTCCTTCACCGTTTTCGTATCGTCCAAATAAGGTTCCTGCGCCAGATAGCCTACCGAGTAGCCCGGCGAGAACACCACTTCGCCCTGATAATTCTTGTCCAGTCCGGCGATAATCTTCAGCAACGTAGACTTACCGGCTCCGTTCAAACCGATGATGCCGATTTTCGCTCCATAGAAAAAGGATAGGTAGATGTCTTTCAATACCTGTTTGTTGTTCTGGAATGACTTGCTCACTCCGACCATCGAAAAGATAATTTTTTTATCGTCTGCCATATTCTTTATAGTTTTAATGTTTCTGATAATGTCTCTTGAAATAACGGTACGTGAATGCCTGATACAGCAAAAGCCCTGCCACGGCTATCAGTATTTCCGCCCCAAACAAGCCTTTGCCCTGACTTTGCAGATACACGCCCAAGAAGATGCCGCACGCCCACGCCAATTCCCACGACAAGCGGTATGTGTGATAACCCGTCCCGCGCTCGCAATGCAAGGGGAGCAAAATCATCATCTGGAGGAACTGGCCGATGGAGAATCCCGTGCCTAAGCCTATCAGGCATCCGCCTATATAGAGGGGATAAACGCCCTCAGGATGATGCAATGCCATCAGTCCGGCAATCATCAGCAATTGCCCCGCCCCGACTTGAATCCGCCCGTCGACCTGCCGCCTTACGCTCTCCCTCACCAACAGATAGAGCAGGAAGCCAAGCCCTGTGCAAAGATAAAAGGAAAAATCGGAAACCGAAACAAAAAGCATGCCTATCACCAACGGAACCGCCATCATATTGATGCCCGGAGGGACCGCACGGAAAAGCAAGAAACGGTCGGACGAGCACAGGGGCAAATCCAAAGGGGCGCGGAAACTGATTTTCACATACCCGATTAGCACCATAGCCACCGCCAGCAAGCACGCCGAAACACTTACCAGCTGCGTGAAAGCCACATGCTGCATCCCCGCCAAGCCAATCACAACGCCCGCCAACATGCCCGCGATGCCCGACCATGTAAAAGCCCGGTTCGCTCCGTCCCGCTGATGGCTGGGAGCCACATCTATCGCCAATGTGCTTCCGGTAGCCATCAAAGCGATTCCGAACGCGCTCCCCTGCAAGACGCGCAAAGCGACAATCTGCCATGTTGCCGAGGTCCACGGATAAGCCAGCGTCGCCAGACCTAACACAATCATGCTCCGTATGCATACCTGTTTCCGGCTGAATGTATCGACCAGATAACTGTTGAACACTCCCGGAATGAACAGGGACAAGCCGAACACTACCGCCATGCACGCCGCTTCCACTCCTGTATATCCCCAGACATCCGTCATCCACCGGTGCAGGACAGGAAACTGCATGTATACGGCGGCATGAAAAAACACATTTGCCGCTGCAAGCAAAGTAAAGTTTTTATTCCACAGCATATACCTTTATTATAATTGACAAATGACAATTGACAATTCTTTCACATCGCCGCAGGGCTAATGTCAATTGTCCATTGTTTAATATTGTTCCGACTCGTTCGGGAAACCGCCCGACTTCACATCCGTCACATATTGTCCGATGGCATCGGTCATCACCGCATTCAGGTCGGCATACCGGCGCAGGAACTTCGGGCTGAAGCCTTTGGTCATGCCCAACATATCAGCCACCACCAGCACCTGACCGTCTGTAGCTCCTCCGGCACCTATGCCGATGACGGGGATATGCAAGGATTCGGTCACCTGCTGTGCCAATGCAGCCGGAATCTTTTCCAATACCAGCCCGAAGCAGCCGGCTTCTTCCAGCAATTTCGCGTCGCGCAACAGCTTATCGGCTTCGGCATCGCCCTTGGCACGCACACCATACGTACCATACTTGTTGATGGATTGCGGCATCAGGCCCAGATGACCCATCACTGGGACACCCGCCCCGATTATCTTGCGGATAGCCTCTATCACTTCCTCTCCGCCTTCCAGCTTCAGCGCATCGGCACCCGTCTCCTTCATCATCCGCATGGCGTTGCGCACCCCGTCGAACGGGTCTGCCTGATACGAGCCGAACGGCATATCCACCACCACCAGCGCACGCTTCACGCCCCGGACGACCGAACGGGCATGGTAAATCATCTGGTCGACCGTAATGGGCAACGTCGTCACATTGCCTGCCATTACGTTCGATGCCGAGTCGCCAACCAATATCGCATCCACCCCGGCTTCGTCCACGATGCGTGCCGTGGTATAGTCGTACGAAGTCAGCATTGAAATTTTCTCACCTCTTTCTTTCATTTCCATCAAGCGGTGGGTGGTCACCTTCCGAGTGTCACTGACTAAATATCCAGCCATAATCTTTCTCCTTTCTTAAGTAATTAATCCTAAAGTTTATACAATCTGCCCGTTTTATAGTCAATCAGAAATGAATTGCGAAAAATCATTTGTCATGCTGAGTGCCTATTTCCTGCGGAAAACCCATTCGATTATGACAAATTGTAAATTCGTCATTGGTAACGAAGTGAAGCATCTCGGATGCGCCCACGTGGATGTACACGAGATCCTTCACGTTCGTTCAGGATGACAATACATCAAGATTTTTTCGCAAACCAATTTTGTTTTTTAATATCCGCATTCCACCCAATTGCCTTGTAGGGGCGTATCGCATACGCCCTGAAAATATCCACGTGGATTAGTTGATGCATTCGGGCGTATGCGATACGCCCCTACATGGGATGTTTGCGGATATTCAATATCATTTTATTTTATCTGCGTTAATCTGCGAAAATCTGTGTTTCTGATAAATATCATTTAAGTCCGTACACTCACTTAAATAAAAATCCGGGCAAAAGTAAATCATTTCAACGAGTTAAGCAAGCTTTTCATCTTTTCGTAGCTGAACAAGGTGAAATCGGGGATAACCACCCGGCATTTATCACGGATTGCCTCAGCGGGATTCGTCGTGCTCAGCCCTACCACCGCCATTCCGGCGGCATTTCCCGCTTCCAGCCCATGAAACGAGTCTTCGAACACCACACAGTTCTCCGGTACCGTCCCCAGCACCTGCGCCCCCAGCAGGAAGCAGTCGGGGGCTGGTTTCGAGCGGGTGAACATCTCCGCCGTCAGGATTCGCCCGACCAGTTCCTTCAGTTCCGGATGCACGGCATACACGCTCCGCATCTTCTGTCCGTTCGAGCTGGTCACAATCGCCGTCTTCACTCCCTGCTCACGCAGCTCACGCATGAAACCGGTCACTCCCGGCACGTATTCATACTTCATCTCTGCCTCATAGCGGTTCAAATCCTCCGTAATTTCCGCCTGCTCTTTCTCCATCCCGGCAAAATAACGGCTGAAAATCTGGCTCAAGGTCTGCCCCTTGATTATCTTGCCGAAAGCCTCGTACTCCGGATGATACTTCTTCCCCACCGCATCCCAGAAGACGGTATATTGCGGCTCGGTGTCCATCACCACCCCGTCGAAATCGAAAAGAGCGGCTATACATTTGGTTTTATCCATATCCAGTTTTACATTTAGTTTGATTTAACAGCACAAATTTCCGAAATATTCGTCCATCTTCCTAACTTTGCACCGCAATTTTAACGAAAGAATACACAAAATGAACGCAAACAATCCGCACGTGCTGGGAGAAGCACCTATAGGGAAACTGCTGTGGCAATACTCCATCCCCGCCATCATCGGCATGACACTGACCTCATTGTACAACATCATCGACAGTATTTTCATCGGTCACGGCGTGGGTGCCCTTGCCATCACCGCCCTTGCCATCAACTTTCCGCTGATGAACCTGCTGATAGCCTTCAGCACACTGGTAGGCGTGGGAGGCGCCACGCTCTCATCCATCCGTCTGGGGCAAAAAGACGTGCAGGGAGCCGAAGACATCCTGGGCAATGTCACCATCCTGTGCGTGGTCAATGCCGTCGTGTTCGGAAGCATCTCGCTCATCTTCCTCGACCCCATCCTGTACTTCTTCGGCGCCACCGAAGCCACCATCGGCTACGCACGCCAGTTTATGCAAGTCATCCTGATAGGCACGCCCGTATCGTACGTGATGATCGGACTGAACAACATCATGCGCGCCACGGGCTATCCGCGGAAAGCGATGCTCTCGTCGATGCTCACCGTAGGGTGTAACGTCGTCTTCGCGCCGCTCTTCATCTTCTGGCTCGAATGGGGGATGCGGGGTGCCGCACTGGCGACCATCCTCTCGCAGTTCGTCGGCATGATATGGGTGCTTCACCACTTCTGCAGCCGGTCCAGCTACATCCGGTTCCAGAAACGGCGCCTGCGGCTGAAGAAGAAAATCATCCTCAACGTGTTCAGCATCGGCATGTCGCCCTTCGTAATGAACGTGTGCGCCTGCTGCATCACCATCTTCATCAACAGCAGCCTGCTGAAATACGGAGGCGACCTCTCCATCGGCGCATTCGGCATCCTGAACCGCATCCAGATGCTCTTTGTGATGATTGTAATGGGTATCACGATGGGGATGCAGCCCATCACCGGATACAATTACGGGGCAGGACATTACCAGCGCGTGCGGCAGACACTAAGGCTGGGAATGACCGCCGCCGTTATCATCACCACCTGCGGCTTTGCCATCGGCGAACTGTTTCCGCGTGTGTTCGTAGGAATGTTCACCACCAATGACGAGCTGACCCGCCAAGCCACCGTAGCGGTACGCTTCGGAGTAGCCGCCTTTGCCGTGGTGGGTGCGCAGATTGTCATCACCCAGTTCTTCCAGTCTATCGGGAAAGCCAAAATCTCCATCTTCCTCTCCCTCTCACGCCAGCTGCTGTTCCTTCTTCCGGGACTTGCCCTGCTGCCCCTTGCCTACGGATTGGACGGCGTATGGCTCAGCATGCCCGTGTCCGACTTTCTTGCCTTCATCGTGGCGGTACTGATGCTCGGACACCATTACCGCACGAAAATGAGCGTAGGCAACTGAACCGAGGCATCCGAAGTGCTCCCAACGATTTTGGGAAACGCAGATTAACGCGGATTATTTTGATTTACTATTTTTCGATTTACGAGGTACGATTTAATGCTCAAATAGTAGATAGTAAATTGTCAAATCGTAAATTAAAATAATCTGCGTTTCAAAAAACACTGTGGTGAAATCCGCCTGTCAACTGAACAACAACATCAGATTAAGCACCGAAACCACCGCGGCGATGGTGTAGAGTACGAAGGTGCTCCAGCGCGAATTGGCGTACTCGCCCATCACACGCCGCGATGAGGTAAGCCCCACCTGCAGGAAGACGGTGAACGGAAGCTGCACGCTCAGCACCATCTGCGAAATAATCAGTCCCTGAAACGGGTCATTGATGAAAAAGATGACCAGCAACGCCACGCCTAATGAGAGGAGCACACCCACGCGCGAATGGATATCCTTGATGTGATACGGCTCGCCGAACATCCCGGCAAAGATAGAGCCTGCCGCCATCCCGCTTGTCACCGTCGACGAAAGCCCCGCCATCAGCAATGCCAAAGCGAAAATCGTACCCGCCTGATTGCCCAGCAAAGGGTCGAGCAACGATTTTGCCTGCTGCAACTCTTCCACCTGCACGCCCTGGGCAAAAAAGGTGGATGCCGCCAGCAGAATCATCGCACTGTTGATAGCCCAGCCCACGCCCATCGAGAAGAGTGTGTCGTAAAACTCGTACTTCAGCAACCGCCGGATGGAGCGGTCATCTCCTTTATTATACTCACGGCTCTGCACCACCTCCGAGTGGAGGAAGAGGTTATGGGGCATCACCACCGCTCCCAGCACGCTCATGATGATAAGCAGGCTGCCCTGAGGGATGCTGGGCACCACCCACGAACGGGCGGCAAGAGGCCAGTCGATGTCCACCAGAAACAACTCGTAGAGGAAAGAAAGCCCGATGACCGACACAAAACCGATGATGCCACGCTCGATGCGCCGGTACGAATTAGTGAAAAGCAACACCACCACCAGCACCGTAGTGAGCAACGCGCCCCATACAATGGGCATCCCCACCAGCATCTGCAGGGCTATCGCTCCGCCCAATATCTCGGCAAGCGAGGTAGAGATAGAGGCAAGCACCGCACTGCCCAATATGGGGCGGGCAATCCAGCGGGGCGCATAACGGTGTGCCGCCTCGCTCAGGCACAAGCCGGTCACGATGCCGAGGTGTGCCACGTTGTGCTGCAACACTATCAGCATCACCGTAGACAGGGTAACTACCCACAACAGGGTATATCCGAAATCAGAACCCGCGGCAAAGTTCGAAGCCCAGTTTCCCGGATCGATAAATCCTACGGTCACCAGCAGTCCGGGACCGATATACTTGAAGAAATCCAACCCGCCCAAATAGCGCTGGTGGTCTTTTCGTTTCAGTTCATTCAGTAGTTTTTTCAGCATAATAAAAAAGCATTTATAAGTTGACTAGTTGACTAGGTACCAGGTGACTAGGTTATAGATAGTTTTGCTTGCGTCAACAAGACTATTCAGAACCTAGTACCTAGTCAACTGGTACCTAGTCACCTAATCCCTGAAATCCAGCGTCAATTGCCTCTCGTCCTCTTTCCGCTTCGGCTTGGGAAGCAAGAGCCTGCGCACGCCCGCCGGTCCCAGCTCGTGGATGGTCTTGTCGGGAAGCTCACGGCACGTAATGAAAAAACGCGCTTTCTTCATCACCGCCCCCATCTGCTTCAACTCGTAAAAACCGATGCGCGAGAAACGACGCGACATCACAATCATCTTTGCCGACTTCACCCCGATGCCCGGCACACGGAGCAACATCTCGTAGTCGGCACTCTGGATGTCGACCGGAAACAGCTCGGGATGCTTCAACGCCCACGCCAGTTTCGGGTCAATCTCCATATCCAGGTGGGGCGAAGCGTCGTCCACCAGTTCGTCTACCCTGAACTGGTAATACCGCAAGAGCCAGTCTGCCTGATACAAGCGGTTCTCGCGCACCAGCGGAGGCTGTTTCAGCAAGGGCAGGCGTTTGTCGTACGTGTTCACCGCCACATAACCCGAATAGTAAACCCGCTTCATCGTGGGCTGGCGGTAGAGCGCCGACGATACGCTGAGGATGTCCTTGTCGGTCTCGTCGGTGGCACCCACAATCATCTGCGTGCTCTGTCCTGCCGGCACGAAACGCGGGGCATGGCGGTGCAGCTTGCGCTCTTCCGCACTTTCCAGCACGCCCTGCTGAATGTACTTCATCGGCAAGTACACGCTACGATGGTCTTTCTCCGGAGCCAGCAGCTTCAGATTCCGCTCGGTAGGGATTTCCAGGTTCACGCTCATACGGTCGGCATACAGCCCCGCCTCGTGCACCAGCTCCTGACTGGCACCGGGAATACTCTTCAAGTGGATATAGCCGTTGAAACGGTGCTTCACCCGCAGGTCTTTCGCCACCCGCACCAGCCGCTCCATCGTATAATCGGGATTGCGCACCACGCCTGAGCTAAGAAACAACCCCTCGATATAATTGCGACGGTAAAACTCCATGGTCAATTCCACCAGTTCCGTCACCGAGAGCGTGGCACGCGGGATGTCGTTGCTCACCCGGTTGATGCAATAGGCACAATCGTAGATGCAATAGTTGGTCAGCATAATCTTCAGCAGGGAGATGCACCTCCCGTCCTCGGCAAAGCTATGGCAGATACCCACACCGCCCACGGTATTGCCCACACCGCCCTTCGTATTGCGGCGCACCGTCCCGCTCGACGCGCACGACACGTCATACTTAGCCGACTCGGCAAGCACCTTCAGTTTATGCAACACCTGTTCGTTCATCTCTTCCGTTATTTAGAATCATTTCAAATTCAAAGATAACAAGAGTTTCCCAGTTATGCAAACTTTTGCCAAGTTACTGTTCTTTATCCTGCTTTTTATCCCACAACACTGTCCACGTCCACATAATAGTCTGAAGGATTGTTCCTATCCATGTAGACACGCACTTTCTTCTTAGGATTGATTTCATAACTTTCATACCAAAACGAAGCACTGCGAAATAAATGTATATGGCACTACCCCAAAAGATAAATTTCACTCATCTGGGTCATTATTCGGAAGTCCTCTGCGATGAAACACAACATCAGAGTCGTGTTCATTATCCTGAATCAAGAGGGCACAAGATTTATTTCCCTACCGACCTTGACATATCAGCTAAAAACATCATCGCCGATATGTTGATTTTTTAACGGACTATTGTAAAAACATTTGGCAAATAAATCAGTATCACAATATATAATCTGTGGTAAAAAAACAATCACAAAACACAGACAACCTGTTCAGGCAAATAGCCGCTCCGTATACGCCACTCCTGAGGATAAAGGTTATTTGCCCGATTGCCTATATTCTTGACTAATCCCAAAACCATTCCTTTATACCTTATTAATATATAGCCCTTAGGCATATCCGAAGGCAAAACTACCGATTCTTTCCGCAAATAAGCGATTGCCTGTTCATAGTTTACTTCTACAGAAGAAAATACGTCTTCACGACAAACAGACATTGCCAAAGAATGAGACGGTATCAAATCTTTTCCCTTGACTTCTGCTACCTGAATACCTCCATAAACCACATGCATTGTATCACGAAGCCGTTCATATATTTCCTGATAAGCCACCGGGAAAGCTGTTATTTTATTTTGACCGGCCACAAACGAATAGTCATCCGCCTGTTTTACCCATGCCTTGGCCTCTTTAGGTACAACCGACGGCTTACTTTTACCTCCCTTGCCCCGTCTTTCTCTATAAAGCTTGCCGCATGGGGCTGCATCCGTTTCTCCCGACTTGCGCAAGACCGCCATAAACAATCCCTCGCCTTCGGTGCGGTGAGGCAGGAAACGATAGACAGGGAAATCTTTTCCAGCCAAATTGCCGGAAATGTTCCATCCGGGCTGCACTTCTACCGGAAGAACTTCCGCCCCCAGTTCCTCGGCGATCCATGCCACATTGTCCTCGTTTTCCTCACGATTGTACGTACACGTGCTGTACACCAACAACCCGCCGGGCTTCAGGCAATGCCAGATATCACGCACAATGCGGCGCTGGCGTTGCCAACATAGCGTCACATTCTCCACACTCCACTCTTCTACCGCCACGGGGTCTTTCCGGAACATGCCTTCGCCCGAACAGGGCACATCGGTCAGGATAACGTCGAACAACTCGCCCAACGGCACAAAATCCGCCGGATCATTATTCAAGACCACCGTACCGGGATGCCCCCACTTCGTCACATTTTCCGCCAGCACCTGCACCCGGTTGCGCATCACTTCATTCGCCACCAGCAGGCTTCCTTCGGGCAAGACCGAACGTGCCAGCGTAGACTTTCCTCCCGGAGCGGCGCAAAGGTCGAGCATCACCACCGGCTCGTGTACATATTGCGTCAAGACCTGCTCGAGAAACATCGAGGAAGCTTCTTGCACGTAATAGCATCCGGCATGAAACAAAGGGTCGAACGTGAATGTAGGACGGGAAGCCAAGTAATAGCCCGACCCGCACCACGGCACCTGACGCCCGCCGGCAGGCACGGCATCCATCTTCAAACGGTTCATACGAATACTGACCGGAGGTTCCTTGGCAAGCGCTTCACGAAAAGCGGCAAACTGCCCTTCGCCCAGCAAGCCGCCCGTCCGGGTTATAAAATCGACAGGAAGATTCATAAGCATCTATTCTAATAATGAACGGCAAATTTAAACAAAAATCGCGAGATTATCCTCAATACCGGAGAGGATTCAAGCATGCGTTTTGACGAACATAAGTGAGTCGGCCGTTTCACATAAGTAACTCGGGCGTTTCACCTAAGTGAGTCAGCCCTCTCACTTATGTTCGTTTGCGAGAGCTTTTGGGCAATCTTTGAAAAAGAATGTTTGCGCATTCGGACGAATCTGATTACCTTTGCCCAAATTTCAAGCAAACACGACAAGAATGAAACAATACTTAGACCTACTCAGACGCATCCGCACCGAAGGCGTGCAAAAGCATGACCGTACGGGAACGGGCACCATCAGCATATTCGGACACCAAATGCGCTTCAACCTTGCGGACGGATTCCCGCTGGTGACTACCAAGAAACTGCATCTCAAGTCCATCATCCACGAACTGCTTTGGATGTTGAGCGGAGACACCAACGTGCATTACCTGCAAGAAAACGGCGTGCGCATCTGGAACGAATGGGCGGACGCGGACGGAAACTTAGGACACATCTACGGATATCAATGGCGCTCATGGCCCGATTACGAAGGAGGGGTTATCGACCAGATAGCGGAAGCCGTAGAGACCATCAGACACAATCCCGACTCGCGGAGGATTATCGTCAACGCATGGAACGTGGCGGACCTGAAAAACATGAACCTGCCGCCTTGCCACATGTTCTTCCAATTTTACGTGGCGGACGGAAAGCTGAGCCTGCAAATGTACCAGCGCAGTGCCGATTGTTTCCTGGGCGTACCGTTCAACATCGCCTCGTATGCCCTCCTGCTCCAAATGATGGCGCAAGTGACAGGGCTGGAAGCCGGTGAGTTCATCCATACGTTAGGCGACGCGCACATCTACCTGAACCACTTGGAACAAGTAGACCTGCAACTGACCCGTGAGCCTCGCCCACTCCCGAAAATGAGATTGAACCCGGACGTAAAGGACATCTTCGGCTTCAAATATGAAGACTTCGAACTGACCGATTACAATCCGTGGCCGCATATCGCAGGAAAAGTATCTGTATAATAGAACTCACCACAGATTACACAGATTTTATAAATTAATGATTTTAATCTGTGTAATCTGTGGTAAAAAACATCAACCAACCATGATTACCATCATCGCAGCTATCAACAAAAACCGGGGACTCGGTTTCGAGAACAAATTGCTTTATTGGTTGCCCAATGACCTGAAACGCTTCAAGGCATTGACCACGGGACACACCATCATTATGGGACGAAAGACTTTCGAATCGTTTCCGAAAGGGGCATTGCCCAACCGGAGAAACATCGTACTAAGCAAAGGTGACCACAACTTTCCGGGTGCCGAATGCTTTCACTCGCTGGAAGAAGCCCTGATGCATTGCTGCAAAGAAGAAGACATATATATTATAGGTGGAGCCGGCTTGTATGCCGAAGCCTTGGCCATCGCCGACCGGCTTTGCCTGACCGAAATAGAAGATGACAAGAAAGAAGCGGACGTATTCTTTCCGGAAATCGACACGACCCACTGGAAAGTGGTGAACCGGGAAACGCATTCCGTTGACGAAAAACATGCCTACGCATACAGTTTCGTAGATTATGAGAGAGGTTAACTAGGTCCATCCGCTGTAAGATTAATAATCTTCAGGCTGCAAGATTATTAATCTTACAAGCGGAAGATTATTAATCTTACACCAGACGAAGTTATCCGGTCTTTCCCGATGGCACACTCCTTTTGGGAATTCCATTTTTCGATTTCAACACTGCGCTTAATCTGCACTTCGGCTCTCTTGCCATTGACCGTGATGCGCATACAGATGGGGGCTTCCCCGTTTTTGAGGAGCTTTGATTTCTTCAGAAAGAAGAGTACCGTAAAATAGTTTCTTTGCATTGCCATACCTGCATGATTTTTAGGGTGTAAAAATACTGTTTTATCAGGTAGTTGCAAGTTTGCAAAATACAGAAAATCAGAGAAGTATAATACAAATAGGTGGACTTTGTTCCGGTGGAATCAAGTCCACCTATTTCACCTGTTTTTATTGCCCCATTTTGCCCCGAAATGCAGGTGGGAGATAAAAGAAAAACCGCTGATAATGATTGATTATCAGCGGTTTTCGTTGTTTTGCCATTTGATTAAGTGATCCGCTTGGGGCTCGAACCCAAGACCCCAACATTAAAAGTGTTGTGCTCTACCTGCTGAGCTAGCGAATCAAACCTGTTTGCCATCATTCCTGATTGCGTGTGCAAAGGTATAACTTTTTTCCGAATCTGCAAAGGATTCTTCAAAAAAAGTACAAATATATTGCCTTTTTGGCTAAATATTCCTCAATAAAATGCCTGACAGATTGATTAGTTTTCGATTTTTCCCTACATTTGGCAAGATATTTGTAACGTTTCTGACGAAACCATATGATTTAAAGAATATAACACTTATGATGTACTGGATTTTATTTATTGCCATTGCCCTTATCAGTTATTGGGTACAGGCTAACTTGAAACGAAAGTTCGACAAGTATTCACACATTGCGCTAACCAATGGAATGACAGGCAAAGAGGTTGCTGAAAAAATGCTACGCGACAATGGCATCTACGATGTCCGGGTTACCAGCACACCGGGTATGCTCACCGACCATTACAATCCTGCCAACAAAACCGTCAATCTCAGCGAAGGGGTCTATAACACGTGCAGTGTAGCCGCAGCAGCCGTAGCCGCACACGAATGCGGACACGCCGTACAACACGCACGGGCCTACGCTCCGCTTCAGATGCGTTCGGCGCTAGTACCCGTGGTGCAGTTCTCTTCTTCCATCGTGCAATGGGTGTTATTGGCAGGAATGTTCCTCATCAATACGTTCCCCCAACTGATGCTTATCGGCATCTGCCTTTTTGCGATGACCACGTTGTTCAGCTTTATCACCTTGCCGGTAGAAATCGATGCAAGCCGACGTGCCCTGGTATGGCTGAAAGGGGCAGGCATCACCAATGCCTATAACCAGACTCAGGCTTTCGATGCCTTGAAATCGGCGGCATATACCTACGTAGTGGCTGCATTGGGGTCGCTTGCCACATTGATTTACTACGTGTCGATTTTCACCAACCGCCGCTAGTAAAGATATTTTGCGAGTTCCTATTTTGCCTTTTACAAATTACGGCTGCTTATGGCTACAAAATGGTAATCAGTAAATGGTAAATGATAAAAGTTTTTTCCGTAATTTTGCGACCACAAACTTTTAAAACCGATTTATTATGGCAACAAAACCAGGCATTCCGAAAGGAACCAGAGACTTTTCGCCCGTGGAAATGGCGAAACGTAATTATATATTCGATACCATCCGCAAGGTATTCCACCTCTATGGGTTCCAACAGATAGAAACCCCCTCTATGGAAAACCTTTCTACGCTGATGGGCAAATATGGCGAAGAAGGAGACAAACTGCTCTTCAAGATACAAAACTCGGGAGACTACTTTTCGGGACTTACCGATGAGGAGCTGCTCTCACGCAACGCGGCCAAGTTGGCAAGCAAATTTTGCGAAAAAGGCTTACGCTATGACCTTACCGTTCCTTTTGCCCGCTACGTGGTAATGCACCGCGAAGAACTGACATTCCCTTTCAAACGCTTCCAAATTCAGCCCGTATGGCGTGCCGACCGACCGCAGAAGGGACGTTACCGGGAATTTTACCAATGTGACGCCGATGTAGTGGGAAGCAACTCGCTCCTGAACGAGGTAGAACTGGTGCAGATGATTGATACCGTATTCACCCAATTCGGTATCCGTGTCGCCATCAAGATAAACAACCGCAAAATCCTGAGCGGTATAGCCGAAATCATCGGCGAAGCGGACAAGATAGTAGACATCACCGTAGCCATCGACAAGCTGGACAAAATCGGACTAGACAATGTCAATGCCGAACTTGCCTCAAAAGGTATCCCACAAGAAGCTATCGACAAGCTTCAGCCCATTATCCAGCTGAGCGGAACAAACGAAGAAAAGCTCGACACCCTGAAACAGGTGCTCGCCGCCAGCCAGACAGGAATGAAAGGCATCGAAGAAAGCGAGTTTATCCTGAAGACACTTGCCGGACTGAATATCCGTTCGGAAGTGGAACTTGACCTCACTCTGGCACGCGGCCTGAACTATTACACGGGTGCCATCTTCGAAGTAAAAGCCCTTGACGTACAGATAGGAAGCATCAGCGGAGGCGGACGATATGACAACTTGACAGGTGTATTCGGCATGGAAGGTGTATCGGGCGTAGGCATCTCATTCGGTGCCGACCGTATTTATGACGTTCTGAACCAGCTCGACCTGTATCCGAAAGATGCATCGGCTGGCACACAAGTGTTGTTCGTTAATTTCGGTGAAGCAGAAACTGCTTATGTACTTCCGATTCTCGCGAAAGTGCGTGCGGCAGGCATCTCTGCCGAGATTTATCCCGACAGTGCCAAGATGAAGAAACAAATGAGCTACGCCAATGCAAAAGCGGTCCCTTTCGTAGCCATCGTGGGTGAAAACGAAATGCAGGAAGGCAAAGTGACACTTAAGAATATGGCGACCGGAGAGCAGGCTTTGATCACTCCGGACGAGTTGATTGCCTCTTTCTGATAAAGTTGACAAGGTAACAAGTTGACGAGTTGACAAGGTTTTAGAAAATACCAGTAGATAAAAGGAGTCAGAAGGAGTTAAATGCCAATAGCACAAAAGTATTGGCTTCCAACTCCCTTTAACTCCTTGCCGGCTAAATGCGGACATTCATTTCACACCATCCGGTTGATGCCAGCACGACTATTTAAAGCCTTGCAGCCCAGTCACCTCGTTACCTCATCGCTTGAAACTTTCAATTGCTTTTTCGGTGTAATCCCCAACTCTTTCAACATCTCCGCCTGGCGGATGACGTTGCCTTTTCCTTCCGAAAGTTGTCCCAATGCCGTGTCGTATGCCGAAGAAGCCGCTTTCAGCGTGTCCCCTATCCGTTCGAAAGTCTCGGTAAACCCTACCAGCTTCTCATAAAGTGCAGTGCCACGACGCACAATTTCCTGAATGTTCTTCTCTTGATATTCCCGCTTCCATAAGTCGAGTGCCAACCGGAGCGCAGCTATCAAGTTGGTAGGACTCATCAGCACCACCTTCTTGCGGTAGGCATAGTTCCACAGGTCAGGGTCCGCCTGCAGGGCAAGCACATAGGCAGGCTCGTTGGGGATGAACATCATCACGAAATCCAGCGAGGCGATGTCGTAACGCGAATAATCCTTACGGCTCAGCTCATCGATGTGGGCACGTACCGATGTCAGGTGCGCCTTGAGCAGACGCTCCTGCTCCTCGCGGTCTTCGCTTACCACATAAGCGGCGTAAGCGGTGAGCGACACCTTCGAGTCGATGATTACGCGGCGGTTATCGGGATACATCACCAGCACGTCGGGCTGGAGCCGCTGCCCCTCTTCGTTGCGTACAGGATTCCCCTTCTCATCTTTCAAGAACTCTTGGCGGAAATATTCCTCGCCCTCACGCAGTCCTGAGTTTTCCAGAATGGTTTCCAACACCATTTCCCCCCAATTACCCTGCATCTTCGAGTCTCCTTTCAGTGCACGGGTCAGGTTGTTGGCATCATCGCTGATTTGCTTGTTCAGCTGCACCAGCTCCTTGATGCGGTCTTCCAGCGAGAAACGTTGTTTCGATTCTTTGTCATAAACCTCTTCCACCCTATGCCTGAACTCCTTCAGATTGTCACCCAAAGGCTTCAGCAAGGCTCCCAAGCTTTCTGCGCTCTGGCGGTTGAATGCCTCAGCGCGCTGGCGGAGTATCTTGTCAGCTAAGGTTTCAAACTCCAGTGCCGAGCGTTTGTGCAGGTCTTCCATCTCGCGCTTCTGCTCTGCCAGCCTTTCTTCGGAACGGCGGCGTTCGGCTTCTATCAATTCGTGAGCGTGCATTTCCTGCATCTTCAGCTGTACTTCCAGTGCCGCACCTTTCCGCGATGCAAGCAGCCAGCCTGCCACGCATCCCACGACAAGCCCGATAATCAAATATAGTATTTCCATACAAACAAGTTTTTTTACGGAGAACAAAGATAACAATTTCATTACAATTGTAACGCCCCCTTACAAAACTTACAAATGACAAATGCTACATTGAATTTTCAAAAGCCGGTGATACAATTGACGGCATTGTCATTTCTGCTGGAATTGTAAGGATGATAACCGTAAGGAGTTTAAATAAGTTTAAAGCGCTGCCGGGACTTAAGCCAACAACGCTGATTTTTGTGTACTTTCGCACTGATTTTTAAAAGTTCAGAACAATGGAATTAAAAAGGAGCAAGGCAGAGTGGATGCGCCGCTATGCCAGTTTTGTCATTATTCTTTTTGTCATCGCCTTGGGCACCTCGTTGTCTATCCGCGCCAATCTCGGGTCATCACCTATATCCGCCCCACCCTATATCCTCTCGCTGATACCGGGGATGAAGATGACGATGGGCCAGCTCACCATCTGCATGCATGTGTTCTTCATCTTGATTCAGATGCTGCTCTTGCGCAAGGATTTCGAGAAACGCCAGTACACCCAGATTTTGGTTTCTTTCCTTTTCGGTTTCTACACCGACCTCACCATGTGGCTCACCGCGCCGCTACAGGTGCCTTTCGAGCTCAATCCGGTGGCAGGTTACCCGTTGCGTTTCATCGAACTGCTCGCCGGAGGTGCCATATTGGCATTCGGCATCGCCTGCGAGGTGCGCTGCGACTCGTTGATGCTTGCCGGCGAAGGGCTTCCGCTTGCCATCTCCCGTTTTCTCAGAAAAGATTTCGGCAAGGTGAAAATCTGTTCCGACACCTGCTTAGTATGCATCGGCACCGTTTTCATGTTCGTCTATTTCGGGCACTGGAGCTGGAAGATGGTGGGCGTAGGCACGTTGGTATCCATGTTCTACGTAGGAATCATGGTACGGGTATTCTCGCCTCACCTCCAGTGGTTAGACCTGATTTTCATCCCCAAAGGCGAGCGCCGGAAAGCTGCCCCACAAACCAGCGACGAGTGGAGAGGCAACCACGTCATCACCATCGCGCGCATGTACGGGAGCGGAGGCGACGCCATCGGTGCGGAAGTGGCACGCCGTCTGGGATGCCCCTGCTACAACCGCCAGCTCATCGACCAGACGGCACAACAGATGGGATATTCCGCCGACTTCGTGGCACAGAACGAGCAAACCCTTTCCACCTCCCGCCTGTGGGAAATGATATTTGCCGACAGCGGCATACCGGCATCCATGAACCCCTCGAAAGAAGACGCCATCTACGTCAGCCAGAGCCGGACTATCCGCGGGTTGGCGCACAAAAGCCCTTGCGTCATCATCGGCAGGTTAGGAAACTGGATTTTGCGCGATGACCCGCACGTGCTCCGTGTCTTCATCATGTCGGGACGGGACTTTGCGGTCAAGCAGCTTGCCGACAAACTTCACCTTTCGGCAACAGATGCCGCCAGAAAAATCGAACAGGTCAACACCGGACGTGCCAACCACTATTGGCACTACATCGGCAAACAATGGACCGACATCAATGGCTACGACCTGATTATCAACACCGAGCGGACCGGAATCGATGGAGCCGTAGACATGATTCTGCGTGCCGCAAGGCAGATAGCCTGAACCGGCAAGGCATATAAGTGCGCCGCCCGATGTACCTATATGCATCTGTCCGCGCAGCTATGTGGCAGACATCATGCTGACAGAATGTCAGAAAAACACTTTGGCACGGTTTTGGTAGAGAGAAAGGTGGCTTGCATGGACAAGCCCGATAGAATTTAATGAATAACGTATAAAAATATAAACATTATGAACATTAAACCATTAGCAGACAGAGTGCTAATTCTTCCGGCACCTGCAGAAGAAAAGACAATCGGTGGCATCATCATCCCCGATACAGCAAAAGAAAAACCGTTGCAAGGTGAAGTTGTAGCCGTAGGCAATGGCACAAAAGACGAAGAAATGGTCCTGAAAGCAGGCGACCAAGTATTATATGGCAAATATTCGGGCACCGAAATCGAACATGATGGTGTGAAATACCTGATTATGCGCCAGAGCGATGTACTCGCCGTACTTAATTAATAATTAATAATGAACAATTAATATCGAAGAATCATGGCAAAAGAAATACTTTTCAATATTGATGCCCGCGACCAGTTGAAGAAAGGCGTGGACGAACTGGCAAATGCCGTAAAAGTGACACTGGGTCCGAAAGGACGTAACGTCATCATCGAAAAGAAATTCGGTGCTCCGCAAATCACGAAAGACGGTGTAACCGTAGCAAAAGAAATCGAACTGGCAGACGCTTTCCAGAACACCGGCGCACAGTTGGTGAAATCTGTAGCTTCGAAAACCGGCGACGATGCAGGCGACGGTACAACTACCGCAACCGTACTGGCTCAGGCTATCGTAGGCGTAGGACTGAAGAACGTAACCGCCGGTGCCAACCCGATGGACTTGAAGCGTGGTATCGACAAAGCCGTAGCGAAAGTCGTTGAATGCATCAAGGCTCAGGCTGAAACCGTAGGAGACAACTATGACAAGATAGAACAAGTAGCTACTGTATCTGCCAACAACGACCCGGTTATCGGTAAACTGATTGCCGACGCTATGCGTAAGGTTTCCAAAGACGGTGTCATCACCATCGAAGAAGCCAAAGGTACCGACACCACCATCGGCGTTGTAGAAGGTATGCAGTTCGACCGTGGATATCTGTCTCCTTACTTCGTAACGGATACAGAAAAGATGGAATGCGTAATGGAACGTCCGTACATCCTGATTTACGATAAGAAAATCAGCAACCTGAAAGACTTCCTGCCTATCCTCGAACCTGCCGTACAGAGCGGACGTCCTTTGCTGGTTATCGCAGAAGATGTAGATAGCGAAGCCTTGACCACATTGGTTGTCAACCGCTTGCGTGGCCAGTTGAAGATTTGTGCCGTTAAGGCTCCGGGCTTCGGCGACCGTCGTAAAGCCATGCTGGAAGATATCGCTATCCTGACGGGTGGTGTTGTCATCAGCGAAGAAAAGGGTTTGAAACTGGAACAAGCCACTATCGACATGCTGGGTAGCTGCGAAAAAGTTACCATCACGAAAGAAAACACAACCATCGTGAACGGTGCCGGTGACAAAGACAACATTTTGGACCGTATCAACCAAATCAAGGCTGAAATCAAGAACTCTACTTCCGACTATGACAAGGAAAAACTTCAGGAACGTCTTGCCAAATTGTCGGGCGGTGTAGCCGTGCTTTACGTAGGTGCAGCCAGCGAAGTGGAAATGAAGGAAAAGAAAGACCGTGTAGACGATGCTTTGTGCGCGACACGTGCGGCTATCGAAGAAGGTATCGTTCCGGGCGGTGGCGTAACCTACATCCGTGCCATCGATGCACTGGAAGGCTTGAAGGGTGACAATGCCGATGAAACCACCGGTATCGAAATCATCAAACGTGCCATCGAAGAACCGTTGCGCCAGATTGTTGCCAACGCCGGCAAGGAAGGTGCAGTAGTTGTTCAGAAAGTACGTGAAGGCAAAGGTGACTTCGGCTACAATGCACGCACAGACGTTTACGAAAACCTGCATGCCGCAGGCGTGGTAGACCCTGCCAAGGTAACCCGTGTAGCATTGGAAAATGCGGCTTCTATCGCCGGTATGTTCCTGACTACAGAATGTGTCATCGTAGATAAGAAAGAAGACAAGCCCGAAATGCCGGCACCCGGAATGGGAGGCATGGGTGGCATGATGTAATATATCTCTTACCCGATAAAAAGAAAGCGGGGGTACGTAAAAGTGCCTCCGCTTTTTTGTGTTTTTCACTGAACCGCAGATTAACGCAGATTTTCGCAGATAATATTGCAAGAAATATTGCAAGAAAGACTCTGTAAAAATAAAATAATCCGTGAAAATCTGCGTTAATCTGCGGTTTTCTTCGTACTTTTAGGGACACGAAACTTAAACCTGAAAGCTTATGACGAAAGAAGAATTGATGCGCAAAGCTATAGAACTGTCGGTACGCAATGTAGCCGAAGGAGGAGGCCCCTTTGGAGCCGTCATCGCACGCAACGGGGAAATCATCGCCACAGGTACCAACCGAGTAACCCCCGACCACGACCCTACCGCCCATGCCGAAGTAAGCGCCATCCGTGCCGCTTGCCGGAAACTGGGGACATTCGACCTGAGCGGATGCGAAATCTACACCTCGTGCGAACCTTGCCCCATGTGTCTGGGAGCCATCTATTGGGCGCATCTGGACCGCATGTATTACGGAAACGACAAACACGATGCCGCCCGTATCGGATTCGATGACGCATTCATCTACAAAGAACTGGAACTGAATCCTGAAGACCGCCGCCTGCAAGCGGAACGCCTCTTGCCCGAAGAAGCCCTCAAAGCTTTCACCGACTGGGAAAATAAAACGGACAAAACAGCGTACTAATGATTAATGTGATAATGTGATAATGTGGCAATGTGATAATGTATTCTCACATTAGCACATTATTTATTAGCACATTATTCATTAGCACATTAATCATTATTCATTAGCACATTAACAAAAAAGGTTGCAAAGCTCTACGCCCTGCAACCTCCATTATTCATTCCATTTTCATTTACTTTTTACTACATTCAAAAAAATCCTAATCTTCTGTCAACGTGTCATGTCTTCCCAGATACGCACATTGTTGTTCTTCATTTCCAGAAGACCTGTTACAAGAATTTTTTTCATCCTTTTAAGCATACTAGTTATCCTGTTTTTATGTTTTACGACACAAAAATACAGGTTTACGACATATGTTATTATATTTAAAAGCAGTTTTTCATTCATTTCCTGCAAATTCTTGATATAAATCAAAAGTCGTTGATTTTTCTTGGAAACTATACCATCAAATAAAAAAAGATTTAAAAGTCAATGAATGTCGGGATTAATTCGTAACTTAACCCTCGAAAACAACAAATATACACCTTTATGGTAGACATCTATTGCAAAAACAACAATTCCACCCAAAGTTTTCCCGAAGGGAGCAGTTTGCTCGACATCTATAACGGTTTCGGACTGGATATGCCTTATGGCGTGGTAAGCGCCAAGGTAAACAATAAAGTAGAAGACCTGAACTTCAGAGTATACTATAATAAGGATGTCGAGTTCCTCGACATCACAAATCCTTCAGGAATGCGCACTTACTTCCGCTCGTTGTGTTTCATTCTGGTCAAGGCGGTAGAAAAACTCTATCCTCAAGGAAGCATCTCGCTGGAGCATCCTGTATCAAGAGGTTATTATTGCGATTTGCATCTGGACCGTTCCATCGGACTAGACGATGTGATTCGCATCAAGCAGAAAATGCAGGAAATCATTGCAGCAGACATCCCTTTCCAGCGCATCGAGTGCCACACCAGACAAGCAGCCGAAATGTTCCTCCAGCACGGGATGATGGACAAGGCAAAACTCCTCCGCAGCTATGACCAGTTATACACATTTTACTATCGGCTGGGAAACACGACGGATTGCTATTACGGAAGCCTCGTCCCCAGCACCGGATACATCCGTTTGTTCGACATCGTAAAATACTATGACGGACTACTCCTGCGCATCCCTAACCGGAAAGACCCTACCCGGCTGGAAGAAGTGGTAAAGCAAGAAAAAATGCTGGAAGTATTCCAAGAATACCATCGCTGGAACGAGATCTTAGGCATCGCCACCGTAGGCGATTTCAATATCGCGTGCCAGAAAGGGCTTGCCACCGAGCTGGTCAATGTATCCGAAGCACTTCAGGAAAAGAAAATCGTCCGCATCGCCGATGAAATCACCCACCGTGACCAGAACGGGGAACGTGTCAAACTGGTCCTGATTTCGGGACCGTCCTCATCGGGAAAAACCACCTTCAGCAAGCGCCTGAGCGTACAGCTCATCACCAACGGCATGCGCCCTTACCCTATCTCGCTGGACGATTATTTCGTGAACCGCGACGATACCCCGTTGGACGAAAACGGGAAGCACGATTTCGAATCATTCTATGCCCTCGACCTGCCTTTTTTCGAATCGCAATTACAAGATCTGATAGCCGGTAAAGAAATTGAACTTCCACGCTTCAACTTCGTGACAGGAAAACGGGAAATGAGTGGCAGGAAACTCCGTATCAATGACAACATGATTCTGATACTGGAAGGCATACACGCACTCAATCCCGAACTGACACGCCACATTCCGGAAGCGAACAAATACAAAATCTATGTATCGGCACTGACCACTATCCAACTGGATAATCATAACTATATCCCAACGACAGACAACCGGCTCCTGCGCCGCATCATCCGCGACTCGAAATACCGGGGAAGCAGTGCCGAGGATACCATCAACCGGTGGGAAAGCGTACGTGCAGGAGAAGAAAAGTGGATTTTCCCTTACCAGGAATATGCCGATGCAATGTTCAACTCCGCCCTTCTGTTCGAGCTTGCCGTGCTGAAAGACTATGCCGAACCCCTCTTACGCAAAGTACCGAACAATTGTCCGGCGTATTCGGAAGCCAACCGCCTGCTTCGTTTTCTGGGCTATTTTACGTCTATCCCCGATAATCAGTTACCACCCACCTCGCTCCTTCGCGAATTCTTGGGTGGAAGCAGCTTCAGATATTAATTCCCGCAGTGTGCCACCGTGCCCACTGTGGTGAGAATATTAATTTTACACATACTTTAAAACGATGAACGAAAGAAAATACACATTCGAAGTGTGCGCCAATTCGGTAGAAAGCTGTCTTGCCGCACAAGAAGGAGGAGCCCAGCGCGTAGAACTGTGCGCCGGCATCCCCGAAGGAGGGACTACCCCTTCGTATGGTGAAATCAAGACCGCACGCCGGATGCTCGACATCCGTCTGCATGTCATCATCCGCCCAAGGGGAGGCGATTTCCTGTATTCTCCCATCGAAGCAGAAACAATGCTGGAAGATATCCGCACGGCACGTAAGGCTGGTGCCGACGGACTGGTGTTCGGATGTCTCACACCGGAAGGCAACATCGACCTGGCACTGATGCAAAAACTGATGGAAGCCAGCGGAGACACCCCTGTCACCTTCCATCGTGCCTTCGATCATTGCCAGAATCCTTACCGGGCACTTGATGAACTGGTATCATTGGGAGTGACACGCATCCTTACTTCGGGCCAGCAACCTACCGCCCCTCAAGGTGCCCCTCTTCTCAAAGACCTGCAAGTATATGCCAAAGAGCGCATCATCCTTCTTGCCGGATGTGGCGTGAACGAAACAAATATCCGAAAGCTGGCACAAGACACCAGCATCCGGGAATTCCATTTCTCTGCCCGCGAGCAAGTGAAGAGCCGTATGCTTTTCACCAATCCAGAAGTCACAATGGGAAGCAAAGATGCAGACGAATATACCCGCGATGTCACTACATCCCGACGGGTACGGACTACAATTGAAGCATTATGCGGAACACCGTATGACTAATCATTCAGACTGAAACGCCAAGCGCAACAACATGCGGGGTCTGTCACGTCGGGAAAGCATGAAATGCACTCGCACGAGATGCGCTCGTCAATGGTACGGGCGAAACCTGCATACTCTATCTCGCCTACTGGCTTGCAAGGATGGAAAGGCATTCCTTTCCGTTCGCGTGCCCGTTGCACCCGGCATTCACGGGTACGGTACACCAATGTTTTCCTTTCGGCATCCATGATGATATCCGCCTCATTCAGATTCGCATAAAAACGGCATTGCAAGGCACGGGCAAGTCCTTCTAAGCCGGGCCGTTCGGGCAAGCCCAAGAACGCCTTGATGCGCTTGGCTTCAATCACGGTAAACCTCCGCCAAGCCTCGGCATCGTGATGCATCGCCTCGTCCATCCCACGCATCCGCTCTACTGACTGAAACCACACGCCGTCCATCGCCAGCCAGTTTTTCGAATAATCTTCTATCAACCGTATCAACTCTTCTTTGGAGAGTGAAAGCAAAAATTCGTTTTTCATTATGCTTCTTTTTAATGAATCCCGCATCTTGCCAATTAACTTGTAGGGGCAGGGTTTGCCTGCCCGAAGACATCCACGTGGACGCATACAGGCGGTCGAACCCCACCCCTACATTGGCTAATTGCGGAATATATCAAAATAGTAAATAATGCCAATCAGGAGTTAAAAGGGAGTTATAGAAAGTCATCTCCCGCTGGGCGGGCTGGGAGTTAGATGCCAATGCCTCTTGCACTGTTTTCAGAGACAGGGCTATTGGACTTTAACTCCTGAATGAAGTGATAACTCCTGTGCAACTTAACTACGTTTAACTCCTGATTCGTATAAATAGTAAATTATCAAATCGTAAATTGATTAATCTGTGGTGAAAACCAATCTACTATAATCCGTGAACCGTGTTCAACAGCTGGTCGCCCATGCCGATGGTATAGCCATGCGACTCGAATACCACACGGTTGAACGTATCGGCTACGATGAAAACCGGAAGACGGGTGCCAGCCTGAAGCTTCATCTCCTGCCGGATAGCGGCCTCTATGCTTCCGTCAGCATCAATACCGAAAACTACGGTCGAAGGCAAGCCTTCTATCGGAGCCGACTGATATTTCTCGTATGCGGCACGTGAGGGGAAAAGCAACACAATCTTCCGTCCCCATTTCTCCAATTCCGAGGCTTTGGCGGCGATGTCCTTCAAGGCATGGTTGGTAGGCTCATCACCCACGCCTAAAATGCCCACAATGAAATAGCCCCTGCCCGTGGTGAGCAAAACCGAAGTCTCCCCACCTTCCGGAGTCTGGAACTTGGATTCCGAATTGAAGCTGCCTATCACACTGACCGCCTCCTCACTCTCACGCATCACCAGTCCTGCATCGGTTTCCTTATCCTGCTCCACGCCAAAGAAAGACACTTGCGCCAGCACGCCTCCCTTAGCCAGACGGGTGCCGGACACCAGCATGTAATAGCCTGCCGGAACCGGGACCGGTTCTTTGAACAACTTGCTCCAAGGCTCGAAATCGGGATAAACCTGCAAGGCAAACCCTTCCCCATCGAAACGGGACAAGGAGAAATGGCGTGCATACGACGGGTCGCCCAGACGGGGTATCGGCGTATAGTCCAGCTTCAGCGTGCCTTCCGCCACTTGTTCCGAACGCCCGCTTTCGAAATCTACCGCTACATCCTTGCCGTTCTCCTTATATAATACATATCCCGTCACACGGTCTATCCATGCGGGAATGCCGAGCGAACGTGCCACCGCTACAAAGAACGTGTTCCGCGAAGTCCGGTCTGCCATACGGCTTTTCCATACCCCTTCGGGAGAAATCACCGTACCCACCGTACACAAGTCATCCCGGAGCATCAGGCTATCCTTGCACCATTCCACCAGTTCCAAAGGTTTCTCGCGGAAACGGGCGGCATCCGTTTCGGGTATCTCACGCCGGAAGAACGAACGGTAAGGAGTCAGCATTTCGTATCCGATGCGCGGAGCCAAGACCGTAGCCACATCCGCCAGCGAATCCGTATGATACAGATGGTCGTCCAGCACGCTTGCCTCCGCATCGCGCAAGTCTTTCTCGGCAAGTGTGCCCAGCAAATCCAGCGCACGACTCCGCATCTCCCGTCCTGCCGCCTCTTTCAAGAAAGCCTCTATCTCCGAAGCGTTTCCGCGCGAAGCCACGATATAGGGTGCAACCACTTCTGCATCATATCCCGTTTCCGAGGCAAAGGCACGAATCGCGTCCGCACCGGGGAAGGAAGCAATATACGCATGGCGGATGGAGTCTTCCCGGTTGAAACGGATATCGTTCTCAGCGCGTTGCTCCGGCGTGACTTCCGGAAGTGTCGGGTCACCTGCGGGAGGAACGATGTCAAACGAGAACGAAAGCGTGTCGCCTACCTGATGTTCGAGCCGGAGTTTTACTTCCTTGTCTTTTCCGAAAGACACTTTCTGTATTCCGAACGCACGGTCTTTCACCGCCAGCACCACCATATCTCCCAGTCCGGCGGAAAGGCTTGCCCGTCCGTCCGCACCTGTCTTCTGGGATGAAACCGGATAAAACTCCGCATAGTTATAGATGCCAAAGCGCACGCACGCATCTCCGACGGGCTTCCCGTCGATATCCGTTACGAGTACCGTTACCGGTGCGTTCTGCGCATAGTTTCCTATCACATTTATTTCGGTATAATTGGCGGTTGTGCGCATCACCTCTTCCGGTCCCTCGTAATAGCCGAACACCTTGGTGTGCATCAGCATGCCGCGGCTTGCCGGCTCGTTGAACCAGCCCAAATTAAGCACCGGCTCAGGCTCGCACGCTCCCAGGAAATACCATTTCCCGTCTACCCAGGCCTCTACCCACGCATGATTGTCGTCGGTATGTGCCCAGCGGGGCGTATAGACCTGCCGTGCCGGAATGCCCACCGAGCGGAGCGCAGCCACAAGGAAAGTAGACTCCTCTCCACAACGCCCGTAAGCCGTCCGCACCGTGGCAAGGGGCGAACTGGTACGCGCGTCCGAAGGCTGGTAATTCGCCTTCTCGTGGCACCAATGGTTTACCTCAAGCACGGCGTCATACATCGCCAATCCCTTCAGGCGGGGCATCAGTTCATCGTGGAACACCATCCGCGAGCGGTCGAGCGCCTCGTTATTCACCCGCACCGGAAGGACAAAATGCCGGAACACATCATCGGGAATCTTCTTCCCCCACTCCGTCTCTTCGCGCGTGGCAAACGAGCTCCGGATATTTTCCAGATAAAAGTTGCCCGAATAATCCGTAATATCGCCCACCGGCATATACGCATAAAAGAACATCAGGGCATCCCGTTCTTCAGCTGTCAATCCTTCATCATCGAACACACCGAAGAAATCCCCTTGTGAGAACAAAGCCTTTTTCGCTTCGAAATCAGCCTTCACCTGCTTCTCGAACGGAGATGTACATGCAGATAACAATGCACATAGCATACCGACACAAACTAATTTCCTCATAAGTCTTGCTTTTTATATTCCTCATTTCACAAAAACAACCTGTATGGTCAGGGGTTGCCTGCCCTTGCTTTACTTGCCCTTCCCAATTCGCCACGCAGTGCGTGACCAATCTTGTAGGGGCGTATCGCATACGCCCTGAATACATCTACGCAGATTAGTGGACGCATACGGGCGTATGCGATACGCCCCTACATAGATGTTTCCCCGTCACGCTGGATTTGCAATCCGCATCATCAACAAATGGCTCCGGATTGCAAATCTGGCGTGACTGAACAAAGATAAGGAAAAAACGATTCATTCTCAAATTTATTTCCTACCTTTGCGAAAGTTAATCAAATCCGGCTTATGGCAATACATTCAAGTCAAGTACAGACACAGACACAGCAACAAGTACAGACCTTGTCGCCCCAACAGATTTTAGCGGTCAAACTATTAGAGCTTCCCACCGTAGAACTGGAAGAGCGCGTCCACGCGGAACTTCTGGACAATCCGGCACTGGAAGAAGGCAAGGAGCCTTCTGGAGACGACCTGCACGGCGATGAGGGGGAAGACTATGCCACCACCGACCAGGACGGCGAGCCCAACACCGATTATGGAGAAGATCTCTCATTGGGTGACTATCGTACCGAAGATGACATCCCCGACTACAAACTACAAGAGAACAACCGCTCAAAAAACGATACTCCCGAAGACATACCCTTCTCGGACAACGTCTCTTTTTATGAAACCCTGAAAGAACAGCTTGACATGCAAGCCCTGACACCCGAAGAAAAGCAATTGGGAGAATACCTTATCGGTTCACTCGACGATGACGGGCTTTTGCGGAAAAGCATTGACTCCATCATCGACGAACTTGCCATCTACCAAGGCATCAGCACCACACCCGAAGAAGTAGAACACGTTTTGTCTGTCATCCAGGACTTCGACCCCGCCGGAATCGGAGCAAGAAACCTGCAAGAATGCCTGCTCCTGCAAATCAGACGGAAAGAAGACTCACCCTTGAAACAAATCGAATACAACATTATCGACAAATGTTGCGATGACTTCACCAAAAAAAACAAAGACAGAATCTTACAAAGACTGAACATCACTGAAAAACAATACAACGATGCTGTAGCAGAACTGGTAAAACTCAATCCGCGTCCTGGAAGCTCAATGGGAGAAGCCATCGGGAAAAACCTGCAACAAATCATTCCCGACTTCATCGTTGAAACCGAAGACGACGGCACCATCAGCCTCAGCCTCAACAACCACAACGTACCTGAACTCCGGCTGAGCCGCGAATTCACCGACATGCTGGACGAGCATACGCGCAACAAAGCGAACCAAAGCAAGGAATCGAAAGATGCCCTCCTGTTCTTGAAACAGAAAGTAGACGCAGCGCAAAACTTCATCAATGCCGTAAAACAACGCCAACAAACCCTGATGAGTACCATGCAGGCAATTATCGACCTGCAACGCCCCTTCTTCCAGGAAGGAGACGAATCGCTCCTCCGCCCGATGATACTGAAAGACGTGGCAGAACGTACCCATCTGGATATATCTACCATCTCACGCGTGAGCAACAGTAAATATGTGCAGACCAACTTCGGTATCTATCCGCTCAAATTTTTCTTCAGCGACGGATATACTACCGAAAACGGCGAAGAACTTTCTATCCGCGAAATCAAGCGTATACTGAAAGAATGTGTAGACCATGAAGACAAGAACGCACCCTATACCGATGACGAACTTGCCAATATACTGAAAGACAAAGGCTACCCCATCGCACGACGCACTGTAGCCAAATACCGGCAGCAACTGAACATCCCTGTAGCACGACTAAGAAGATAAAAACAATGGAAGATACAAACATCCCCGACCAACTGACTTATCACGACCCCGTACAACGGAACCCTAAAGAAGAAAAAGACCCGTGGATAACGGCAGCCCGTATCCTGTCGGCTGTATTCACCCCCTTTATGGTCCCTTTCGTAGCCTTTGTCCTGCTCTTTCTCTTCACTTACCTGCGCATATTGCCACTCCAATACAAACTTATCGTGCTTGCCATAGTGTATTGTTTCACCATCCTCTTGCCGATGCTGAGCATATATCTGATGCAGAAAATCAACGGATGGTCTCTTCATGAACTAGGCAAACGCGAACGGCGCTATGTACCCTATATCCTTACCATCCTGAGCTATGTAGGATGCCTTGTCACGATGTACCGTTATCATCTTCCCCGCTATATGGGCGGCATCATCGTGGCAACCTTGCTCTGTATGGTCATCTGTGCGCTTATTAATCTTAAATGGAAAATCAGCACCCACATGGCAAGCGGCGGCATGATGATAGGCGGATTGCTTTCATACAGTTTCATATTCCAGTTCAATCCTACGTGGTGGCTCTGCATCTTCATCCTGCTCACCGGCATGCTAGGCTCGGCACGCATCATCGTCCGCCAGCACACCTTGAATGAAGTGGGCGGAGGCTTCCTCATCGGACTGTTCTGTGGGATTATCGGAATATTGTTTATCTGAATCCGGCTCACTCCAGTTCCAATGCTATCACCGTATCAATATCCGTCGGTATTTTATCAAGCAAAAGCGTGTAACCTACACGGTTCTTCTCGTATTTCACGGGTGTTCCGTTTACGAAATAAAAAGCTTTCTTTACTTTCTTGCCGGTAAGCGGAAGAAACAAAGCCTTGTCTTGCAGGTTAAGGATGTGTACATAAAGCTTATTGCCTTTTTGGGTGGTGCCTCCCCAAGGATGCGGACCGACACATCCGCCACGTGTGCCATAAATGGTCTCACCGTAAACTTTCATCCACTCACCTATCTCCGCCAGACGTTGCAACGCCACTTCGGGCAATTCTCCATCGGGCTGCGGACCAATATTCAATAATAAGTTAGCATCTTTCACGGCTGCACCCACCAAGTATTGAATCAAGTCTTTAGCCGACTTATAGTTTTGGTCTGTAATCTTATACCCCCACATACCGTTCATCGTCTGGCAGGTTTCCAGAGGCAAAGAACTAATGTCTTGTCCCGAAAGTCCGGCTTTATTTTCTCCTGGAAGGTCACGTTCGAAGATTTGAATATCTTCTCCCGGAAAGGGTGTGAGGTGATGATTGTTAGCCACCAGGCAGGAAGGTTGCAATCGATGAATCAAAGCATATTGCTCATCCAATTCCCAATCAAAGCCGGGATTCTGATCCTGATCCCATACACCGTCGAACCAAATAGCACCGATAGGGCCGTAATGGGTCAGCAACTCAGTCAGCTGGTTGTTCATGAAAGTATAATAGCTCCTCCAGTTCCCTTTTGGGTTAGGACGCCCCGTTCCACGTCCCGTACGTCCCCATACCGCATCTTCACGGTACCAGTCGATATGCGAATAATAAAGATGTAAACCGATGCCCTGCTTACGACATTCATCGGCAAGCTCCTTCAGCACATCACGCTTGAACGGTGTGGCATCCACAATGTTATAATCCGAATATTGCGTATCAAACATCGAAAAACCTTCGTGATGACGTGTCGTAAAAGTAATATACTTCGCCCCCGATGCTTTAATGGCACTCACCCACCTGGCTGCATCAAACTTCGAAGGAAAAAATCCCCCAGCCAGCTTAGCGTACTCCTTATAGTTCAGGTTCTTGTTAGTCATAGTCCACTCACCTGTTGCCAGCATGGCATACAATCCCCAATGCAGGAATATACCGAATTTCTTGTCACGGAACTCTTGGCGGGCTTTCAAATTCTCTACGGTAGGCTGATAAGTTTGAGCCTTAACGGAAAACATCAAACCGCACATCAATAAAAGCAATAAAAGTCTTATCCTCATAATAATTTCATTTGATATTGTCAAATCCATCTTGTACGCTTGCAGTTACCTGCAAAGTATTTATCCGATAATCCAACGGCTACCAAGTATGTACGAAATCAGTTTTGTTGTAACAAAACAACTGATAAACGTCAATAAAGTAACGAGTGGAATAGCAATGGACAAAAATAAAAAATATCGCTGAAAAAATCGAACGAAACAACAGATTAACGCGATAAAATAGCAATCAGAAGAAAATCACGGAAAAAATTAGAAGCTGTTTTGAATTTATCGTGCGATGATTTGGGATGAGTTTTTGAGGCATTTTCGCTTCTGTGATGAGGAAG
>NZ_JACSPP010000050.1 GCF_014837065.1 Phocaeicola intestinalis
CATGTATGGCACTGCATAATCTCAGAATTAAAATCAACCCTTGGAACTATCATAACTAATTTACATAAACTCTAATAATCTTGCAGCCTGAAGATTAATAATCTTACAGCGGATGCACCAATATTCCTCCGCATAGATAACCGCAAACAACACGATATTTCCATGCGCGAACTGGCACATGCGTATACCGAAGACACACAAGTGAAATGGAACGGCGTGTTGGGACGCATGGAACTGAAAGCGGAAAACGATGTCAAGCTACAACAAGTAAACGTGTATCCGGACATCGCAGGCAAGCGGATAAAAGTAAAAGCCGTCCTGGTGCGGACCAATCCCCAGACCACTCAGGCAGAGATTACCTTGCAAGTCAACTGCGCTGAGACCGGCAAGTCATACGAGCCGCAAACCTATCCGGCCGCATTCCCTCATGATACGGTCTGCATAGAAAAAGAATATGCACTGGGCGAGGACATGCGCCTGTGGGACGAGTTCTCTCCCACCCTCTATACATTGCAGGCAAGCTGCCATACCCGGCAGGGTACAGACCGCTATGAAACCACTTTCGGCATGCGCGAGATTGGGCATACCGACGGTTATCTTACCATCAACGGCAACCGGATATTCCTGCGCGGAACATTGGAATGCTGCATCTTTCCGCTGACCGGAACGCCTCCGACCGATGAAGCCGGCTGGGAAAAAGTATTCTCTACCGCCAAAGCATGGGGACTGAACCACTTGCGTTTCCATTCGTATTGCCCGCCCGAAGCCGCTTTCAAGGTAGCAGACCGCATGGGATTTTACCTGCAAGTGGAGCTGCCCAACTGGTCACTTACGGTAGGAAAGGACACCGCCACCAACCGTTTCCTATACCAGGAGTTCGACCGCATCATTGCCGCGTATGGAAACCATCCTTCTTTTTGCATGTTGAGCACAGGCAACGAGCTGCAGCCCGACTTCCAGTTTCTGAACGCATTTGTGGGCTACATGAAACGGCAAGATAACCGCCACCTGTATGCCACCACCACATTCACTTTCGAGCAAGGGCATGGCACACAACCCGAACCGGAAGACGACTTCTTCGTTACCCAATGGACAGACAAAGGCTGGATACGCGGACAAGGCGTATTCGATGCCGAAGAACCCAACTTCAACAAAGACTACCGACAGGCGGCAGAAGGCATAAAAGTCCCGCTGATTTCGCACGAGATCGGACAATATTCGGTATATCCGGACATGAAAGAAATCGGGAACTACACCGGCACCTTGGAACCGCTCAACCTGAAAGCCATCCAAAAAGACCTGGAAAAGAAAGGGCTTGCCGGCAAAGCCGAACGTTACCTGCAAGCTTCAGGCAGATTTGCGGTACAACTCTACAAAGAAGAAATCGAACGTGCCATGAAAACACCGCAATTCAGCGGCTATCAACTGCTTGGCCTGCAAGATTTCCCGGGACAAGGCACGGCACTCATCGGTCTGGTCAATGCGTTTTGGGAATCGAAGAAGCTGACCGATGAACGTTATTTCCGTCAGTTCTGCTCACCGGTCGTCCCGCTCGCCCGTTTCGAAAAAGCTACTTGGACAACCAACGAAACCTTTGCCGCACAAGTGGAAATAGCCAACTATTACAAAGAAGACATCCGCGGCAAGCATATCCTGTGGCAATTGACAGACAAGACCGGATATGAAGTGGGGCGAGGGAAACTGGATGCCGGTGATGTTGTGCTGACTCAAGACATCAGCCAGGCACTGTCGGCTTTGGAAGCAGGGAAAAAAGTCCTGCTCTCTCCACGTCCCGATAAACTGGAAGGGTTGGAAGGCAAGTTCCTTCCGGTGTTCTGGAGCCCCGTCCATTTCCCCAAACAGGCAGGAACCATGGGCATACTTTGCGACCCCAAACATCCGGCACTTCTGCATTTCCCTACCGAGATACATAGCGACTGGCAATGGTGGAACCTGGTCAAACACTCCAAGGTATTGGTCATGGATTCGTTGCCCGATTTGCAACCTATCATAGAAGTAACAGACAATTTCGTAAACAATCGCCGACTGGCATCCGTCTTCGAAACTAAATACGGAAAGGGCAAACTCATCATGAGTTCAATAGACCTCTTGTCGACTGAGAGCAAACAGAAACCTGAAGTAAAGCAACTGTTCTATAGTCTGACACAATACATGAATTCGGCAGACTTTGTCCCCACCGGAACCGTCAGCAAACAAGACCTGCTTTCTTTTTTCAGCAAGCAGAACAAAGGTGTTGAAAAACGGACAGATGCCCGTTCGATTTACGAAGAATAACTGACAAGAATTAAAGCCTGTTTCAAATTCAAAATAGCTTCTTAACTGAAAGGATTTTCCACAAGAAGGAGACAAAGACCGCCCCTGCTATCAGACGGGCAGACTTTGTCTCCTTGTCTTAATTACTTTGCATTTTCTTCTCCAGCCACCAATACAATCTCCCCAAACAAAGAAGTGCCACCAGCGTAGGCAGGAAAAATAGGACAGCATTGACTGAAGGCAATGCAAACGACAACGAATGCCACCAACGAACTATGGATGCGCCATACAACTTAACAACATAATAGGTCACACCACAGAATGTGCACAAACAAAATACAGCCAATGCCCACCAAAGACGGTGTTCCTCCCGACGTTCACGTGCAAAGGCCTCCTCGCGCACCTGCTGCATCATACGATATGTAAAATTACTTGGCAAGCGGTATGACGATTGTTTGCCCAGTGCTTTTTTCAGTCCTTTATCTGTTGTCATAGCTTATTTCTCCTTTGTTCATTAATAGATAGAGTTTCTTGCGTATACGGTGCAGTTTCACCTTGATATTGCTAACGCTTTGGTTCAAGATATGCGCTATCTCATCGATATTCTTCTCTTCTTCGTAAAAAAAAGTGATGATGGCACGTTCTTCGGGAGCAAGCTGTTGCAAGGCTTCCTGAAGACGGGCAACACGGTCTTCCGAATCGTCATCCAGTGCTTCGTCCACCTCTGTTTCGGAAACCCGCTCCCATTGCTTATCATCTATCGCCAGCACTTCTTCACGCCTCTTACGCAATGCCGAAAGCGCGGTATTGTAGGCAATGCGGTATATCCACGTAGAAAAACTGCTGCCTCCTGTAAACGAGCCAAGGTGGCGGAAGGCTTTCATGAAAGTGTCTTGCGTCAGCTCTTCGGCGTCTTCCGGAGATGATACCATCCGGACAATCAACGTAAAAATCTGTTGTCCGTATGTATCTAGGAAATAAGCGAAAGCTTCGGTTTTCCCCGCCAACACCTGTGCGATGATATGTGACTCGTTCGTATTCATTTCATACTTTTAGACGCAAACAGAAGAAAGAGGTTACAACTATCGGTGAAAAAATTCTCGTATATGATAGTCCAATAGTTCTATATACACCATTTCCCTCCAACGCGATATTCTTCCTTTATAGCTTTATATATCTGCAACTGGCTACATATATATAAAGCAATGACCATGCAAGTATCTTTAAAGGCAAAGACAAGTATATGCTTGTTTCTACTGGAAGTTTGCGGACATTCTTTTTCATAAATATCTTTATCATTTGGTGTAACCTTCCGCATCCACTTGCGTCTAAAGAAACAAAGAAACAAAATAAAACTGATAATAATATGGATGAATTAATGATTGTTGCCAATGTGGCTATTATTTTTGGAGTGATGTACAAGTTGTTCGAACTTTATGCCAAACGGAAAGAACGAATCATGCTGATTGAAAAACTACCTCCCGAATTGCTGGACAAAGAAAAAGTGAAATATCCGAATTCTTCTTCTCCTTCGGGTTTCTTCTCTGCCCTGCGCATGGGCTGCTTGTTCTTGGGCATCGGACTGGGTCTAATTGCCGGCTATTGCATCGTCTACAACACACAACCGGCATATTTCTCAAACTACGACCATCATGTAAACGAAACCGTTTCCCTTATCTATGGAGCCAGCGTCCTGATAGGCGGAGGCATCGGACTGATAGTTGCTTTCCTTGTAGAACTGAAGCTGAACAAAAAGAACGAAGAATAATTAAGAATGAAGAATTAAGAATGAAGAAACAACGTTCGGCGTTAGCCAATCCCATGCAGGCGAAGCGATTCTTCATTCTTAATTCTTCATTCTTAATTCTCAAAGAGTTTCCCGTTGATGTAGAGGTTCTTCATCGTGATATCGCTCACGTTCTCGATGCGGTTCCCGTTCTCCTTTACATTATTAAAGTGACAATCCTCCAGCGATACGTTGGATACATGCTTGTCATCGTCCAGCCCGATAGCCACGATGCCGTAACGACTCTTTTCGCAGGTCACGTTCTTCAGGTGGACATTGCGTACCGTCGGGTCAAAACCCCGGTTGCATTGCTCGCGCTCCTCGTATTTCAGGTTGATGCGCAACACCGCCTCGTTGCATTGCCCTACCTTGATATTCCGCACAAACACGTTCTCTATCAGCCCACCTCGACAAGTGCTGGTTTTAATACGAATCACCCGGTCCAATTGCGGACTGTCCATCACGCAATCTTCCACATACAGGTTGCGGTATCCGCCCGATATCTCGCTTCCGATAACCACACCTCCATGCCCGTTCTTCATCTCGCAATTCCGCACGACGATGTTCTCGCTCGGGATGTTCCATTTGCGCCCGTCTTCGTTCCGTCCCGATTTAATCGCAATGCAATCGTCTCCCGTATCGAAACGGCAATTCTCTATCAGCACGTTCTTGCACGATTCGGGGTCGCATCCGTCCCCGTTCGGACCGCGGTTGAATATCTTCACGCCCCGTACAATCAGGCTCTCGCAAAACAAAGGATGGATGACCCAAAAGGGCGAGTTCAGCAAAGTCACATCTTCTATCAGCACGGTATTGCACGAATAAAAATTAACCAGTTGAGGTCGCAGTCCATCTTCAGGAGTCATTACACGTTCGTAAATCGGACGTTTCAGTTCGGCATATCCCATCAGACGCTCGCGGCTTCCTAACTTTTGGCTGCGCATCCCTTCCTTCCAGCCATAACGGGATGCACCACACATATACCACCAATGTTCGTTCGAGCCTTGCCCGTCAATGATTCCCTTACCGGTCAGCGCGATATTCGTTTCGCCATACGCATAAATCAACGGATGAGCATTATAGCAATCCAATCCTTCCCAACGGGTAATAACTGCAGGGAAATAAAGTTCTTGAACGGTAGAAAACTTCAGTATAGCCCCTTCCTCCACATGCAGGTTTACATTGCTTTTCAAGGTTATCGGACCGGTATAAAACGTTCCTTTAGGAACTAATACCGTGCCTCCTCCTTCCTGGCTACAAGTTATAATCGCCTGATTGATAGCTTCGTGGCAAGGTTCTTCGGGTGTATCGGGCCTTGCACCGAAATCTACGATATTGTACACCCTGTCGGGAAAATGAGTAAGTTTGATTTGTTGTTCGATTTTTACCGATTGGGCAAAAGCCTTATCAAAGTCAACAGGTTCGGAAGCCTGCAAGGAGAAACCCGCAAAAGCCAGCAGGAAAATCAATAATGTTTTCATAAATAATTCATTATTTGGTCAAGATCAGGAGTTAAAAGGGAGTTGCTTCAAGGAGTTAAAGGGAGTTAGAAGCCAATACTTTTACTTATGCAAGCCATAACCGGATATTAGCTTTTTAACTCCAAGCCCGTTTCAGCGGGCGATAACTCCTTCTCACTTCTTTAACTTCTAATTTTAACTTCTAATTATATCGCTTAATTCTTCTTTTCTTTCAACAAGTCACGTATCTCGGTCAACAACTGGATATCTACCGGAGGAGCAGGCGGAGTCTTTGTCTCGGCTTCTTTCTTCCGAGTCAATGCGTTGATGCCTTTCACTAAAAAGAATACCGCCAAAGCGATAATCAGAAAATCGAAAGTCACCTGGATAAAGTTTCCATAATTAAGCGCCACTTCGGGAGTGACCACTTCTCCGTCTTTCACTACCGCTTGCTTGATAACCCACTTCAGGTCAGAAAAATTCACACCTCCCACCAGCAGACCTATCGCCGGCATTATTACATCGCCTACCAGCGATGACACGATCTTGCCGAAAGCACCGCCAATAATGACACCTACCGCCATGTCGATGACATTTCCCCGCATGGCAAATTTCTTAAACTCGTCAAATGTCTTTTTCATCTTGCTCCGTTTTTGAATCCGTTTACGTGCACAAAGATAATAAAATCAAACACAGGAAACAGAAATCAGGCAAGAAACTTTGAAATGAAAGAGAATACTCGTAGCTTTGCACCGCTATTTTCCTATGATTATGAACCGGAACAGAAGACTATACACATTAGGACACATACTATTGATGTGCCTTGCATTAATCCTACCGCAAAACCTGTTGGGAATAGAAACGGAAACAACATTCCGTATTACCGTCCTGAAGTCGAACGGACAACCTCAGCCGGGCATAATTCTGAAAATTTCCGGACGAAGCCAGGAGTATACCGGGGATGCACAGGGAATCATTACCTTCCGGTATGCCACCGAAGATAGTTATACCCGTACGGCAAACTTATATTTTCCAACCGACCGCAATAAATCGGTCGCCTCGTTCGCCCTTGAAGCTGAAAACGCTACCCGGACATTCTATCTGGACAGCCCACAAGATATTGTAGCATTCAAGCAAAGCCAGCAGACCTTCCCCGTCGAAGGCATTGTAAGTTCTGATACCGGTGAACCGATAACGGGAGCTATCATCAGCATCCTGGGAACAGGACGGCGAACTACGACCGACGAAATCGGATTATTCCATATCGATGCCGACTTCAACCATCCGGTGACCGTGCGTGCCGACGGGATGGACAACCTCTCTATTCCCATCCAACAGTTCCTGCAATACCCGAACGAACCACTCCCCATCACAATGTATGCCAAAAGTTCGGTACGTATCTATGCCTCTGCCGAACAGATGCCCGAATTTCCAGGAGGAATGAAAGCCTTTACAAGATATGTAAAAAGGAATTTGAAATACCCCGAACGTGCCAAACGGGACAGTCTGGAAGGAGTAGTGGCAATACAATTCGTCGTAGAAAGAAACGGGCGGATCACCTCACCCACCATTGTACGTAGCCTGGAGCCTACAATGGACACGGCGGCACTAGCCCTTATCCAACAAATGCCTCGTTGGATTCCGGCAAAAGACCACGGAATCACAGTACGCTGCAAATACTCGGTACCCATACAGTTCAAAATAGAACGTCCGAAACCTATACAGCACCGACCAATACCAGCACAAGCCGACAGCATCTTGCACCGCGACACGCTGACTGTTGACTCGCTCCGCACCGATTCGCTTGCCATAGACTCCTTGCACATGCTCCGGAAAGTATTGGCGGATTCGTTGCGTACAGATTCAATCCGGCTACAAAAAAACTCGTTATCTTTACCAGCCGACTCACTGAACATCGGGGTCGACTCGTTACTTCTGAAGAAAGACAGCCTGCTGCTACCTACCGACTCCATCGCACCGAAAGACTCGCTGGAACAAATTTCTACCAGTCAGCAAGCAACGGAACAAAAGCCTAAGAAACGCAACATCTTTGTCCGCTTCTTCCGTTGGCTGTTCGGAATCAAGGATAAATAAGAGCACATAACTGCCTTGCTTGTAAGAAGCTGTTTTGAATTTATCGTGCGATGATTTGGGATGAGTTTTTGAGGCATTTCCGCTTCTGTGATGAGGAAGATAGCGGGCTATCTGACGAAGAACAGGAGCGGAAAGGACCAAAAAATCGCCCAAAGCACACACGAAAACGGATACATCAAGCCAAGAAAAACTTTTTGGAGAAATTCAAAACAGCTTCTAAGATTATTAATCTTCATGCCGAAAGATTATTAATCTTCACGCTGTAAGATTAATAATCTTACAAGCGATGCAACTATTGCGAAAACATAAACGCATACGGCTTCATCGCCTTACGAAGCAAGTTTCATCAACCGACACATACAGCTTCGCAGGCAAATGAAGCCGTATACGTTAAAACTCCCATTCAAGTCCATCCTGCCCTAGTTCAAAATATGGTATATAAAAACCAATATTTCCCCCTCTACCACACGAAAAAGGCGTACTTTTGATACAAAAACAAAAACATCTTTTATGAAACATACGAAACCAGTTTGGCTTGCCATGGCATTTAGCTTTAGCTTATTTACCGCCTGTGCGGATACATCCCCTAAAACTGAGCAAGAAAAGCCCGGACAAGAAGAACCTGAACCGGAGCCGGACGAAGAAGAATTGCCCGACTATCCCGCTCCCGACCGGAACGCAACCCCCGCCTTTCCTTATGCTTTCGGAGCCGGACGCTTTACTTCCGGAGGAGCGGAAGGGAAGGTATATACCGTCACTTCCCTTGCCGATGACGGCTCTACGGGCACCTTGCGCTGGGCATTGAACCAATCGGGCAAGCGTACCATCGTCTTTGCCACGGGCGGACTTATCGAATTAAGCCAAGAGCTTAAAATCAATCATGGAGATGTAACCATTGCCGGACAAACCGCACCGGGAGGAGGCATCTGCCTGAAAGGGCATCCGGTTGTAGTAAATGCAGATAATGTCATCATACGGTTTATCCGTTTCCGCATGGGATCGGACAACCTGACGGAAGCCGAAGCCGACGGAGGCGATGCCGTGTGGGGCAGAGGACGGAAAAACATCGTGATAGACCATTGCTCGATGAGCTGGAGCACCGACGAGTGTGCCTCTTTCTATAATAACGAGAACTTCACCCTGCAATGGTGCATCATCAGCGAAAGCCTTACGCTCTCCGAGCATAGCAAAGGAAGGCATGGGTACGGAGGCATCTGGGGAGGAGAACCTGCCTCGTTCCACCATAACCTGCTGGCACACCATAGCAGCCGTACGCCCCGCCTTTCGGGAAGCCGCACCACGGGCAATCCCGATAAGGAGCAAGTCGACCTGCGGAATAACGTATTCTATAATTGGGGACCGACCAACGGAGGCTATGCGGGCGAAGGAGGCTCGTACAATTTCATCAACAACTATTACAAGCCGGGACCTTCCACCTGTACGAAGAAAGGCATTGTCAACCGCATCTTCCAGCCTAACGGGGATGACGGAAGCCAGCAAAACCCGAAAGGCGTATGGGGAACTTTCTACGTAAACGGAAACTATTTTGATGATACCTGCCCCAACTTGCCCGAAAACTACAAAAAACTGATAGCGGAAGTCAATGCAGATAACTGGTCGGGCATACATCCCAATGAAAACAATTGCCCCTTGCCCGAAGGAGGCATCGAAGCCATCCGGTCGGAAGAAGCCTTCCTCATCACTTCCGATACGGACGAATACACCCAACCGGCACAAGATGCCTACGAATGGGTATTGGCTCATGCGGGAGCATCGCTCGTCCGGGATGAGGTAGACGCGCGCATTGTCGATAACGTGCGCCAAGGGAATTATACCGCCGATGGAAGCAACGGAAGTTCGAACGGACTGATAGACCGTGCCGAAGACGTAGGCGGATGGCCTGATTACGCACCGGGCACAGCTCCGGCAGACACAGACGGAGACGGCATGCCCGATGCATGGGAAGAAGAACAACACTTGAACCCGAACGATGCTTCGGACGGAGCCAAATACAACCTCAGCCCCTACTATACCAACTTGGAGGTTTACCTGAATAGCTTAGTAGAAGATTTATATCCTAACCCTTAATACCTTATTATATATGAACCTGAAAAGAGAACTCGGAACAGCCGCCTGCCTGATTGCGCTCTCGTTATGCGCCTTACCGGCATCAGCATCCACCGACCGCGTACCGGCATTCCCCGGAGCCGACGGTGCGGGGAAATATACTACCGGCGGAAGAGGCGGAAAAGTATATACCGTCAATTCCTTGAAAGACGACGGGTCGGAAGGCACGTTGCGCTGGGCAATCCGCAAGAAAGGGCCGCGCACCATCGTATTTGCCGTAAGCGGCATCATCGAACTGCAATCCCCACTCTATATCAATAACGGAGACCTGACCATTGCCGGACAGACCGCTCCGGGCGACGGCATCTGCCTGAAAAACTATACGCTGGGAATCAAGGCGGACAACGTCATCATCCGCTTCATCCGTTCACGCATGGGAGCGGACATCAAGCAAAAAGGGAACGATGCCATGAACGGATTCAATAACCACCGGGACATCATCATCGACCATTGCTCGATGAGCTGGAGCACGGACGAATGTGCCACGTTCTACGATAACCGGAACTTCACGATGCAATGGTGCATCGCCAGCGAAAGCCTGCTCAACTCCATCCACGAAAAAGGCAAGCACGGCTATGGAGGCATCTGGGGAGGACAGCCCGCCTCGTTCCACCACAATCTGCTGGCACATCACTCCAACCGCACGCCCCGCCTGTGCGGAAGCCGCTATACAGGCAAGCCCGAAGAAGAGCGGGTGGAATTGTTCAACAATGTCATCTACAATTACGGAAGTGCCGGAGCATACGCGGGCGAAGGAGGTTCGTATAATTTCCTGAACAATTACTATAAGCCCGGTCCCTATACCGCTACGGTCTCCTCATACAAACGTTTGTTTACAGCATATCCCGATGACGGAACGAACTCCAATACAAAAGGTATTCACGGTGTTTTCTATCTGAACGGGAACTACATGGATGATTCATGTACCAAGCTGAGCGAAAAGCAACGGAAAGACATGCAAAAGGTGAACAAGGACAATACCGTAGGGTTGATTTTAAAAGACAAAACCGCGGACAAAACAACTTACTTATCCGATTCCCCCTTCGATATAGCCGAACATACTTCGCTCCAACCGGCACACGAAGCTTATGAAGCCGTATTGCAATACGCAGGAGCTTCTTTCAAACGGGATGCATACGACCAACGTATCGTAGACGAAACCCGGCAGGGCATCTATCATTATGAAGGAAGCCACGGAAGTACTAACGGCATGATAGACCAACCCAGCGATGTAGGCGGATGGGATGAATACCAGTCTGACATTGCTCCTATTGATACTGACTCCGACGGGATGCCCGATGAATGGGAAAAACAGCACGGCTTAAACCCCAATGACGCCTCGGATGGGGCTGTTTACAGCCTGAGTACCGACTATACCAATCTGGAAGTTTATCTGAATGGTTTAGTTAACCATTTATATCCGAAAAACTGAGAAGTAAGAGTTAAGCCATGAAAAACCAATTACTATGCCTGCTGATATGTGGACTGGCAAGTTTCGCACACGCACAAGATATCCCCTCACTAAAAAGTATGGATGACGGCATCCACCACTGGAATCTGGGACATCCCGTCCGCAACTATGCCCGCTATGCCCCTGAACAGTACAAGGAAATAGCCAACAATTTCATTGCTTACCAGAATCAAGACGGCGGATGGCCCAAAAACATCGACTGGCTGGCCATTCTGCCGCCCGACTCGGTATACAGCACATTAAGCGACCGATACAAACGCAGTACGCTGGACAACCGCAATACGTACTCACAAATCGATTATCTTGCCCATGTATATACGCTGACCAGACAGGCACGCTACAAAGATGCCGCTCTCAAAGGGTTGAGCTACCTTCTTAAAACTCAAAAGAAAAACGGAGGCTGGCGCGGCTGGGACGTAGATGCCATCACATACAATGATGAGGTGACCACCGGTGTACTGGAACTCTTTTTACGCATCAACGAAGGAGATATCCATTACACCTGGCTGGACGACACAATGAGGAAAAAAATCCACCAGGCATTTTGGAAGGGAATCGACATGATTTTGCATACTCAATATGTACAGAACGGCACCAAAACTGTATGGGGACAGCAACACGACAACAAGACATTGCTCCCTACACATGCCCGCAGCTTCGAACTTCCGTCATTGGTTTCGAGCGAAAGCTGTAGTATCCTGCGCCTGCTGATGCACATTCCTCACCCTACACCTCCGGTCATAGATGCCGTAAAAGCCGGCATATCCTGGCTGGAAAAATCAGCAATCCAAGGTATCCGCATCGAAAAGGTTCCCATAGACAAAACGCAAATCACCAACGCAGAATATCCCTACGACAGAATTGTCGTGGAAGACGCTAAAGCTCCACGCATCTGGGCCCGTTTTTACGAACTGGATACCAACCGTCCCTTCATGGCTAACCGCAATGGGAAAAAAGTCTATCAGCTGAAAGATGTAGCGCCCGAACGACGGGTAGGCTATGCATGGTACACATACGTTCCCGAAGCCATCTTACAAGCTTATCCGGTATGGATAAAAAAAATAGAGGCAGAACAGGCATACACAGGCTACGAAACCATAAACGATATGCCTATCTTCTACCAAGAACTGAAGCAAACACTCACCTATCCACTGGCGTGGGGCAATGCACCAGAAAAAGATTTCAGCCGCTGGCGTGAACAGGCACGCCGGAAATTGCTGGAATGCATGCAGCCTGCACCTCCCGAATCTGCCTTCGATATGAAAGTCATCGAGAGTGAGCAACGTGAGGGCTATACGGCACAAAAAATCGTATTTAACATTTCCAAATGGTCTCGCGTGCCGGCATACCTCTTGGTACCTGAAGGAAAAGGTCCATTTCCTGCTATCCTGCTACTACACGACCATGGTGCACATTTCACCATCGGAAAAGAAAAGATGGTACGTCCGTTTCACGTATCAGAAGTCGTACAAGCAGATGCAGACGATTGGGTAACACGTTGCTACGACGGACAATACGTAGGTGATTATCTGGCACAACACGGATACATCGTGCTGGCAGTAGATGCCCTGTTCTGGGGCGAACGCGGACGAAAAGAATATCCACGCTACGATTCGCAACAAGCTTTATCTGCTAATTTGCTTCAGATGGGCATGTCATGGGGAGCACTCATCACGTGGGATGATATCCGAAGTGCTGAGTTCTTGAGTTCTCTTCCTAATGTCGATAAGGAAAAAGTCGGTACAATGGGCTTCTCTATGGGAGCACATCGGGCATGGATGACCATGGCGGCCACCGATGCCGTAAAAGCCGGAGCTGCCGTATGCTGGATGAATACCACCGATAGTCTGATGACTTTAACCAACAACCAGAACAAAGGTGGTTCGGCATACGCCATGATTATCCCGAACCTCCGGCGTTACATGGATTATCCACACGTAGCAAGCATCGCCTGTCCCAAGCCGATGTTATTCACCAACGGACTGAAAGACAAACTTTTTCCGGTAGACGGGGTAAAGTCTGCATACGAAATCCTGCACAAAGTATGGGAAAGCCAGGGAGCCGATAAACACCTCCATACCCAACTCTACGACTTGCCCCATTTCTGCAGCAAAGAAATCCAGCAAGCCGTATTAGAGTTTTTCAATAAAGAATTCAACCATTGAAAACATATACCATCATTTTATGAAAAAAGTTCATTTGTTCTGCATCTTACTGACAGTTCTGTTCCTGTCAGCATTCAAGTCAGACCGGGTTATCACGATTTTTATGATAGGAGATTCCACCATGGCCAATAAATCGTTGGATGCCGGTAATTTAGAACGAGGCTGGGGACACGTTTTAGGAGGATTTTTCACCGAAGACGTACGCGTAGACAACCATGCTTTAAACGGAAGAAGCTCGAAAAGTTTCATTGACCAAGGACACTGGGAAGAAGTGGTAAACAAAATCCGCCCAGGTGACTATGTATTTATCCAGTTCGGACATAATGACGAGAAAACGAACCCTGACCGTCATACCGAACCAGGTACAACTTTCGATGAAAACCTCCGGAAATTCGTACGTGAGACACGCGAAAAAGGAGGTATTCCCGTCTTGTTTAATTCTGTAGTACGCCGCAATTTCGGTGAAAACCCCAATGCGATTGCTGCTGATGACCTCCGTCCCGAAAAGACAGATGCCATCGAAGAAGGAGATACGCTGATAGATACCCATGGAAAATATCTTGACTCGCCACGCAATGTGGCAAAAGAACTGGATGTAGTATTCATCGATCTCAACCGTGCCACAAAGGAACTGGTAGAATCAATGGGCGTAGAAGGTTCAAAAAGACTTTTCATGTGGATTCCGGCAGGTGTTTCACCCGCTTGCCCCAAAGGACGCCAAGACAATACCCATTTCAACGTATACGGTGCCAGACAGGTAGCCAGACTTGCCGTACAAGCCATCGAGAAGCAAATTCCCGAATTGGGCAAGTACGTACGTTATTATGATTTTGTAGTAGCAAAAGATGGTAGCGGTGATTTCTTCACCGTTCAGGAAGCAATTAATGCCGTACCCGATTTCCGCAAAAAACATCGCACTACCATTCTTGTACGGAAAGGCGAATACAAAGAACGTGTCATCGTCCCTGCCTCAAAAATCAATGTATCACTTATCGGCGAAGAGGGAGCCATAATCACTGATGACAATTATGCCTCGAAGAAAAATATTTTCGGCGAAGAAATGTCTACCTCCGGTTCATCTACCGTCTACATTTACGCTCCCGACTTTTATGCCGAAAACATCACTTTTGCCAATACGGCAGGAAAGGTAGGGCAAGCTGTAGCATGTTTTGTCGATGGCGATCGTGCCTATTTCCGGCATTGCCGTTTTCTGGGCAACCAAGACACACTCTACACCTATGGCAAAGAAAGCCGACAATACTACGAGGAATGCTACATAGAAGGCACTGTCGATTTCATCTTTGGCTGGAGCACTGCCTTATTCAAAAATTGCGAGATACGAAGCTTAGGTGATGGCTATGTGACCGCTCCCTCTACCGACCAAGGGAAAGACTATGGATATGTATTCTGGAACTGCCGCCTGACTTCAGACAAGGAAACCAGCAAAGTTTATCTGGCTCGTCCGTGGCGTCCCTATGCCCAAGTGGTTTACATAGAATGCGAATTGGGCAAACACATTGTTCCGGCAGGCTGGAACAACTGGGGTAAAGCATCGAATGAAAAAACCGCGTTCTTCGCTGAATACAAAAGCACCGGCGAAGGAGCAAGCCCAAATACTAGAGTACCCTATAGCCACCAACTGACTGACATCACAAGATACCAGCCCGAAAAGGTATTGGCAGGAAACGATGGATGGAATCCTCTTAAAAATGGCAATGCCCTATTGACAGACATCAAGCGGTAACTGTAAGAACTAATCAGGAGTTAAAAGCCCAAACCTACAAGGTTATTGACTTTTAACTCCTGATTAGTTCTTACAGTTATACGACTTTTATTCGCACGGATTCCAATTTCCTGACATAAAATAAAAACGGTCCAAAGTTATGTCATTTACCTCTTTTTCGGTCAACTGCTTTGCCCATCCGACCCGTTGGCCGGTTATTGCACCTTCACCGGTGTTTCCGTATTCAGCATAACGAGCAGTCTTTTCATTTTCCTTATTATTCCAATTGTGCCAGCCTGCCGGAACAATGTGTTTGCCCAACTCGCAATTCATAAATACGGTAGAAGCATACGGACGCCACGGACGTCCCAGATAGACTTTATTTACACCGGCATCGGCAGTCAGTTTGCACTTATTAAACACATAACCATAAGAAATATAGGCAGGAGTAGAAGCTGCTGACACATACGAATTGGCTTTACTGTGAATGGTGCATCCCTCGAACCAAGCAGTAGAAGGACCAAAGATGAAATCGGTAGTTCCCTCTATGTAGCACCCTTCGAAATAAAGACGAGTTCCTTCTGTCCCCGTATAGACTGTATCTTGATTGCCCAACAACCGGCAATTATAGAATCTTAAGCAATCCCCTTCAGTATGCAAGGCTACAGCCTGTCCCAAGCGGGGTGCATTATTCTCAATAGTTATGTTACGGAACGTGATGTAATTGCCCTCTACTTTCACCGTATAGGTTCGGAAAGTACCCATTTTGTTCATATTGGCATGATCGGCATTCGTTATTATTGTCTTGCCAGCATCTTCACCGATAATCTCAATGTGCTGAAGCCACGAAGGCACAACCAGCTTTTCACGATAAACACCATTCTTGACATAAATCTTTACATCATAATCCATAAAAGCTCTTGCCGACTCCAAAGCATCCTTTAAAGTAGTAAAGTCGCCCGAACCATCCTGAGCCACCATCAACGTTCTAGGTTCGGCAAAACGACGTTGCTCCTTAGGAAGACTTTCCCATTCCAGGCTTGCCAGAATAAACGGTCCAACAGCCTTCGGGTCGTTGTCACGAATCTTCTCATTTATATAATAGGTATAATCACCCGACCGGTAATTCTTGCCTCCCAGTCCGGCAACTGCGCAAGCACGGGTTATCGACACCAACCCATTTTCGTCCACCTTTATAAAATGATTTAAAATGCCTTCGTAACCTTTACGCGCCGTATTGAAATAAGAAGAACTGATATATCCCTTACGCACTGCTTTCAAGAGGGAATAGACAAACATCGTAGAGCAGGACGACTCCAAATAATTTCCTTCATCACCACTACGATCCATCACCTGATACCACAATCCTTCTGGACTTTGATATTTTTTCAACGTCTTGGCAACGTGGTTCAGTATCACCAGCAATGAGTCACGTCCCGGTTCATGCATCGGAAGATAATCAAGCACATCAACGATTGCCATTGTATACCATCCCAACGCACGTCCCCAGCAATGCTGCGACTGACCGGTAGTCTTATCCGCCCATTTTTCTGTCTTACTTACATCACAAGCATGTCGGAACAAGCCCGTCTCTGAATCGTACGTATGACGCGCAGCCAACTTTATCTGTTTGATAACCTCTTGATAATCTTCCGGTTCATTATTCCGGTAAGCATACTCCGCCAAATAAGGAACCCCCATATAGATACCGTCCAACCACATTTGGTGAGGATATACTTTCTTATGCCAAAAGCCTCCATCAGCATTGCGAGGCTGTCCATCGAACTGTGTGCGAATCAAATCCAAGGCTTTCTTGTACTTCGGTTCCTTAGTCTGTTCATAAATGCGGAACAAGAATTTTCCGGAATTGATACGGTCCAGGCTATATTCTTCTACCTTGTATTTCTTGATTGTCCCGTCTGCATTAACCATCGTATCGGCATAAGCCAAAGCATACTCGAAAAAACGGTTGTCGCCATAACGGTCGTACACATCCAACATAGCCCCTAATTCCAGCCCATGACAATAATCCCATTTCAATGACGGTTGGAAATCAAGTTGCCACGACTCAGGATTTCTTACCATTTCCGACTCTGCCATACGGACAGACCAAGGCTTCTGCGGCTCGAAGGAATCGGTCTTTGCCTGAATTTTACCCAAAGTTGCCAACACAACCCCCAACATCATAACTAAAAAGCTCTTGTTTCTCATAACGTGTTTTTTATTTGTTTTTGCATGAATGCCCACACTCCCTTAACAGTTACAAAAGTAAAGAAAAAGTAAATGGGCCATGTGGATTTTCTGGGCTTAAAAGTGGATTATTTATTCAAGAAACAAGAATTATCGTGTACGATAACGGAAAATTTCGACAAATACTGCAATTTCTTGCCAAATCAATTGCAAATTAAAAGAAAAGACCGTACATTTGGTGCAATTACATTCATTATTAACCTTATAAACGTATTTATAGTAAAGAGAAACGTAACGTATGGAACAGGTTTTTAGCTATATCATCGGTCTGGGAGCAGCGGTGATGATGCCTATTATTTTTACAATTTTAGGAGTATGTATCGGAATTAAATTCGGGAAAGCACTCAAGAGCGGATTGCTCGTCGGAGTCGGTTTTGTAGGATTATCGGTAGTGACCGCTTTGTTGACAAGCAGCCTGGGAGAACCACTGAAAAGAGTCACCGAAATCTATGGGTTAAGTCTAGGTATCTTCGACATGGGATGGCCTGCTGCTGCATCAGTTGCATACAACACATCTGTAGGTGCTTTCATCATTCCTGTATGCCTTGCAGTCAATATCGTGATGTTGCTGACCAAAACAACCAAAACCGTCAACATCGACCTGTGGAACTATTGGCACTTTGCTTTTATCGGTGCTGTGGTCTATTTCGCATCAGACAATATCTGGTGGGGATTTTTTGCCGCCATTATCTGCTACATTATTACTTTGGTAATGGCAGACCTGACCTGCAAACAATTCCAGACCTATTACGACAAAATGGACGGCATCTCCATCCCTCAACCTTTCTGCCAGGGTTTTGTACCCTTTGCCGTAGTTATCAATAAGGCACTGGATAAAATTCCCGGATTTGAAAAATTAAACATCGATGCGGAAGGCATGAAAAAGAAATTCGGCATCATGGGTGAACCTCTTTTTCTAGGTGTCATCGTGGGATGCGGCATTGGTGCATTAGCTTGTGAAAGCGGCAAGCAGCTGGTCGACAACATTCCTGCCATTTTGGGACTGGGCATTAAGATGGGAGCTGTAATGGAATTAATTCCACGTATCACTTCATTATTCATTGAAGGATTGCGCCCAATCTCGGATGCCACCCGTGAATTAATTGCCCGCAAATTCAAGAATGCAAGCGGACTGAACATTGGTATGAGCCCTGCATTGGTCATCGGCCATCCTACAACGCTTGTTGTCTCGTTGTTACTGATTCCTGTTACTTTATTTTTATCGGTTATACTTCCCGGAAACCAATTCTTGCCGCTTGCCTCGCTGGCTGGTATGTTCTACTTGTTTCCGGCGGTCCTTCCCATCACTAAAGGCAACGTATTGAAAACATTCATCATCGGCCTGGTAGCTTTGATTGTAGGACTCTATTTCGTTACCGATTTGGCTCCTTTCTTTACCCAAGCCGCACAAGACGTATATGTAAAGACACAAGACTCTGCCGTAAAAATACCCGAAGGGTTCCAAGGAGGTGCACTCGACTTTGCCTCAAGCCTCTTCTCATGGGCTATTTTCCACCTTGTATATAATATGAAGATTGTAGGTTCTATTATCCTTGTTGCCTTTACACTGGCTTTGGCAATCTTTAACCGACGCCGGATTATCAAGGAAAGCCGCAACGCTGAATAATCAATAAAAAACAAACTATAAAAAACGAAAGCAACATGAAAAAATTAGCAATTGCAATGATGTTAGGTGCAGCCGCTTTATCGGCAAATGCACAAGTAAACGTACGCATGCAAACGGCATGCAACCCCCAAGATGTAAAAACATACGACACACAAAGACTTCGTAACAGTTTCATGATGGAAAAAGTAATGGTTGCCGACCAAATCAACCTGACTTATTCCATGTACGACCGCTTCATCTTCGGCGGAGCCGTTCCCGCAACCAAAGAACTGACACTGGAAACCTTTGATGCACTGAAAGCTCCTTATTTCCTGTTCAACCGCGAACTGGGAGTCATCAACATCGGTGGCGAAGGTATCGTAACCGTAGATGGCAAAGAATACGAACTGGGATTCAAAGAAGCCCTGTACGTCGGCCGTGGAAACAAAAATGTGACATTCAAGAGCAAAGATGCCAGCAAGCCTGCCAAGTTCTATATCAACTCGGCACTGGCACATAAAGAGTACAAGACACAACTGATTACCATCGACAGACGCAAAGGCTCTTTGAAAGCCAACTCATTCCCTGCCGGAAAAATGGAAGAAAGCAACGACCGTGTCATCAACCAGCTGATTGTGAACAACGTACTGGAAGAAGGCCCGTGCCAACTCCAAATGGGATTGACCGAACTAAAACCCGGCAGTGTATGGAACACCATGCCTGCACATACCCACAGCCGCCGCATCGAAGCGTATTTCTATTTCAACGTTCCTGAAGGCAACATGATTTGCCACTTAATGGGCGAACCACAAGAAGAACGTCTGGTATGGCTTGCCAACGAACAGGCTATCATGTCACCCGAATGGTCTATCCATGCAGCAGCCGGCACCAGCAACTACATGTTCATCTGGGGTATGGCTGGTGAGAACCTGGACTACGGAGATATGGACAAGATTTCTTACACAGAAATGAGATAAGCACCCTCCCGTCATTTATTAACTAAAAACTATCTAAACGATAAAAACAAGATTCAATACCATGAACAATTCAACTAATACCGGAGCGAAGATGAGCAATTACCGCTGGGTAATCTGTAGCATGCTATTCTTGGCTACTGCAGCAACTTATATGGACCGCCAGGTTCTATCGCTTACCTATAAAGACTTTATCGCTCCCGAACTGAACTGGTCGGATGCCAATTATGGAACCATCACGGGTGTATTCTCGTTAGTTTACGCCATCAGTATGCTGTTCATCGGAAAGTTTATCGATAAAGTAGGTACGCGCCGCGGTTATCTCATTGCCTTCGGCACATGGGTAGTGGGTGCATTCTTACATGCTTTTACCGGCATACTGACCAATGGCATTGTAAGTGGCGACTGGATGTTCACTTTCGGAGCCGCACGCGAAAACCTTGCCGCCATCAAAGCTACTGGAAATATCGCACTGGCGGTATCAACTGTCAGTGTCTGGCTGTTTGTATTCATGCGGTGCATTGTTGCCATCGGTGAATCGGGCAATTTCCCTTCAGCCATCAAGATTACTGCCGAATATTTTCCGAAGAAAGACCGTGGCTTCGCTACCGGCTTGTTCAATGCAGGTGCACAAGTAGGTGCTCTGGTAGCCCCGTTCATCATACCGGGCATTGCACGTGCTTTCGGCTGGGAAATGGCATTCATCGTAATGAGTGGAGTCGGGCTGCTCTGGATGATTTTGTTCTACAAATTCTACGACAAGCCACGTGACAACAAGCATGTGAACAAAGCTGAACTTGAATACATCGAACAGGATGCAATAGCCGAAAATACGGTCAGCAAAGACAATAATGACGGACCGAAAATCGGACTTTGGAAATGTTTCACTTTCCGCCAGACATGGGCGGTCATCTTCGGACGTTTCCTGCCCGATGGTGTATGGTGGTTCTTCCTGTTTTGGGCTCCGGCATATATCCGTGATGTATACGGATACAGTTCAGACTCTACCATGGGAATGATGCTGATTTTTACACTGTATCTGATTTCGATGTTGTCGCTTTACGGAAGTTATCTGCCTACATTCTTTGTTGAAAAGCAAAAAATGGACCCCTATAAAGGCAGAATGAAAGCCATGCTGATTTTCTCGTTCTTCCCATTGATAGGTTTGTTTGCCCAGTCGACCGGTGCAGCTTCTTGCTGGTATCCGATTATCATCATCGGTATCATCGGTGCAGCACACCAGAGTTGGAGTGCAAATGTCTATTCAGTAGTAAGTGATATGTTCCCGAAATCGGCCGTAGCTACCGTTACAGGCATCGGTGGTATGGCAGGTGGTGTAGGCTGCTTGCTTTTCAACCAGTGCTCGGGTTTGCTATTTACTTATTCGAAAGAAACCAACATGTCTTTCCTTGGTTTTCAGGGTATCGATGCCGGCTACATGATTGTATTCATCGTAGCATCGCTCGCCTACCTGTTCAGTTGGATTATGATGAAGATCATGGTACCTAAATATAAACTGGTAGAAGTATAATCCGCCAGACGGATTTAGAAACCGTTTCTAATTTTTTGCACATTTTGGTTTTCATTTTCGGTGTGCCTGCACTACTATTGTTCTCATAGTATGCAGGCACGCTTTTTTCAGAAGATATTCTTTGAGTCCCGGAACACATTCACAGACTGAATCCCAATACAACGGTTACCTTAAATGTCTCTGAATCCATTTCAGATGTCCGTATTCTGTTGCTTCCGAAGTCCAGTGTTCGTTAATGGGGGTTATCAGCGCCTCCTTGGGGCAGGTCAATACATTATAAACAATGTAGCTGGTAGTAGGAGGGCATGTATTGTCATTATACCCCCATGTCATATAGACCGGCACCTTGATGCGCCGGGCAAAGTTGACCACATCATAATAGGCCATAGTACGGATTTTCGCAGGTGTATCCATATCCTGATAACGCTTGAAAAAATGAGGATAACCTCCGGCACGTCCTGCCTTATATCCTGCCATGTCACTCAATGCCGGATGATTTGCCACACAAGCCGTTACACGCTTATCCAGTCCAGCCGTTACCAGTGCCAGTGCCCCGCCTTGGCTTCCGCCTTGTACGATAACATTCTTCCCGTCCCAGTCGGGCAAAGAAGTGAGGTAATCGATGGCACGCACACATGCCATGTAGACTTTCTTCATGTAATAATTCTCGCGGTCATCAATGCCGAACGTCAGGTAATCGCCGAAAGCCGCCGATATCTCCTTAAACTCTTTGCCGGTCATTTTCGGATTCAGTCCATGAATCTCCATTTCCATACGGATGCATCCTTCTTCGGCATAATAAATATGACGCCCAGGCTCTTTAATGGTCTTTACTCCCGCACCCGGAGGACAAAGTACCACGGGATATTTGCCCGAAGCCTTGGGACGGGTCAGATAACCATATACATACGAACCGGGACGGAAACATTGCAACTTGACCAGAAAACATTCGGTCGTTTCCGAAGCATATTCGGGAGCTGGCTCTATGGTATATTCCATCGGACACCTGGCAGCCTCAGCCAAATTCTTTTCCCAAAACGCGTCGAAGTCATCAGGGAGCTGTGTATAAGGCTGCAATTTTTCAGGAGAGAATCCCACCTTTATATGATGTCTGTAGGTCTGCCTGTCTATGGTTGCCGTAAGCCGGCAATCCAGGAATCCGGGCTGATTCATCGTACCCAACTGAATGACGGCACGTCCGTTTTTCAGCACAACCTTTCCGCTACGGTGTGCCGGCATCATATCCTCTCCCAGCTCATAAGCCACTTCTATTCCATCCTGAGGGATACCATATTTATAAAACTGCACCTCCACCTTTGCCTGCTCGCCCACTTGATAAAGCCAGTCGGGATGGTCGGGTACCGTTACCCACAGCACATCACTACGATAGGGATAATTTTCCGCAAAAAGGGGTGTGACCGCCCATACAAGCAAACACATCCATACAGAGATAAACCAATTTTTCGTATTCATCATTTTACATTTATACACAATAAAGGCGCAAAAGAAAGTATGTTTTCTTAACCACACACTTTCTTTTGCGCCTTAACCTTTCATTTATACTCGCAATTATCAAACATAAGTTTCAAGGAATTTCACCTGCCCTTCCGGTTTTACCGAAAGCTTCTGGGTAGTAGCCGGGAACAATACCGACTCGCCTGCCTGAAGCGAAAGGTGGTTGCCCTCATTGTCGGTCACACTACAAGCCCCTTCCATACAGATATAAATCACAAACGAGTCAAGCTCGCTATAATCCATTTCCATCGGTTCGGTCAAGTCGTACACCGTAGTGGTGAAATAAGGACACGCCACCAGTTCTACCGGTTCGTTCTGCTTCGGCGTGTAATGCGTACGGTAATCTTCATTCACCGTATAGTCGATGGCATCTTTCGAAAGCTCGGTATGCAGTTCGCGCGTATTGCCGTTCTTGTCCTTACGGTTGAAATCATAAATACGGTAAGTAATGTTCGAAGTCTCCTGGATTTCGGCGATAAAACATCCGGCTCCGATGCTATGGATACGTCCGGCAGGCAAGAAGAACACATCACCCGGCTGAACCGCATAGTCGGCAAGCGCGTCACAAATAGTATTGTCGGCAATCATCTGCGCATACTCTTCGGGCGTAATCTGCTTTGACAATCCCGAACGCAAATGGGCTTTTCCGCCATCATTGCCGATAACATACCACATCTCGGTCTTGCCCAGCGACTGATGACGTTTCATCGCCAGTTCGTCATCCGGATGCACCTGAATAGACAAGTCCTGGCAAGCATCGATAAACTTGATAAGTAAAGGGAATTTGCCGTTGAAACGTTTGTAATTGCTCTCCCCTACCAAAGCCGCTTTATATTCATCTACCATCTGTGTAAGGTTTTTCCCTGCGTCAGCACCGTTTGCCACCACAGACTCATCACCCGGAACGTCCGAGATTTCCCAACTTTCTCCTACTTGCTCTTGCTGGATATCAAGGTGTTTGAACGGAATGATTTTCTCTCCTCCCCAAATGGTCGATTTTAAAATCGGTTTAAACTTTAATGGATACATAGAACTAAAAGATTAGGTTAATTTATTACTACGGCAAAGGTAAGAAAACTTATGGAATCGCGAAATACATTCGGATGGTTTTACAGGACAAACGCACCAGATAACTGACCTTTCTGCAAGATTAATAATCTTGCACGCGTAAGATTAATAATCTTACAGCCGGAAGATTAATAATCTTACCAACCATGCACTTATCTGCATTTATCCGCGCAACTATATATAGCACGCAATGTATATAGTTGCGTCCTGCTCCGCAAGTAACTGCATCACACAAAATCAACCGAGACTTTTGCCCGCCATAAGGCTATGCACAAGTTATCAACAGTTATGAACAGCCTGTTGATAACTTGTGCATAACAGAAGAAACGGTTAATAAAGTCCCAGCAGATGCAGAATGGTAGGAGCCAGCAAGGCGGTCAGAATACCGTTCAATGTCAGCCCCAGACTGGCGTATGCACCGTATTTGCCGCTTATTTCCATTGCTCGCGAAGTGCCTACGGCATGCGAAGCCGTACCCATCGACAAGCCTTGTGCGATAGGGCTTCCTACATGCCCCACCTGCAACACCTTAAATCCACAGATGGCACCAAACAGCCCTACTACAATCACTACGGCTGCGGTCAAGGAAGGAATGCCGCCTACGGCGTTCGACACTTCCATGGCAATCGGTGTCGTAACCGACTTCGGAGCCAAAGACATGATCACCTCGGGCGAAGCCCCCATCACCTTGGCAATAACCGTTACGGCAACCAGCCCTACCACACAACCCGCCAACTGAGAAATGAGAATCGGCATAAGCTGTTTCTTTATCATTTTCAACTGCAAATACAAGGGAACCCCCAATGCTACCACGGCAGGCTTCAGCCAAAACTCGACCAGCGATCCTGCCTCGGAATAAGTCTCGTAAGAAACGTCCGTACATTGCAAAAAGCATATCAGCAATGCGATAGCCAACAGGATGGGATTCAGAATGAGCCATCCCGTCTTCTTCTGTATCACTTTCGAAAGAAAATAAAACCCGAAAGTAATGGCAAGCAAAAAGAACTTATTTGTGAAAAAATCCATGTTTTCTGACGATTTGATGTACCCAACCTGTAACGACCAATACCAGTACTGTGCTGACCAGCGTAGCAACGACTATGGGCCAGAACTGCGCCCGGATAATATCGAAATAAAGCATTAACGCAACTCCCGAAGGAACAAAAAAGAAACCCAGGTTTGCAACCAAGAAATTGCTCAGCCCCTGTACCCATTCCAGCTTAATCCATCCCAGCTGCAAGAACAACGTGAGCAGAAGCATCCCGATGATACTCGAAGGCAGGTGGATTCCCGTGAGGTAAACTACCAGTTCCCCCAGCGCAAGGCATCCAAATAAAATTGAACACTGACGAACCATATCCTAAAAACTTTAACTATTAAAAACGGGCGCAAAGGTAAACATTCTGGTGTTATCTTGTACAGAAACGGGCTTTTTTATTTTTCCTGCTGTCAAACATATTAAAATTCTCTACTTCTTCCGAAAAAAAAGCCGTCTTTGCAAACTTGATATTACAAAAAAACGTATTTTTGCAGTGCGGTATGAGAAAAGCGTTATCGCACACAACAAAAAGAATCACATATTAAAAAATATACAAATCTATGGATTTAATTAGTCAAATTGTTGAACGCGCAAAAGCGAACAAACAGCACATTGTGCTTCCGGAAGGAACAGAAGAACGTACGTTGAAAGCTGCCAATCAGATATTGACAGATGGTGTGGCCGACCTGACTTTGTTGGGCAATCCCGATGAAATCATGGCGCTCGCAAAAGAATGGGGTTTGGGTAACATCCATAAAGCTACCATCATCGATCCCGAAACCAGCCCGAAAAAAGAAGCATACGCACAATTATTGTGCGAACTGCGGAAGAAAAAGGGCTTGACCATCGAAGAAGCCCGCAAACTGGTGCTCGACCCGCTGTATTACGGCTGCCTGATGATTAAGGCAGGTGATGCCGACGGCCAGCTTGCCGGAGCCCGCAACACGACCGGCAATGTATTGCGTCCGGCATTGCAAATTATCAAGACTGCTCCGGGCATCACGTGTGTATCCGGTGCCATGCTCTTATTGACTCACGCCCCCGAATGTGGCGACAATGGTGTAATCGTTATGGGTGACGTAGCCGTTACTCCGGTTCCCGATGCAGGCCAATTGGCACAGATTGCTGTCTGCACCGCCCGCACTGCTAAAGCCGTTGCAGGTATCGAACCACGCGTAGCCATGCTGAGCTTCTCCACCAAGGGGTCGGCTAAACACGAAGTGGTAGACAAAGTGGTAGAAGCACTGAAGATTGCCAAGGAAATGGATCCGGCACTGAAGATTGACGGAGAAATGCAGGCAGACGCCGCTTTGGTTCCGAGAATCGGACAGAGCAAGGCTCCGGGTTCGGAAATCGCCGGATATGCCAATGTACTGGTAGTACCCAGCCTGGAAGTAGGTAACATTTCTTACAAGCTGGTAGAACGCTTAGGACATGCCACTGCGGTAGGTCCGATTCTTCAGGGTATCGCCCGTCCGGTCAATGACCTGTCGCGCGGCTGCTGCATTGACGATGTATACAAGATGATTGCCATCACAGCCAACCAGGCTATTGCGGCGAAAGCACAAGAATAACCATGTCCTAACTATAAAAACGCAGATTTACGCAGAATGTTCTTTATTCTAATTAACCTACGAAAATCTGCGTTAATCTGCGTTTAATTTCATAACCATAAAAATAACAAATCAACTATATATGAAAGTATTAGTACTCAATTGCGGCAGTTCATCCATCAAGTACAAATTGTATGAAATGACTACCAAACAAGTCCTTGCACAAGGCGGTATCGAAAAAATAGGTTTGCCGGGGTCTTTCCTGAAACTGACCTTGCCGAACGGTGAAAAGAAAATCATCGAAAAAGATGTTCCCGAACATACCACCGGCGTGCAGTTCATCTTCGACACCCTGACCAGCCCCGAATATGGAGCCGTGAAGAGCCTGCACGAAATCAATGCCGTAGGCCATCGTGTATTGCACGGAGGAACCAAGTTCAGTGGTTCTGTACTGATTGATGATGCCGTAATCGCCGCCGTAGAAGAATGTTGCGACCTGGGTCCGCTCCATAATCCAGCCAACCTGAAAGGTATTTATGCCGTACAGCAATTATTACCCGAAGTTCCACAAGTAGCCGTATTCGATACAGCTTTCCACCAGACGATGCCCGATTACGCTTACCTGTATGCCATCCCTTACCGCTATTTTGAAAAATACGGTATCCGCCGTTATGGTTTCCACGGCACTTCTCACCGCTACATATCAAAACGCGTATGCGAATTTTTGGGAATCCCGCAAGAGGGAAGCCGTATCATCACCTGCCATATCGGAAACGGAGGTTCTATTGCTGCCGTAAAAGACGGGAAATGTATTGATACCAGTATGGGACTGACCCCATTGGAAGGCTTGATGATGGGTACACGCAGCGGCGACATAGATGGAGGTGCCATCACTTACATCATGAAAAAGGAAGGACTTACCCCCGATGAAATGTCTACATTGCTGAACAAGAAGAGCGGTGTATTGGGCATGTTCGAAAAATCGAGTGATATGCGCGAACTGGAAGCTGCCGTACAGAATGGCGAAGAACGTGCTATTCTGACCGAAAAGATGTATTTCTACCGTATCACCAAATACATTGGTGCATACGCAGCAGCCATGAACGGCGTGGATGTCATTCTTTTCACAGGCGGTGTAGGCGAAAACCAGTCGAGTGCACGTGCTGCTGTCTGCAAGAACCTGGAATACCTGGGTGTGAAAATCGATGATGAAAGAAACAAGGTGCGCGGCGAAGAAGCCATCATATCTACCGATGACTCGAAAGTGAAAGTCGTAGTTATCCCGACCGATGAAGAGCTGACCATTGCAACCGACACGATGAACATCCTGAACGAACGCAATTAAGTAAATAATCATTAAATAGGTTTATAAAAGGGCATCCCCGTAAGTCGCTTTTCATTATCTTTGCACGGGCAGAGACAAAAAGCGGCTTCTGGGGATGTCTTTTTTGTCCTCCCTCATCCAAGAACTTAAACACATAGAATATGAAAAAAAAAGTTGTAACATTCGGTGAGATCATGCTCCGTCTTACCACTCCCGACAATCTTCGCATACAACAAAGCCATGATTTTCTGGTCAACTATGGAGGAAGTGAGGCCAATGTTGCCATTTCCATTGCCAATTTCGGAGGAGAAGTGGAATTCATAACCCGCCTGCCCGACAATGCACTGGGAGATACCTGCCTGTCCGAACTGCGTTCGCACAACATTGGAACAGGACATGTACTGACGGGAGGCAACCGCTTAGGAACATATTATATGGAGAAAGCAGCCGCCATGCGTAATTCAAAAGTGATATACGACCGCGAACATTCGGCTTTCTCAGAACTGAAACCCGGCATGATAAACTGGCGTGATGCATTCAAAGACGCTTCCATCTTCCACTGGTCGGGCATCGATGCGGCTCTTACACCGGGACTTGCCGATGTATGTAAAGAAGCCATTGACACAGCCAAGGAAATGGGACTGACCATTTCGTATGATATCAATTACCGTAAAAACCTGTGGAACTACGGGAAAAGCGCACAGGAAGTATTGCGTCCCCTGATGGTTTCGAGCGACATCATGTTCGGAAGCGAAGGAGAGTATGCTTTGGTTACAGGACTGAAAGCACCGGGATTCAAAGCCACACGCAATGGAGAAGCATACGATCTGGAAGCCTACGAAGCTTTCTGCAAAGGCATCAGTGAACAGATTCCCAACTGCAAATACATCTACATTGCCCTGCGCAACGTCATCAGCTCGGTACACCATACCTTTGCCGGCATCCTTTATTCGCACGGCACTATGAAACATACCCGTGTGTTCGACATTGATGAAGTGGTAGATTGCGTTGGTGTAGGCGATGCTTTCTGCGGTGCCATGCTGTATGCCCAACACGCTTTTGAAGATGAACAGAAGCGCGTAGACTTTTCTACGGCGGCCTCTGTACTGAAAAATACCATTGCAGGCGACTACAATATGGTGAAAGTTGCCGAAGTGGAAGGCTTGCTCGCCAAACACGAAAACGGTGAAGTGGCAAGATAAATCAGTTGACAAGGTAACAAGAGAACAAGGGAACGAGGGAACGAGGGAACAAGGGACGAGGGAACAAGGTGACGAGGGAACTAGGTGACAAGGTTTCAAAAACTTGGGTTGAAGTATGCAACACTATTCAAAACCTCGTCCCCTTGTTACCTCGTCAACTTGTCACCTTGTCAAATCGTCACCTTGTCACCTTGTTACCTGACTTCCGTCTCTCCTTCGATGAACTGTTCCATAAAAAGATTCTCACCATCGAATACGGCATACGAGAACTCGGATATCCAATCGCCCAGAATCAGGAGACGCGATGTGCGGCTCAACATCAGGTCGAGCATGATGTGGCGATGGCCAAAAATAAAATAATTGATATCAGGATGCGTTTTCAGGTATTTCTTTGTAAACAACACCAACGGTTCTTTATCTTCGCCCATATAAGGAGGCTCTTTCCCCTCTTCCCGCTTCTGGCGACTATGCTTCGCCCACTCCAGTCCCAGTTCTACACTCCAGCGCGGATGCAACATCGAGAACATACGTTGTAAAGTATGACTATGAAACATCATCCGGAGCAAATGAAACTTACGGTCATTATCGCCCAGCCCGTCGCCATGAGCCAGGAAGAACTCCTTTCCGTAAATCTCGCACGTCTGCGGTTCCCGGTGCAGAATCACTCCACATTCTTTCTCCAGATAATCACCACACCAGATATCGTGGTTTCCGATGAAGAAATGCACTTCCACTCCCCGGTCGGTCAATTCAGACAATTTGCCCAAGAAACGGGTATATCCCTTAGGCACAACCAGCTTGAATTCGTACCAAAAGTCGAACATATCCCCCAAGAGATACACAGCCGAAGCCCGTTCCTTAATACTGTCGAGGAAATTGACCAAACGGCGTTCCTGAGTGCGGCTATGCGCAATAGCCCGCGAGCCTAAATGCGCATCCGACAAAAAATATACATTCTTCATCGCATCCATCATTACCTGTTTTTATAAAAATCCTAACTCCAGTTTTGCTTCTTCGCTCATCATGTCCTTGTCCCATTCCGGCTCGAAGACCAGATTGATCTGGGCTGCTTTCACCCCCTCTACCGACTCTATCTTCTGCCGGATATCTTCCATGATGAACTCGGCGGCGGGACAATTGGGAGCCGTAAGCGTCATATCCACCACCACTTCTCCGTCATCCTGAAGGTCAATCTTGTAAATCAGTCCCAAATCGTACACATTGACCGGAATCTCAGGGTCGTAAACGGTTTTCAACATATCCACAATCCGCTCTTCTATCTTCAATTTTTCAGTATTATCCATATCCTTCTTTCTTTTGACTGTTTGCGACAAATATACGACAAAAAAGTGAAATAAGCCGCAGAAGAAAGAGCGAAAGTTAAAGACAGCATTAGAGTTTATGTAAATTAGTTATGATAGTTCCAAGGGTTGATTTTAATTCTGAGATTATGCAGTGCCATACATGT
>NZ_JACSPP010000051.1 GCF_014837065.1 Phocaeicola intestinalis
CCGATCGGCAATTCCACTTCATCCGTTATGGGACGTTCTATCAACCGGCTGATGGCACGGCACACGTAATACAGCGTACGGTCCAGGAAATTGCTGTGCCACCGGTTCTGCATCTCCACGATGATGTATTCCCCACTCGAAGTCAGGCAATACAGGTCGAAGATGATTCCCCTGTCGTTTACGTTGTCCGAATTGTCTTCCTTATCGATGAACGTCAAGTCTTCAATGTGATGCTCCCCCGCAAGCAGCTCGTTCAGCAAGGTAATGAGCAGTTCCTTGCTGGCAGGTTGCCCGAAGATGATCTTGAAGCCGATATCCGTAAACGGGTTTACAAAATGCGCCATGTATCTTTCTTTTCTCTTCATGCCTCAAAGATAGGAATATTAGCGAACATTCACAAATTTGTATACGGTGAAGTTGCTAAAGTTTTCACTTCTACTGTGCATGGCAGAGTCCCACCGTCAAGTTAGGAGTGCAACTCCGTCTAAGAACCGTACATGAGAGTTTCCCCTCATCCGGTACGGTTCAAGCATTTCTTTCGATATAGTTTTTATCCCTCTATCTCACTCAACTCCAGCCAACGCATACTCTTTTCATCGAGTTCATCGTTGAGGACGGGAAGACGTTTGGACTTCTCGGTCAACTCGTCCACACCCAGCGTTCCACTGCACAAAGCAGCCTCGATGTTTTTCTTTTCTTCTTCCAAAGCAGCAATCTCCTGTTCCAACTGTTCGAACTCTTTCCGCTCCTTGAAAGTCATACGGCGTTTGCCTTCGGGACGTTCGCGCTGTGGCTTGTTCTCTTTTTTAGGCTTTGGAGCATTCTCTTTTTCGAACACTTCTTTTGCAGCCTTCCAACTACGATAATCTGTATAGTTTCCCGGGAAATCGCGGATATCACCTTGACCATTGAACACCAGCAAGTGATCGACTACCTTATCCATAAAATACCGGTCGTGACTCACAACAATGACACACCCCTTGAAACTCTGCAAGTATTCTTCCAGCACCTGAAGCGTAACAATATCCAAATCGTTCGTCGGCTCGTCGAGCACCAGAAAATTGGGGTTCTTCATCAAGACCATGCACAAATACAGCCTGCGCCGTTCTCCCCCACTCAACTTATATACGTAACTGTGCTGCTTTTCGGGCGGGAAAAGAAAATGCTGCAAGAACTGCGAAGCCGTAAGCCGCTTGCCATTCCCAAGCTCAATGACTTCCGCTACCGATGTAATGACATCGATTACTTTCATCTGCTCGTCAAACTTCAACCCTTCCTGCGAATAATAACCGAAACGGACCGTCTCACCGATATCGAGCGTTCCACTGTCGGGCTTTTCCAGTCCCATCAGTATTTTAATGAAGGTGGACTTTCCTGTACCGTTGTTCCCGATGATACCCATCTTCTCGTAACGGGAAAAAATGTATGAAAAGTCTTCCAATATTGTAATATCCCCATAACGTTTACACAAATGGTCTGCCTCGAAAATCTTCGAACCGATATAGGAGGCTTTCACATCCAGCTTCACACTCGAATCATAAGTACGCTGCTTAGCCACTTTTTCCAGCTCATAAAAAGCCTCCTCACGATAGCGTGCCTTGTGTCCACGTGCCTGCGGCATCCGGCGCATCCACTCCAGTTCTGTGCGATATAAGTTATTGGCACGCGCTATTTCGGCATTGGCAGCATCGACACGCTGCTGTCGTTTCTCTAAGTAATAGCTGTAATTTCCTTTATAAGAATACAGCTGCTGACCATCTATCTCCATAATTTCACCACACACACGGTCAAGAAAATAGCGGTCGTGCGTAACCATCAGCAAACTGAGTTTGGAACGGTTCAAGTATCCTTCCAACCATTCTATCATATCCAGGTCAAGATGGTTGGTAGGCTCATCCAAAATAAGCAAATCAGGCTCGGTAATCAGTACATTCGCCAATGCTACCCGTTTCAGTTGCCCGCCGGAGAGGTTCCCTACCAACTGACTGAAGTCACGGATTTTCAGTTGCGAGAGTATCTGTTTCACTTTCCGCTCATAATCCCATGCTTTTTCATGCTCCATCCGTTCTAAAAGCACATCAAGCCCAGGATTGCCCGGAGCAGCCATGCAAGCCTCATACTCCTTGATAAGTTCTACTACGGCATTTCCACGATGAAAACAAGCCTCCAGCACAGTCAGTCCGGAAGGATAGACCGGACTTTGTTCGAGGTATCCCACACGTAAATCGCGCCGGTAAGTAACTTGCCCTTCGTCGTACCCTTCTTTCCCTGCCAGTATATTCAACAAAGTAGTTTTACCGCTTCCATTCTTGGCTATCAGTCCGACGCGTTGCCCTTGCGCGATACCAAAGGAAATCTGACGGAATAACACCAAGTCACCGAATGACTTGGTCAAATTCTCTACTTGTAAATAAGCAACCATATCTTTATATTGAAAGTACCTTTTCGACCTCGCCGCGCACACGTAAGTATTCATCTTTTAAGCGGCAGACTTCTCCATTCTTTACCTTATCCCATACAAGTCTGGTGGGACAGACCATTACATTGGTATCTGAAAAACGCAAGGCAGGATATTCCAGTTTCCCGTCGATAACCGTTACCCAGTCCATGCCGTCCATTTCATTTACCAGAATGGTACCAAAAACTATACCAAAACTCTCCCACACCTGACGCTGGCCAGGTTTGAAATGACCGCTATCCATCACTTTCTGAATATTGCTGATATCTGCCTCGGTACCAGTAAAGTCTTTCGCCAACTGCTTTTTGATGGCAGAAACAGCCCAGTCGTATGCTTCATTAATGGTATTGATTTCGAGCACTCTTACCGGAATAACCGCTTTCCAAGGCTTTTCATCTGCTTTCCGTACCTTAAGCGAAGCTATGATTTCCTCACCTACCCTGATGCTTTCCCCTTTTGCTACCGTAAACGAACATTCTATAGATACGGCATCCAACCCTGTTATCCAGAAATGTGATGTGTACCAGGTTCCGTTCTCTTGGAAACTTTCGGACAGATACACACATTTCCAGCGTCCGACCTGCACCAACTTTGCTCCCCGTGTATGTGACAGCTCGTCTTCCATGCAAGCTTTTGCATAATCACGTCTTTCACCCCGATAGGCAGATATGCGGAAATTACCTGTCCACTTGTCGGGATTATAAAACAAGAAACTTTCTTCTGTATCTTCAAATTCGCGCCAATCGGACGGGTATTCCAGTAAAAACCATGCCCCCGGCGAGATATATGTTCTTTTATTCTTTTCCATCTATTCCTTTGTTATTATTTTCCTATTGGTTGAATCTGGGCACGGATAGCCTTGTCTATTTCCAGAAACATGTAATTAACCTTGCCCGAATGTATCAAGGCTTCATTCTCCTTATAAATACGAGTAGCATATTCCTTCGATTTCTCGAATACAAAACGTGACATACTTTCTTGTGACTTGCCTGCCACGGTAGAATCGAGTTTCTCTTCTGGGAAAAAATCGTCTAAGTTGACATCTCCTATCATCGAAGTTTCCAGAAAATGGATATTCTGATGCATACGGTCTGTATAGTAACCCACAAACATGTGTTTGGGGGTACGCACCAGAATGGGATTGATGTTGATAGCCTTCAGCAAGGAAGCAAAAAGCACGCTTCCATCTACACAGTTGATTTGTGCCGAAGCCATCGCATCATCGAATGTACGTACACGCTGCGAAAACACAACGTTCGACGAAAGACTGGTATTGCTGATGGAACTGTACTTGAATCCTCTTTTCTGCAATACGTACCACAGGGCATACACCTGTTTGTCGACCACATCGCTGTTCTTGCTCTGATAACCCCAGAAACGATTGACGATACGCGTGTTCAACGCTTCGCGCAATATCACATCTATATTTGGATTGTCTTCGTTCACATAGGCTGCAAAAAACTTTCCGGTATCATGAAACTTCATCTTGCTGTCCATATACCCCAGCAGGCATTCATTAATACTGCGTACGGAAAACGTACGGACATTGCTACCCAGCTCGTGATTGTTCAGCCGGACCGAAACAGACACGGTAACCGGAAGTGGCTGCGTGTGCTCGCGCAACGTTTCATATTTCCATATAATATCCGGAAAGACCAAATATTCCTTCCGTGCTTCGGGCAGCACAAACTCGGATACCGAACGGGAAAAAAACGGGGTTTCTTCCACCTCGATGTGTAACTTGCTGTTCGGATGCATATTCTTGATACGAATACCGATGCACGACTTCGGATTGCCTATATAACCGGTATCAGAAGGAAGAACAAGTTCGGCATCCGTTGTGGCAGTGGAAAGTATCGTCACCGGAAAGATGTTTCCGCCCAACTCGTCCGTAATCTCGAAATCCGAACGGAAAGGTTCGTAACGGTAAATATACCCTAATGAGGCCAACACGATAACTCCTGCCAGCAAAAATGTGGCAAGTTTCCATTTGTTTTCCACGTGAGACAACAGATTCCGATAGTTCATAATCAGATACAAAAAAGATTCGCCTCACAGGCTGCAAAGACATAGACCTGCCTGCACCTGTGCTGCGAACCAATCAGTTTATCGCACCGCAATGCATTCGATTTCTACCAATGCACCTTTAGGCAATGCCTTCACTGCTACGGCCGAACGTGCCGGAAAATCTCCCTCAAAATACTTGGCATACACACCGTTCATCTCGGCAAACAATGCCATATCCGACAAAAACACCGTAGTCTTCACTATATTTGCCGTGGTCAGGCCTGCCTCTGCCAGAATGTTCTTAATATTTTCGAACGATTGGGTAGTTTGCTCTGCCACACCACCAGGAGCAAACTCTCCTGTAGACGGGTCAACCGGTAACTGTCCGGACACAAAAACCATTCCGTTCGCTTCGATTGCCTGACTGTAAGGACCAATGGCAGCAGGAGCCTTTTCTGTAAAAATCACTTTCTTCATTGTTACAATTGTTTTTTTTAATTATTACTAAACAACAAGCGAAGAAATAGCCGGAGCTTATCCACCTCGCTTGAAAATTCAGTGCTAAATTAGCACTTTTCTGCCAATCAAAGGAAATATTCAAAAAAAAATTAACGAAAACCTATAGGATATTGAAAAAAATACCTACTTTTGTAGTGTCAATACGTGAGACAAACGAAAACAGTTTGCAAACTCACTTCAAACAAAGAATCAAAAACTAATCATTAAATCCGTAATTATTGATAAGTGTCCAATCTTTAACGACGCACATCCACAACAGATGGTCGCATCGTAATAATGCACGCTTACAAAATTACACAATTACAATTCATTACACCTATACTTATGTATAACATTATTCAATTAAACGACAAAGATTTGTCCGAATTGCAACAGATTGCCAAAGAGTTGGGACTGAAAAAAACCAGTACCTTACCCAAAGAAGAACTGGTGTATCGCATTTTAGACGAACAAGCTATTGTAGGAGCTACCCAAAAGGCTTCTGCTACAAAGACCAATGAGGAACGGAAAGAAGGACAACCCCGCAAACGTTCACGAATCAGTGTAAAAAAAGAAGGAGACAAAGTATATACAGCCACTAAAGACAAGGCACAAAAGCTAGAAGCAAACACTCCCCCACTCCCGGCACCGGCTCCTTTATTCAAAGTAGATAATCTGGTAGAGACAGAAACTGTTGCGACAGAACAGGAAAGCAGTCCGGCACCTGCACCGGAAGAAAAGCCCAAAGCCAAACGGGGAAGAAAACCTGGAAGTAAAAACAAAACGACTTTGGCAAAAGAACAAGCCCAAAAGAATGAAAATACACTTTTTCAAACTCCAGCCGAACAAATTCCGGCAACCGAAAACGAACCAGAACTTCCGGAACTGGATATGGCAAATGTAGATGATTTTATTCCTATCGAAGACCTTCCATCTGATAAAGTAGAATTACCTACCGAATTGCTCGGTAAGTTTGAAGCTACCAAAATGGAACAACCGGTCATCACTGAAAAAGATAACAAACCGACAAACAACCGTTTCCAACAACGCCAACAACGCCATAACAACAATAACCGGCAAGCTAACGGACGCACCAATAACCCGACTGCCAACCAGGCGACACAGGCTACAACAGAAAACCTGCCTGCTACAATTGCTGCCGAAACAGCACCAATTAAACCTGTAGAAAAGCCTTATGAATTTGATGATATCCTGCAAGGCTCAGGCGTATTGGAAATCATGCCCGACGGATATGGTTTCCTCCGTTCTTCGGATTACAACTATCTCTCTTCACCCGATGACATTTACGTATCTCAATCACAAATAAAACTTTTCGGACTAAAGACGGGTGACGTGGTAGATGGAACCATTCGCCCACCCAAAGAAGGAGAAAAATATTTCCCCTTGGTCAAAGTCTCGAAAATCAATGGACTGCCCCCAGAACTGGTACGTGACCGTGTACCGTTCGACCACCTGACTCCTCTGTTTCCTGATGAAAAATTCAAACTTTGCACAAGTAACAACGACAACCTGTCGGTACGCATTGTAGACTTGTTTACCCCTATTGGAAAAGGACAGCGTGCACTGATTGTGGCACAACCTAAAACCGGTAAAACAATCCTGATGAAAGACATTGCCAATGCCATCGCAGCCAACCATCCGGAAGTATACATGATTATGCTGCTGATAGACGAGCGCCCGGAAGAGGTAACCGATATGTCGCGCAGCGTCAATGCCGAGGTCATCGCTTCTACATTTGACGAACCTGCAGAACGTCACGTGAAGATAGCAGGTATCGTTTTAGAAAAAGCAAAGCGTATGGTAGAATGCGGACACGACGTTGTCATCTTCCTCGATTCTATCACCCGTCTGGCACGTGCTTATAATACAGTTTCTCCGGCATCGGGAAAAGTATTATCGGGAGGTGTAGACGCCAATGCACTGCACAAGCCGAAACGTTTCTTCGGAGCTGCCCGCAACATCGAAGGAGGAGGTTCGCTTACCATCATCGCTACGGCTCTGATTGATACAGGTTCGAAAATGGACGAAGTAATTTTTGAAGAATTCAAAGGTACAGGTAATATGGAGCTTCAGCTTGACCGTAACCTGAGCAACAAACGCATCTTCCCTGCAGTCAACCTGACAGCATCAAGTACGCGTCGTGACGACTTGCTTCTTGACAAAACGACTTTGGACCGTATGTGGATTCTGCGCAAATTCCTTGCAGACATGAACCCGATCGAAGCAATGAATTCAGTAAAAGAGCACTTGGAAAAAACCAAAGACAACGATGAATTCCTAATGAGTATGAATTCATAATTTTGAGCTTATATGAATGTCCGCCATCAGCCAATCCGACGGGGTTAAAAACGCAGTAGTACTGCATTTGCCGATGAAGATATATTCGTAGGCGGATGCAGTATATATTCAACCGCGAATGCAGTATATATTCAACTGCGGATGCAGTATATATTCATTTTTCAGGGGTATGTATTGATTGTTGGCGGACATCCATAAAAAATACAGAGACACAAATATATAGGTTATTTCCCTTATATTTGTGTCTCTGCTTGTAAAACAGTATCAGCTTACAGGAGATACATTACGTCCAATCAATCGTCTATATCAATCACCTGAAACTTGTTGTTAAACGTGATTTCCCAACGGTTGGACAATTTCACATCATACTCTTTTCCGTCACGTTCGATTTCCAGAATTTTCGCTTCAGGATAATTGGCCGAAACATACGAACGGATTTCAGCAGGAATAGCCTGTACTGGCACCGCAGACATTTTACATTTGATTTCGGTCCATTCACCCGACTTGTCAAACTCCAGTTTCTCACCGTTGGTAAAAATCACATCGTATGTCTTATAAAATAACCCTGACTCCATCTTGGCCAGAGCCACCTTATGATTCTTGAAATACGTAGTGATGAAAGTCTGAGCTTTCGTTGGCAACTGCCCGATCTGAATGGGTTTGTCATTGTCTGCCAATGCCACTGCCTGAATACCTAACACACATACCAATAATAAAATCCACTTCTTCATATCAAATTTGCTTTTAATGGTTAATACATTTATCATTTGTTTTCATTGCAAAGATGAAGAAGGAATCTGAAAAGATTTTGAAATCTCGAAACAATGCATTTCTTTTTCATAAAAATATCGGATAGCCAGATGATTGGTCTTGCAGATGCTGTCGACCAAAGCCAGCCCCAAGCCTGTAGACCCTTCTTTTTTGGTCCCTTGATAGAAACGTTCGAAAATACGGATACCGTCCAAAGGCTCGTTTCCCGTATTGCAGATACAGAAAACATTTCTGTCGATAATAATCCGGATAAGTCCGCCATCAACATTATGCACAAAAGCATTTTTCAATAAATTAGTCACCAAGACCGAAGCCAAAGAGTCATTGATTTCCACACAGAAAGAAGCCGTAACCTGCATCTCTACGTGTATATTCCGATAAGCATAAACTTCCTGATAGTCGGAGAGGTAATGTTTCAGGACTTCATCCAGGCAAACCGGATGTTTGTCCATGTATTGCCCGTTTTCTATCTTACACAGAAGCAATAATGAACGGTTCATGCGGGTAAGGTTTTCCAAAATACGATGTGTCTTTGCCAGTTCCTCCAATTGACGTTCGGACAATCCATCGTCTTCCATCAGCATTTCAATGCGGTTACGACAAATGGCAAGCGGTGTCTGCATCTCATGTGAGGCGTTCCCGATAAACTGTTTTTGCTGTTCGAAAAGCTTTTCATTACGCCCGGCAAAATCTGTTACCGCTTCGTTCAGCCGGCCGAACTCGGTAATAGTTGTCCGATTGTCTAAAGGCTCGTTCGGATGCCCCAAACGATAACGGTCCAACCAACCCAGCAAACGATACAAAGGTTTCATGTTCCGGTAATAGACCCACATCGTTATCAACAGAATGACCAGCAACAATAACACGTACAAGAATATAATCCATCCTGTTATAGCACGTTGAAGATCCATCTTTTCAATCGTAGGCGTATAGACCACCAGTTCCATATACCGATCGTTCGATGCCCGGAAAATAGTAATGAGCACACGGGCAGGTTCTTCTTCTTTCTTCTCTGTAATATATACCATTTCATCACGATAAGTTATTTGCGGATAAGAAAGCGCATACTCTTTACTCACTTCGTATAAGTAATACTGGTTATTCGAGCCATTATTGGCGGCAGGCATCTCTTCACCCTGCAAGGCACGGATGATTAACTGCTCGGAATAATCTTCGAGTGAATCATCGACTTCATCGTTTACCTCTTCCATCACCGCCATATAAAACAGACCTGCCCATACAGACAATACAACAATCAATGCCAGTGACAAACGCCATAAGACAAGATGGGATAACTTCATTCTACTACAAATTTATAGCCAAAACCGTAAACAGACTTCAATTCGGGAGTAGCCCCTGCATCTTTCAAACGTTTCCTGAGATTCTTGATTTGCGCATAAATGAAATCAAAATTGTCAACCTGGTCAATATGATCCCCCCATACCGACTCGGCAAGCGTATTCTTATTGACCAACCTACCGGGACGTGACATGAAATAATATAAAATGTCATATTCCTTACGATTCAGCTCTACCTGCCTGCCTGCTATCTGTACGCGGAACAAATCGGGGAACAATTCGATATTCCCTACCTGAAGCTTATGCTCCCCTTCACGCTGGCTGCGCCGGAACAGACTTTTCAATCTAGCATGCAGTTCGGCCAAATGGAAAGGCTTGGGCAAATAATCATCAGCCCCCAGATCAAGTCCCGCCACTTTATCTTCCAGCGAATCCTTAGCCGAAAGAATAATCACATTGGTACGCTTACCCAAATCATGAAGTTCTTTCAACAAATTCAGACCATTTCCATCGGGCAACATAATATCCAACAGGATACAATCGTAATCATAATCCTCTACTTTCTGCAAGGCAGTACGATAATCAGGAGCCTGTGACACTACATACCGCTCTTTTTCCAACGAACGGGTAGTTATCTCCCGCAAATCGCGGTCATCTTCTACTATCAATATTTTCATATAAGTAAGTGTACAAAATTAAATGATATTACCAGAAACACAGATTTTCTGAACCGACACATTATATAAACTAATTCTCAACATCTACTTACCTTATATAATTCAACGGTTATGCCAGAAACTCGGAACAAACATCAACAAGATAGCATACAGTTCCAAACGGCCCAACAACATCAGAAAAGAAAGCACCCACTTGGCACCGTCAGGAAGTCCGCTCCATGAAAATGCCGGTCCATAATTCCCCAAAGCCACACCAGCATTCCCCATACTGGAAAACACCGTTCCAAAAGCGTCTGTCAATCCTACCCCCATCATCATCAAAAGAACCCAACCTACAAAACCGCATATCAAGAATAATAACGTAAAAGTCGTTACCGCTGAAATAGTCAACGGGTCGACTGTCTGGCGATTTATTTTTACCGGAAATACAGCACGCGGATGAATAAGACGTGCCAATTCGTTCTTCGCATTACGCAAAAGGATGAGCAAGCGCATCACTTTAATGCCGCCACTGGTAGAACCGGTACAACCACCTACGATTGTAGCATACATGATAAGCATCCATGTGAATGGAGGCCAGAAATTGTAATCATCTGTGGTAAAACCGGTAGAACTATGCACCGTAACAACTTGGAAAAGCGCCTTTCGGAAAGCTTTCTCCACATCATAATGATTATTGATGATAAGCGCAACGGTGATGAATAAAGTCACCGTAAATACAGAAATCAGAAAGCCCTTCACTTCATCGTCTTTCAGCAGATGGCGGAACTTCCCTTTCAAGCACATGAAATACAATGAAAAGTTAAGCGAGGAAAGCATCATAAAGATAGCGATGACATACTCGATGAAAGGCGAATTCCAATAAGCCACACTCGACTGCTTGGTGGAAAAACCACCCGTGGCCGTCGTAGAGAACGAATGGCAAATGGCATCAAACCATCCCATGCCTCCCCAAACCAACAGCAAGGTTTCCGAAACGGTCAATATCAGATACACCGTCCACAACCATTTCGCCATGATGCTCACTTTAGGATGAATCTTGTCGTGCGTCACTCCCGTAGCCTCGGCAGAGAAAAGCACCTGATTCCCCACACCGAATATCGGCAACACGGCTATGGTGAAGAACACAATTCCCAAACCGCCTATCCAGTGCGAGAAACAACGCCAGAACAGGATGCCATGCGAAAGCGACTCGATATTGTCAAGAATCGTGGCTCCAGTCGTCGTAAATCCGGAAACAATCTCGAAGAAAGCATCAGGAATCGAGGGTATTGCCCCACTGATATAAAAAGGAAGCATCCCGAAAGCTGAAAATAATATCCATGTGAAGGCAACGATGCAATAGCCGTCACGACGCGTCAGCCTGTTTTCGGCATTGCGTCCCAAGAAAACCAACACTCCTCCCGCTCCTACCGTTATCAGCGTAGAATAAACGAAATAAATGTAATCGGATTCGTGATAGAAAAGCGCAACGGCAGCACCCACCATCAGCATCACACCTTCGATAAACAACAGAAGCCCTAAAATGCGGCAAATCATCTTCTGGTTTATCAGACTGTTCTTCCGACCATTCCCTACATATGCATTCCTTGAAAATGAATCTTCCATCTTTACTTGTTTTTGTTAAGACCATGCAAAACTAATGAAAAGATTCAATATTGAATGCAGATTTCAGGTATAAATATGCTTTTCCAAAAAAAGAAGGCACAATCTCCACACTTGTTTTACTATTCAGGAAGCCACTTACCCAGCGAACAAAAACGTACAGATTCCTCCCTGCCACCTTGCACAACTGCCTGCATGGATACACGGTCACGAAACAAGATGCCGCATCTTCCGGTCACAATATCGCTTGCATTGCACACAGATATCATATCCCAACATTGCTCCTAAAATGAAGTCTTCTTCCGGTGTCAACCTGTTCAACGGCCGGTTGACCAACAGACGGATGGCCTCGATACATTCGTCACAACCGAAAAACAAATTGATACGCTCGTCATCGACCGGTAACACGATGAATTTGATATGCTGGTTCTCCAGACGCTTGACCGCAAAAGACTCGTATTTCTTGTTGGTCGTATACAGCACCATACGGCGTACTCCTTTCTTGAATTCATAAATGTGATTCAAAAACACTTTGATGTCAGCAGGGTTCAATTCCATAATCAGTGAATGATTGTAGTTGATGATTGAGGAAAACGGAAATAAATAATTAAGGAGAGTAAGAAGCTGTTTTGAATTTCTACAGAAGTTTTTTTCTCATCTTGATGTATTCGTTTTCAAAACAATTTCTAAGCTGATAAGCAATAATCCGAAGAATGACAAATGAACATGAATAACCTTGTATGGCAATTGTCAACCGCCGGTTCTTCAACTATCACCCATCAGCCGATAAACAAAGAACTATGCCAAATCAGACTTTAGCATATCAGTCCAGACCGTAATGCGTTCGTCTGTCTTGTCACTTTCGTTCACATCATCAATGGCAAGTCCTACGAATTTACCGTCAATTACCGAAATCGAAGAAGAATAGGTATAATCGCTGTCGGACACGGCACCCACAAAACGGCACCCACTGTCTTTCAAGTCTTCGTAAAGCACTCCCATGCCGTCGCAGAAAGTATCACCATACGATTCGGAATCACCGCACCCAAACAATGCGATGGTTTTCCCTTTCAAGTCCATACCTTTCAGCACCCTGATGCCATCATACCAGTCGTCCTGCAATTCACCATCACCCCATGTAGATGTACCTAAAATCAAAGCTTCGTAAGCATTCACCATATCAGCACTCATCTTGCTCACATCGTGTACATCAGCTGATGCAATACCTAACTTCTCTGCTATCCGACCGGCTATCGCTTCCGTGGTACCGGTCGTAGAACCATAAAATACTCCTGTTTTTTTCATTTCTATTTGTGTTTGTGATTTGATGATACAAAGTAAAGACAAAACACCAAAATAAGAAATACCTAAAAATAGTGATTTTCAAACCGACCGGGGACCAATGATTTTATTCCCCGACAAGCCCACAAATTGACAAGAAAAAACTATCTTTGCCGATAGAACAAACATTGCATATGAAACTAACCAATCTATCTCACATAGTAAGCATCGGACTGCTGGTACTCACCACTTCGTGCAGCAGTCACAGGTTTACCACCGCATCAGGCCTGCAGCCTAAAGCTTTCCTGCAAAAAGTAGAAGGACAAAAAACGAGCTTATACAAGATAACCAACTCGAAAGGCATAGAAGCATGCATCACCAATTACGGCGCACGCGTAGTGTCACTCATGGTACCCGATAAAAACGGAAAACTGGAAGACATAGTATGCGGCTTTTCCAATATCGAAGATTACATCAGCCAGTCGCAAAACTACGGAGCCACTGTGGGCAGATATATCGGCCGCATCCTAAACGCACAATATACATTGGAGGGGAAAACCTACCACCTCCAAGCCAACCACTCCCTGGGACATACCGCCCATGGAGGAAATCCCAACTTCGGAGCGCGGATGTGGAAAGCCACACACGTATCTCCTTCATCCGTTACGTTACATTATCTCTCACCCGACGGTGAAAACGGATTTCCAGGCAATCTGCATATTTCAGTTACCTATACCCTGACCGAAGACAACGCATTGGACATCCGTTACGAGGCAACGACCGACAAGACCACCGTACTCAACCTATGCAATCACTCCTTCTTTAATATATCGGGCAACCTGAATCAAAGTGTAGAAAACCAAACCATGTGGGTAGATGCCGACTATTTCAGCGCATACGACCGGAACAAATGTGTCACAGGAGAATTATGGCCTGTTGCTTCTACCCCACTTGATTTCAGAATCCCCCACAAACTTGCCGACCATATTAACGACGACTACGGACAACTGAATGTAGTGAACGGATACGACCATGCCTGGGCTTTGAACCATCCGGGAAATGACACACATGTAGCAGCCTGGATTTACGACGAGAAGAGCGGACGGAAAATGGAAATCTATACCACCGAACCAGCCATCCATATCTATACCGGAAACGGACTGAAAGGAAAAGTAAAAGGGAAAAACAACATTTATTATCCTTTCCGTGGTGCTGTCTGTTTCGAAACGTGTCATTTCCAAGACAGCCCCAACAATCCTCAGTTCCCCTCAACGACGTTGCATCCGGACGAGACCTTTACAAGCCATACAGTTTACAAGTTCGTAAATGTCCGTTGACAAAAAACAACGATTGGAACAATATTCCCGAAAAATCAATATTGTACAATTGGCTTTTTATGACAAACTTTGCAACCCATACATAAAAGAGACACATTTTATGCGCAAAATTACCGGAAAAAAGTTTTACACAAGCCTCTTTATGAGTTGCATATCCCTTTTCTCTGCCTGTTGGCTGAGTGGATGCGAAATGATAGAATATCATCCATACGATCTGGACATTGATGGTGAAACAGGCATCAATGCCAAAAACATCGAACGCATTGAAAGTGCATTACAAGGAAAAGATTCGTTCTCTTTCGTATTCATCAGCGACACGCAACGCTGGTACGATGAAACAGAAGATGCCGTAGCTGCCATCAACCGGCTGGACAGTGTAGACTTCGTGATACATACAGGCGACCTCTCCGACTTCGGATTGAAACTAGAATTTGAATTACAACGTAACATACTGAACAAACTGAACGTACCATACGTATGCCTGCTGGGCAACCACGATTGCCTTGCTACAGGACAGGACGTGTACCGGCTCATATTCGGTGACGAGAACTTCACTTTCGAGGCAGGAAACACACATTTCGTATGTCTTAACACCAATGCTTTGGAGTTCGACTATACCGAAGCAATACCTGACCTTGCCTTTATGGAAAACGACCGCAACCAACTGCCCGGAAGCTGTACCCGCACCGTTGCTGCCATGCACGCGGCACCTTATACCGAACAGTTCAACAACAATATCGCCCTCGTTTTCCAACACTACCTGAAAACCTATCCTTCGCTCCAGCTCTGTCTGGCAGGGCACACGCATAGCCTTTCTGTAGAAGAACTATTCGATGACGATGTGTTATATTATACAGCCCCTTCCATCAAAAAACGTACGCTACTCCGTTTTACTTTCACTCCTGACACTTACCAATATGAAACAATTGCTTTTTAACCTGATTGCCCTATTGCTCCTTCCATTGTTGCCCATCACCACCCTTGGAAGTCCCTCCGACTCAACCAGTTTGCCATCTCCCCGGAAATGGGACAAACGGGTTCACCAGCGTTATGAAGGCTGGGAGCGGTTACGTCCTACTCACGTAAAATTCCAATACGCCGGAGGCATGGGAGTTTCAGCAGTCGGGATAGGATGGGATTATGGCAAACGCCGCCAGTGGGAAAGCGATTTTCTAGTAGGTTTCCTGCCGGGCAAATATGCCGACAAGTTCAGACTGACCTTTACCGTAAAACAAAGCTATATCCCTTGGAGCATGAGTTTCGACAAGCACTGGGCACTAGAGCCTTTCTATTGCGGACTGTATGTAACGACCATTGCCGGAGAGGAATTCTGGAAAAAAGAACCAGGACGCTATCCCAACGGCTACTACAATTTCAGTACCAAGATGCGCCCATACATTTTTATCGGACAACGGATGAACTTTAATTTGAAAAACAGCATTGTAAAACACGTTGCCATGTTTTACGAAATAAGCAGTTGCGAATTGTACATCATCAGCAAAGCAACCAACAGCAGTCTGAAAATGAAAGACATATTACGAATATCGTTTGGAGTAAAGGTCCAGTTATTTAAAGACAATGATTGACAAAAAGAGCATCGGTCTTTCCCATTACTTCAAATTTAGCTGGAATGCCTCAGATATGTAATATTTTTGTAACACCCCTTTCGGAGAATTCGTTGTACCTTTGAGCCGTTAAATTTTAGAATCAAAAAACTGGATATTAACGGCGTATGAAGAAATGTGTTTCTTTTTTCTTAGGAGCGTGCTGTATGTGTCTTCCTGGCATACTGATGGCACAACGCATCAAGGGAAGCGATACCGTACTTCCTCTTACTCAGGAACTATCGGAAATGTACATGAATCAAAATCCCTCTGCTACAGTTACTGTCACCGGAGGCGGTAGCGGTGTAGGAATCTCGGCATTACTTGACGGAACAACCGACTTGGCAATGGCATCCCGAAAAATAAAGTTCAGCGAGAAAATGAAAATGAAACAGTCGAAGCACGAGCCCTGCGAATATATCGTGGCATACGATGCACTGGCTGTTATTGTCAATCCTCAAAATCCGGTTAAACAACTTACCCGCGAACAATTGGAAGGCATCTTCCGGGGCAAAATCACCAACTGGAAAGAAGTGGGAGGTGAAGATGCCCGCATCGTAGTCTACTCGCGCGAAACGTCTTCGGGTACATACGAATTCTTCAAAGAAAGTGTATTACACAACAAAAACTATATGAGCAGCGTGCTCTCTATGCCTGCCACAGGTGCTATCATCCAATCAGTACGCCAGACCAAAGGCGCTATCGGCTATGTAGGATTGGCTTACTTGAATCCTTATGTGAAAGCTATTGCCGTATCCTACGACCAAGGCAAACACTACGTCTATCCCTCGGTAGAAAGCGCGACGCGAAAAGAATATCCCATTGTCCGTCCGTTGTATTACTATTACGACAAGCAAAACGAAAAGAATGTCATGCCATTCCTCAATTTCACCACCTCGAAAGAAGGGCAAGCCAAAACATTGGATTTGGGCTTCATTCCTCGTTAACCACAACACGTAACAGGTATATATAAATAAGGTATATAGAAATATGAAAAGATTGATTGATAACATCGCACGGTATGTGCTTACCGTGAGCGGATTCACCACCAGTGTGGTAATCCTGCTGATTATCGGCTTCTTGTTCAAAGAAGCAGTAGGCCTCTTCAACAATCCCATCGTAGAAGACGGATACGTGCTGGCACTGAACAAGGAAAACGATGTAAAACGACTCAGCGCACAACAAATCAAAAACATTTTCGATGAGGAAATCACCAACTGGAAAGAAGTGGGAGGCAAAGACATGCCCATTACCGTGTTCCGTCTGGAAGACCTCGACAAGCATTATACAGAAGCGGAATTAGGAGCGGAATATGAATATGCCGGCGACAAGATTGCTGAACAGGTTCACCAGACTCCGGGTATTGTTGCTTACGTCCCCGATGTATTGATGAAAGGACAAAAAGACATCCATTACATCGAAAACCAAGATATTCCCGTAAAGGATGTCTTATTAGGCAATGAATGGTTCCCTACCGCAACTCCTTCCCCTATTTTCGGTATCCTTCCATTGATTAGCGGTACGCTATGGGTAAGCTTTTTCGCCATCCTCATCGCCTTGCCTTTCGGGCTTGCCATTTCCATTTATCTTGCCGAAGTGGCAAACGAAAAGACCCGAAAATTCCTGAAGCCGATTATCGAATTACTGAATGGTATTCCTTCTGTCGTTTACGGTTTCTTTGGCCTGGCGGTCATCGTACCTTTCCTCCAGCAGACATTCAACCTGCCTGTAGGTGAATCGGGGTTGGCAGGCAGCCTGGTACTTGCCATCATGGCATTGCCGACCATCATCACCGTAGGCGAAGACGCCATGCGCAGTTGTCCGCGAAGCATGCGCGAAGCCAGCCTTGCCTTGGGAGCTACACAATGGCAGACTATTTATAAAGTCGTAATCCCGTTTTCTATTTCCGGTATTACCTCTGGCATTGTATTGGGCATCGGACGCGCCATCGGCGAAACCATGGCGGTATTGATGGTAACCGGTAATGCAGCAGTCATGCCTCATAGCATCCTGGAACCATTGCGCACCATCCCGGCAACCATTGCAGCCGAATTGGGTGAAGCGCCTGCCGGAGGTGCACACTACCAGTCACTTTTCCTGCTGGGTGTCATCCTGTTTTTCATCACTTTAATTATTAACTCTTGCGTAGAAATCGTATCTTCGCGCAATAAATTCAAGAAATAACGTATGGCTGTAGAAATCGATCCGTCTTACATGAAGCACAAAAAAGGCATTCAGAAAGGAATGTTCACTTGCTTCCGCATACTGAGCTACTTCATTGCAGCAGTATTGTTCTACATATTGGGATTTATCATCGTAAAAGGCATCAGTGTCATCAATTGGGACTTCCTCACTCAGGCTCCTACCGACGGTATGACCAAAGGAGGAATCCTGCCTGCCATTGTGGGTACGTTTTACCTGATGATAGGAAGTGCCGTATTCTCGTTTCCTGTAGGTGTGATGAGCGGCATTTATATGAACGAATATGCCCCTAAAGGCAAAATGGTAAACTTCATCCGCACAATGACAAACAACCTTGCCGGCATCCCGTCTATCGTATTCGGCTTGTTCGGTATGGCTTTCTTTGTCAATTACCTCGACTTTGGCGACAGTATCATAGCCGGTTCGCTTACGTTAGGCTTGCTTGCCTTGCCGATTGTCATCCGTACCACTGAGGAAGCTTTCAAAGACATCCCAAACAGTTATCGCGAAGGAAGCCTTGCTTTGGGCGCTACCAAGGCACAGACCATCTGGAAAGTATTGCTGCCTATGGCGATGCCCCGCATCATTACCGGACTGATACTTTCATTGGGACGTGTATCGGGCGAAACCGCCCCTATCCTCTTTACGTGTGCCGCCTATTTCTTGCCCAAGCTGCCCGAAAGCATCTTCGACCAATGTATGGCGTTGCCGTATCACCTGTATGTCATCGCTACCAGCGGCACCGACATTGAGGCACAAACGCCTATCGCCTATGGCACAGCATTTGTTCTGATTGTCATCGTACTGATTATGAACTTGCTTGCCAACAACATCCGAAAATATTTTGAAAACAAATTAAAATCCAAATAAACCATAATCGTCATCTGTATGAATAAGATTGAAGCTAAAAACGTAGATTTCTATTACGGCGACTTTCATGCGCTGAAGAATATCAATATCACGATTCCAAACAATGAAGTGGTTGCCTTTATCGGTCCTTCCGGATGTGGTAAATCAACCTTCCTGCGCTTGTTCAACCGCATGAACGATTTGATTCCGGGAACCCGGTTGACTGGAGAAATCTGTATTGACGGACGGAACATCTACGAACCGTCGATCAATGTAGACATCTTACGCAAAAACGTGGGTATGGTATTCCAACGTCCCAACCCGTTCCCGAAAAGTATCTTTGAAAATGTAGCTTACGGGTTACGCGTCAATGGCATCAAAGACAAGGAATTCATTACCGAACGGGTGGAAACAGCATTGAAAGGCGCAGCCTTGTGGAACGAAGTGAAAGACAAGTTGAAGGCTTCTGCCTACGATCTCTCCGGAGGACAACAGCAGCGTCTGTGCATCGCACGTGCCATGGCAGTAGAACCTTCGGTATTGCTGATGGACGAACCGGCATCTGCCCTCGACCCCATTTCTACTGCAAAGATTGAAGAACTGATTTGCGAACTGAGCTCACAGACTACTGTAGTCATCGTAACCCACAGCATGCAACAGGCTGCCCGCGTAAGTAACAAGACTGCTTTCTTCTATATGGGCGAAATGGTAGAATACGGCGAAACCAAGAAAATCTTTACCAGCCCCGATAAAGAAGCTACCCAGAATTACATTACCGGACGCTTCGGATAAATTGTCAACTATTAATTGTCAATCATTAACTATTCACTATTAATTATACAGACATGGTAAAATTTGTAGAAAACGAACTTCTCAACATCAAGACAGAAGTAAACGATATGTGGCAGTTGGTTTACCAACAACTGAACAATGCCTATAAATCTGTATTGGAAGTCAATATGGAACTTGCCGATAAAGTAATATTACGCGAAAAACGTGTCAATGCATTCGAATTGCGTATCGACAGTGACATCGAAGATTTCATCGCATTGTACAATCCCGTAGCTGTAGACTTGCGCTTTGCACTTGCCATGCTGAAAATCAATACCAACCTGGAACGCATCGGCGACTATGCCGACAGCATCGCACGCTTTGTCATCCGCACCGATTTGAAACCGGAAAACAAGGCACTGTTTGCCGAACTCCAGCTGGAAGACATGTTCGATATGGTATTGCACATGCTCAGCACCACATACGATGCTTTGCAGAAACAGGACATCGGACTTGCAAAATCCATCTTCGACAAAGACGAAACATTGGATATCTTGAACAAAAACGCCATCGATACACTGGCGGCATACGCCAACGAACATCCCGAAGATATCAAGTTGTGTCTGGAAATTGCAGGCATCTTCCGCAAACTGGAACGTGCGGGTGACCACATCAACAACCTCGCCGAAGAAACTGTATTCTACATTGATGCGGAAGTATTGAAACACCACAAATCAATGCTTAGAGATTCGGAAGAAGAAAATCTGGAAAACGACAACAAAGCAGAAAGCTAAATCCGAAAGGAAACCTCCATAAACAAATTCCCCGGCATGCTGCGGTTCACACCAGAACCGGCAGATGCCGGGGCTTTATGCTATAAACAAAAAATGAGAAACGACCTATCAATCAGAGAAGAAAAAAGCAAGGATTTTCCCTTCATACGTAGCCTGACCGAACAGGCATTTCTAAACGTACCGGAAAGCGACCATACAGAACACTTACTGGTGGAACGCCTGCGGCAATCAGAGGCCTATATTCCGGAACTGTCTTTGGTGGCAGAAACAAACACAGGAAAAATCGTAGGACACATCCTGCTTTCAAAAGTGGGAATCGTATCAGAAAAAGGCACGACCACCGTACTTAGTGTCGCTCCCCTGTCTGTATTGCCTGAATTTCAACGGCAAGGCATCGGAGGCATGCTCCTGCGTGAAGCCCACAGACGGGCAGCCCTGCTGGGTTACAAAGCTATCCTGTTGCTGGGGCATAAGGATTACTATCCACGATTTGGTTACCGGAAAGCTTCATCCTATGGCATAAAATTTCCTTTCAATGCCCCCGATGAATGTTGCATGGCTATCGAACTGGAACCGGACGGACTAAAAGAAATACACGGATTGGTACATTATCCCAACGCTTTCTTCGAATAGTCTCATTGGTTCCTGCACATCTCTGGTCACAACAATATCACGGTCACGCTACGCGGACCGTGAGCTCCCATAACCAAAGCCTGCTCAATATCGGCAGTCTTCGAAGGTCCCGACATAAAGACTCCATAACCATATTCGCCCGTATCAATCCGCTTGTAAGCCTCGTGCATGTTGTTGACAAGATTCTTACGGTCCAGCAAAATCACCAGTGCCTCCGAAATAAAGTAAATGGCACGTTGTTCCACATCCTGCTGCAACCAGACAGCACCGTTTTCGCATACACCAATCCTGCCATCAACGATGGCAAGGTCTGTACCGTCCAGTTCTCCCGGATTTTCCACCTCATCCGGATGGAAAGTCGCACAGGTGATAAGTTGGATTTTTTCACCTGTAGGCACTTCTTTCAGAATGGACGCAATGCGTTTGGCATCCGGATACAATTGCAGGATAACTTCGTTCAAATCGTCTTCCTTTCCCAATACAACGGCTTTACCGCCCATCTGTACCATAATTTTACAAAATTGGCCAACCGGATCCGCATAAGTCAAAGCTTCCTCTTCCAGCGATGTCAAGTCCGGCCGCTCATAACGTGTCCGCGTATTGCGGCGTATGTTCTGTAATATATCTTCTCTACTGCTCATTGTTTATTTTTTTATTTAAGAAACCAGGTACCAGGTACTAGTTGACTAGGTTCTAAATAGCATTACTTTGTCAACGCCCACAAAAAGTATCTAAAACCTAGTCACCTAGTATCTGGTCAACCAGTCCCCTTATACTCAAACTTTTCCTTTCTTCCACATCTCGTTGAAACTCTCTTTGACAAACTTCGGCATCTCATGCTCCTTGCCCCAGTCATTCATGCCGTTGTACAATGTCCAGCGAGGAAGCGAATTGGCGATGGAAGCATTCTTCAAGGCAAAGTTGAACAAGGCAGGACGCTCCATCAGGAACTTCATGCCGCCCGACATCAGCTTCTTTTCCTTGCTTGCCACACCCAAGCCGTCCATGCGCTGGCGCCAACGGTAAATCTGGTCGGCAAGGTCAACCTTTGCCGGACACACATTCTGGCACGAATAACACAGTGAACATGCCGAAACATTGTCATAATAGTGCAAAGGAGCCTTCAGCATACCCAGATTGATGCCGATGGGTCCCGGTATGAAATAGGTGTACGAATAACCTCCCGAACGCCTGTACACCGGACAAGTATTCATACACGCACCACAACGCAGGCAATTCAGCGTCTTCACATGCTCCTGGTCGGCAAGAATCTGGCTTCGCCCATTATCTACAATGATGATATGCAACTCGCCTCCCTTCCGTGGCTTACGGTAATGCGACGTATATGAAGTAATGGGCTGCCCTGTGCCCGAACGTGCCAACAGACGGGTAAATACGCCCAAAGCTTCACGGTCGGGAACAATCTTTTCCAGCCCGAAAGCCGTAATCTGAAGTTTGGGCTGCGAAGTGCCCATATCGGCGTTCCCTTCATTGGTACACACTACACATTCACCGGTCGATGCCACCGCAAAATTGGCACCCGTCATGGCTGCTTCCGCATGAATGAACTTCTGGCGCAAGTTCTTGCGTGCTGCATGAGTCAGGTATGTCTGGTCGTTATTGCCTGGCTCGGTACCCATTTCACGCACGAACAATTCACCGATTTCTTCTTTCTTGATATGAATGGCAGGCATCACGATATGGCTCGGACGCTTGTGCATCAGTTGAAGGATGCGTTCGCCCAAGTCACTTTCCACCACCTCGATTCCTTTTTCTTCCAGATACTCGTTCAGCCCACACTCCTCGGCAAGCATCGATTTGCTCTTGATGAAATGCTTCACCTGATGCCCGCTCAGGATATTATAAATAATTTTACAATACTCATCGGCATCTTTTGCCCAATACACATATGCCCCGTTGGCAAGTGCATTTTTCTCAAATTCCTGCAACAACTGGTCCAAATGACTGTTGCTGTACATCTTCAGGGCACATGCCGCATCACGCAACTGCTCCCACTCAGGAACCTCCTTACTCATTTTATCCCGTTTGGCACGCACCATCCATAACGTCTCGTCGTGCCAGGCAGCCATCTCACGGTTCTTCAGAAACGCTCCGGCAGCTTTCGAATGTTTCGTACTCATAATCCTGCAGCTAAAATTTGAACAATATGAATGGTCTTGATAGGCAGATGGTCGCGCTCAATAATGCCTGTCTGATGCATCAGGCACGAACTGTCTGCTCCTACGATATACTCGGCACCCGTATCGATGTGCCGTTGCACCTTATCGCGCCCCATACGCCCCGACACATCGTGTTCTTCTACGGCAAACATGCCTCCGAAGCCACAACATTCGTCCGGACGCTCAGGCTCTACAATCTCGATACCCTTTACCAACGACAACAAATCGCGCAATTTATTATAATAAGGTACGTTCAGTTCACTGGGCGACGAAAGGTGCATCAGCCTCACCCCGTGACAACTGTTCTGAATGCTGACCTTATGCGGGAACGATGCCGGAAGCGAATCCGGCTTTATCACATCGTGGATAAACTCGCAAATATCGTAAATCTTGCCTTCACTAGCACAACGGTGCGGTTCCTCTTTCAGCAAATTGCCATAATGGTCGCGTACGAACACCACACAACTGGCAGAAGGCCCGACGATATAATCGTACCCCTCAAACAATCTATCGAAACGCTTTGCCAGCTCTTTCGATTCCATTTCAAACCCTGCATTTGCCATCGGCTGTCCGCAACAGGTCTGGTCCAATGGATAATCCACATCCACCCCCAGGCTTTTCAGGAGCTTGTAGGAGGCAACCCCCACTTCGGGATAGACGGCATTGATGTAACAGGGAACAAACAATCCTACTTTCATTTTTCTTACCATTAAGTTATTTCACAAGCAAAGTTACGCTATATTCTTGAATAAACGAAACGACTTTACGGATATTTTCAGGAAGGATGAAATAACCTCCGCATCGGCTTTTGCAGATTTATGGCAAAACCACTAAAAAAAGGATGCGTCAAAAAAATACATAAATGACGCATCCTTGTGTTTCTCCTTATTATATATATGACACTACCGGTTTACCCGTCCTCCACCAATGGTCTTCCATACCAGCGAACTGAACGCAGCTCCTACGAAAGGTGCTACAATGAAGAGCCAAAGCTGTTCCAGTGCCTGACCGCCTTCCACCAAGGCAGGACCGATACTACGTGCAGGATTGACCGATGTCCCCGTAATAGGAATACATACAATGTGAATCAAAACCAAAGTCAAGCCAATGGCAAGTCCGGCAAAATTACCCGCTCCCTTCTTTTCATCAGTCGCACCCAATACCACCAATACAAAAATAAAGGTAAACACTGCCTCGGCAATAAAAGCCTGGGCCATTTCTCCAGAGTCGTACGAATTCGCACCAGACAGGGTAGGTCCGCCATGCCCTCCGGTAGAAACAAGAAGTACCAGGAGCAACGAACCGATAATGCCCCCTATCACCTGAAAAATCATATACATTGCTGCATCACGGGTACTCATACGACCCGACATCCATACACCCAACGTAATGGCCGGATTGATATGACATCCCGAAACATTACCGATGGTATACGCCATAGCTACCACCGACAAACCAAAAGCCAAAGCAACTCCCAACGTTCCTACGCCTGCACCAAGAGCATCTGCCGCATTCCCTGCAAAGATAGCGCTGCCACATCCCATCAGGACAAGAATCATCGTCCCGAGCATTTCTGCCAAATATTTTCTCATAAGCCATAAGAATTAAAAGTTAAACATATAGGTTATTTGCCACCAAATTACAAAAAATATTGGAATTTATCGCTAAATTCAGTATATTTGTATCAAAGTTTAGGCAGAAATATCAAAAAACGCTGACCCAAACAGAACCATTCATCTTAAAAACCATACGACTATGAACATGCAAAGTATCGGCGAAAGCGCAGGAGTCATCTGGAAAATACTCTATGGTGACAACAGAAAATGGGAATACCAGGAATTAAAAAAGGCTACAGGCTTACGGGACCGTGAACTAAATGCCGCAATCGGCTGGTTGGCACGCGAAGGAAAAATCCAATTTGAAGAGGGTGACAACGAGCATCCGACCGCTCTTTATATTGAACTGAGTCTTTACATCGGATAAAAAGAGCAATAATGAATGTCCGCAAACAACCAATACATACCCTTTGACAATGAAGATAACGGCATAAGTGGTTTCCATATTACTGCATCTGACTACGGAATGCACTTACTTGACAAAGTCAGTACTACTGTATTGGCAGATGAAGTATATATCCGTAGGCAGATGAAGTATATATCCGTAGGCAGATGAAGTATATATTCAACCGCGTATGCAGTATATATTCATTTTTTAGGAGTATGCATTGACAGTTTGCAGACATTCATTTTCAGAAGCTGTTTTGAATTTATCGTGCGATGATTTGGGATGAGTTTTTGAGGCATTTTCGCTTCTGTGATGAGGAAGATAGCGGGCTATCTGACGAAGAACAGGAGCGAAAAGGACCAAAAAATCGCCCAAAGCACACACGAAAACGAATACATCAAGCCAAGAAAAACTTTTTGGAGAAATTCAAAACAGCTTCTCACCAAAATCATAAAAAAAACGTTGAAAAAATCCCTGATGACTTCTTCAACGCCTTTTTCTGTACCGCAAGATTTTACTTATTTCAACACAAAAGTCAATTCACCTGCTTCATCTTCTTTTTCTTCAATCTTGTCTTCTCTCAACAGCCAACCCAAACCTAAAAACAATTCTTTCTCTGTTTTCAGTTTCGTAGCTTTTTTCAGCTCTTTTTGAGTCATGCCTTTTTCATTCCCATTCAGTGCCTCCCAGATTTGTCCGGCGATAACACCTGCTTTTTCTTTTAACATAGTCTTTTGCTTTTAAATAGTAAACATAAAAAACTAACTCAGAAAAGTCTGCGTAGTCCCTTGCAAAAGTAATTAAAAAAAACAAATCTATGCACGCTTATTTGAAAAAGTTTCAGCTTATCAAGAAAAAACAAGCAAAATACAACTCTTTAAATGTTCTGAACGTAACATTCACTTCGAAAAATGTCCTTGTCCTTCCAAAAAGTCACCGAAGATACGAGCTGCCAACTCTATCATTTTCGGACAAGGACGCTTGGCATAATATTGTGGCGTGCGCTCCTCGGGAACAGAGGTTACAGGCTCTTTTTTCGACAAGCCCAACAATTCTCCACAACACAACGTACCGGTCTGTTCCTTGAACTTTGCGGCAAGCTCTTGCACCAAAGCATAATTGGCAGACTTGCTTGCACGATCGGCTCCCACGACTGCACTACGTTCCAGTCCGGCAAGCAAAAACATGCCACATGCCGCTCCACAAGTCAGACGCATCCGTCCGATTCCGGCACCGAACGAAGCCGACATCCGGAACGCCTGCTCGGGTGTAAAGCCATAAAGGTCGGCGTATGCCCCTACCACCGATTGTGCACAATTGTATCCTTCTTTAAATAAAGACACAGCTTTCGCCACACGTTCTTCTTTCGTCATCATAATTGATTAGTTTTCCAATACATTATTAATAGGTTTCCCCCCAATCCATGCCTGCAGATTGTCTACTACCTGTTTCATCAACCGTTCACGCGCTTCTTGAGTAGCCCAGGCAATGTGAGGCGTAATGAAACAATTTTTCAATTTCAATAAAGGGTTCCCGGGCGAAGGAGGCTCCGATGAAAGTACGTCAAGTCCCGCCCCAAGCAGTTTTCCACTCAGCAAAGCACGTTCCAATGCTTTCTCGTCTATCAGCCCACCCCTGCCGGTATTGATTAAAATCGAACCTTTCTTCATCAATGACAAACGGAACGAATTGACCATTTCCTTCGTTTCAGATGTAAGCGGACAATGCAGGCTCACGATGTCGCAAGTAGAAAACACATCATTCAATTTCGCCTTCTCGTATTCTTTCGGCAATTTCATATCCATATTATGCGGACAAACAACCACTTTCATGCCAAATGCCGAAGCCACCTTAGCCATAGCCTGACCGATATGCCCGAAACCGACCAGCCCGATGCGCTTCCCGGCCAACTCTACCAGCGGAGTGTCGCGATAAGAAAAATCATTTTGTGCACTCCACACACCGTTGTGCACCTCGTTTGCATAATGCCCCACGCGTAATGTAATGTTCAGGATATGGGCAAAAGCCATCTGTACTACCGAATCGGTGCTGTATGCCGGAATGTTGGTCACAACAATGCCCTGCTTACGGGCTACCTCCAGATCAATGATGTTATACCCTGTAGCCAACACACCTATGTATTTCAAATCGGGCAAATGTTCCAACGTGTAACGGTCGAGCACGACTTTATTGGTCAATACCACATCAGCCCCTTCTGCCCTCCTTATCACATCTTCCTGTGACGTACGGTCGTGTACCGTCAATTCGCCCAGTTCTTTCAATTCTTCCCATTCACGTTCTCCCGGATTCAATGTATATCCGTCTAATACTACAATCTTCATAATTACTTTTCTTTGTTATTCTTTAAACCGCTCTCCCCACAACTGCACCATCCGGTCTTTCAACTTCTGTTCGGCAGGGTTTTCCTGCGCATGCCAGAAACGATGTCCCTGGATGCCGTCGGGTAAAAATTGCTGTTCTACAAAATGTCCTTTATAATCGTGTGCGTACTTGTATTCCTTCCCATATCCCAGCTCCTTCATCAGCTTGGTAGGAGCATTGCGCAAGTGGAGTGGCACAGGCAAGTTTCCGGTAGTGCGAACCGTACTTATCGCTTCATTGATGCCCATGTATGCCGAATTGCTCTTGGGACTGGTAGCCAGATAGACGGTGGCTTCTGCCAGCGGAATGCGCCCTTCGGGCCAGCCAATCTTCATTACGGCATCGAATGCTGCATTGGCAAGCAACAACGCATTCGGGTTTGCCAGCCCGATGTCTTCCGAAGCCGATATCACCAGCCTGCGGGCAATGAAGGCAGGGTCTTCTCCCCCCTCTACCATACGGGCAAGCCAATACAAAGCACCGTCCGGGTCGCTTCCCCGAATCGACTTGATGAAAGCCGAAATGATGTCGTAATGCATCTCACCATCCTTGTCGTATGCCAAAGGATTCTGTTGCAGGCGTTCCACCACTTTCCCATCGGTAATGACAATCGGGTCCGAGTCGTCCGCTTCTACCACCAGTTCCAGAATGTTCAACAACTTACGCGCATCTCCTCCCGAATAGCGCAACATCGCATCGGTTTCCTTTAATTCGATGTGTTTCTCTTTCAGCACCGCGTCTTTCTCCAGCGCATGGTGAAGCAATTCCAGCAAGTCGTCTTTCTCCAACGATTTCAGCACATACAGCTGACACCTTGAAAGCAACGGACGGATTACCTCAAACGAAGGATTCTCCGTAGTGGCACCTATCAAGGTAACCACCCCCGTTTCTACAGCGCCCAGCAACGAGTCTTGCTGCGACTTGCTGAAACGGTGTATTTCGTCGATGAAAAGAATCGGACTCTGCTGCGAAAAGAAACGCCCGCCACGAGCTTTTTCGATGACATCACGCACTTCCTTCACTCCCGAAGTGACTGCACTCAAGGTATAGAAAGGCACTTCCAGCCTGTTGGCTATGATTTGTGCCAACGTGGTCTTCCCCACTCCGGGAGGCCCCCATAATATAAAGGAAGAGATGCGCCCGGCATCAATCATCCGCCTCAATACGGCACCTTCTCCCACCAGATGTTTTTGCCCGATATAATCGTCTAACGTTTTCGGGCGCATCCGTTCCGCCAATGGTTGTGACATAACTCTAACTTTTTATCTCACAAAAGTAAGTATTTTCAAGATGTGAAGGAAAAACAGAGCTGGGAATTTTATAAAAAAGGCAAACGTAAGGGCATAAAAAACTCTGTGTGGTGATAAATGTACTAAAATCTGTTAAGTCCGCTGGTGCAGCTTTTCTAATGGAATGAAAGCGACTAAATTTG
>NZ_JACSPP010000052.1 GCF_014837065.1 Phocaeicola intestinalis
TGGCAAAATCCTGAGCAACTTTTTGTTGCTCAGGTACTTAAAAAGTTATATTTGTAATAGTGTTGCGGAATTAAGGACAAAAAAGAAGTCGGGTTATAAAGATATTCAGATCATGTAAATCATTATCACTGTTAAACTCGTTATACGCACGAAGTTCATCATGTAGCTTTGCAAGTTTTTCTGCTGCTTTTATATCAGCAGGGCTTTCTTCTACATAATGTACACGTTCTACATCCATTAACGGATAAAAAAAAGCAAAGTCACAATAAAGTCTATCTACTTTATTTTCGTATGTATCCTTTTCTCTAAGGTCGTATGCAAGTATTGTTTTACCATCACTTACAGCTATAATTTTAGGTAAGGCTTTTAGTACCTGGTTATCTGCTTTTAAACTTTCAAGTTCTTCAGATAAATGCAGCGTAGTTGTACTTTTAAAGCAGAATAAACCTTTAATAAGAAGTCCTTCAAAGGTTTTCAATATACCTTTGCCTTCTTTATAGCGGGCAATATCACGCTCCCCTTTTCCAAAAGAGTATAGTATGTGGTAGCCTATTTCTTCTGCTGGTACGTGATTGTCTTTTATTATTCTTAATCGCTCTTCTATTTCTTTGTATCCTAATTGTTGTTTCTTTGCCATGATTTTTAATTTTATTCGTTTCTATCCAAATACTCTAATGCTGCTTCTTGAATGACATCCTTTAGAGTTACACCTTTGCGTATCGCCAGCGTTTTCAGGCGTGCATGAATACTCTGGTTTATCACAAAGTTACAGTGTACAGCCTTCTCCTTTTGGGGTTGTTCTGGCTCCTGTTTGTTTGTTGTCGGTTGTATCAGGCTGTCGAGTCCGCTGCTCATCCCGTGTGCCATACTGCTTTTCAAATCTTTTTTATTTGCCATAGTTTAGTTCATTTTTTCCGTTAGTAATTCATTGCATACATTCTCATAGTCTTCTGCTCCGGCTGACTTGGGTGCATAGTGAAATATGTCCTGTCCCTGTGTTGGTGCTTCGGCAAGTGCGATGGCGTTGCGTATGTGTGTGCTGAAGACTTTTCCCTGAAAGGTTTCCTGTACCAGTTCCGATACGCTCTTGTTAAGGTTCTTTCTGCCGTCATACTGTGTTATCAATACTCCGGCAATCTTCAGATCTGAGTTAAGACGCTGCTGTACCTTGCTTACAACTTGCATCAGTTTGGCCATACCTCGCATGGCGAGATATTGCGCCTGTACCGGGATGATAAGCTGATCCGATGCGGTCAGCGCATTTAAGGTCAGCAATGACAATGACGGTGGGCAGTCTATCAGGATATAGTCGTACTTTTCCTTGCTCTCTTTGATAAGATGTGCAAGGATAAGCTCACGCCCTGCCTCATTGATAAGTTCTGTTTCAACCGCCGACAAGTCCAGACACGAGGGCACGATACTCATACCGTCCTTGTGCTGGTATATCGGCAACGGATATTCACCTTTCATCGCGCCGTAAATAGTCTGTGGCAGTTCCGCAGACAAACCTAATGATTCAGTAAGGTTTGCCTGTCCGTCAAGGTCGATTAACAGCACCTTATAACCTTTCTGCTGCAAGGCTCCACCCAGGTTGATGGTGGTCGTGGTCTTGCCCACACCGCCCTTGTGATTCAGAATACATAAAACCTTTGCTTTCATAAATATGTGTATATTAGTTTCTTATTATGTCTTTTCTGCAAATATAATGATAAATACTAAAAGTAGTATATACTAATGTACTAAAATTAGTAATATATTATGTATTTTTTTGTAGGGTGAGATATTTTCAATCTTTCTAATCACCTTCTAATGTTTTTATTGTTTTAATAATATATAAATAACTGTAATAATAGACTGTTTTCCCAATAAAATTTATACTTTTGCATATAGATTTCATATATGAAATCTAATAGTAAAAAGTTGGCAAAAAAGAATGAACATATTGTGAAAAGTATGATTTCTGATTTTAATTATAATGTAATTAATCAGAAAGAGATAATCGAGTTACTATATTCGGTTAGGAAAGTGTATGGTTTTACAAATTACCGACTTGTGGATTTTATCGAATACATTGAGGATATATGTAATGTTGAAGAAGTCAGTTCTGTTAACGAACGTATGTCTGTTATTCCGTTATATGCAAAACCGAAAGCTGATATTTATGACTTAGCGGCTGCGTCATCGAGATCATCATATTTTAGTTTCTATACTGCCATTACAATACATGGCCTGACTCTTCAGTTGCCTAAGCATATATATATGACTAACGAGCGTAACAGTTATATAAAGTATGATAATACGTTGAAACAGGAGGCAATAGATACAGCATTTAGTAAAAAACCGAGACAAACCACAAATATAAGGACTATCCAGAACTATAAACTTCACCTGATAAATGGTCAGTCAAATAACAGGCTTGGTGTAGTTCCATTTCGTAACTGTTATTTTGTTACAGATGTTGAGAGAACTATTCTCGATTCTGTAGCAAGACCTTTTTACTCAGGTGGTGTAACTCAGGTTCTTGAAGCAATTATTAATGCAAAAAACGTAATTGATGTTGATAAGCTGGTCTATTATTATAATCAAATGCATTATATATATCCTTATCATCAGGCCTTAGGCTTCTATTTAGAAAAAGCAGGATATGAAAAACAAGCACTTGTTCCTTTTCTTAAAATGAAACAAGTGCATAAATTCTATCTTACTTATAATATGAGATTTACTGAATTTGATCCTCGCTGGAATCTTTTTTATCCTCGTGGATTCTAAAAGGTTCTATAAGATTCTTGACGAAATCAAAATAATAGTCATAATCTTTTGTCTCTTCATCATGGCTGATGGTTTGTCGTACAACTTCCCAGTCTTCTCTGTTTTGTTCTCTGAGTATTTCAAAGTTATCCAAAAAGGCAAGGGGGACACGCTTTGCGGCAAATATATTCTTGAATAATTCTTCTGTTAAGTTTAGATTCTTAAAATGCTGGCATATCATCCATATATCATAGAGATCTCTTGCTCTTTTTTTCTGTCTTGCGCTGCTTACAATCTCTTTGTATTTAGGCATAGTTTGACATAGAGCTCTTACTTTCTCGATTAAAATCATTTCTGGAGTATAGACTCTTAAAATAAGCCCGTCTATATCTTTCTTTATCGCCTTATCTACGTATTCGTATGAGCTTATATCGACTGTATATTTGACTTCCTGTGTAGATTCATTTATTTTGATAGCATTTCTTCTTATAGCTTCTATATCATCTCCAAACTTCTCAAACTTTTCACGTTCAATGAGTTTGAACTCTAAATTATAACCTCTCCATTCTGGAATGGAACCTGTTTTTGGTTTCTTTATAAACTTTACATCGTAAGCTACTAAACCTATTTCAGCAAACTCTTCATTCAGGTATTCGCCAAATACTCTTGACAGTCTTTCAAAATCTTTATCTTTAAACTCGTTTTCCATAGAGAAGTCAATATCTATTGATCCTCTATTGGTTATATCGTATGCCAACTGCAAGGCATTTCCTCCTTTCAACACCAGCCCTTGCATAAGCAAGTCATCTTTCATCATTGCCTGGAGTGTGCATCTTTTTATTTCGTTTATATCTACCATATTTCTATTTTTATAAATCTCTATGCTAAGTTAATGATTAATTTTGATATTGTTTGCTTTCCATTTTCTTAATTTTTTCTTGTTTAATGTTTTGTATATTGCATTTGTTTATGTTATGATTATATGTTTGTACTGAAATAAATCTATTTTTATGTTTCAGTACACTTTTCTTTTGTATTGATTTTAATCTTTGATTTTTTTTATTATATTTGCATGTGAAAACAGATGATATTACTTGACTGGGTGACTATAAAACTAAATAAACATTCTCATGTTTGATTTTAGCTTAATAAGATGTTTTCTTGAATTTTGATTTTGTTACACTTTCAAATTTATGAATTATGGCAGTAGATATGACAGATGAAACAACTGCTCAGTATAGGCAGCGAATTAGTAAAATGAGTATAGAAGATATTCAAAAGGCCATTGATTATTTGGATCAACCTGGTTATAACTGTGAGGGTCTTGTTACAGCAGACGAAGTTATTGTTCCAAGAACAAAGATCCTTCATGAGGTTCTACGCGAAAAGCAACAAGATTAAATTTATCGGATAGTTAATGATTTAATAAACCGTTTTTATGAATGTGGTTATCTACTCTCGTGTCAGTTCTCAGTCTGCCAGACAGTCAACAGACAGACAGGTTGCAGACCTTCAGAAACTCGCTACTGATAGAGGTTACACGGTTTGTGCGGTTTTTGAAGAGAAGATAAGCGGATGCAAGGCTATTGATGAACGCCCCGTTCTGCTTGGGTGCCTTGATTTCTGCACCGATGCGCAGAACCATGTAGATATGCTGCTCGTTACAGAAGTCTCACGTCTTGGCCGTTCTACCCTTGAAATGCTGAAGGCTCTCGATATGCTGCATAAGCATAAGGTCAGTGTCTATATTCAAAACCTGAATATAGAGACACTTCTTCCGGACAAGACGGTTAACCCTTTGTCCTCATTGATTACTACTTTGCTGGGTGAACTGGCTGCGATGGAGCGTCAGGGCATACTTGACCGCCTGAACAGTGGCCGTGCCCTGTACATCCAAAAGGGTGGTCGCCTGGGCAGGAATCCCGGCAGCTTCAAGAGCCGTGAACAGAAAAAAGAAGAATATAAAGAAGCTATCTCTCTCCTGAAGAAAGGCTACTCCATACGCAATGTGGCGAAACTGACCGGCAGGGCTGTTTCTACCATACAGACGATAAAAAAAGAATTTATAAACGACTAATCTAAATCTTATATTATATGAAACAGGGTGATACCGTATTCGTTTCTGCCACAGCCACAGGCTTGGGCAAAGATAAAAAGGCTGTTATCGATAAAATAGAGAATGTGATGGGTACTACTTTTGTCACCGTTACATATACCCATCCTGATGCTGTCTCAGGTCTTGGCGGCTGTTTTGTTGCCTCCCATATCATAGAGACGGACAGCAGAGAGAAAAGCCTTATCCGGCTGGCTCTGGAAGACAGATGGGATGCAGTTACCGGCAACGATGATATTGCAAAGGTTCTTACAGCCCTTTATGACTGGCAGGTAGATGAACTGATGGCGTTCATTGACGGACTGGTCGAACTGAAGCCTAATAAGTTTGACATAACTTATTATGATGGCGTGTGGTCTGTCAACTATATCTTCTATCACAAAAAAGGTGAAAACCTGAAGATTGTACTGTTCCGCCTGTTGCAGGAGTGTCTGGCTGAAGGTAAGGTTCTGCCTGAACATCTTACAGGTCAGAATCCTAAATACCTTGACTTTTTCTCTTCTGATTATGGCTTTAATTAAACCTTATATATTATGAAACCTACTGATTACATTGATTGGGATAACCTGAAGAATATCCCGTTCTTCCTCTGCCAGGTGGTCGAGGATGAAGAGAACCAGGACATAGATATATATTACCTGGGCGAACGTGTTTTTCATGATTACGACCATGTAGGACACTATCTGCGCTCGGCCATTGTGCTGTTCCGTAAAATCAAAAACCGCACAGCCGACTGGGTGAATCTCGATAATCTCTGGACGCTCCGTAACTGCATCCGTGAAAACTACAATCACGGTATAGGAGTGGACGCACTTATCTATGGTGATGACTTCGATGGCAAGAATCCGGACACACTCACCCCTCTTACCAAAAAACGCTTAGACCTTATCGTCAAGCGGATAAAAGAACTTGATAAATACGCTACTGTCTGACATATAACATGCAGATGCACGAAGCCCCCGGCTGTCACCCTGCCGGAGGCTTTTTTTATTCCTTCTGTTTACTCACTTCCTTTATAAATTCCTTTGCAGGCTTGAATATTTATTTTCATTTCAGGTACTAATAACAATCTATCATGACTTCTTCTTCATAAGATGAACTTACTGTAATATTTGCATAATTTGACATGAACTCTTCTATATCTGCATCTCTCCACATATTTGTATATCGAAGTCTTAAACATATATCAGCTATTTCTTTAAGTTCATCATGTTTTTTTTCAAATGTTATAGTACAATGTAAATGGTATTGATTTTCATATATTTCCCATCCTTCACTATTTACATGCTTCCAATGTTTTGCTATAGCTATAAAACTAAATTCTATCTTGTTAAATGCGAATCTTAATGTATCTTGCTCATAATACCAATTATATGAACCAGAATATGATTTTGGTATATTGATTTTATCCATTTTATTTTCTATTGATAATTGCTTACATTCCTTTTTGGTTTTAAAAATAGTTATTATTTATCATACATAATTTTTATTGTGACTCATATTTTTCCTTTTCTCTTTATTTTATATTCCCTTCCCATTTTTTTTGTTTTTATCTTTTCTCTTTTTATATTTACGAAAACTTGTATTGCCAAACGTGGTGGTGGTGTTTCTTTTAGGATGTATCGTCATGATACATCCTTTTTTATTTTTTGAACTTTTATCTTCATATTGTATAATTCAAACTTTTGTCTTTCATTATTTTTCTTATTCAATATTAGACTGTTTTAGACTTCTGCTTTCTGTTATGATTTTTAATCTTTTATTTTCATCTGATTCCTGTTTTTATTAATGGTTGTTTTTCCAATACTAATTATAATCTCTTGATTTTCTGTTAGGGCGTTCCCCTTCAGGTCGGGCTTTCCGTTCCAAGTCCTCGCTTTGCTGTGGGCTTTACTCTGCAATCCCTAACGCATAACCCCTACCCTTCGGGCAGGGAGAGCGGTATTCTATTTTCCCTTAACTGATTGAAACATTGGCAAAGGTAGGCGGGAGTGAAAACAAGCCCGCAAAAAACGCCAAATCTCCACCTTACAGGTAGTATTTACCATTTTTTCAGGCTTGCTATTCACTCTTTCCGCTGGCAATAAAATCCAATGTTCTCAATCAGCAAAGGGAAAAAATTTGATTGGGGCGACAAGCGATGTTAGCGAGTAATAACCCTTAAAACATAGAGCGTATGGCAGCAATGAACGTAAACCCGAAGTACAAAAAGCAGTGGTCTAAGCTGATGTTTTCTTTTTTCGACTATCTGCCCATGAAGTACGAAGCAAATCCGAGAGAGTGGCAAATCCGCAGACTTATTTGGGACTTCAAGGACGGAAAACGCAGTCTGCAAGTAGCTGAAATCGTAGCACGGAAGATAAGGGAAACTTTCGGAAGCATGACTGAAAAAATAGTCTTCTGTTGTGTTCCGGCTTCAAGCAACGAAAAGAACGTGAAACGGTACAAAGACTTTTCCGATGAAGTCTGCCGACTGGCTGGCACTATAAACGCTTTTGACCATATCAGCGTAGAAGGTGAAAGGCTGGCAGTTCACGAGTACAACGGTACAAAAACCGTGAAAAACGCACAAGTCATCAATTTTGAGGAAGCATTCTTCAAGGGTACACAAGTCTTGATTTTTGACGATGTGATAACAAGAGGCTTTTCCTATGCCCGCTTTGCGTGCGCTTTGGAGGCTTTCGGAGCTTCTGTTTTGGGAGGATTTTTTTTAGGTAGAACACTTTTAAAATAAGCAGATATGAAGACACAATTTGAAGTTAACGAAGATTTCCGAGTGATGGAAAATGAAGAGCTGGTTTATATGCTGACAAAAAAGAATGATTTCAGCCAAAAGGCAGCGGAAGACCTTTTCGGCTATCCTAACACATCATCTTTTTCTGATGTCATTTCACAAATGACACCGGCAAAACGCAGGCTTGCGATGGCAGCGGTAGAACTTTATAAAAGACTGAGAGAAAACGCAGCAGAACCGCAAAAGATAATGTGCAGCCAAGATATTTATAAACTCATGTTTCCTTATTTGGGTGATATTGCGACAGAGGAATGTTGGGCGGTATTCCTGAACCAGGCATCACGAGTTATAAAAAGATTTCGTGTTTCGTGTGGCGGATATTCAGCCACACAAGTGGATATAAGGGTAATTCTTCGCGAAGCACTTCTGAGCCGAGCCGTTAACATCATTCTTTGCCACAACCACCCAAGCGGCAACAAGCAGCCGAGCAGAGATGACGACCGACTGACACAGGCAGTTGCGACAGGTGCAAAGATGATGAATTTACGGTTTCTTGACCATGTTATAATAGCTGGTAACGATTATTACAGCTTTGCCGACGAAGGCAAAATATAGTATTTATTTCGGGGGATGAAACATTTCCCCCGATAACTTCTGTTTTCATATCGACACAATAATAAAAAGGTGTTCTTTTTGGCAGGTACCCCAAAAAGAACCAAAAAACGCTTTTTAAAGCGGTAAGGCAAAGCCTTGTTTTTGCTTTTGCGTACACGCAGTGGGCGGCACTCCCACCCACCCATTTAAAGCGGTAGGGCGATTTCCAGTGTACACCAGCGGACAAGCCGCAGGCAAACACCGGAAAGGAACGAAACGGAGAGGAAACCCGCTTGAAGGCAGCCGCAAGCGGCAACCTGAGCGAATTTCTCCACTCCGCTGTTTTTCGTTCCGCTCGCCCTGTTGCTTTATCCCGTGCCGCCTACAATTAGTATATACTAAAAGTAGTAAATACTAATTGTAGTAATTTTGATGTAACTAATTGCTCTTTAAAGAAATATTGTTCCCTTCCATTACAAATAAGTGCTTATAATTATATGCTCTTATTTGTATTTGAGAGGCTTTTATTGGTGATTTATCCTTTTTCTCATACAACTTGTTTTGGTTAAGTTGTTCAGCTATCTCCTTTGTCGTCATAGGTGATTTTTTCTCCTTTAAAATCTCAATCATTGCTTCATGTAGTGTCATAATTCTGATTTTCTGTAAATATATAATTCTTTTCTGTTTCTTTGAAATTTTTTTATTTTGTTATTTTGGGCGTTCCACTAAAGGGTCGGGCTTTCCGTTCCAAGTCCTCGCATGGCTGTGGGCTTTCCCCTGCAATCCCTAACGCGGTTCTTCCCCACCCACCCCATCTAAGGTATGTTTCGTTTTGTGCTGAAATCCTTGCGGCCACAAGTGGCTGCGTGATTACGGCACAAAGGAAACATCCGGGCTGCACCTGCTCCATGTACCAAAGGTATATTATACAGATGCAGCCCTAATCGCTCACCCATTTTATCCCAACACGGCACAGGTCGGCTGCGCTGACTTATGCCATGTTGGGACGGGGACAGATGTGTAAATCTGTCCTGACTTATTTGTACTAAATTACTAAAAATAGTAAATACTAAATTACTAATAATAGTATCAGTTTATAATCAGATATTTAGAATAATATATCTTTATTATTCTTGCTTTATCCTATTCTTCTGCTGGGTGCTTGTGTGCGTTTTTCCTGAAGATGATTTGCAGACGCTTGCCTATTTCTTCATCATGGTTCTCAATATTCTTTGCTCCCTTTTTATTCATCGTCACATATTTGCCGTCCGGTGATATTTCAACTTCTTTTATTGCTGCCATTATTTCAAGCATGTGCCTGATGATACACTCATAGACACGTGTACGTTCCTGGTCTGTTCTTATAGCCTCTGATTCGTATTCTATATCAAAGTTCTCGATGATATATGTGATAAGTTCCTCTACTGATACTGGGGTACCATAGCCAACAGTAAAGCCTATGGCTATATGAAAATCATTAAAATCAGGTATCATGTTTTCTCCTTTTTAAGTTTGACTTTTGCAATGTAGCAAATATCTTTCATAAGTCTTTCGTTAGGCTGGCTTTTTTTAATGCTGTACTACTTTTAGTATTTACTATAAATAGTATGATTGTAATGCGCACTACATTTTTACGTGTGCTTATTAAATCTTTATTATTTAATGGTTTACATTTCTCCACCTTTGACTTTATAACATACTAATTTTAGTATTTTAGTATATTTGTAATGCACATTACAAATAAAATTGCTATCTTTGTACCAGGTTATTAAATGTTTCAGGTTATGATTACGACTATCCAATTCAAGACACTTGATGATTTGTACAGGTTCTACAATCAGGCAATTTTCGGTGGTGAACTTTCCGACTGTATTGTCAACATGTCAAGACATGGTGGTGCATACGGCTTCTTTGCGGCGAACCGCTGGAGGGGTGAGAACGAAACCAAAAAGATCATTCATGAAATCAGCATTAACCCTGACTTCATGAACCGTGACGATATCGAATGGCACTCTACACTGGTACATGAAATGTGCCATCTCTGGCAGGAGGATTTCGGCAAACCGAGCCGTGGCGGTTATCATAACAGGCAATGGGCTGACAAGATGATACAGGTCGGACTGATGCCTACTGATACGGGCGAACCGGGTGGACAGCTGACCGGGCAGAGAGTGACGCATTATATCATTCCTGACGGCAAATTTGAACAGGTTTTCAAGACTCTCTCCAGCGAGGATCTTCAAAACCTCAGACTGAGATATAAGCCTACACTGGCCGCCATGTCCGGCAAGCCGTTCACGGTCGGCACTTCCGGCAATGATGATACGGATAATACTGAAACTGAAGGAGGAGAGGAGAGCCGGAGCGGTAAGCGCAAAAAATATACCTGCGGCTGCGGTTGCAATGTCTGGGGTAAGTCCGGTCTGGTACTGAAGTGCGGCATTTGCGGTACGGACTTCATCGAGCAATAACCGTGCAAGTGCATGAAGCCCCCGGCAAAACACCCCGCCGGAGGCGGTTTCCGTATCGTTTTCACTAATATACTATTATTAGTAAATACTAAAATTAGTGTATTAGTATAATTGTAATGCACATTACATAAAGCGCATTACAAAAAAAGTGGGGATGTCGGAAACCGTCAATTCACCCCACTTTTATGGGCATAACGTGCAATAGCCGTCAGCCCCCGGACTGTCAGGCACCACCCTGACAGCACTTCAAATATAACGGTTTCCCGTATAAATTCCAAATTTTCAGGCCATTTTATAATATCCGTTCTCGTCATGCAGCAGTTTCAGCTTTTCCACCATCTGGGCGAAAGTCATCTTTGACATCTTGGCCATTTCCTTTATCTTGTCTTCATCGTAATTGAATCGTTTCGGCTCTTTTTCCGGCATCGGAACGAAAGCCGGGTTGGGGATAGCCTGTGCGCTTGGTTCGCTGCTGAACAGGTCTTGCATGATACTTCGCATGTCCTGATTCTTGCCGCTTCTTTTTCTGGTTTGCTGACGCTTGCCCATGTCAGCTTCAGCCTGATTCTGTGACGCATCCTTTTCTTTCCGGGCATTGCTTACGGTTGCTGTCTTTTCTGACATGAAAAATACCAGGTGCGTATAGCTCCTGCCTGTCTTGACGGCACTGGCTGTCACGTTGATATCTGTATGCTGGGTGATTGCAGCCAATGTTCCCACGGGCTTTTGTGTCTTCTTGTCGATGACATAATCCCATTCAATGAGTTTTGCCGCTCTTTTTTCCGCTTTTGCGGCTCTCTGTTCGGCTTTTACCTTCTCGTTGATACGAATCCCTATCACATCCGATAAAAACCGCTCATTCGCGTTCTTGTTCTTCTGCGGGTCGTATGTGGGGCTGTCTGTCAGTTCCAGAGCGTTCTTCAGGTCTTCAATTGATACCTTCCATTGGTGCAGCTTGACATAGTTCTTGAAGTAAGGGTAGAACCAGTTCTGATAGTCACTCGACAGCTTCAGGTAGTATTTGGGCTGTATACAGGCATATTTGTTTAACTGCATCAGAAACTTGCGCACCTTAGGGTTGATGCAGATCTGGACATACTTCTCATCGACTGCAAGGTTGTAGGCGGTTATCCATGTATAGCCTTGCCATACCTGGGCACCGTTTTTCTTTCTTGTGGCAAACTGGAGCATGTTCTGACCAACCTCTACCAGCGTTTCGGCGAGGCGGTTGTACTTGTCGTTGTTGTTGTCAAGACCAAGGTATTTAAACAGGCTTTGCTTTTCAAAGCCTACGTCAGGCAGAATCTCTTCTTCGATGCTGCTTACACTCTGGCTGATGGCAAACAGCAGGCGGTAGCCCAGGGTTGACATCCTCCAGCGTATCTTTTCAAGCTGGTAGAGTTCCTGAGATACACGTACAACCTTGTTTTCGTTGTATTTCTCTATCTTCTGAAGAGAGTTCTGTTCACTCATAAAGCATTAGTTTTGATATGATTTTCGCAAATATACGATTATTTCCTACATTCCAAAAAAAATATAGGAAATTATTTTTCTCCTGCTTTTGAGAATACAGATCCGGAGTTCCCCGCTTTCTGATGTTTTATACCTCAAAAGGGTAGGAAATCATTGTACGCTTTTTTCTGCTATTCTTACGTGTAAAGATTTGTGTTACAGTCTTATGAGTGTTTATATAGGGCTGATTATCCATCTCTTATATAACCCTCAAAAAGGTAGGAAATCAACATTACTTTTCTTAGATGATACTGATTATCAGGCACCTGTAAAACATAATTTTACGATGTAAACGATGTTTTACCTGATTAATGTCTGTGTTTTTTATGCGTATTGGAGTGATTTAAAGGCAATTGTACTGATTTTCTTATTCTTCAATTCCTACCTTTTTGAGGGTTCTTCAGTCAGCAAGTCCTTTTAAGGACTTGCTGACATATGTCTTTTCTTCAATAAAGAGGCTCTTTTTCATGGATTTAAAAGTTAAAATTTGTATTTCCTATAAATTTATTATTTAGTAGGAAATTAAAAATTTTGAACCCTCAAAAAGGTAGGAAATCAACCCTCAAAAGGGTAGGAAATCAACCCTCAAAAGGGTAGGAAATCAACCCTCAAAAAGGTAGGAAATAGGCTTGTAATTATTTGAAATATAGGTAGTTGCAAGCCCGACAAATAATAAACAAATAAAAAACAACTAAAAAAACACCAAGCATACGGATTTTTTTATTTTACCACCATGCGGAGTGTGCATTTTTATAAATTTGAATTTGAAAAAATGAATAAATATACAGTTGTGATTTTTGTGCTTTTGGGTGGTGTTTCTTTGTTTTAGGAAGGCAATTTTTCTGCGTGTTAAAATATGTTTAAATCCATTTTTATGTATTAAATTTCTCTTCCTGATACACGTTAGTGTTCAGGATAAAAAGGCTGGTGTTTTCTTTCCGGCGGTGTACATTTCGGGTGTGCATTTTAGCATGGGTATTGGAGCGGAGTTTACGGAGCGGTCGAGGAATGACGAGCATAGCGAGGAAAGAGAAAACGAGGTTTACCGAAGTGAGCAAGCAGTCATTGGGCAAACCCCAATGTTTATTTAATTAAAATACTGATATTCAGTATTTTAATATTTTTATGTTATGCAATTTGCATACATTTTGTATATATTGCTTGCATAATTAATTGAAAATTAATATATTGTAGGCAAAAATATTGCATACAATAACCTATATACCTGTTTTATGAGCCAAGTTAATAAAGATACATCAGTCCGTGTAAAGGAGAGTACGAAATTTAGGCTTGATAAGTCTAAGGGTTCTAAATCGCATGATGCTTTTATCGCTGAAATGCTTGATTATTTTGATGCGACAGGTATCATGCCGCAGTCAAAAATAGCGTCTCCTGCTGTTACGGTAAAAGAACAGGCAAGCCGTGTGATTGAGGTTGTAAGAGGGGTGGAGAAAGCAACGAATACCAGACTTAAAAACATTGAACAGATGCTTCTCAGACTGGTTCCTGGACAAATGCCAGTGAATGAAAATACATCTTCTTCCATCAATCCGGATGAATTTATGCATCTTTCACAGGTGCAGGAATTGCTTGAAAAGGCTAAGGAGCAGGATAGGCTTATCGCAAATTATCGTGATGAAATAGACAAGCTCAGAACAGAGCTTGACAATACTTCCGGTCACTCCGATAATCATCCGGAGGTCAATGTACACAAACTGCTTGAAGTGGTTGAACGTATCGACTCCATGAAGAAGATACCAACTTTCAATGATACGGTTTATGAGATTGACCGTAATTCATTTGACTTGTGGATTAAGAGATTTAAAGACGAACTTAAACGATGACTTTCTATGTTTGCCAAAGTACACCCGGCTAAAGATGTACAGAGCGGTAATACGGGTAGCTGCCACGATCTTGTACACTATTTGCAGAAAGAAGGTGATACAGGTCTTTCCTTCTTCTCTCATACCGATAATGATGTCAGTCCCGAAAAGGTTATAACCGATATAGACGGCAATAGAAGCAAACTCGGATCTGACGAAGCGAAATTCTATATGCTTTCGCTCAATCCGTCACAGGCTGAACAGGTTCACCTGATCGGACGTGAGGTAAACAGCCTTGAAGAACTGACTCCTGAAGAGCGTCAGGCTGTCTATCGCAAGCTGGAGAAGTTTACACGGTCAGCAATGGATGAATATGCCCGTAACTTTCAGCGTGAAGCGGTCAAAGATGGGGGCGACCTGATGTATTATGCACGGATAGAAACAAAACGGACTTTCAGTTACTCGGATGAAGAAGTAAAAAAGGGGGTAGCTAAGATTGGTGATGTCAAGCCTGGTCTTAACCTGCATGTACACGTTATTGTTTCGCGTAAAAGCAAGGATGGCAAGGTTAAGCTGTCTCCGGCTGCAAAGTCTGCCGGTAATTCGTGGGAACTGGAGGGCAGAGGTACGGTAAAGCGTGGCTTTTCTCATGAGAACTGGAAGGTGAGTGTTCAGCAATGTTTTGACAGGGAGTTTCAGTATCAGGCCGTTCAGAGTGACTGTTTTGTGCGTCCGGCTGTTCCTGATACTATTTCTAACCCTGAATTAAGGTCTTTGCTCCAGCAGCAACAGTTCACGGCAGCCAACCAGATTGTGGCCGCCATGAAAGAACTGGGTTTCACACATCAGGTACGGCGTGGCGTACACACGTTTTCAAGACAAGGCGAGTCTTTTCAGGTTTCTCATAAAGAACTGAAAACATTTGAGTGTCCTTTGTCTGATGCACGGATTAGAGATATAGCGGACAGATTCGACCTTACACGTTACGAAGCCGATCCTTTACATTATCACGAAAATGGCTTGCAAGTCAAGAATATAGGTTTCGGTACTTATGTCAATGAAGGTCAGCAACAGAACAGGACGGTAAAACAGGTTTCATACCAGGTGATTTATGACGAACAGAATAAGGTTACCGTTTCCTTGGCTACCGTAAGACAGTTTGCCTATGACAACAAAATCAATCTTGTTAAGACAGAGCCGGAAGCGGAAAGTATTCTTAAAAAGTTGAAAAATAATGACTTGCGTAATTTGCTTTCTGATTATCGGTTTACTTCTGCAAATCAGATTGTGGTTGCCATGAAAGAACAGGGGTATGAGCATCGTGTCCGTAAGGGTGTCCATACTTTCTCCAATGACAGGCAAAAAGTCAGCATAAGGCATAAAGACCTGATGAAGTTTGCCAATCCTAAACTGGAGCCTGAGCGGATGACGGATATTATAAGCCGTTTCAATCTGTATAAATACAGGCTTGACGGTGTTTTCTATCACGAAAACGGACTGAAGGCTAAGAATATTTCATTCAAGACTTATAAAAAGGTTCCGATAGAAGAAGTCGGTGATGCAAAGGTTATAGCTATTTTGAATGATGATAATAACCTGAAGCCTGATAGGGCATCAGCTTCTTCCGCTCCTGAAGAGGCACAGAAGCCACGCTTTGTGAAGGTTCTCAAAGAGGTTTCCTATGATGTGCTGTTTGATGAACAGACAAAAACTTATCTGCCTGTATCTTCTATCCGTAAATTTGCCTTTGACAATGATATTGCCTTGATTGACCGTTTCAGACATGCCTATGCTGTTCCTAATCCTGATATGAGGGCGTTGCTGGAGAATCCTGAATATACCACCCTGAAACAGATAAACAGGGCTATGAGAGATAGAGGCTATACGGTTGAGACGGATGAATCCGGCAACTACAGTTATACGAAAGATGGCTGTACGTTTTCCATTGATCGGCGTGACCTGTTGGCGTTTACCGGATATGCCAGAGATAATAATCGACAGACAAGCAGGCATGACAGGCAGCAGTCCACGAGTGCGGAAAAGGCGGCTGGTATGTTGGGCGGTTCGGTTGGTCACAAGGTGATAAACGAAATTCTTGGTGATAATTTCCGTACTGAACGCATGATTGCCGGTAATGCCAAAAAGGTAGTGAGTGTTATAAAGAATCCGGCCAATCTTAAAATGATTCTGTTAAAGCAGATTGGCAGTTATCTGAATCCGTTTAAAGAGTTATAGCTTATGATGATGTATCTGATTGCGGCAATAGTCGTACTTTGCCTGGTTATCGCCCTGGTTCTTCTGCTTCCTTCTTCTGACAAGAAACAGAAGAAAGATGCGCAATACCGTTTTGAACTGTTTGCTGACGGTGGCAGACGTATCACCTTCGGTAATCCTTTCAATGGATTTCTCGTATATGGCGGCGCAGAGTCCGGAAAGACAAAATCCATCGGCAAACCGCTGCTGGAGCAGTTTGTCAAAAACCGTTTTGCCGGCTTTATCTATGATTACAAAGATTTTGACCTGACGCGCACTGCCTATAATCTGGTCAAGAAAAACCAATATCCTTATAAGTTCTATTATATCTCGTTTGTGGATATGGAGCGTACCCATCGCACCAATCCCATAGCTCCGGCAGTAGTCGGCAATGAGAGCCTTTTCTTACAGCTTATAAGTGACTTGCTGACGGCTTATATGGAGAAGGACAGCAAGAAAGATGAGTGGTTCGGGGGTGCGCTGGGTATCATGTGGGGCGTTTCCATACGCTTTTATCGTGATTTCCCGAAGTTGTGTACAATACCGCATATCGTTAACTATGTGTGTTCTGCCGGTACACAGAGGATAACGGAGTTTCTTAATGGCAGTCATGAGAGCAGGGCACTGGCCAAAGGTTTCCTTGATGCAGCAGACAGCCCTAAAACACAGGCATCCTATCTAAGCTCACTGACACGAAACCTGGGTATCTTGGCTAACAATAAAGAGATAAGTTATGTCCTTACAGGCAATGACTTTCAGTATAACCTGCTTGACCCTGAAGATCCGAAACTGGTTGCCGTTGCCAACTCGTTTCAGATTGAGAGTCTTATCTCTCCCATTATCTCGCTCATGCTTTCCATCAGTTCCAGACGCTTTACGATGGCTAATAAGATTCCTTTTGTCTATGTGCTTGATGAAGCGACCACGTTCAGGATTGCTGACTTTGAAAAGATGCCGTCAGTCCTTCGTGAATACTTGTGTGCGTTTCTTGTGCTTACTCAATCTTCTGCTAAGATTGAGAAGCTGTACGGCAAGTATGACCGGAGCAGTCTTGAATCCAACTTCGGTAATGTATTCTTTGGGCGTACCAAAGATGTTGAAGCCCTGAAGTCCTATCCGTTGGTTTTCGGCAAGCATGAGAAACAGAAAATTTCTCGTACTTCCGGCAGTGGTAGGGGTGGAGCTAACCGCAGCCGTACCGTATCGACACAAAAGGAGGATATTTACGACAGCAATTTCTTTACCTCACTGAAGCCGGGCGAGTTCGTGGGCAGTGCGGCACATTCAAACATGCCGAGCTTTCATCTTCGTTTCAAGATGTACAGCCAGCCGGAAGAACCTCTTCCCATAGTTCGTGCGGTTGTTCCTTCAGATATTGATGATAACTACAAGAAAATTATCAAGGATTTACAAAGTGTTTTTTGACTTATATCCCTTTATATATAATATATATTTTGATGATTATCAGTATTGATTTACATATATGTCTTGACATGTTTAAATAATCTTGTGACTTGTACATGGTGTATGCACATGTAATATTAATCGCTAATTTAGGCAATAAATAAAATATTGTTTTCATGATTTTTGAGCTTTAAATTTTTTATTGCCTTTAGTGAGGTTTGCATTCCTCATAAAGGAATGCAAATAAAAACATTCTTAGGGATACATGAGTGACGAAACTCTACACCTCATTTTTCGTATGTGGAATCTCACATTTAATTCCCCAATAATGTAGACCAGGAGTGTGGAAATTCCACATTCCTGGTCTTTTTCTTGTATTTATGTAAAATGCTGAATGTTAGTGTATTTGGTAAAATATCTTTTAATTTGTCATTACAGGCACGGTTTTTGTACAATATTGTTATATAAGTACACTTTCGGTTGTGATTTTATCATTTCTGGCGGAGTATTTTATGTGCGAGTAAGAAAACCTAATACTAATCAAATACAAGAGCTTATGAACACAATTCTTACTGTATTCCTCCAGATAAGTGGAGGTCTGAGAACCGAAGTTAATTCTTTCCTTAGTGAGTATGCCGTTCCTGTGATTGCCATGCTTCTGATTGTCGGTGTAGGTATCGGTGTCGTGATGAACTACGACAAGATTATCGACCGTGACGGACAAGGCACACGCAAGGAGGGTATCGTTAATCTTCTTTGGGTAGTCGGCTATATTATTATCGGCCTGGCTATCATTGCTGCCGTCATAGCTCTGGTGAACAGTAAACTTAAAATGTCCCTGTAAATGGAATTTCAGGTGCGTAAGGGGCTGGAAACCCCTTTGAAAGTACATGGGATGAATACCAGATTCTTTCTTGTTTATTGTATTATTTTGGCTGTCCTGGTTCTGTTTATTGTGGGGTTTTTGACAAATGCCATGAGCGGAGAAGGTTCTTTCGTGATGTTTATAGTTGCTTTGATGGTGGGCGCACTTGTTTCTGTCTTCTTACGTGTGCTGTTTATCAATCTTTCCATTGAACGCAAATTCAATAAATTCAGAAAAAATATTTTCGTTATTTCAAACAAGGACTTGCTGCACAGCCTGTAAAACCAGAGGCTTATGAAAATTGCAGCAGCACAGGCTTATTGTATCCTTGATACAGTAGGCTCGGCTATTCTTACCAAATCCGGCGACATTTCCGTTGTTTATCTGATGGAGCTGCCTGAAGCATATTCGCTTGACACTGCCGACCTGGAGCAGAGACACAATGAGTTCTTCAGGGCGTTTCAGTATGTGCGTAATGGCTTTATCCATAAACAGGATATATTCTTGCGCCGGAAATTCAAATCCGATTATGTGATAGAGGGTGATACCTATATCCAGAAAGCTGAACGCAGATACTTTGAGGGCAGAGAATACCTTCACCATTTCTGCATCCTTTCCTTTACACTCTCGTCTCTCTCCAGTCTGGAGAAGGCTTATCAGGCTAATCCGTTGGATTACCGTGAGAAACTGACGAAAGCCGACAAGGACAGGCTTTCTGAGTTTCTTGAAGCGGTTGAAAGTGCCGTTTCCATCATACGCAACATCAGAGGCACACAGATAAGGCCCCTGAGTGTGGCAGAGATAAAACAGCATGTCTTCCGTTTCGTTAACGGATTCCATGATGATGAAGGTCTGAGAGACATACAGTGTGCCGATATGATACGTATCGGACATAAAAAAGGTGTTTTCTTTTCCGTTTGTGATGAACGCTACTTGCCTGACCGTATGAAAACATACGTTACAGACAGTACACTACAAGAGGCTAACAGCAGCCTTTATATGTCTATGCTCGAAAGGCTGGGCGTTCATCTTCCTTGTTCACATGTCATAAACCAGATATGGCGGTTTGCCGGTAGCAGTTACCGTGACGAACTATCCGAGAGGGTGAGACTCTTCGGCAGATACCGTGAGTTTGACAAGGCTATCAAAAGCCGTTATGAAGGTCTGGCTAACTATGAACAGGAGATTATCAACGAAGAGAATGTACTTTGTAAGACACATTTCAATATCATGCTGCTTGAAGATGAAGACGCGGTTCTTGACCGCTGTATCGAGCAGGTGAAGATGATCTTTACCAATGCCGGGTTTAAATATTATATCCCTTCTTATGAAGGTCTTTATAATATTTTTATCGGTTCGGTTCTTGGACGTGAAAACTGTCTGGATGATGACTTCATGTTCCTCTCTGATTTGCACTCCTCACTTTGTATGGCGATAAACTATACTACTTTCAGAAGTGATAAAGAGGGTATTCTTTTTAATGACCGCCTGTTTCAGGCTCCGGTCAGAAAAGATATTTGGGATGCCTCTAAAAAACGTATTCCTGCACGCAACATGATTGTGGCGGCAAGTACCGGTGGTGGTAAGTCGGTGGTTTCTCTTAATATCATTCAGCAGTGTATTGAGCAGAATTACAAGCTGATTGTGGTTGAGTTCGGAAAAAGTTTCTACCAGCTTTCCCAACTATATAAAGATAAGTCGCTGCACATTGATTATGACGGTACTTCTCCACTGGGTATAAATCCTTTTTATACGGGCGGTGTACAGCCTGATAACGAGAAAATAAAGACGCTCGTTAATCTGGTGCTGAAGTTCTGGCGTACCAAAAGCATTATGGAAGACACTAAACAGGTCGTTTCCCTTACAAAGATTATCCGTCAGTATTACGAGGATAAGACAGACGGCCATTCTTTCCCTGACTTTTACGATTATGTGAGGCAGCAGGGGCACAGCCTGTATGACAGGCTGAATATCCTTCCTGAATATTTCGATATAGACAGCTTTCTACACGTGTGTTCCGAGTTCATGCCGGGGGGCTTCTATGAGAATGTTTGCAGACATTCCCCACTGGAGAATGATATGCAGAACCGTGATTTTATTGTCTTCGAACTTACGAAGATAAAGAAAGACCCTTTCCTTATCTCCGTGATTATGACTATCCTTTTTGATACCATTGAAAACAAGATTCTTTCCGACAGGTCGGTGCGTGGTATGCTGATCTTTGACGAATACGCCGAAAGCCAGTCCATCAAAGATACGTTTTCAGGTGCCGATATCCATTCTACGGTTGCTTTCTGTTACCAGAAACTCCGTAAAGAGAATGGGGCTGTGGGCACAATCGTACAGTCTATGGCACAGCTGCCGGATAATGAATATACTAAGGGTATCATTGCCAATACGCAGCTTCTTTATGTGCTTCCGGCCAATGAGGTGGTATATGACCAGACAATCGAGGCGTTCCATATCAAGAATCGGAGTCATATTAACCTGATGAAGTCCATACGCAATGATTTTACGGGCACAAGACCGTACTCCGAAATTTTCCTGAGATTTATGGATAACTACGCTACTGTGGTGCGTCTGGAGCTTTCTCCTGAAAAGCTGCTGGCTTTTCAGACGGATGGCGAGAAATGGAACAGGTTACAGGAGATATACAGAGAGGTCGGCAGTCTGGAGACAGCTATCGAACAGTATAAACAGTTAAAACACAAAGACTATGAGACGGATTTTTCTATGTAGTGTCATCATGACGTTCTGTTTGGCCACACCTGCCTTTTCTCAGTTTGTGGTTACAGACCCGGCACTGACACAACTTTCACAGATAACGTGGGCGAAAGAACTCAAACAGGCTTACGAACAGTTTAAGGTTTTGGATAACTCACGCAATATATTGACTGAGAGCCTGGACCTGTACCGTAAGGTGAGTGGTCTTATCCAGAACTCCAAAATGGTGTTGAATGTACTGAAGCTTCAGGGCGAAATGCTGAAGATTTCAGCAACCGAGTGTTCACGTACAGACATCTATACGCAGGAGGGGTATAATGCCTATACCAAAGTGCTCAATGATATTATGGAGGAGAGTATTACATCCTTTGACCTTTTACGCACCATCATTTCGCCGGATCTGAAAATGACGGACGGTGAAAGGTTGAAGATAATAATTGACCTTGATGCAAAGCTCAGGGCACAGCAGGACAAACTGCTTGACGAGAGGGCAAGGTTCAATACCGTTAATGATGCAATAAAGCGGATTGCCGCACTTAAATCTGATAAATCGTGAGCCTATGGAAGTGATTGATAATGTTATACAGGCGTATGAAGCCGTTAAACTAAATGATGTCAGCAAGGGCATCATTGCCTTGTGCACTTTTGTGGCGATTATTATTGTTATCCAGAAGTTTGTTACCGCATGGAAAGAAGCCTTCAGTGAAGGTGACAGACCGGCTGACATGAAACAGTTCTTCAAGCTGTTTTATATCTATATCTATGTGTTTGCCATTATCATGGCGGCTCCGTTTGCCTTTACCATTGTTGAGACGGCTCTGGGCAATATTCAGAATGAACTGATAGAACACTATCAGGAAGATGTCGATCTGAGCATAGACGAAGCCATTGCTACTTTCACAAGAGATTATATCGAAGAGGTTAACAGACGTAGCAACTGGGTGGGCAAACAGATTGACGAGGTGATAGCCCTTCCGTTCAATATTGCGGTTTATACCGTTCTTCTGTATGCGACTAAGTATATTTTCTTCTTCTTCGCCGCTGCAAGGTATCTGTATCTTATCCTGCTGGAGATTGTTACACCGATTGCGATTATTCTCTTTCTTGACGAGAAAACCAGGCATTATACACATGCTTACCTGAAAAATCTGTTTGTCTGTTATATGATGATCCCGGCTTTCCTGATTGCAAATGCGCTGGGTTCCGTCATTTCTGAAAATGTCATGCAGATGTGCGGACAGAACAAATATACGATGTTGGGGTTGCTTTTTGCATTTGTCTTCAAACTGTTTCTGTTTGCCAAGAGTGTGAAGTATTGTCGTGAACTGTTTTAAATCCTGCCGATCATGAATAAAGATGATATATTGAAAGAATTTGATACGCTGGCTGAAGCCAAGCGTAAAGGGGCTGTCAACCTCAAACTGTGTCTGGGTTTTGCTTTGCTGGTGGTGCTGCTGGTTCTGGCATGGGGGCTGACTGTTAACTTCTCCGCACTGAATAAGGTAGTCGTGGTCGAACGCTCCGGCGAATACCTGAAGACTCATGCCGAAGATGCAGAAGACCTTTTTATCGCACTGGTCAAGAATACATGCTCCGAAGCCACCCGTTATGCCAACAGCTTTGACAGGCTCGATATGAAACGTAATCAGGCTCATGCCGCTTTTTATATCAATAAAAACGACCTGAATGCCATATTCTCCAAATATTATAACGATAAGGCTTATTCTGATGCCGTTCAGAACGGTGCGGTGTATAAATGTGAGCTTGACAGCGTGCAGCGTATTGCCGGTGATAACGAGCCTTATCAGGTTGAGTTTTCTTCCACACTTACCATTCATAGTGTATCCGGACAGAAACTTAAATTCCTGATACGCACAAGGGGTGAGCTTGTCAGAACAACACCGCAGTTCCCGGAGAACGTGACAGGGTTTTTCTTTAGCCAGTTCTTGCAGCAGATTATACGGATAGAACAACCGCTTAAACAGTGAGCCTATGGATAAGACAACTAAGACAAAGATTATCGTTTTCGCTTCATTCGGCATTTTCGTACTGTTGGTTTTGGTGATTGTCATGGCTTTAAGCGGTTCTGATGATGATGAGAATATGCAGGATGTCAATACCTCTTTAAGGGCACAGCAGCAGAGTGATTTCACCATAGACGATATGATGAGTTCTGAAGCCAAGCCTGAATATGAGAACTTTTCCGATAAGGTCTATCATGAGAGGGCAGAAGGGGTTTATACAGAAGATCCTGAAGTCCTTGCACTTCAGCAGCAGCTGAGAGCTAACCAAAGGGCTGACAGCATGGCTAAGGCGGCTCCGAAGCCTAAGACGGTGAAGAAGAAAACGGAGAAACCGAAAACCAAACCGGCACCTGAACCCGAAAACAAACCTGCTGCGAGCAGATTCTTTTCCGGAGATAAACCTCAGAATACGGGTAATACCATTGAGGCGATTGTTTCAGGTGACCAGAAGATTACTTCCGGCAGTGTCATAAAGCTGGTCACACTTCAAGAGATGCAGCTTCCTAATGGATTGCTGCTTGACAAGGGTACGGCACTTTTCGGCACGGTCAAACTTGACCAGGACAGAATCAATATAGCCATTGAATCCGTCAGGGTAGGCAACAGCATCTACGAGCTTAAAAAGACCGTCTATGATCAGGATGGCTTGCCCGGTATATATGTGCCGCTGAATATAAAGGCTGAAGCAAGCAAGGAGGCGGCTGATGAAGTGGTGGGTGACCTGAATACGGGTATCTATGGCACAGATGTGTTGAGTACAGGCGTTAACGCCGTCAGCAATGCCGCTAAAAGCGTGTTCCGTAAGAAGAACAACCAGATTGTCGTTACGGTGAAGTCAAACTATAAACTTTATTTGAAATGAAAGCACTTTTCTTGAATATAATCCTTCTGATTGTGGCTGTATCGGCTACAGCGCAGATACGCCCGGTTGAGAGTCTGCCCATCGCAGTAAATTATTCCAAAACCATACATCTGATTTTTCCTTCAGCGGTGAAATATAGTCAGGCGGTTACTGATTTTGTGGCGGTGGATAATCCGGAGAATGTACCGCATATTCTTCGTATCAAGGCGAACAGTAAAAGCTTCAGCAAGCAGACTACTGTTAGCGTGGCGACTGAAGGCGGCTTTTTCTATTCCTTCAATGTGTCCTATGCTGACAGTCTGGAGCAGACAAACTATTTCCTTCCTGGCATGACAAGCATAAATCCTGATACGGTTTTTATCAATGAGGTTTCACAGACTCACCTCATTGCTCCCGAAAAGGTGATTTACATTGATTACGGTGATACCTGTATCAATGTCAGTAAGGCTGAGAATACGGAAAATATTATCCGTATGATAGCACGTACAGGCAGCGTGCAGCAGTTCCCAAAGCAGACCAATGTCTCGTTTGCTACCGAAAGCGGCAGGTTCTTTACATTCAATGTCGATTACCGGGATAAACCGGATGCTTTTGTATATGAAGTGGGCGAGAAAAAGCCGGAGAAAAAGGCGAATGTGATTCTTACTGACAATATCATCCCGGCTGGCGAACGTGACGATGTGATGAACAGGGTGTATAACGCACGCCGGCAGATTTTCAATAAGGGTATTGTTCGCAATAAGATAGTGTTCTCACTCAATAACCTGCATATCTACGATAATCTGCTGCTTTTCACTTTTGAAATTGAGAACAAGAGCCGTCTTCCTTACGACATAGACTATATCCGGTATTATATCGTTGACCGTAAGACTGCGAAGCTGACAGCATCCCAGGAGGTTGACCAGCAGGCTTTGTTCTCCGAAAACTACGCTCCTCGTATCGAGGGCAACGACAAGATGAAGTATGTGATTGCTTTTGATAAGTTCACTATTCCTGATGACAAGTTTTTCCGTATCGAGATAAACGAAAAAAACGGTGGCCGTCATGTTCTTTTTGACCTGGAGAACAGCGATATCGTAAATGTGTCGGAGCTTTAGCGTGGCTTTGATTGTGCTGTTTTCTCTTTCTGGAGCCACAGCACAGGATAAGCGCACACTGGTGGCAGAGGTGTTGCAGACTGCACGTGATTTTAAACAGGTCGCTCCCGTGTGGCATATTATAAGCCGTCAGGAGGATATTTTCAGGTTTGTACCGTCTGTGGCACCGCTTAAAGAGAATTACCGTATATCCGACAGGTTCGGATATCGGGTGCATCCGGTCAGCGGTAAACGTACCTTTCATGCCGGGCTTGACATGGCGGCTGAGTATGCGGCCACTGTACATGCCGCAGCCGATGGCACGGTTTCCTTTTCCGGCAATGTGCCCGGTTATGGCAAAACGGTTGTTATAACACACCGCTTCGGATTCAAGACACGTTATGCGCATCTTACGCATATTTACAGACGCAAGGGTGCAGTGGTCACGAAAGGTGATGTTATCGGTTTTGTGGGCAGTACAGGCTTGAGTACTGGCAATCACCTTCACTATGAGGTGATAAAAAATGACAGAATGATAAACCCAATAAATTTCATATATGGAACTGACGAATGAATTAAAGGTCGAACGCATCCGCTTACAGCTTACAGCCAAAAGCGTAGCTGAAATGATGGGCATAAGCCGACAGCAGCTTTCCAATATCGAGCAGTCAGATAACCTGCCCGTGATGGTGAAGTATATCGCTTTCCTGAGAAGCAGGGGAGTAGATTTGAATGATTTGTTTGATAGAATAACCAAGTTTTAAATTTTAAGCCTATGAGAAGTCTTATTTCTGCACTGTTCTTTATGCTGGCTTTATCTGCCTGTGATAACGAACTCAATCTGATAAGCCGTGACTTTTCCGTTTCACTCAAAAGCATTGACGGTGGGGCGGCTGCGGTTGGCAAGGCTGTGAACTGTACGTTTTCCGTTAATGGTCTTGATCCTGACAACGGCGACCAGCTGCTTACCATGTTTGACATAGAGGGTGGCAATGGCGTGATCATCGTTGATAACAGCGAATATTCGCCCGGTGAGTCTTTTGAATATGATTATAAGACAAATGGCAAACTCTCTTTTGATTTTGTCCCGACAACGGCAGGAGCTATGAGCCTGAAGATGTCCGTTGCCAGCGAAATGGTGACAAGGGCTGACAGCGTGAGGCTTGATGTTTCTACTCCTGATATGAATGTGGAGTTCCAGAATGTGCCTGATATGGTCAGCCTGTCCGATAATGTGGAGTTTAACCTTTTGCTTGCTACAGACCAGTATGGCGTAAAGGCTTCCGCACGGTTTGTCAAGGGTAAGGGGCAGGTTTATATTTCCGGATATGACGCTACACGTGACGAGGGTGTTGCGCTTGAACACAATAATCTGGTGGTGTTCATGCCTGAGAGTACAGGCGAGACATTGATTGAGTTTACCGTTTCAAGCCGGTACGGTTTGCCGGTGAGAAAACAGATTACCATACAAGTAAATCCGTAATTCTATGAAAAAGCTGTTTTTTATAAGCTGCCTGTTGTGTCTGACTGCTGTTTGCAGGGCACAGTATATCGGCAGCAACTATCTGAACATGAAAGTTGATTATGTGGTGGACGAAAGCCAGGTACAGGGTACGCTGGGCTATGGCAAAGTCTTTAAGACTTTCAGGGTGGGGGCTAACCTCAATTATCGTAACCTGAACCGTGAACAGGTTCAGGCGAACACCGTAACAGTCGGCCCGGAGTTCGCATACTGGCTCCTGAAGGGGCGCAAGTTCTCCTTACTGGGTGTGGCTTCCGGTACAATCGGCTATCAGCGGGCTAAGACGAAAAGCGAACTGGTTTATCTGGAGCGTAGCCGGGCATTTGTCTATGGTTATGAAGTGGGCATAAGACCTGAAGTCCTGCTGAGCCATAAGGTTGCTCTTTTTGCCGAATACCGGTTTGAGATGTTGTTTAATTCAATCCTTCGCAACAATAACCACATCGGTTTGGGTTGCGTGGTTTATTTATAAACTTAAATATTTATGCTTATGAAAAAGTTATTTTATCGGTTGGCTGTTTGCCTGTGCGTGATTGGTGGTCTTGTGGGTTGTAGCAAAGATGATGAACCCGGTGGCGGTGAGGGGGCTATGTATCAGGTTACCGTTCAGCAGTCAGGCGATTACCGGAGCTATATAAAGTCTGTGGTGGTGGCTGCTAACGGCACATCAGTGATTAATGAGAACACAAATGAGAAGTTCAAGGGTACGGCTATTCTTGATGATGACGCATTGGCTGTACCTTCCGTTACGCTTTCCACTGAAGGCAGTGCGATTGAGTTTGCCGTTTCCGGTGGTGTGGTCGATGGTGACGATGGGGCAGTGAACGAGCCGATGCAATGGGTGGTTGTTGTCCGTAAGAACGGCAAGGAGATAGACCGTAAGACACTGACCTTTGAAGATGGCAAGCAGATTGCAACAGACGATCTGAAACTGTATTACAAATAAAGATATGTGTATCGTAAAAGTCCTCTGGAGTATATGCTTCAGGGGATTTTTTCTTTTTGGGCGTTTCCTTTCAGGTCGGGCTTTTCGTTGCAAGTCCTCGCAGGGCTGTGGGCTTTCCCCTGCAATCCCTAACGCTATATGTGCAAATGCACGAAGTCCCCGGCAGTCACCCCGCCGGAGGCGGTTATAGTTCCCTCAAATCCGCAACTACGCGCCTATATGATACAGAAGCGAAAATAATCTGCATCGTTAGTAAAAAGGGGGCACAGTGCATCGAATGTCACCATAAAGACATATAAACGCCCCTTACCCCACCATGCGACTTGAGGCAATACGCAAAGTCACGACCATAAGTTGTCGGTGTTATCCAAAGTCATTCTGGAACACATCAGCATAAGCGTTGTTGCATGAATAGATATTCAGCACATACTGCCTTGATGTCCTGCCCCATTTGGCTGGCACAGAGATGAACTTGAAGACAAACGCCTTGATGCGGCTTGTTGCTTTGAGTCCGAACCTCTTCACGTCAAGCCTCGCCATGATGAATTTATAGAAGTTGCGTATGAGTGCCGTAAGCAGAAGAAACACCGTGTTTTCTCCCATGAAGGATTTTGGAAGCCTGTTCCAGCCGAATCCGTTATTCATTTCATCGAAGATGCGTTCCTTCCCTCCACGGAGGTTATAGAATTTGACAATCTCTTTCTCGGAAGACTCGTAGTCATTTGTAAGGATGCAGCGGTAGGTGTATTCGCCTTCCCACAGGTCAATCTCACCGTCAATTCGCTTCTGCCTTTGGATTACAAGACGGTATGCCCTCCCTTTCCATTTCTCAACAAGAATGGAGTTCAGTTCAAACTCAATGCCGCCCAGTTCCTCTCTCTTCCACCCTCTGAGTGCAAAGATGTCATCGTAGAGCGAACCGCAGCGGTTGGCGCGGATATAGAAAGTCATGCAATGCTTTCCGACATCTTCCACAATTTCCTCTGAGCAGGATCCGCAATCTGCCCTGAAACGATTGACTGTCAATCCTTTCTGTTCAATCCTCTCAAAGAATCTCCTCAACGTGTCCTTCTGGTGGAAACGAACGTTAGTGTTGCCGTCGCTGTTCTCTATGCCGACAATCATGTCGCCAATGACAGCCACACCTGGACGGTACCCGAGAAACTTCTTGTATGT
>NZ_JACSPP010000053.1 GCF_014837065.1 Phocaeicola intestinalis
TCGCCCAAAGCACACACGAAAACGGATACATCAAGCCAAGAAAAACTTTTTGGAGAAATTCAAAACAGCTTCTTAATCAAAATCCCAAAATCCTTCCCAATATTTGGAGTTTCTGATAGGGTTGTATTATCAATCCGGACGGCATCCTTTTATGGTTTTCCTATCAAAACCGTACGTTCTCCAATTGAAAACCGTACGTTCTCGATATGGAAACCGTACGGTTTTCATATGGAAAACGTAAAAAGAAGGTAGCCTGTAACAGATCCTGAACCATTCAATCATATATTGATTCGTATCTGCTAAGCAAATTTGTTGGAGAAATTAAAACAATCTCTTACAACATAGTAAAACAATTGGTTTGCGGATATATTCATCTGTAAAAATCATCCAAACAGATGACAAAATCGTCTATATCCTGTTTAAACGTGCTGTAAAGCATATTCTGTAGACCTCTACACGACTATTTTCTTATCAATATGGACTATCTTTTTATCCGGTTTTCAGATTTCCTCCTACATTTGTGCAGATGAAATTTTAAAAATAATAATATGAAGAACTATCTGTTAACACTGATGAGCGGACTTGTAGCGTTGGGAGTCACTTCGTGTGGCAAACCTGCCTATATCCAGCCCGATGCTCCCATTCAGGAAGTGCCGTTCACCCAGGTGCACCTGAGCGATAGCTTCTGGTTGCCCCGCATCGAGACCAACCGCACCGTGTCTATCCCTTCCGCATTTAAAGAATGTGAGAAAAACGGACGATTTGATAACTTCGCCATTGCCGCCGGACTGAAAAAAGGAGAGCACCGGGGCGACTTTTCTTTCGACGATACCGATCCTTATAAGGTAATAGAAGGGGCATCGTATTCGCTCGCGGTGAAATACGACCCGCAACTGGACCATTACCTGGACAGCGTCATCAACATCATTGCTGCGGCGCAAGAACCGGACGGATATCTTACTACTTGCGTCACCAATAAATGTTATCGTCTCTCCGGATGGTGGGGACGCTCGAAATGGGAAAAAATCAACAGCCACGAGCTGTACAACAGCGGACACATGTACGAAGCAGCCGTTGCCCATTACCGTGCTACCGGCAAGCGTACCTTCCTGGATGTCGCTATCAAGAATGCCGACCTCGTCTGCAAGACCTTCGGACCGAAGGAAGGACAGATACACCGCCCCAGCGGACACCCCATCGTAGAGATGGCACTCTGCAAATTATATAAGGTGACGGGCGACCGGAAATACCTCGACATGGCGAAATACTTCGTCGAAGAAACCGGACGGGGCACCGACGGGCACAAGCTGAGCGAATACAGCCAAGACCATAAGCCCATCCTGCAACAAGACGAAATCGTGGGCCACGCCGTACGTGCCGGCTATCTCTATTCGGGTGTGGCAGATGTGGCAGCCCTTACTCATGATACGGCTTATTTCCATGCCTTGACCCGCCTGTGGGACAACCTCGTAAGCAAGAAGCTATACATCACTGGCGGCATGGGGTCGCGTGCACAAGGCGAAGGCTTCGGACCGAATTACGAACTGCAGAACCACACCGCCTATTGTGAGACTTGCGCTTCCATCGCCAACGTGTACTGGAACTACCGCATGTTCCTTGCCACGGGCGAATCGAAATACATCGATGTGCTGGAACGTGCACTTTACAACGGTGTCATCAGCGGCGTTTCGCTCAGTGGCGACAAGTTTTTCTACGACAATCCGCTGGAATCGATGGGGCAGCACGAACGCCAACGTTGGTTCGGTTGTGCTTGTTGCCCGGGTAATGTGACCCGCTTCATCGCTTCCGTGCCCAACTATGCCTACGCTACTCAGCAGAACGATATCTACGTCAACCTCTATATACAAGGTAAAGCCGAGATGCAGCTTGCCGACAGCACCAAGGTCACACTGGAACAGACCACCGGATATCCTTGGAACGGTAAGATAGCCATTAAGGTGACGCCTGATAAAGAAGGAGAGTTCGCCATCCGTCTGCGCATCCCCAGTTGGGCAAAGAGTGCGCCGGTAGCTTCCGACCTCTACGCCTATACCGATGCTCCGAAAAAATATACCCTGAAAGTAAACGGCTCGTCGGCACGGGCAGCCGAAGGCGACGGTTACGAAACCTTGGTACGCACCTGGAAAGCAGGCGACGTCATCGAACTGGACCTGCCAATGGACGTGCGACGCATCCAGGCGAACGACTCGGTAGAAGTAGACCGTGGCATGCTGGCACTGGAACGCGGACCTATCGTATTCTGCCTGGAAGGCAAAGACCAGCCCGACAGCACCGTGTTTAACAAGTTCATCACCCCCGACACACAAATCAGTGCCACCTACGAAGCCAACCTGCTCAACGGCGTGATGGTATTGAGCGGGGCTGCCAAGGAAGTGGAACGCGACGGCTCGGTGAAAGACCTGACCTTCCGCGCCATCCCCTACTCTACCTGGAACAACCGCGGTGCCGACCAGATGGAAGTATGGATTCCCGAATCCAAGGAATACGCTACCCCGACACCCGAACCGGCCATAGCCAGCAAGGCACAGATGTACTCGCTTCCTACCCAAGCTACCACCGATGTGCCCGCAGCCACCAGCAACCTGCAATGGGCATGGGGCTACAACGACCAGTGGGAACCGAAACGTTCGAGCGATACTTCCAAGCCCTACCATTACTGGTGGCTGCGCCAAGGCTCGAAAGAGAATGTGTGCTACCGATTCAGTCAACCCACCGAGGTAAAATCCGTAGACGTGTACTGGCTGGATTTCGACCACTACGACGGAAACTTCCGCACGCCCGCCTCGTGGAAGCTCTACTACAAACAGGGCAACCAATGGAAGGAAGTGGAAGCGCAAAGCCCTTACACCACCGATAAGGACCGCTACAACCACCTCGACTTCCATCCCGTGAAAACCACCGACCTGATGATTGTGGCACAGCTGCAAGAAGGAGCGTCGGGAGGAGTGATAGAGTGGAAAGTAGAATGACAGTGAATAATTAGCAGTGAACAATTAATAATTAATAATTAACAGTGAATAATTAACAGGAACAAAGAATGGCTATTCCCGCTATTCCTTGTTCACTGTTAATTCTTAACTAACTATTAACCTTTAAATACAAACAGAATGGATACACATGGAAACCGCGCGTTATTCAGTCGCGCAATGGTGAAGGTGGCCGCTTGTACCATGCTGGCTGCAGGGTTGCCATTGGCAATGTATGCCGAAGCAGGGAACATGGAAGCCGCTGTGATGGCAGCCCAACAGACACGGACCGTCAGCGGGCAGGTGGTAGACTCGAACGGAGAAAGCATCATTGGAGCCAACGTTATGGAAAAAGGTACAACCAACGGTACGATTACCGATTTCGACGGTAAGTTCTCACTGAAAGTAGCTCCCAACGCTACCTTGGTCATCAGCTACATTGGTTATAAAAACATAGAAATGAAGGCAAGCGAACTAAAGGCTGGACAAACCATTACACTGCAAGAAAACGCCGAGATGATGGACGAAGTAGTAGTCATCGGTTACGGTACGCAGCGCAAGGGTGATGTGACCAGTGCCGTGGCTTCGGTGAAAGCAGAAGATTTTACAGTAGGTAAGATTACCGATGCCGCCGAACTGGTGAAAGGAAAGATTGCCGGTCTGAGCGTCACCAACTCTAGCGGTGACCCGACGGCTACCTCTTCCATCATGCTGCGTGGTATCAATACCGTGTCGGGTAACACCAACCCGCTTATCTTGGTAGACGGTATCGAAGGCGACCTCACCACCGTAGCGCCCGAAAACATCGCTTCCATCGACGTACTGAAAGACGCTTCGGCTGCCGCCATCTACGGTACCCGTGGTGCCAACGGTGTCATCTTGATTACCACCAAGACCGGACGCCGCGATCAGAAAGCCGACATCACTTATTCGGGTTACGTATCGTTCTCGAAATGGACAGACACACCGGAGTTCATGGATACGCATGACATCATCTACGGACGCACCGCCTATACCTACGAAGGCTACGACACCGACTGGCTGAAAGCCATCAGCCGCAAGGCGGGCTTCAAGCACAACCATTCGCTTTCTATGAACGGTGGTACGAAAACCTCTACTTACTCCGCCAACGTCGTTTACAGCAACGATGAAGCTATCATGCGCAAGAGCGACAACGAAAACCTGAAGATGCAGTTGGACTTCACCCAATACGCTTGGAACGACAAGCTGAAGTTCAACTTCAACGCCTTGATCAGCCGGCAGAAGTATTCGTTGAACAACAATACCTACGCTTACCGCCAGGCGATTATCCGCAACCCGTCGGAACCCATCTATAACGAAGACGGAACGTATTACGAAAATTTCAATCGCCTGAACTACATCAATCCGGTGGAAATCCAGAACGAATACGAAGGCGATACCCGCGTCCGTTTCTACCAAATGACGGGTAACGTCACCGTAGAACCCATTAAGGGATGGCAGACCAATGTGATGCTCTCGTTGAACGAATCGGCAAGCGTCAGCCAGTCGTTCACTTATCCGGACTATTACACCTTGGCGAAAGAAGACAACTACAACGGTTCCGCTTCGAAGAGCGAAGGCAACTATCGCAGCCAGACTTTGGAAATCACTTCGCGCTACAACCATACATGGGGCGAACACCGCTTCGAAGGGTTGGTAGGTTACAGCTACCTCTACAACAAGTACGACGGTTTTTCCGCCAGCAACGGAAACTTCCCTTCGGTAGCTTACCTCTACAACAACTTGGGACTGGGTACGCTTCTGACCGAAGAAGACCGCCATGCGGGCATGGGCTCTGACGCATACGATGACACCCTTGTTGGTTTCTTCGCCCGTGTCAGCTACGGCTACGCCAACCGCTACAACGCCCTGCTCAGCATCCGCCACGAAGGATCCAGCAAATTCGGTGCAAACAACCGGTGGGCTACCTTCCCCTCCGTTTCGTTGGGATGGACCATCAGCAACGAACCGTTTATGGAAAAGACCCGCTCTTGGCTGAACAACCTGAAACTGCGCATAGGATACGGTGTGACCGGTATCACCCCAACCAGTTCTTATCGGGCACAATACCTTTACGACATCGCTCCCTACGGTGACATCCAAGACCAAAGCGGAAATTGGATCCAAACATTGGAAGTTATACAGAATCCCAACAAAGACCTGAAATGGGAAACCACCCGTGAATGGAACTTCGGTTTAGACTGGAGTGTGCTGGATGAACGCCTCTCCGGTAGCATTGATGTCTATCACCGTAAGACTTCCGACTTGATGTACTCATATAGCGTACCTGTACCGCCCAATTTGTATGGCTATACCCTTGCCAATGTAGGTGATATACGTAACGTAGGTGTGGAAGTCATGGTGACCGGTGTACCCGTCCGGACCAAGGATTTCGAGTGGAGCACCACCCTGACCCTTTCGCACAACAAAAACAAGCTGCTCAAACTGAGTAACACTTTGTACGAGACCGATGACTTTCACGAATTATATGGCGGATTGGGCGAACCCATCAGCACACCGACCCACTATATGGAAGTAGGCCACAGTTTAGGCGAGTTTTGGGGGCTGAAATACGTAGGAGTCAGCGAAAACGGAGTACCCATCGTACAAGTAAGTGACGGCAACGGAGGTTGGGTGAATGAAGAATTCAACACAAACCACAATGTGATGGAAAACCGCCAACGTCTGGGCAACGGACTGCCGAAAGTCTATTTGGGGTGGGGACATACCTTTAACTACAAAGGCATTGACTTAAACTTGCAGTTTACCGGACAATTCGGTTACAAGATTCTGAACGCATGGCGTTGTTTCTATGAAAACAACTCCATCGCCTACAACCGCCTGAAGACAGCTTACGACCTGCGTCCCGCCATCAACTTGGACGGCACGCCCGTATTGGATGCCGACGGCAACCAAAAGATGGTACGTCTCTCGAATACAGCCGCCCAATATTTCTCGAGCGACCACTTGGAAAACGGCGACTTCCTGAAGCTGAGCAACATCACCTTGGGCTACACCCTGCCGCTGAAAGGCAAGATAAAGGATTATATCAACAACCTGCGTATCTATGCATCGGCAAGCAACGTTTTCTGCATCACTGGTTACTCCGGATTAGACCCGGAGGTAGATAATGCTTTCCAGACACCGGGCATCGACTACCAGGATAAATACCCTACTACCCGTTCGTACACGGTAGGTTTAACGCTTAACTTTTAACGAATGAACACCATGAAAAAGCTAATTAAAAACATATTGTTAGGAATGTTCGTCGGCTGCAGCCTGAATGTGACAACATCATGTACCGACCTGACCGAGACCCTCTATAGCGACTTGAACGACACGAACATTGACCTGACCAACCCGGATGACATCCAGTTGTTGGAAGGCCAAGCCATCGCCCAATACCGATACCTGCATACCAGTTGGTTTGGATTGTTCCATCAGTTGGAAATCTGCACTGACCAGTACATGGTTCCCCTGCGCATTGGTATCGGCTGGGGTGACGTTTACATCAACGGACACAAACACAATTGGGATTACAACTTCGGTTTGTCGGAAAACAATTGGGGTTATGCGTACAATTGTATCAACTATTGTAACATGGTACTGGACAACCTGCCCGAAGATAATGTAGAAGACCGCGCACAGATGCGTTTCTTCCGTGCCCTAACTTACTACCACCTGTTAGACCTTTTCCGCAACATTCCGCTGCAGACCACAATGAACAATCCCGATGGTTACGTGCCCGAACAGGTGTCGGGAGAGGAAATCTATAATTTCTGCGTCAGCGAACTGAACGACATCAAAGATGTCATCACCACCGATTACATCCACGGCTGGGGCAACAAGTACGCCGTATGTATGGCACTTGCCAAGCTGTACTTGAACAAAAACGTTTACTTGGGCACCAACGACAACCAAGGCTATGAAGACGCCTTGGCAGAAGTAGAAACCGTCCTGACCGAAGGAGGCTTTGAGTTGGCGCCCAACTACAAAGACAATTTCCGCGAAAATCTGGAAGGTAATCCCGAAATCATTTTCTGCGTACCGGGCGACCGTACCCATGCCGTCAACTTCAACCTGATGACCTACGTCATGCCGCAAGCCGGTATGGATGCTTACGCCAGCACCGCTACCGCCACCAACGGTTCGTGCGCCATCCCGCAGTTTATCGATACCTATTCCGCCAACGACAAACGTTTGGCTGATACCTGGGCAATGGATTTGCAGCACTACGCCGTAGAGAATGCCGACGGTACATATACCCCCAATGCGGGCGACCCCATCCCCTTTACGGCCGATGACTGGTCGGGCACGGGTTACCTGAACTACAACAAGAACGTGCACTCCATCGACGGTGCCTACCAGCAAGAAGGTTATCGCCTGCACAAGTACGAGATAGTAGGAGGAGGTAACTGGGGAACTACCTCGGACGACTTGGTCATCTTCCGCCTGGCGGATGCCATGTTCATCAAGGCGGAATGCTTGCTGCGCTTGGGACGCGACGAACAGACCGCAGCCGACTTGGTAACAGAAGTCCGCAAACGTTCGTTTGAATCGTTGGCGGAAGCCACCCGCACCGTAGCCGACCTGAAAGGCGGAAGCGTATATGCCTACGGACACAGCGAGTATGAGCCGATAGCTTACAACGACTGGAGCAACTACATCAGCACTTACGAAGGTGGCGATGACATCGAGTTGGGCGGCTTGTTCGACGACTTGGGCTGGGAATTCGCATGCGAAGAGCACCGCCGTCAGGACATGATCCGCTTCAAGATGGCAGACGGACGCAACGTGTTCAACGGCAAATCTTACTTCTGTAAGGATGCCGTCACCACCGACCACTGGAACATCTTCCCGATTCCTGAAAGCGTGATGCGTACCAACACCACCATCGAACAGAATCCGGGCTATACGGGAGCAAAATAACCATCAACCTTTTAATCATTTATCCTTATGAAAAGACTATATTACATATTCCTATTGCCCGCTTTCCTGTTCCTTACAGGGGTCACCGCTTGTGGCGACTACGATATGGACGAAATTACGGGCTTGCACATCTTGACCGATGACGAAATGGAAGAGATCCGCCGGCAAGACTCCATTGCCGAGGCACTGCGCCAGCAAATCAATGCCGACTTGATACTGGAATACACCGTAACAGATTATTTTGCCACTACCTATACTACGCAACGCCTTGATATTGATATCGCAGCCATTGCCGAATGCTTCGGACTGACCGAAGAAGAAGTGTTGGCAGGTATCAACCAAGACACCGGCGCGCCTACCATCAATGGATTCGCCATCCAAGCCAGCACCCACCAAGACTATACACTGAACCGAAGCACCACCAACGGTGTGTGGGGACATTGGTTTGACAACAATGGCGATGCCGGGACATGGAATGATTTGAGCGCATTAGGTACGCTTTCTTTCTATTGTGAATGGCAAGGATTCCCAGATGACGAAGATGAAAACAATTACTTCAATATTGGTCAGAATCCCAACACATTCACCACCCCGCAAGAATGGACGGTATACGAATGCCTCTCTTACGAAGACAAGCGTGTAGCGGTAGCCATTACGTACATCTTGACCGAACGGGGTGACGTAACGGCAGAAATAGCCAATACGCAACAACTCACCTTGGATATGAACCCGGCAAGTACCTACGACATGGTGAACGTGAAGTTTGACCCCGACCAAGTGACCGCAGCGTTGGGTATCGCTTCGATGGACGAAATAGAAGGCTACCTTGGCGTACAGGCAGACGGCAGCTATGCCCAAGAGACCAATGCCGGAACCAACGGATTCTGGTACGATGCAGACGGTGGCGCAAATGCCTATAGTGAAAACTCACGCGTTTATACATCGTATGGCGGTGACGGCTGGCCTGTAGACGAAATCGGCATCGGACAATATCCGGGCAACTGCGCCGTGGGCGACTCGTACACCGTGAAGTACGGCTTCTTGGCTAACAACAAGATTGCGATGATGGAAATCACCGTAAACATCGTGGCTTACCAAGACCCGGAAACCGCTCCCGAAGGTGAACCCGAAGAACTGACCATCGATGTAAACTTGCAAAAGAACTACACGAACGACTTCGCTCCTGTACAAGTAGATGTACGCGAAACGCTCCGCCAGGCATTCAAGATGACCACGTATCAAATACACAGCGCACGTGTATCGGGCGACCTGAAGATTTACTGCCAGACGGAAACAGCGGAAGAACCCGAATATACTGCCGATGTGCCGGGATACTGGCTGGCTGCTGACGGTTCATCTGCCGCATATGCCGACGGTCTCTGCTGGGTTAGCTTAGGCACCAGCGAAACAGAACTCTACCTGTATGGCGGCAACCATCCGGAAAATGTTTCGCCTACAGCCGGAACTACGCTGACTACCACGTACATCATTACGTGTAACGGAGGCAAAGTTACGGTGAACATCAACTTCCAGGTAGACCCGGAAGCGGCTGAATAAGCAAGAAGCCCTCCGAGGGTAAATCTAAATGGAACTGAGCACAAAGGCATAAAGCTTTTTCATTGATACATAAAAATAGTTTCGTTGCATCTTTTTGCCTCTGTGTTCAGTTTCTCAATTATGACAGACCTTCGGTGAGAATAATGTCGGGGTATATCGCTCCTACACACAAATCTTAAAAATATAATGACTATGACAAAATTATCTAATTGGCTATTGATACTGTTTATGGCATTCTTTGCCGTAAGCATCACCAGTTGTAACGATGATGAGGAAGAATACTCTGCAGATTACCTTCTCAACATCGCCGAAGAAAACCTGAACATTTCAGCCCCTGCTGAAGCCAGTTCATACGAAGTGGAAATAGTAGCCCGCGCCATTTGGAAAGCTACTGTTACAACAGACAGTGGTGAAGAATGGATTACCCTGACTACCGGAAGCGACACGGGAGGATATAACACCTTGGCTTTCGACGTAGCGGAAAACACAACGGGAGCTACCCGTACTGCCACCATCACCATCACTTGCCACACGGCACAAAAAGTGATTACCGTGACACAAAGTAATTAACCATCTAACAAAAATGGATTATGACAACAAAGCTAAATTGGCTACTGTTATGCTTCACTGCTATCTTCGCTTTCTACTTCACCAGTTGTAAAGACGATGAAGAAGAATATTCGGCAGACTATCTGCTCGCCATAGCCGAAGAAGACATGAACATATCGGTAGACGCAGAAACCACTTCTTATGAAATAGAACTGACTGCCCGTGCCATCTGGAAAGCTACTGTCACGGCAGGCAATGAAGACGGGTGGCTCACGCTGGAAAATGATGGAGATACCGGAGGCGTTAACACATTGAGTTTCTCTATGGAAGAGAACACTACCGGAGCCACACGTACCGCTACGATTACCATCACTTGCCATACGGCACAAAAGGAAATCACCGTAACCCAAAGTGGCTCGGACTTACAAATCATGGACGAATCGGAGATAGAAGACTTCGAAAAGTACTATAAGCCTGCCGAGTTCGCCTCGATGGACATGCTGCGCAGCGACGCACAATGGTCGTGGTTCCGCTCGAAGCAGAGCGAACACTTCTTCGTGTTCTGGGAAGCGGGCTTTGGCGACGACCCCAATGCTGAAACCGTTCCGGCGAACATGCGGGTGGACATCGATGACCTGCTGGAGAAAGCCGAACAGTTCTACCAGACCAACATCGAGAAGTTAGGCTTCGCCGAGACGGGACAAGGCAAATCGAGCCTGGACCAGTACAAGATGGAAATCTACCTGCTTTACCAGGAAGAATGGCTGGCTACCGGATCGGGTTACGATGACGTAATCGGCGCACTGTGGGTGAACCCCAGTACCTGCCAGCCCGTAGGCTCGACCATCGCCCACGAGATAGGGCACAGTTTCCAATACCAAGTGTATTGCGACAAGGTGTACCAAGGCGAGGCGAATGACTTCCAGACCGGATTCCGCTACGGCTACGAAGGCAGCAACGGAGGCAACGGCTTCTGGGAACAATGCGCGCAGTGGCAATCGTTCCAAGACTATCCCGAGGAGATGTTCACCACCTACAACTTCGACGTATGGCTGGCAAACAACCACCGCCACTTCGAACACGAATGGATGCGCTACGCCAGCTACTGGCTGCAAACCTACTGGACGGACAAGCACGGGGACGACGCGGTGGCAAACGTATGGAAGAACTCGCACGCGCCGGAAGACGCCATCGCAGCTTACATGCGCCTGTATGCCAACAACAGTTGGGAAACGATGAAAGAAGAACTGTATGACTACGCCGCACGCATGGCCACCTTCGACATCAACGGCATCCGCGAATATTCGGACGGCTACTTGGGACGTTACAGCACGACGCTCTACCCGACGGCGGATGGATACTACCAGGTGGCATACGCCGACTGCCCCGAAACGACCGGATTCAATGTCATCGCCCTCAACGTGCCCGAAGGACAAACGACCGTATCGGCCGACTTTGAAGGACTGATGCCTGGAAGCCCCCTGGCAGCGGATGACCCGGGTGAATACATGGACACGGAAGTGGTGGCCGGAACAGTAGACACCTATAATAATATAGGAGACGCATCGGACGCAGGCTGGAGCTATGGCTTTGTAGCCCTGACCAGCGGCGGCACACGGGTATATAGCGAACGGTATGCAGCCGAAGCGGGCAACGCCAGCTTCACGGTTCCTGCCGGAACGGAGCAACTGTACTTCATCGTGCAAGCAGCCCCGAAGACTTACAAAGCCCATCCGTGGGACGAAAAGGACCTGACCGACGAGCAATGGCCTTATAAAGTGAAATTCAACGGCACAGACTTATTGGGTTCGGTTGTAATAGATCCGGACGCCCAGCCAACGGATGTAACCTTCACTTACGACCTGAGTTTCCCCGCCACTACCAACGGTGACTACACGGGAACAACCGTCAGCGTCATCAACGAAGGGGACATGGAGGAACTGGCACAGGCATTCGTGATGCAGCCCAGCCTGATTGCCTCGAAAATCATGGAGGCAAACGCTACGCCCGCAGAGGGACAAATCGCCTTTGCCGCCGTGCAGGCAGACGGCTCGCTGGAATACAACTGCACCGCCAACGGCTTAGGGTTCTGGTACGATAAGGCAGGGAACGCCATCGGCTGGGGAGACGACAGCTACGTCTACTCGGAATTCAACAAGGATACGTTTACCTTCACCATCGGGCAATTCCCTGACCATTGCACCGCAGGCGACACCTACACCATCCGGGAAGCACTGGTCTACACCCTGAACGGCACGCAATACACTGCTACCTTCGTATTCAATATACGAATTTTATAAAGAAATCGAACGCGGAGACGCAAAGACGCAGAGGTTATAGTAGAGAAGGCAAAAGGACACAAAGCCAAACAACACTCTCGCTGCGCTTTTGCTTGAAATGAATATTCGCAACAGTCCATGTAGGGGCGGGGTTCGCCCGCCCGTATGCATCCACGTGAATGCATTCGGGCAGGCAGACCCTGCCCTTACAGGTTAACCGGCAAGATGCGGACATTCATTAAAAATAAACTCTGTGCCTTCGTGTCTCTGTGTTCGATTTTTTTTCGGGCAGGCAGACCCTGCCCCTACAGGTTAACTGACAAGATGCGGACATTCATTAAAAAATAAACTCTGTGCCTTTGCGTCTCTGTGTTCCATTTTTTCGGGCAGGCAGACCCTACCATCTTTTACCCAAGCCACACACTGAAATTTACTTACCCTAACGTGAATTCACTAATCTTTCTTTTCATTTAATTATTAAAGTTTTCTCAGAGAAGTTCGTTCTAATCAGATTAATTTTGTAGTTTTGTATTTGTAACATTCATTATAATGAAGATTAATATATAAAAGTGTATTTAATTATCATTATAATGATATATAAATATAGGAAATATGGCAGACTTTTATGAATACTCTACTCCCGAGATTGTAAGGCTATTAGGTGCCCGGTTTAAGGAATACAGAATACGCTGTAATCTTACTCAGAAAGATGTTTCCGAGCAATCGGGAATTGGACTTACCACCATCCACAAATTTGAGAACGGCACTGCAGGCAATATTTCATTGTCCACATTTATCGTGTTGCTGAAAGTCGTTGGGCAGATCAACATGATAGACCATATTCTTCCAGAGCTACCAGAATCTCCTTACCTGATGCGTAAAGACGATAAAAAGACACAGCGCGTAAGACACTCCAAATGATACGAACTATGGTACAATCTTTAAGAGTAATGCTTTGGGGTGAAGAAATAGGCCGGTTGGCTTGGGATACCAAACGCAGATTGTCCTACTTCACGTATAACCCCGTCTTTCTGAAGAAAGGTCTGAATATATCTCCATTGGCAGCACCGATAGATGGGGCAAGAGGTCTTATGCCTATCTGGGGAGAAGATGCTAAAATTTATCAGAAATTACCTGCTTTTGTAGCCGATTCATTGCCTGATGCCTGGGGTAATCAGTTGTTTGATTTGTGGCGTCAACAGAACCATCTGTCCAATGCAGACATTACTCCCCTTGACAAGCTCTCGTTCATTGGGAAACGTGGCATGGGAGCTCTCGAGTTTCTACCTGAAGTTTCGCGAGAACGCAAGGCAGGGAAAATAGATATCAAGTCTTTGGCTAATCTGGCAGAGCGCATATTCACAGAAAAAGAAAATGCACGAATTCTACCCGAAGAATCCATTACCATGCAATCGTTGCTTACTGTAGGTACTTCTGCAGGTGGCCGTCAACCCAAAGCCATTGTGGCCATCAACCGAAAGAGTAGAGAGATACGTAGCGGACAGATTTCCGGCCTGGATGACTTTGATTACTGTCTGATTAAATTCGGCAATTCTCAATATAGTTCGGCAGAATTGGAGATGGCCTATTATGAACTGGCTACTATGGCAGGAATCAATATGATGCCATCTGAACTCTATCAGGTAGATGGAAATAATCATTTCATGACCAGACGTTTCGACCGTAAGGATGGAAAGAAGGTTCATACCCAGACTTTGGCTGCCATCCGTCCCGAAGCCGACAGTTACGAACAGCTGATAGCAGTATGTCGGAAACTTCATCTGCCCGAGGCTGACTGTTCTGAGGTATTCCGTCGGATGGTATTCAATATCTTGGCCAACAATACGGACGACCACAATAAGAATTTTTCATTTGTTATGAGTGAAGATGGTTCCTGGCGTCTGTCTCCGGCATACGATATCACTTATATATTCGACAACGGAGGATTTTTGCCCAATGAAGAGCACTGTCTGTATATCCGCGCCAAACTTCGGGATATTACACGGGATGATGTCATCCAGTTTGCTAAAGACAATGGCATACGCCGGCCTGATGCAGTGATACGTGAAGTAGCAGACAGTCTGAAACAATTCCGTACGGTCGCTTCAAAATATGGTGTTGCCGAGCAGTGGATAGGACGGATTGAAACAACTATAGCCAATCAATTGAGGTCTTGGGGTGAGTTAGAAGAAGCTACACATGCATCTGAAATAACCATCAACAGACATATCGTAAAGAACATCCGGGATGGAGCAGGCTTTTAAAGGAAATTTCCATTTGCTCGCCGAAATAGATGGTAATGAACGAAAGTTCGTTATAGGTAAAAACAAGGAAGAGTTTTCTCTTATTGAATCGATTGGAATAGCAAATCTGTCATCTGAACAGCTCAAAGATATGGTTGAGAAATATTTTGGTCTGTAAATTGACATTCACTAAAAAATAAACTCTGTGCCTTCGTGTCTCTATGTTCCATTTTTTTCGGGCAGGCAGACCCTGCCCCTACAAGTTAATGGACAAGATGCGGACATTAAAGATAAATCTTTGCGCCTCTACGTTTGTTTTTTCCCGATTCATTTCCGACTAACTATAAAAACCGTATCTTTGCATATCACTTAAAACCATACGCTTATGTGCTCGGAAGGAATCGTAGAAAGATACGTCAACTTTTATACCGACTTCGCATTCAAGAAGCTCTTCGGTACGGAAATCAACAAAGAACTGCTCATCAGTTTCCTCAACGCCCTGCTACACGGAAGGGAAAAAATAGAGGACATTACCTACCTGAACGCCGAACACCTTGGCAAGCAGGAATACGACCGGCGCGCCGTGTTCGATGTGTATTGCAAGAACGAGAAGGGAGAACATTTCATCGTGGAGATGCAGAAAGGTGAACAGCAGTTCTTCAAGGACAGAAGCATCTATTATTCGACATTCGCCATCCGGGAGCAAGCTCCACGGGGGGATTGGAACTACGAACTGAAGGGTATATACACCATCGGTATCCTGAACTTTTCCATTTATCCAGATAATACGGACTTCTACCACGAAATCAAGCTGATAGACATCGACACCAAGGAAATATTCTACGACAAGTTGACATTCATCTACCTGGAAATGCCCAAGTTCACCAAGGAGGAAGACAAATTGGAGACGCTCTTCGACAAGTGGTTGTACGCCATACGGAATCTTGCCACACTCATGAAACGGCCGGAAGCCCTGCAAGAGAAGGTTTTCACACGGCTGTTCGAAGCCGCTGAAATAGCGAAGTTCGACCGAAAGGAACGATACGAATACGAAGAAAGCCTCAAAAACTACAGAGACTGGATCAGCGTAATAGAAACTGCGGAAAACAAAGGGGTAGCAAAAGGGCACGCAAAAGGATTGGAAGAAGGAATTGCCAAAGGCAGAGAACTAGGTGAAAAGGAAAAAGCCATTGCAATAGCCCGCCAACTAAAAGACATGAACTTCGATGTAGAGGTAATCTCCAGAAGCACCGGACTGGACATTAAAGAGATAGAAAGAATTTGAAATACGCCCCTACGGTTGACTGTTTGCGATATTCATAAGATGCAAAAAATGCATTCGCTTGGACGATTGTGGCATAACCTTGTACGATTTCACCCTTTTTTGTCCCGTTTTTTTCCTTACTTTGCTGACAGAACAAAAAAGAAAAAATATGATGAACCTCAGTATGCTGTTAGCAAGCGCGGCTGCCCTGCTTTCGTATGCAGCCCATGACACCCTTCCTGCCAGCCAACCCTATCCGCTTCCGGAAGGAAAAGCAATCTACCAACCTGAAGAATTTGCCGGACAAAACTGGCAAATAGACACCTGCCGGTACAGTTACGCCCGGATGGATTATACCGAAAACACAGCCATCTTTTGGGAAAAAGGCTTCGGCAAAGATTTGGCCAATCCTCCACAATTGAATGGACACGACATGCACGTTGATTTGGAACACCTGAAAACGAAGCTGGAGGAATTTTATACCTTTTTTCGCGATAGCTTAAACTTTGTCAACCCAGGCTCGTATAGCGAACGTTACCGTATGATGGTGATGCTGATGTATTCGCTGGACGGTACGGCATACGGAGGGGCTTACGATAACAAGATAGGAGCCTTTTGGGCTGCGCCAAACCGGCTACAAGACCCGAACCTGAATGCCGTGGCACACGAACTGGGGCATAGCTTCCAGCTTCAGATGCTGGCAGACGGCAGTTCCTGTTGGGGTGAGAAACAGGGAGGTTTTTTCGAAATGACTTCACAATGGATGTTGTGGCAAGTCAATCCCAACTGGATTGCCGAAGAAACCTATCATTGGGATGCTTTTAAACAAGCCTCGCACAAGGCTTTCCTGCACGACGAGAATGTATATCGTTCGCCGTATGTATTGGAATACTGGAGCGAACGCAACGGACTGGACCTCATTGCCGAATTTTACCGAAAAAGCACCGCAGACGAAGACCCTGTACGGACCTACCAACGTCTGAAAGGTTTTAAGGAAGGAGAAAACTACAAGTTTGTGGATGAAATGTTCGACTGCTACTGTCATCTGGTGAATCTCGACTTCAAACGGGCTTTTGCCGAAACCCGTCCATTTGCCAATTCGTTTGAAAACTTTAAGCCTTATATGACCCAAGAGTCCGATGGCTATTGGCAGGTAAAAGCAGAGCGCTGTCCGGAAAATTACGGTTTTAACGCTATCCGGCTTGATGTGCCCGAACCTGGTACGACGGTGAAAGCCGACTTCAAAGGACTGCAAGGCAAGGAGGCACCGACAGGATATCCGGGTTATAAGAATCCCCTTCATGAGGCTGCCTATTACCGTTATGGGCTGGTGGGGGTAACCGAAGAAGGGGAAACTTTGTTCGGTACGTCGGGAAGCACAGATGCGGACAATCAAACCGGCACTGTTTCGTGGACTGTGCCCGAAGGCAAGAAACTGGCTCACCTGTGGCTGATAGTTACCGCCGGTCCGCACGACACCCACCGGTTATTGCAACAAGTGCCGACTGCACAATGGCCCTACAAGGTAAAACTAACGAATACCCGCATCCTCTAACCGTAAAAATCGTCTAACAAGATGCAATAATCGTCCAAAAGCCACGGATAACAACGGCTTTCGGACGATATTCGCATTGTTTAAGACTTCTATGACACATTATTCGGAAGTTTTTCTTTTGTTTTGCAAACAGAAAATAGCCCTTAATACATAAACACATGAAAAAGACATCTTTTTTTTTCGGAATCATTTTCAGCCTTATCGGGATTACCTCGCAAGCGAAGGACTACACATTGCTTTCGCCCGACAAGCACTTGAAGGTTACAGTAACAGACGGAAACAGTCTGTTGACATACTCGGTATATCATAACAATTCTCTCATACTTAAAAGCAGTCAAATAGGTTTGGTGGCCCTTGACGAACAACTTACTGCCGGGAAAGCAGTGAAAGTTACTTCGAAAAAGTCAAGGGAGGTTGTTCAGGATGTAACATCTCCTTTTTATCGCTTCAAGTCATTCCGTGCTGTGTGCAACGAAATGGACTTGAAGCTGAAAGGTGATTTCGGCGTTATCTTCCGGGTATACAATGAAGGCATCGCCTATCGTTTTTACACAACCATGGGTAAAGACAAAGAATTGGTCATTGCCAATGAAACGGCGGAATTCAATTTCCCTGATAACTATACGGCATACCTGCCTTACACGACCAACGAAGAAAAGCCAATGGCAATGGCATATCAGGCAACCTACGATGTAAAACCTCTTTCGGAAGCACGCAAGCAACTGGCCTTTCTTCCGGTAACCGTAGATTGCGGAAACGTAAAAGTAACATTGCTGGAATCGGACCTGGAAGCCTATCCGGGTATGTTTATCGAACCTACCGGAACAAACGGACTGAAAGGTGTATTTGCCTCTTATCCTAAAAAAACAGCCTATTACCCGTGGCGCAAACAATTATACGTGACCGAAACGGAGAATTTCATTGCGAAAGTAAAAGGCACACGTGAATATCCATGGCGCATCCTTGCTGTTACAGAAAAAGACAGCGAGATGCCGGTCAACAATTTAGTTTATGCCTTAGCATCGCCGAACCGTATCGGAGATTACAGCTGGGTAAAGCCTGGCAAGGTGGCTTGGGAATGGTGGAACGACTGGAACTTAAAAGGAGTAGGCTTCAGTACAGGCATCAACATGGACACCTATAAATATTATATCGACTTTGCTTCCCGTAACGGACTGGAATACATCGTAATGGACGAGGGCTGGTACGATCCCAAGAGCGGAGATATGCTTACTACCATTCCGGCTATTGACTTGCCCGAATTGGTAGCATACGGGAAAAACAAAGGTGTAGGTATCGTGTTGTGGACGGTATTTAACGTACTGGACGAGCAGTTGGAAGCTGCTTGTAAAAAATATGCTGATATGGGCATCAAAGGATTCAAGGTAGATTTTCTCGACCGTGATGACCAGACCGCTGTGGAAATGGTTTACCGTATTGCCGAAAAAGCTGCCGAATACAAACTGTTGCTCGATTATCATGGCATTTATAAACCGACCGGACTGAACCGCACTTATCCCAACGTTATCAACTACGAAAGTGTATTCGGCATGGAAGAAGCGAAATGGAGCGAAGTGGAAAAGGATATGCCGCTATACGATGTGACCTTCCCTTACATCCGCATGATGGCAGGCCACGTGGACTATACGCCGGGAGCCATGCGCAACGCCACGAAGCGCGACTTCAAACCGATGTATTACACACCGATGAGTATGGGAACCCGTGCCCACCAGCTGGCCGCTTATATTGTATATGATTCACCGTTTACCATGCTTTGCGACGCACCCACCAATTATATGCGCGAACCGGAATGCCTGGAGTTCATCACCTCCTTACCGGTAGAAACCGACTCCACATTTGTTTTGACGGGCGAGATAGGAAAATACATCGTAACGGCACGCAAAAAAGACATCAACTGGTATGTAGGCGGCATGACTAATTGGGACGAACGTGACCTGACAATCGATTTCTCTTTCCTGAATGCAAACGAAACATACCGGTGTACCTTAATAAAAGACGGAATCAATGCTTCGAAGCAAGCCGAAGACTATTTATGCGAACAACTGGAAGTGACACGCGACACAAAGCTCAAGCTTCACCTCGCTTCGGGAGGCGGTTTCGCCCTGAAACTGGAGGTATGTCCGAAGCACAGTGCCATAACCGGCATACCTGAAGGCAAACTAATACCCGACTTCTATAAGAAATATATCGAGACAAAAGGACTCTATGTCACCTCTTCGGAACGAGTAAGCGACAAAGCCCTGCTGAAAGCCTGCGATATCATCAGCCTTATGTTGGCAAAACGTCCCGATATCACAGCACACATGGTAGAAAAAGGTTGCCACGTAATGGTAATCGGTAAAGAGGAAGAAACCTGCGACCTGCCCGAATTCGCGCATATCTGCAATTGCGAGGACAGTATCAAATACTGGAACAAGCGTGCCCGTGGCTTTGGAGGCGCGCCTGAAGATACCTACTCGTCCAGTTGCGGTGAAGAAAACCTGCTGGCCCTGCCGCAAGACAAATACATCGGCGAAAACATCCTGGTCCATGAGTTTGCACATCTGATCCATACCATTGGCATTGTAGGCGTAGAGCCTGATTTCGACGAACGGCTGGAAGCACTGCGCCAGAACGCCATACAGAAAGGATTATGGAAAGATACATACGCCATCAGTTGCAAAGAAGAATATTTTGCCGAATGTACGCAATCATTCTTCAACTGCAACCGCTATGCAGGAAAAGCCAACGGCGTACATAACCAGGTAAACAACCGCACCAAGCTGAAAGCATACGACCCGGACATGTACAACCTGTTGAAAAAGTACTTTTACGAGATTGATTTACCTTTATACAATAATTGTAAACCTGAAGACTAAAGAACCATGAAAAAGCTATTGTACACCCTGCTGCTGACCGGCACAGCATTGACCACGCAAGCGCAAGAAGTGAAATGGAACACGCCGGGAGCGGGAAATCCTTTCCTGCCAGGCTATTTTGCCGACCCTACCGTCAAGAAATTCGGGGACACCTATTATATATATGCCACTACCGACGGAAGCGGTGCAGGATTCGGTCCTTCGCAATTATGGTGCAGCAAGGATTTCGAAAACTGGACACTCATGCCCATGAACTGGCCCGACAGCCACTGGATATGGGCACCCGATGTCATGCAGCATACCGACGGCACGTACCGTTTGTTCTATTGCCAGCCTTGCAACCTGTATGAAGGCATTGCAAAGACACCGCGTGGCCCCTGGAAAAACATCCTGGGAGAAAGCGAAGCCGTATTGGTGCCCGACCGCTTTGTAAAAAATGCTATCACATTGGACGGACAAACGTTTGTAGACGATGACGGCTCGGTATACTTATATTGGGGTACATGGGGCATCTACAAAGGATTCGGATGTGGAGCCGGAAAGATGACTCCAGACCTAAAAGGCTTCAGTGAAACTCGCTTGATACCGAATACGGAAGTAACCGATTTCTTCGAAGCACCGTTTGTCATGAAGAAAGATGGCATCTATTACTTCATGTATTCGTCTGATTCTTGCCACGACAGCACTTATCATGTGCAGTACGCCACAGCCACCAGTCCTTTGGGACCTTATACGTATAAAGGAACTATCTTAAAGACTTCGGCAGATGGCACGATACACGGGCCGGGTCATCACAGCATACTGCAAGAAGGGGACGACTACTACATCGTTTACCACCGGCATGACAATCCGCACTCTACCCGTGGATTCCATCGCCAAGTGTGCATCGACAAACTGACTTTTCGTGCTGACGGAACCATCGAACCGATAGAAGGTACCCACAGCGGTATAGGCAAACTGGGTAAAAGCATACTGACCTCGCCCAACCTGGCTTACCGTAAACCTGTACGTGCCTCATCTTATTACGATGACCATTTCCTGCCTGAATATGCCGTAGACGACAACAACGGTACACTTTGGCGTCCGCGCGGCATGGGACAAGAGTGGATTGAAATCGACTTGCAAAAGGTAGAAACCGTAAAAACCATCTGGACTCAGTTCGAATACGGCACGTCTTATTACCAATATGTCATTGAAACGTCTGTCGATGGCAAGACATGGACTGTATTTGCCGACAAACGTTCAAACTACTTGGCAGGAAGTCCGATGGTGGACTTCGGTGATACCCAAGCCCGTTACATCCGTCTGACTACTACGGGGACACAAAAGAACGGATTTGCCGGAGCTTTGTGGAATATCAAGGTATTCGGCAAATACGAAACAGCCTCCCCTCAATTATGGATGGGGCTTTCGGGAGAAGACTGGAACGGGACGGAATGGAAAAACGACGGCGGTATGCTGGGAGGAGCTTTCCGGCTGAAAGCCGGACAAATCTGCCGCCAACGTTTGAAAGGTCAGGAAGCCATTGTATTGGCACCGGGCAGCATATTGGAATATACATCGCCGGTATTGAAGTCTACCCAAATACATACAGCGACCGTCTGGGTATACAAAGACTCCCAATGGACATCGATGGATGCCGACAGCTATCTGACCGATGGGGGTATCCGTATTGAAGCAGGAAATGAACCGTTGGCTCTGACCAATTTCCGCTATTACAACTGGAAGCAAGAAGAGGCTGAAAAACAATACGATGCCGTCACCGGACTGGTACGCATACAGCCGTCCGACCGTCATAAGCGAGGATTACTTGTGTCACTCTCTGCCGAGGAGTTTGCAGTTGGAGATACCGTAGCCTATATTCCCAATAAAGGCATCGAAGGTGTATTTGAAACGCAAAACGCTCCGGCAATCGTTAAAGAGGTAGAAGGAAAGAAAGCTTTCAGCTTCGAAGGCAAACAAGTGTTCCGCTCCAGCTTCCCTCTTCCGGCTACTTTGGCCGACAACGCGCCTTATACCTTGGAAGCCTGGGTATGGAATCCCGAACTAAGCGAAAACGAATGCATAGCCGACTTTACCAGCAGCCACGATGAATTAGAGAAAATCATGTTGGTCAACGGCACCGAACCGCGCTGCGGCATGCTGAACCATTACGGCTGGTATGAAGACGTAGGCTACAAAGATGCAGCCGCTCTGGCAGGCAAATGGCAACACATCTATGTAGAATTCGACGGAAGAACCGAAAAAGTATACATAAACGATCGGCTCATCAGCAGTAAAGACATTCAAATCCTGGTGAAACCCATCCAATTTGTAACATTGGGACTGAACGCTGAAAACGCATGGCCGTTCACCGGATACCTGCATTCGCTGAAACTATGGGATGAATGGATTCCATTCGAAAAATAATTAATCCACATAAAAATACACAACCATGAAAAAACTGATGATTTCCGCTTTGCTCTTTTCTATCGTAACAGGAGGAGCATATGCACAAAAGGGAACGGCGGCACATGGGTATCCTATCGACCCCGTTCCGTTCACTTCTGTAAAGATTACAGATTCTTTTTGGGGACAACGGCTGAAGGCGAGCCGTGAAACAACTATTCCGTTGGCATTCAGCAAATGTGAAGAGACGGGACGTTATAAAAATTTTGAGATGGCCGCCCATCCAAGTGATACCATCAAGGTAGGCGGATTGTCTTTCGATGATACCGATGTATATAAAACCATCGAAGGAGCCAGCTACCTGCTGCAAACCTATCCCGACAAGAAACTGGAAAAATACATCGACAGTGTGCTGACCATCGTTGCCGCCGCGCAAGAACCCGACGGCTACCTGTATACCTCACGCACGATGAACCCCAAACACCCGCACGAATGGGCAGGAAGCAAACGCTGGGAGAAAGTAGAGGAGTTGAGCCACGAATTCTATAACTTAGGACACATGATAGAAGGCGCTATCGCCCACTACCAGGCTACCGGAAAACGTAAGTTCCTCGACATAGCCATCCGTTATGCCGACTGTGTATGCCGTGAAATAGGCGACGGCCCCAACCAAGTGGTACGTGTACCGGGACATCAGATAGCCGAAATGGCACTTGCCAAGCTATACCTTGTCACCGGTGATGAAAAATACCTGAAACAAGCCAAATTCTTCCTCGACAAACGTGGCTACACATCACGTCGTGACGAATACAGCCAGGCACACAAACCGGTCATCGAACAAGACGAAGCGGTAGGACACGCCGTGCGGGCCACTTATATGTATGCCGGCATGGCAGATGTGGCAGCCCTGACAGGAGACACATCGTATGTACATGCCATCGACCGCATTTGGGACAACATTGTAGGCAAGAAGCTCTACATTACCGGCGGTATCGGAGCCACCAGCAACGGCGAGGCTTTCGGAGCCAACTACGAACTGCCCAATATGTCGGCTTACTGCGAAACCTGTGCGGCTATCGGTAATGTGTATGTCAATTACCGTCTCTTCCTGTTGCATGGCGACGCCAAATATTACGATGTACTGGAACGTACGCTTTACAATGGATTGATTTCGGGCGTATCGCTCGACGGCGGAGGATTCTTCTATCCCAATCCCTTGGAGTCTATGGGACAACACCAGCGTCAGCCCTGGTTCGGATGTGCTTGCTGCCCGTCGAACATCTGCCGCTTTATTCCTTCGCTTCCGGGATATGTATATGCCGTAAAAGACCGCAATGTATACGTCAACCTTTTCATGTCGAACAACGCGACACTGAAAGTTAACGGCAAGAAAGTAGAACTGTCACAAACCACTTCGTATCCTTGGAACGGAGATGTCACCATCACCGTAGACCGTAACAGTGCCGGACAATTCGCCATGAAAGTCCGCATACCGGGCTGGGTACAAAATCAAGTCGTGCCGAGCGACCTGTATATGTACACTGACGGACTGCGCCCCAAATACAGCGTGAAAGTAAACGGTGAAGAAATGAATGCTGAACTGCAGCAAGGCTATTTCACCATCGACCGGAAATGGAAGAAAGGCGACCAGGTGGAAGTGCACTTCGACATGGAACCGCGCACCGTCAAAGCCAACAACAAAGTGGAAGCCGACCGTGGACGCATTGCGATAGAAAGAGGCCCGATTGTATATTGCGCCGAATGGCCCGACAACGACTTCGACGTACTGAGCATCCTGATGAACCGCACACCGAAATTTGAAGTGGTGAGCAAACCCGACCTGCTGTGCGGCATCAATGAAATCAAAACTCAGGCACAAACCCTGGAATATGACAACAACGGACGCCTCGTTGCAAAAGACCATACACTGACCCTGATTCCTTACTACGCATGGGCACATCGTGGTTCGGGCAACATGGCGGTATGGTTGCCTTATGAAGTAAACGCTACCCGTCCGACAGCTATCCACACATTGGCATCGAAAAGCAAGGTAGATGCATCTCACAAAGGTTCATCGCTTTCTTCTATCTCCGACGGACTGGTGCCAAAAGATGAGAACGACCGTACCATTCCTTATTATCATTGGTGGCCTAAAGAAGGGACAACCGAATGGATTTCATACGAGTTCCCTGAAGAAATGACCGTCTCCAGCTCTACGGTTTATTGGTTCGATGACGCTCCATGGGGCGGATGCCGTGTCCCGAAGTCATGGAAGATTTACTACAAGGACGCAGCAGGTGCATGGACTCCGGTTCAGAACCTGAACGACTACGGCGTAAAGAAAGGCGACCCGAACATTGTTGATTTCGAACCGGTCAAAACCAAAGCCGTCAAATTGGAAGTCGTATTACCAGAGAAAAACGCTTCCGGAATTTATGAATGGGAAGTGAAATAGTATTCAAGTAGTAACGTATTAAAGGAGAGAAAGGAAGTAAAATTTGGATGATATCGCTAAAAAATAAAGCTTATATTCGAACTTCGCTTCCTTTCTCTCCTTAATACGTTACCTGCACAATATAAACCCGACAAACCAATGAAATATTCCATACTCACAACCGCCGCACTCCTGATTAGCGGTGCGGCTTGGGCGCAAGGCACATTAGAAGATTACAACCGCGCTTACGGGCTGCGCGAAAAATACAGTCCGAAATCAGTATACTACAGCAACGTAAACCCGCAGTGGATAGAAGGCACCGATTGTTTTTGGTACATACGAAATACCCCCGAAGGTGAGGAATACGTGAAAGTAGATGCCAGCGAGAAGAAACGCGCTCTTTTATTCGACTCAAACAAGTTATCGGCATCCCTTGCCGCAAGCACAAGCAAAGAAATCGACCCGATGCAGCTTCCCATCCGCGGATGCCGCGTGTCGCAAAGCCTGGACACCTTGCGCTTCGTTTTTGAAGGAAAGCGCTGGTGCTTCGACATTACCCACAACAAGCTGACCGAGGAAGGCAACCTTCCTGCACCGGGACCGCAACGCCACTGGATGGAACGGGATGACGAAAAAGAGGGAGCACCCGTCACTTCGCCCGATGGCAAGTATGTGGCTTTCATCAAAAACGACAACGTATGCGTACGCAATATCAAAACCGGTGAAGAAAAGCAACTGAGCCAGGACGGCACGATGGCAAACTATTACTCCTCTTACATTTATTGGTCGCCCGACTCGAAGTATGTAGCCTCCTGCCGCATCCGCCCTACCGAGAAACGGTATGTATACTACGTGGAATCATCACCAGCCGACCAGCTTCAGCCCAAACTGCACAAGCAAGAATACGCCAAACCGGGCGATGAACTGCCCTTCAAGGTGCCTTGCATCTTCGGGGTGGAAGACGGCAAACGGCTGATACCTTCTACCGAACTCTTCAGCCGGCAATATGAATTGTACGGACCGATGTGGAACAACGACAGCAAAGGAATTACCTTCGAATACAACGAACGTGGGCATAAAGTCTACCGGGTACTCGAAATGTCGGTAACCGATGGCAGCGTACGCCCGTTAATTGAAGAGCAAGAAGAAAAATACGTCAACTATCCGCGCATCTACCGCTACTACCTGAACGACGGCAAACGCATCATCTGGTCGAGTGAGCGGGATAACTACAACCACCTGTATCTGTACGACCGAGCTACGGCAAGCCCCATCAACCAAATCACCAAAGGTGAATGGTATGTACGGGAAGTACAATACGTAGACGAAGCCAACCAGCAGATTTATTTCTCGGCCAACGGGGTGAACAAAGACGAAGACCCGTATCTGATACATTATTACCGCATCGGCTTCGATGGGAAAGGCATGAAAGAACTGACTCCTGAGGAGGGAATGCACAAAGCATGGTATTCATCAGACCATAAATACTTGGTAGATGTCTATTCCAAAGTAGACCAGGCTCCTGTAGCCGTACTGCGCAACGCGGAAAACGGCAAAGTGATGATGGAACTGGAAAAAGCCGATATTTCGAAACTTACCGCCAACGGCTGGAAAGCTCCCGAAGTATTCGCAGCCAAAGGACGCGACGGCAAGACCGATATGTGGGGCATTGTCTACCGTCCGTCCAACTTCGATGCTTCGAAGAAATACCCTGTTATCGAATACATCTATTCCGGTCCGGGCGATCAATACGTACCCAAGACCTTCTCGCCTTTCAACGGCTACATGTCGGCGATTGCCGAACTGGGCTTCATCGTGGTGCAGGTAGACGGCATGACCACTTCGTTCCGCTCGAAAGAGTTTGAGGAAGTATGCTACAAGAACCTGAAAGACTCCGGACTGGCAGACCACATTGCCTGGCTGAAAGCCCTTGCGCAGAAATATCCGTACATCGACCTCGACCGTGTAGGTATCTTCGGATGTTCGGCCGGCGGACAAGAGGCATTGAACGCCGTCTTGCTACATCCCGAGTTCTACAAAGCCGCCTACTCGGCTTGCGGATGCCACGACAACCGCATGGATAAGATCTGGTGGAACGAACTGTGGATGGGTTACCCGATAGACGATTCATACAAAGCCTGTTCGAATGTGGAAAACGCCCATCTGTTGAGCCGTCCGCTGATGTTGGTGGTAGGCGAACTGGACGACAACGTAGACCCTGCCTCCACCATGCAAGTGGTCAATGCGCTGATCAAAGCCAACAAAGATTTTGAATTGGTGGTTATTCCCGGTGCGCACCACACCATGGGTGAAGCCTTCGGCGAACATAAACGTTACGATTTCTTTGTCCGCCACCTGATGGGAGTTAATCCGCCGGCATGGAGCGAAGTGAAAACAGGAAATCAATAGCTTCTTATAATATGAATATCCTCACGAAACCAGTAGGTAAAAGGAGTTAGAAAGAGTTATGCCTTCGGCAGGAGTTAAAAGCCAATAGCATAAAAGTATTGGTCTTCTAGCTCCTTTTAAGAAGCTGTTTTGAATTTATCGCCCAAAGCACACACGAAAACGAACACATCAAGCCAAGAAAAACTTTTTGCCTACCGCCATCGTGATATGCTTCTTCTCCTTATCGGAGGATATTCCCTGCTGCTTACAGCCATGCTGTTGCATACCA
>NZ_JACSPP010000054.1 GCF_014837065.1 Phocaeicola intestinalis
CATGTATGGCACTGCATAATCTCAGAATTAAAATCAACCCTTGGAACTATCATAACTAATTTACATAAACTCTATTACACAAAAGCATTTAATTGATTATATTCAACATTGTTGTGATATCTTTTGTTATCATATTAACTTTTGATTTTTCAATTAAAAGATTTCCTCCAGTCATAATGTAAGATGGTATTATTCTCATTTCCTTATAATAAATTTTAGAATTTCGTAATTTATAGGTGGAAACCGAAGGTATTATATTCTTTCCTTGTTGTTTTTTTGCAATCATATTAAATACTTTCTTTGAAACATCCCCCATAAGCATAATGACTTTTATATTAGGAAATAAAGATAATTCCGTTTCAAGATAAGGCAAACTATTTTCTATGTATCTTTTCTCTATTGAGTATTCTGTTTTTGGAGTTTTAACTGCATTGGTGATATAGATTCCTGCTTGTAAAATATCATCTATAGAAAAGAATTCACTTCCTGCTTTTTGAAAAAGGGAAATAGCTGTTTTCACATAATCAGCATTGGAACTTCCATAAAAATCATGAAAAGGATTAGCTGGTACAACCTCATTTATCATAATTGCCTTAATCGTAAACGGATCAATTTCAATATCATTTAGATATATGTTATTTGTAGTACCATATTTAGTTTCAAGTTCCTTTTTTACATTCATATTCTACTTTTTTAAAATGTTGGTTGTTACTTTTGATATAACGGGAAAGTGTAATTATCATTTCCGTTCACATTTTAGTCTCAAATCTGATACGTATTGTTTTTGTCGTTTTTTCAGATACCATTTTGCAAATGGGTATAACCACCATTTCTTTAGACGCACAGATTCAGTAAACAGTATTTCAGTGCCTCCTCCTGTTTGGGTAAAATATCCGGTCCATTCTCCTGATAAGTTTTCATTATCCATGAGAAAAGAATATTTCATTAACGGCTCAACAACTGTAATAGTAAAACTGGTTTCATATCCATCCTTACTCGTTTCCTTAAAATGCCTTTCATCGAGAATTTCAATAGATATAATATCGCTTCGCCATGAAAAATCATGAAGTGAAGTTACTGAACCCCATACAGAAGTCAAATCTGCTTGTAGCAATGATTTGATTGCCGATTTTATCATAGATTATCCACAATTTGTCCCACTGTTTTCAGTTTCTATAAAATATCTTTCTTGAATTTCAGCATATTCTTTCGTGTGCAAATTCTCCGTTAATCCAAAATGTAGCTTCTGTGCCTGTAAAATGCAGAAGTACATAATTGGGGTCAGTAGCACCACTGGGAAAATGGTGGATGAACCATTCTTGCCACATTCCTTTACGTATAGCATCATTGGTAATAATTTCAACTATGCCACGCATTGACACTCCATCACCATAATGGTCATAACAAAGTCCTGCTTTGTTATTTTTACGGAAGTCATTTACTTTTACGGATGTGCTACTTGTTGCCATCCATATTTCATTAAAACCACGTGTCTGTATTTTAGACATTTGTACAGGACGCGGATAACCTTCTTCATCTATGGAAACCACTGTTACATTTTCGCATTGGGATAGCAAATTGGTGGCTTTTTCGGCTAATGTTCTTTTATCTTTTTCTCTCCACCGTTTCAGTTGAGGAAAATATTGTAACATTTGTTCTTTAGCCTGAACAGGAGTAAGATTCCACCCTGTTTCTTTGTTTATCTGATCGGTAAACTGTAGGCAGAACTCTATCATTTGGCTCATAGAGAAGTCTTGTGTAAATCTACCCTCCTTGTAACAATATATACAGAAGTCTTTATTCTGACTTCCATCGGCATTTGTACCTTTGTTTACATCCGAAAGAGGCATACCGCAACTTTGACAAAATTGTTTATCCATATAATTCAGTATTATAAGTGATGCCATAAAGATACGAAAAAGGAGCAACCAAAATACAATTTGATTACTCCTTTCTTCTAAATTTGAGTGGTTTAACAATTATAATTTGAATCCCCTACTTTTCTTTTCTTCTTGTTGCGGCAGTCTTGTTCCATATCTGAGCCTGTGCCATTGCTCCCCGAACCAGTCGGCAATCGGCTTCCTGTTTATTGTCAGGTTCAGTCTGCTTTCATCGTCAGGGTCATTCTCCACCCTTAAAACATCATCCTTGATATCAAAGTTCCGTCTGTGTTGCTCGGAATAGATTTTACCGCTACATTTCAGGGCCTCTTTCTTGACCAAAAGACTTTCGGTCATTTCTTTAGAGAATCCAAGCATGGCACAGAACTTTTCCATGCGTAGCATTTCCCTGAACATCGGGAACCACCTGAAAGCCTTGTCTATGATTCTGGCGAGCCGTGACAGTTCCTTTTCTTTCATGTCAAGTTCCTGCCTGTGCATTTCCTTGAGATTGTGGATTTGCGTATCATGCTGTTTCTGCATCTGCTGTATTTGGCTCTGCAATTTTTCAATATTGGTGTCCCGTTTTGAAACCTCGTCTTGCAGTTTTTCGTTGGCACGTTCCAGTTCTTTCAGTTTTCCGCTTCCGAAAAGAGAAGCAACTCCGCTTGTTATGGCTGTCGCTGCTGTGGTGGCTGTCTTCTTTAGTTTGTCAGTGCGTATTTCTGATTTTACCTGTTTCAGTTCCTGCTCTGCAAGATTTATCTGTTCTTCTTTGTGCCGTTTGGCTGCATCCATGCGTTGCAGCTCGGCTTTCTGTTTCTCTATGATAAAATCGTTCCGTTCCAGATGCTCCTTACCCGTGACAGCCTTTGACTGTCCACGTTCCATCAGCAGAATGTCGGATGCCAAGGTCTGCATCTGCATCATGTCATCGTCATTGAGCTTTCGGCTCTTTCCGGTTTCGTGGTTCATCCAGTCGAAAACGATATGGGCATGATAGTTCGGCTTGAACCATCTGTCCCCGACCTTGAAACTTTCCTTGTCTTCCGCTTCCGGCTGACCGTTCAGCCAATGCCCTTCATCCTTGTGCAGGAAGATTTGCAGCGGTGTGATTCCCCAGCGTCTTTGACATTCCTCACCGAATTTACGCACGTCTGCCAGTGTGGTGTCCGACCTGACAAGCAGCACTCCTTCACGTATGGGGGAGCATCCCGCAATCTTGACTGTCTTGCCGTTCTTGCCTTTGCGTTCCCGTTCCTTTTCCTGCATGGCACGTCCGGTCTTTTCCTTTACCATCTGTCTGATATTGTCATAATGCGTCCGCAAATCCGGACTGCCGAAGTCGGGATTTATCCACTGTTCGTTATCGGTGGAGAGTTCAGGAACGACATAGATTCTGGACTCTCCGATGTGGCGCATGTATTCGGCAGTCCTTTTATTGTGAGCCTCGCTCGATGCGATGTTGCAGGGCTTGATATGTATGCTTGATTTTGTTGCCATAGATACTTGTTTTTTTGGGTTTGTACTTTATTGTTTGCTTTTCTGCTGTCCGTAAACGCATGGGGTTCTTAGGGGTGTAACCCATAAGCGGAGATTGCAAAGAGAGGGTCACTCTTTGCTCTGGGTTCTCAGGGGAGAAACGCCCTGAGTGGGTTATTAGGGTAAAACCCTAATCCCCTCGGGAGAGCCCACAACTACGTAAGCGAAGCGTGTAGTTATAGTGGGCTATAACCGAAAGCCTCCCGGTTTATTGGGCGGTGTCTTCACTTTGATGGATTGAGCCTGTTTCTTTGTCTCTGCCCGTTTTTGCAGGTATTCGTTCAAATCCTTGCATCCGCTGTAAATGTGTGAAGCGTCACGTATATGTCTGGTATTGTCATACTCCTTTCTGATTTGCTGCAGGGCTTCCATTCCTGCACGGTCATTGTCAAGGAAACAGTGGATGCGTTCATAGCTGCCCAGCGGATAGAGTGCCTTGGAAACATTGGCAACAGAGTTCAGAACCATGTAGTCCTGTCTGTCGAAATCGGGGGATTGCGGACAGCTTTCAAGCCTTAGTGTCAGAAAGGAAAGGTAGTCCATGAACCCCTCAAAAACGTAACATGCTTTTCTCGGCTCTCCCGATTGTCTGATATGTGATATTTCCTTCGGTGCGATGCAGCCCTTGAAATATCGGTTGCGGATTTCATATCCACCCGATATGTTCGGAAAGGCAATGGCGAAATACCGTTTGCCGTTGTTAGTGAAGTGTGCCTCACGGCATTCTCTTTTCGCCAGTGCCGTATTTATCCCTCTTTCCTGCAGGTAAGAGAGCAGGGCAGGAGAAGACAGCTGCATGATGTCAAGTTGCTGGAAACTCGGCTCGGTGGCAGACTGCCTGTGAAAAGAGAAAGACACGGGACGGACATGCGGTGTCTGTTCCTCTATGCGTTTCAGGATATACGGAACACTCTCCGTTGCATAAAGATGTGCCGCCAGTGCGATGATGTTGCCGCCCTTTCCCAGACCGAAGTCGAACCATTGTTCACGCTCTGTGTTTACCTTGAACGATGGCTCGTTCTCTTCCCTGAACGGAGATTTGTACCAGAGGTTTACCCCCTGCTGCTTTACTGGGGAATACCCCAGACTGTGCAGATAGTCTGCGATTCTTATCTTTTTTGCTTCTTCTGTTATCATTTTCGTACGGTTTTGTGATGAATGAAAAAACGATGATTTGATGAATTTTACTTGTAATAAGCTGTTATACAGAAAGGTAACGCTTCATCATTTTCTCATCAGACTGCTTGCCAAAAAAGAAATGATGATTTCTCTTTTCATCAGCATTATATTCCGATGAATGAATGATGAGCTTGTATTATATTGTAATACAATGTGTTATATACCATATTCATCATTTCATCAAAATAATCATATAGCGGTCAGCTGTTCCTTGGTTATCGTGTAGAACCTTCCTATTTTCCTTTTCGTCTCGTAGTGGCAGTCTCGGGTGGGGGCGATTTCATAGGCTGTGTAGGAAAGCGAGTTCGGTGCGGAAGTCAGCTTCCATACTTCCTGAACCACTTTCCGCACCTGATGTTTCTCTGCCTTTACCTGCGAATATATGAGCAGTGTCATGAGGTCATTCAGGCAGAATGATACGCTTTCCACATTCATGTTTGACATGATGTCAAGGAACAGTTCAGCCATTTCTATCTCCAGACGGTTTCGGTTGCTCCGGATGATTTTCTGCAGGGCTGCCGTATGTGTCAGCTTCGGATTGAACCACATACGGCTTTCCTTTTCCGTTGAAAGCTCCCTTTGCGTCAGGAAGAACAGGAAGGCAGGAATTTCCTCTTTCAGCTTTTGCAGGAAATTCGTGTCATCGTTCTGCAGCGGATTTATCTTCCTTACCCAGTATCGTGTTTCTCCTGCGTCAATGATAACAGGCAGATACTCGTTGTTTGAACACAATACGAACTTGGCGAAGAAGGCTATTTCCGTGCGGTCTTTCCCTTTGGCTTCCACCTTGTAATTGAAAGTGGTGCTCAGGTTTTTCAACCGCTCGCTGTCTTCCCTGCGGTTGAGCAGCACCTCGTCCACGACAATGAGCAGCTTTCCGGCCCAGTCGGAATTGAACTGGCTCCGGAAATCCTCGTTGGTGTTGAATGTCACGTTATCCCCGAATACGGCTTTCAGGAAATTAAGGAACGTACTCTTGCCCGTGTTCCTCTCTTCCGATACCAGCAGGAGTATGGGAAGTTTCTGCAACGGCTGCAGGAACAGCAGTTGCAGATAGTCCAGTCCCAGATTGTACTGTTCACCGAAAATGTGTAGCACCAGAGAACGTATGTTCGGGAAATCCCCTATCTGCGGAGTATGCTCTATCGGTTCGTACAGATTCAGGAAACCGTCAATCTCCTTCCGGTAGTTCAGATGGTCGGGAACGGTACAGAATCCGTCATACTTCGGGACGGTCGCAAGATAGTTCTTCCCGTAGTCCTGCCTGAGTGTGCTGTTGTTCCATATCACACGTCTTTTCTCATACCCTCCGCTGGCGCAGGGCTGGTTTACGACCTTGTACAGTGTCGTTCCCACACGCATGTATTCTTCCTCTTTCATAGGCTCAGATTGAAGGATTGCGTTCACCCAGGATTTTCTGTATGTCCGACTGTCGGTATCTGACCTTGTTCCCCACCTTTACGGGTTTCAGATAGTTCTTCTTTGCCCAGTGCCAAAGGGTGGTGTCGCACACGTCGCACATTTTCTTCACTTCCTCCTTTGTGAGGTACTTTTCCTTTCTCGCTTCCGCAATGGCGGTGGAGAGTTCATGCTTGGCACGGCTTATCAGCTGGTTTGAAAACATGAGCAGGTCTTCGCCTGTCACTTCCAGTTTGATGTTACCGTTTCCGCTTTGGATAATTGCCATCAGGTCTGTCATAGGCTTGTTGAAACTGCCGGTTGTAAGACTTCCCGTTTCGGCAGTATTATAAACGAAAAGCCACTACCCCGATTAGGATAGTGGCACAAATATATAATGAAAAATAATCGTAAATCAATGGATTTCAATGCATTAAATTCGTAAAATTCAAAAACGAATTAAACGAGTTTCAAGTGGATAGATAAGCCTTCAATTCCTCTATGGCAACATGGTCTTCCCCGATGTCCTTTATCAGTTTTTTGCTGCCTCCGAAAGGTGTGGTAAGGTTCCTGTACGCTTTCTGTATTCCCCTTTCGTGTACGATGCTGAGGTCTGTGTATTGCTGTTGCAGTGCGTTCCGGAAAGTCTTTATGGGACAGGGGCGCATGAAACGGTATTCTACCAGTGCGATGTACAGACGTGCGATGTCCGTTTCGGTCGTATGCGTTTTCAGCCTTGTTCCGATTCTTTCCAGAATGACATCCCTGTTCTCTATCAGCAGCTCCGGCAGGGTACGTGTGTCGGCTTTTCGTCCGGCGCTCTTGGGCTGTCCCTGCTGCAGGCTGTCCGTATCTTCAGTTTCGGTTTCTTCAATGTCTTCTTCATCTTCGATAGACCATTCCACGAGGTTGTTTTCCTCAATAGCTTTCTGCTGCTTCCTGAAAGCCACCCAGTCCTCTTTGGTTCTCATGCCGCTGCTGATGCTCTTCTTGATGATGAACCTGACCATGTAGGAAACGAGCCATTTGTATAGTCTGGTAATACCTTTTCTTTTGGCCAGTTCCTCTCCCTGTTCCACCATGCACTCATAGCTCCGTCCGTAGTACAGCCATGCGAGCATGGCAGGTATGATGCTTCGCCTTTTTGAATGGTGGAACTCGTTTACAATCTTTTGAGCAAGGTCTGAATCCAGAAGCACGTTCTCCAGTTCTTCGAAATCGGAGATTTTGTCGTCTCCGATCCGTCTGCGTGTGGCTTCCTTGTATCTCGGTACCAAGGTTGTGGCAACCTTGAAAACCTTGACAAATCCCTTGAACTCCTTGTCGTTCATTTCTTCCACGAAAGTTGCATATTCATCGGGGTGGCTGTCAAGCCACTCCCTTATCAGTCTTTTGAAATTGTCGTATTCTTGTTGTCCCATATAGGTTTAGTCTAAAAGTTTAACGAGGTCTTTCTTCATCTCTTCGTCAATATCCCTGTACCGTCTGAAAGCCTTGCTGCCTTCCTTGTGTCCCGACAGTGCCGAAACAAGATTCGGGTCTTTCACCTTCTTATAAATATTGCCGATGAAAGTGCGTCTTGCAAGGTGGCTGCTTGCCACTTCATAAAGCGGTTTTTTGACTTCATCACGTGTCAACGGGTCTAATATAGTGACAATCCTGTCCACTCCTGAAAGTTTGAATATCTTTTTTATTGCCTCATTATATTTCTGCTCGGAAATGAACGGCAGCAGTTTTCCTTCATGGTCTTTATACCGTTCAAGAATTTCCTTTGCCTTGTCGTTTAACGGTACACGTACCGTAACCGGATTTCCTTCCTTTGTCTTTTTCTGTATGTATTCGACTGCACCGTTCACAATGTTAAGTTTGGTCATTCTGTACAGGTCGCTTACTCTGCATCCTATAAGTGTCTGGAAAATGAAGATGTCCCTCTGTATCTCCAACTGTGGAGTGGCTGAAAGGTCTGCATTGAAAATCCTGTCCCTTTCTTCAAGGTTGATATAAATAGGAGTTCCGTATTTGCATTCCTCTATCGGAAACTTGTCAAACGGTCTGTTGGCGGTCAGCTTGTTGTCGAAGCACCACAGGAAGAATGTGCGTATTCTTGAAAAGCAGTCTATCAGAGTATTTTTTCCACGTGGTTGTGGAGTTCTCTTTTCTGGGATGGTTTCATAAATGCTTGGGTACAGTTCATAATACTGGTATTCGTTCTCGAAGAAGTCCCACATGTCCCGAAGAGTTTCAGGTGTGACGGTATCAACATCAAGGATAAAGTCCTTTTGCCCTTTTTTAGTTGCACGTACATAAAGCTCATATCTTGCCAAAGTACGCTGTATTACACGGAAATTCTTTTTCCTGACTTCGGAAAGTTTGTGCTTTACAAGGAATTCAGAGAACAGTTCAAGCAGCATCGGTTTGTTTTCCGCTTCGATTTCCTCCTTCGTCTTGTATCTGTTGGGGTGGTGATATTTATCAATTAAGGTGCTCAACCATTCACTGTCTGATTCCGGTGTATAGTTCTGGTTTATCAGATTGAGGATATTTTGCACTTCATTGTTCAGAGCCTGCTTCTTTTCTTCGCTCACAAGTGCAACCCTGTCTTTGTAACCTTGCTTTTCGCTGCTCCAGTGATTTGGGTTTATAGTCAGCTCGCTGGCTGCCTTTATGTCCTTTTTCCCGTCCCTTAGTCTGAAATAGATTGTTGCTACGCTGTTGGTATCATTTTTGCTTGCAGTCTTTCGGATAAATGCTGTTGCTTTCATAGGCTGAATGATTTTGTTATGGCGCAAATATAGCATTTGTTCCCAAATTGTTCCCATTCATCCCGAATTTGTTTCAATCCAATTAAATTGAATTAACTTTTTAGTATTGCATAAAGCGCTAATAATCAGTTTAGTTTAGTTTAAACTTCATCGTTTTGCTATTCAAACGGATTGTTCCTGATTTAGTTATTTCAAATGCGGGTCTGGGTACCTCAAATCCCTGATAGTCGAAAGATTATCAGGGATTTTTCTTTTTTTCGGGCGTACTAAAACTCTATTTTGTAAACCAAAAGGACTCTGTAGAAATTTACAAATTAAGAAATGGATGATGAGAAAAAGCGTAGGTGTATATCATCGTCTGCAATGCTAAGAGCCACATGCCTGACATTTCAAACATAGAATTTCTCAATTCTTTATCAGGAAACAATACTCTTGGATTGATTGAGCTTGTTTCCGGCTTGCGGAACTATTACTCCTTTTAGCATAAGGGAAGCTGCATAGTGAAGCATTTCCGGAGCACATTCCGCGAGTCGTGCATTGTATAGCAATTCCGTAAATGAACGGAGAAAAATATCCGTATCCAAGCTTGCCTGGATGCGGTGGGTTGACTGGCATGCTGCAATACTTTTTTTCAGTTCGTTCCACCATATTTGGTTAATAGCAAGGTATATCCCTTGATAATGCCGATAGATATCCAACCAGAAAATGCATTCCCCTTTATACAGGTTCTCTATGTATGCCTTGCATGTTTCCCAAAGGCATGCCAACGGATCGGGATTATTGTATGCTATGAGCTGAAACCGGTTTTGCATACGGCCTGAATAGGCTTCCAGACAAGTATTTATCAAATTGTCTTTGGTTGCAAATACTTGATATATGGTACGTTTGGACACGTTTGTGTGCCGGGCTATGATGTCCATACGTACAGCGCGGATACCATATTGTTTGACCGATTGTGAAGTAAAGGCTATAATTCTTTTACGCGTATGCTCATCCATAATTGTATATCAATGGTAACTCTTGTTTTCAGGATAAAGCAATCGGACGGGAAATACTGCGCATGGATATGTTAATAAACCTGAATCCAATTATTGTTTGTTATGAAACATATTGCTTCTAGGGTTGGGATGGAAACTCAATTTGCAAAATGAGTTTTCTTTGTGAAAAGGGGAGTCTAATGATTTGACTTCCAGTAATGAAACATTGTTTAACAATTGAACCGTGCAAGATTTAAGGCGCTTTTGCATTTACTGCGCGAAACGATTGCAAGGAAGTCGTAGATAAACTGTATTAATTAATTTTTAAACCGTAGAAAAATGAAAAAAGTAATTAAACCTGTACGAGTTTTTGTTTCAATGTTATTAATGGGATGTGCTATAAGCTTCTCGGCTTGCAGCGATGATGAAAACACTCCACAGGTACCCGATGAAGTGACAACAGATGCCATGTTCGGCGATTATACGGGTAAAGTGGTAATGAGCAGTGTCAATCCGCTGGAAGGAGAAGATACCGGAGAAGGTGAAGAGACTCCTGCCGGAACCGATGTTTCTGCCAGTGTGGCCGATGATACCATCAGTTTTACCAATTTCCCCATTAAAGACATTGTACTTTCGGTTGTCGGAGATGAAGCATTGGCAGACCAAATTGTAGAAGCAGTAGGTGATGTCAATTATAAAATCGGGTACGAACCGACACTGACTGCCAATAAGGATAGTGTGGTATTTGTCATGCATCCCGAATCTTTGAAATTATCCGTGACCCTTCCTTCATCTACCGAAGAAGAAGCTCAGCCTTTGCTGGTAGAAGTAAAAGTTGAGGCTGGCAATACTGCTGCTTATGCTGTAGAATCCGGCAATATGAAGTTCGATTTTCATGCTGCAGAAATTTTGTTGGGCGAAGGCGAAGGTCAGACATCACTTCCCGGTTTTAAAGGGATGAGTTTTGATTTTGACATGAATCAGAGCAAGCTGGCTCATCATGGCTTTTAACGATAGCTTTTCTTCTGTTGATTGACCTGTCTTTTGTTTTGCCACACTGTTTTCTTAATAGATTTTCATCAGAAAACAGTGTGGCATTTCTTTTTATGAATGCCGCCTTTACATACGATACCATCGATTGGTGGAGATACTTGCATGTTCTTGCGCACTTATGTGCGTAGACCTATGCATATAGGTGCGTTTTAGTGGGTACTTTTTTTACATCGTATGATTTATTTCCGTATTTTTGGTCTTTCAAATAAAAAAGTCTCAAATATCATGAACGGAAAACGTATCGGAGAAATCGATTACCTGAAGTGTGTCTGCATCTTGCTGATGATAGCCTTCCACCTGGTGTTCTTCAGTGAAAAATATCCGTTGGCGAAGCAATGGGTATACACGTTTCACATGCCGGTATTCTTGATTTTGTCGGGGTACCTGATGCAAATTGAGAAACGGCCAAGTGAATTCCTAAGGGCGATGGCATGGATATTTGTCCCTTACATGGTGATGGAAACGGGATATGTGGCGATGTCGGAGGTGCTTCCTGTCCGTGATAAGGTGGATTGCCTGAGTGTAGGACTGATGCTGGAGAAATTATTCCTTCATCCGATGGGACCCTATTGGTATCTGCATACCTACCTGTTGTGCGGGCTAATATATTATGGTGTATTTCATTGGGCAGAGAAGATGAGGCTTGTGTCTCGTCTGGTCGTATTAGGTACGGGATATGCCGTTCTGGCAGATGCCTGTCAACTTGTGTCATTACCCAATGCCTTGTATTTCCTGGCTGGAGTTGCTTTGCGCCGTTCGGGCATGACATTTACATCTTTTTTCTGTCCTTCTGTATGGGCATTGATCCCTTTGGTGTGGCTGAGTGCCGATATGGCGAATCTGAATCGTTTCACTTTGGGGGGTGTTGCCATTGTGTACCTTGTGGCGAGTGTACTCTTGAGCCTCTATACGGTTATACCTGCTGGTATCAGGCGTGTTTCCGACTATGTAGGGAGGCATACGCTGGTATTGTTGGTCTTCTCTCCTGTGTTTACTATGCTTTCGAAAGGATTGGTACCATTGTTTATGTTCGACGAAACCGGTTTTTGTTTTCTTTTCGTGGCGATGATATTAACGGTGACAGGCTCATTTGGTATAGCTTGGTGTATTGATCGTGTGGGAGTTTCTCCCTATTTTTGGGGGAAGAAGCAGATGCTCCAGCCTTTTCATCCGAAATGACAATTTGGCACGATGTGGGTTCTGGCATTTCTTTTGTAGAAACTCATAATGTATTTATCTCTTGCATTTAATAATTTAAAAATAATACGACTATGATTTCAGAAAAATTACAAAACGCGATGAACGAACAGATCACAGCAGAAATGTGGTCTTCTAACCTGTATCTTTCTATGTCTTTCTATTTGCAGAAAGAAGGTTTCGATGGCTTTGCCAACTGGATGCGTAAACAATCGCAAGAAGAGTTGCAACATGCATACGATTTGGCAGACTATATCGCAAAACGCGGCGGTGCTGCTAAAGTAGACAAAATCGATGTCGTTCCGCAAGGCTGGGGTAGCGTATTGGAAGTATTCGAACATGTGTACAACCACGAATGTCACGTATCTGAGTTGATTGACAATCTGGTAAATGTAGCTTCGGCAGAAAAAGACAAAGCTTCTCAGGATTTCTTGTGGGGCTATGTCCGCGAACAAGTGGAAGAAGAAGCTACCGCACAGGGTATTGTCGACAAATTGAAAAAATGTAACGACTATGCCGGTGTTCTTTATCTGAATGACAAACTGGGCGCACGCGAATAAGTCCGTGTTGACAAATGAACGGCACAGGGGCATGGAGACACAGAGGTAATGGACTTTCGGTGCCTTTATGCCCCTTGTCTTTATAATGCGTGATACGTTATGAAGATGTCCGACCTATGCTTGCGGATATGGAATTGGTGTTGCCGGTTCCGGCACCGGTGCGGGTATGGTGTACATTCACCTTCCGATTTTTTTCTGATTACATCGGTCATTTATGAAAAGATGCCTTATTATGCTTTTCAGCTTTTGCACTATAGCCGGGAGGATGAGAAAGACCAACTGTTCCATTATCGTGAAAAAACCGACCGGTTGCTGTTCCGGTTGGTCAATTATCTGCAGCCGGCATCAATGCTGGAAATAGGGACAGGGTGCGGACTGGATACTCGCTATATGGCAGAGGCAAAGCATGTCCCTCTCTTTACGATTGATGAGGAAAGACAAGACAAGGCAAGAATAAAACATGTCCTTTCTGCGTATCCGTTAGTGGATTACCGGACAGGAAATGTACTCCGCTTGCTTGACGAGGCATTGACAGGCAGACCGTTTGCTGACCTGATACACATCGGGCATACACCTTATTATAAAGAAGCATTTGAGCGGTTGCTGCCTATGGTTACCGACCGTACGTGCATCATTGTAGGCGCACCGTATGCTACTCGTGAGAAAAAACGATGGTGGAAGCAGACGATTGCAGATACCCGTACGGGAGTCACATTCGATTTGTATGACATCGGTTTGGTTTTCTTTGATAAGAAACGGGTGAAAGAGCATCGTATCGTCAATTTTCTTTAACTTAATACAACAGAGATGCTATGAAGAAAAGTATGGTCTATACGCGTACAGGCGATGATGGAACGACTTCGTTGATAGGAGGTGTGCGAGTTCCGAAAACGCATATTCGACTTGAAGCATACGGCACTGTTGATGAGCTCAATGCGCAGATAGGGTGTCTGGTCTCGCAGATGGAAGAAGGTACAGACAAATCTTTGTTGCAATTCGTGCAACATAAACTTTTCGTTTTGGGAGCTTATTTGGCGACAGAGACTTCGAAGACTGATTTGTCGCCTGTATCTCAGATTACGGATGAAAACATTACCCGGCTGGAAGAAGCCATTGATACCTTAGATGCTTCTCTGCCTCCGCTTCGTGGGTTTATCTTGCCTGGCGGTTCGTATGCAGCTTCTACCTGTCATGTATGCCGTACGGTATGTCGTCGTGCAGAACGTTGTATTTGGGCACTGGAAGAAGCAGAAACAGGTTTTGAGATAGCCAGAAATGTGAAACAGTTTGTCAATCGTTTATCGGATTATTTGTTTGTTCTATCACGAAAGTTAAATCAATTAACACACCATGATGAAATTTATTGGGATAAGAGTTGCAAATGACATAAATTGTTATACTTTTGTGCCCCGATAATGTGAATGTAAAACTTTATAAACTGAAATACTATGTATTGGACATTGGAATTGGCCTCAAAATTGGAAGATGCACCATGGCCTGCTACAAAAGATGAGCTGATTGATTACGCAATGCGTTCGGGTGCTCCTATGGAAGTGATTGAAAATTTACAGGAAATGGAAGATGAAGGCGAAATCTACGAAAGTATCGAAGACATTTGGCCCGATTATCCTAGCAAAGAAGATTTCTTCTTCAACGAGGACGAGTATTGATGAGTTTGATATGAATATCAGCAGTTTACTTGTACAAGTGTAGTAAAAACATGTACTTATACTTTGAACGGTATGCAATTGTACATTTTCATGGAATACATACTTCCGGTGTCATTCCTGTTGACAGTGTCACGCTGACAAGTAAGCTTGGGTCTTTTCGCAATATGGCTGCATCGCTTGTAAGATTATTAATCTTACAGCGTGAAGATTAATAATCTTACAAGCAAGGCAGCTATGTGGCATTCATTTTTTAACGGGTGTGCCGAAATGCACACCCTTATTTTTTGCCTTTGTTGAATATAGGTAAACAAAGAAAAATATATCTTTGTAGCAGATAGTTTGTACATATGAAAAGATTATCCTCCGAAACACTTGCTTTTATTCATGCACATTGGGGAGATGATGTGCGTGCTTTGGCGCTTCAAGCGAAGAAATATCCCGAGGTGGATATGCTTGAAGCTGCTGTCCAGATTGCTGGCCGACAGGTTGCCGAAAGGAAAATTCCTTCTTGGGCAAAGGTGGAATCAGTGCGTTATCCTTCCCATTTATCGATGGAACAATGCTCTTCTGAACTAACGGCACGCTATAAAGCATCGCTTATAAATGGAGAAACATTTGCCGACCTGACGGGAGGGTTAGGCGTAGATTGTTCGTTTATTTCTCAAAGATTCCGGAAGGTGGATTATGTAGAACGTCAGAATTCATTGTGTGAGTTAGCTGTTCATAACTTTGCAGCATTAGGACTGCGACATATTCATGTTCATTGTGCGGATGGTGTATCTTATTTGTCGCAAATGACACCTGTAGACTGTCTGTTTCTGGATCCTGCCCGAAGAGACAGTTATGGAAGCAAGACTGTAGCAATATCTGATTGTGAACCCGATATAGGGATACTCGAACCGGTATTGGTGGAAAAAGGGCGGAAGGTAATGATTAAGTTATCACCTATGCTGGATATAGCTAAAGCTCTTCAGGTGTTGAAACACATAACGCAAATTCACATTGTGGCTGTTCATAACGAGTGTAAAGAGTTAATAATTCTGTTAGAAAAGTCTGTTGAAAAATCGGATTGTATTGGTTCTGAGGTGTGTATATATTGTAAACAGATTGTTGATAACTTGTTGATACCACCTTTTGTATTTACGCTTTCCGAAGAGAGAAATGCGATGTGTGAGTATGCTGACAAGGTGGAAACTTATCTGTATGAACCAGGAGTGACTTTGCTGAAAGCAGGTGCTTACCGATTGTTGGCTTTGCGTTACGGTGTGAAAAAACTGCATCCCAACAGCCATCTGTATACCTCCGACCATCAAGTGGATTTCCCAGGCCGTCAGTTTCAAGTAGAAGCCGTTTCTGGGTTCGGGAAAAAAGAGTTGAAAACCTTGTTGGGGGGAGTAGAGAAAGCAAATCTGACAGTGCGCAATTTCCCCGCTTCGGTAACAGAGTTGCGGAAGAAACTAAAATTGAAAGAGGGTGGCGAAATATATCTGTTTGCCACTACATTAAAGGATGAGGAACGGGTATTAATAAAGTGTTCAAAAATATGACCGCCCGTATGAACAGGCATAAGCAACTGTTTTGAATTTCCTACAAAAAGTTTTTCTTGGCTTGATGTGTTCGTTTCGTGTGTGCACGATAAATTCAAAACAGATCCTAAATATCTGTGTTCATTTGCGCAAACAAATTGTATTTACATACGGACAGTCGTATTTTTATTTTCTTTCAACTTCGTTTTGCCTTGAAAGCCAAAGCATACATGCGCATTTGCTTTACCATGGCAAGCAGCCCGTTACTGCGGGTTGGCGAAAGGTGTTCTTTCAGTCCAATCCGGTCAATGAAATAAAGGTCAGCATCCAGAATTTCATCCGGTGTATGCCCCGAAACCACCTTTATCAGCAAGGCGATAATGCCTTTCACTATCAAAGCATCGCTTTCTGCCTGAAATATGATTTTCCCGTCTATAAAGTCTGCCTGTAACCACACGCGGCTTTGGCAACCATCTATCAGGTTTTGTTCGGTTTTATATTGTTCGTCAAGGGGGGGCTGTTCGCTGCCCAGATCGATAAGCAACTGATATTTGTCCATCCAGTCATCGAAGTTGCTGAACTCGTCGATAACCTCGTCTTGTAGTTCGTTGATTGTTTTCATATCGAGTTATTTTTTATTTTTCATTATAAATTACATTCATTACGGTTTCTCCCACAGCCTGCAAGGTTGCCTTATCAATGCAGTCCATGTTGTCTGCCACTGTGTGCCAGGTAGGGTGGAAGCCTGTTTCGCTGTGTGGGTCATAACCGATGATATCCACACACGGGATCTGGCGGAGCCGGTTCACGTATATGTGGTCGTCTGTCACGTTGCCGCCGTTTTCTTTGATGAAGAACTGTTTATGCCCCAGTCGGTGTGCTGTATCCCAAATTTTCTTCATTGGTGAATTTGCCGTTTGACTGGAATATTGTTCGTAATAGAAAGTTGCTCCTTTGCCTCCCACCATATCCAGAAGGATGCCGAAACGTGCCTTGTAATCAGGTACATGTGGTACACGTCCCCAATATTGAGAACCCAGGCACCATGTGTCTTGCTTGTAATCGCCCTCATAAAATTCAGGGATACCATAGTCTTCCGCATCAAAGAACACGATGTCGATGCCGATAGCTGGAGCCTGTTGTTGTAAGTGACGGGCGATTTCCAGCAGTACACCTACACCACTGGCACCATCGTTGGCACCATCGATGGGAGTATGGTAATGTGCTTCCTGACCGGCATCGGCATAAGGACGGCTGTCCCAGTGGGCGCACAGCAGGACGCGCTTCTTGGTGTCAAGGTTGTACGAACCGATGACATTGTGCATCTTCAGTACTTTTCCATCGTATGAAATGACATCGCCAAACTGGTTATACACCGTAGCTCCGAAGTCGCGCAGTTGTTGTGAAAGGTATCCGCCACACTTGCGGTGGGCTTCAGTATTCGGCACACGTGGACCGAATGCCACTTGTTTCTGAATGTACAGGTAAGCACTGTCGGCATTAAATTCAGGTACTTGCACGTTATTTTCCTGGTTTGTCTCTTTTTCCGAGGTATTTTTATTCTTACTGCTCCCACATGCAGCGAGGCAGACCGACAACAACAGGAAGAAGCCACAAAGGAAGATGTTTGGTTTCATTATATGCATTTTTTATTGAGTTTAATGGAGTATCACTTATCACTTAAATCTTCAATCCGTCTAATATGGCGATATAGGTATGAATGGCTTCTTCTATCTCACTGACCATTACATACTCGTCTGCCGTGTGCGAACGTGACGATTTGCCCGGTCCTATCTTGACGGAAGGAAAGTGCATCAATGCCTGGTCGGAAAGCGTAGGCGAACCGAATGGTATCTTTCCCAGTTCGACGGCACGCTTCACGAACGGATGTTCAGTATCAATGTGCGAAGAGTTGAGACGGAACGAACGTGCTTTTGCTTCGCAATGGATATGAGTGGTGATTTCGTTAAACAATTCTTCGTTCGAATAGCATTCGTTACTCCGGATATCCACTACGAAAGAACATAGGTCGGGAATGACATTGTGCTGTGTACCAGCATTGATTTGAGTGACACTCATTTTTACTGGTCCCAATAATGGAGATACTTTGGAAAAACGGTAATCTCTGAACCATTCGATGTCCTCCAATACCTTATAAATTGCATTTTCACCTTCTTCGCGTGCAGCATGTCCGGCTTTACCATGAGCCGTAACATCGAGTACCATCAGGCCCTTTTCTGCTACAGCAGGTTGCATGTCGGTAGGTTCGCCCACTATCCCCAGTGCAATGGGAGGCAGTTGCGGTAGTACACTTTCAATACCTCCTTTACCCGACACTTCTTCTTCGCATGAGGCAAGGAATATCAGGTTATAGCTTTGAGTGGTGGTAGTCAGGTAACGATATGCCTGAAAGAGTGAAACCACGCTGGCACCGGCATCGTTGCTTCCCAACCCATACAGCTTCCCGTTTTCCAGTTTTGCAGTGAAAGGTTGTTTTCGCCAGCCGTTTACAGGTCTGACTGTATCAATATGTGAGTTTAGCAGGATGGTGGGACGGTTAACGTCGAACATCGGGCTGATACACCAGATATTGTTTCCCGAGCGTCCGGTCATGATGCCGCTTTCCTCGATGTAATTTTGCAGGAAATCGGCAGCCGCTTCTTCTTCCCGACTTATGGAAGGGATTCCGATGAGGGAATTCAGTAGCGTAAGTGCTTCCGAAGTGTAATAATTAGTATCCGATAACATAAGATTCTTTTGTTTTGCCAGCAAAGATACTTCATTTATTCAAATTAAACCCTATCTTTGCAGGTAGCGATTACAAAATAAATAAAATTTAAATGAGTGAATCTTATTTGTCTACACTGATTGAACGGCAGGCCGGGAAATACGGCGTACGTGCAGCTCTGAAATACCGTGACTACAAACAAGGTGTATGGATTCCGGTTTCGTGGAATCAGTTTGCCGGAAAGGTAAAGAAAGTGGCTCGTGCCTTGGTGGCTTTAGGTGTTGAGGTACAGGAAAATGTAGGTGTGTTCTCTCAGAACATGCCTGAATGTCTCTATACCGATTTCGGGGCATTCAAAAGCCGCATAGTTACTATTCCGCTGTATGCCACCAGCTCGGAATCGCAAGTGCATTATATCGTAGAAGATGCCTCCATCCGCTATTTGTTTGTGGGCGAACAATATCAATATGATGTGGCCTATCGGGTGCAGCAGCTTTGCAAGACTCTGAAGCGAATCATCATTTTCAGTCCCGATGTAATGCGGGCAGCAGAAGATACTCATTCTATTTATTATGACGATTTCCTCCAGTTGGGTGAGGCAAACGAACTGCAGGCAGAAGTAGACCGGCGCACGGGGGCTGCAGTGTCGACTGACCTTGCTAACATTCTTTACACTTCAGGTACTACGGGCGAATCGAAGGGAGTGATGTTGCATCATTCATGTTATGAGGCAGCTTTCCAAGCGCATAACAAGGTATTGCTTACCTTGACCGACCAGGATGTGGTGATGAATTTTCTACCTTTTACGCACGTGTTCGAACGTGCGTGGTCGTATTACTGCCTGACAAAGGGTTGCCTGCTCTGCATCAACCTTTATCCGCAAGATATACAGATGACTATTAAGGAAATTCGTCCTACGGCAATGTGCAGTGTGCCACGTTTTTGGGAAAAAGTATATGCAGGTGTCCATGAAAAGATAAACGAAGCTTCGGGGCTAAAGAAAAGCCTGATGCTGGATGCGCTTAAGACAGGACGCGAACACAACATCGATTATCTGATGAACGGTAAGACACCTCCTCCGATGTTACATCTGAAATACAAGTTTTACGAAAAGACGATTTACAGTGTACTGAAAAAGACCATCGGTATCGAACGGGGCAATTTCTTTCCCACTGCCGGAGCAGCGGTGTCAAAGCAAATAGAAGAATTCGTCCATTCAGTAGGCGTCAACATGGTAGTAGGATACGGGTTGACTGAAACTACGGCCACTGTTTCGTTGGGATGGATGGACGACTTCCGCACGGGTTCCGTGGGACGGCTTATTCCCGGACTTGAGCTGAAGTTCGGCGAGGATGGTGAGATCTTGCTTCGAGGCGAGACCGTGACAAAGGGATATTACAAGAAAGAAGCCCTGACTCGCAAGGTAATCAGCGAAGACGGGTGGTTTCATACGGGGGATGCCGGTTATATGAAAGATGGTTTCTTATACCTTACCGATCGGATAAAGGACTTGTTCAAGACATCAAACGGTAAATATATCGCCCCTCAGGCGATAGAAACCAAACTGGTGGTAGACCGGTACATTGATCAGGTGTCTATCATAGCAGACCAACGCAAGTTCGTCTCTGCACTGATTGTGCCCGAATACAAACAGGTGGAAAAGTATGCCCAAGACCATCACATTGCTTATGCCGACCGTGCGGACCTGTTGAAGAAACCCGAAATCATTGCCTTGTTCCAGATGCATATCGATACGTTACAGCAGGAATTTGCCCATTACGAACAAATCAAGAAGTTCACCTTATTGCCCGAACCATTCAGTTTGGAAAAAGGTGAATTGACCAATACCCTGAAAATCAAACGTCCGGTATTGATGAAAAATTATGCGAATGAAATCAACAAAATGTATGAAGAGTGATTTTCTTGTTTCCTAATTTTTACACTAACGTAAAAATGGCTAATTTTGCAAGTTGAATAAGGAGTAGTAAACATATGATAACAACAGACCAACTAAAAGACATAAAAGAACGTACAGAAGCACTGAACCGTTATCTGGATATTGATAACAAGAAAATGCAGGTAGAGGAAGAACAACTTCGCACACAAGTGCCTGGATTTTGGGACGATGCGAAAAAGGCAGAGGCTCAGATGAAGAAAGTAAAGGCTTTGCAGGCATGGATTGACGGATATAATGAAGTAAAAACTTTGGCAGATGAACTGGAACTGGCTTTTGATTTTTATAAAGATGAACTGGTGACAGAAGCCGAAGTAGATGAGGCTTATGCCAAGGCGGTTAAGGCGGTGGAAGAATTGGAACTGAAAAATATGCTCCGTTCTGAAGCAGACCAGATGGACTGTGTACTGAAAATTAACTCGGGTGCCGGAGGTACAGAAAGCCAAGATTGGGCATCCATGTTAATGCGTATGTATATGCGCTGGACAGAAAGTCATGGTTATAAGTTGTCGGTCGCTAACTTGCAGGAAGGTGATGAGGCTGGTATCAAGACGGTTACAATGAATATTGAAGGGGCGTATGCATACGGTTACCTGAAAGGAGAAAACGGAGTACATCGTCTGGTACGTGTTTCGCCTTACAATGCACAAGGCAAGCGAATGACTTCTTTTGCTTCTGTATTTGTCACTCCATTGGTAGATGATTCGATTGAAGTGACTGTAGAACCCGCCCGTTTATCCTGGGATACGTTCCGGAGTGGCGGTGCCGGTGGCCAGAACGTCAACAAGGTAGAATCGGGGGTACGCTTGCGTTACCAATACAAAGATCCGTATACGGGTGAGGAAGAAGAAATCCTGATTGAAAACACCGAAACGCGCGACCAGCCTAAAAACAAGGAGAACGCCATGCGTCAGTTGCGTTCTATCTTGTATGATAAAGAGTTGCAACACCGTATGGAAGAACAGGCAAAGGTAGAAGCTGGAAAGAAGAAGATTGAATGGGGCTCACAGATACGCAGCTATGTATTCGACGACCGTCGTGTGAAAGACCATCGCACCAATTACCAGACTTCGGATGTCAACGGGGTAATGGATGGGAAAATAGACGGTTTTATCAAAGCCTATCTGATGGAATTCTCGGACAGCGAGGCATGAATCAATTAACAAGTCGGCAAGGTTTTCATAAAAACCTGAACCTTGCCGGTTTATTAAAATCATAACCAATCTAAAACATAAAACACTATGGGAACAAAACGTAACAAAAAACCGGTACATGGCAACCGGGAAGAAGAAAAAGCCAATCGCCTTATCAAGTATATGTGTATCGTACTGGTGCTGCTGGCTATTCTGATGATTGTCGCTTTTTCGGTCATGTAAACTTCTTCAGCCATGTCGCAAGAAATAGAACGCAAATTTTTGGTGACTGACGATTCTTACCGCCGCTTGGCTCGTGCAAAAAGCCGTATCGAACAAGGCTATATATGTAGTGCGCGAGGCAAGACGGTAAGAGTCCGCATCCGCGACAATAAAGGTTACCTTACTATCAAAGGACCTTCTAACGCCGCAGGTACCAGCCGATATGAGTGGGAACAAGAAATCCCCTTGGCTGATGCCGAAGAATTGATGAAATTGTGTGAGCCGGGACGCATCGAGAAATACCGTTATCTAGCCGATTATGCCGGACATGTGTTCGAAGTAGACGAGTTTCACGGAGAAAATGAAGGGCTGGTAATTGCTGAAGTAGAACTTTGTTCGGAAACCGAATCGGTGGAACTGCCAGCCTTTATCGGTAAGGAAGTGACTGGTCAGACCCGATATTACAATTCTTTTCTGATGAAGCAGCCTTATACTACTTGGAAAGATGGAGGAGAAAAAACAGATGATACCTCCTGTGAACTGATAGAAAAGGGGGTAAAAACTATCCGTTGATAGATTTTAACCGGTGGAATACCGGATTTTAGGAGGTCCCGGGTTGTTTTTCGGGCTAATATTGCAGTGTCGATAGAGACAGACATATATTAACCCGAATAAACAACAAGTAAATGAGAACAGCTAATTTTGCTCAGAATCTACTGAGCGTACAAACCGAATTACGTCACTTCGCCTATAAGCTTACAGCAGACCGTGAAGATGCCAATGACCTGCTGCAGGAAACCTCGCTAAAGGTATTGGATAATGAAGACAAGTATACCGATGAAACTAATTTCAAGGGATGGGTTTATACCATCATGCGTAATATTTTTATCAATAATTACCGTAAGACACAACGTGACCAGACTTATGTTGACCAGACTGATAATCTGTTTTACCTAAATAAAAACGAAAGTGATGAGCCTGTAACGGTAGATAACGGATACGACTTGAAGGAAATGAACAGTATCGTTAATGCCTTACCTCAAGAATACCGTATTCCGTTCCTGATGTATGTATCGGGATTCAAATACCGAGAGATAGCTGATAAAATGGATTTGCCACTAGGAACAATAAAGAGCCGCATTCATTCTACCCGTCAACGATTGCAGGAAGAACTGAAAGATTTCCGATAACACCTCAGAATGCCGCAATGAATTGCCAGATGAAATATCCACAAAGTACCAGCTTGACTGCGGTGCCGAACAGAAAACCTGCCAAAGACCCTAAGCCCGATTTCAAAGCGTGCTTCAGGTCTTTGTCGCCGAGCAATTCACCGGCAACAGCCCCTACAAAAGGTCCGGCAAGGATGCCCCAAGGAGGAAAAAACAAGCCTATCACTGTTCCCACGATACATCCCCAGTTTCCCCATTTGGTCCCGCCTGCATACTTGCTTCCCAACATAGGTATAATATAGTCGAGCAATTGCACGATAAGCACCAGTACAGCCCATACAATCAATTGGGTAGGAGTGAATTGCATACGGGCAGTAAAATGAAAGCATAGCATGCCGATATATGCCAGTGGTGGACCGGGAAGTATTGGTAACACACAACCTAAAAAGCCTGTTATCAGACAGATGACACCAATGATAATCAGCAATATATCCATAATAAAGTTCTGTTGTTGATTATATATTTGTCAAACCGGTTTATTCATATTTTTCTGAATTATCCGTCGTGTGACATACCAGCTGAACAGACAACCGAACAACACACCGGTACAGTTTGCTGCAAAATCAAGCCAGTCGCCACTGCGGTCGGAGGTGCAAGTCGCTTGTAGAATTTCGACAATGCCGCTCATCAGTATTGGAAAACAGATACCGACCAGTATCAGCTGATGCCAATGGATACGGGAGTGCCGGCGCAGGTATTCGAACCAAATGATAACAGTCAGCCCTCCATACATGCAGAGATGCACCAATTTGTCGAAATTGGTGATTTCATCCATCTCGGTTTTCGGTGGAGTGAAAAAAGACAGGTAGCAGATCGCAATTATAATGAAGATAGATAGCGGATAGTGTTTCATCATATAATTTATTCATATTTTCCGCGAAAATACAAACTTTTTCGTACATTTGCCGAACTTGAACTTTAAAATGTAAACAGAAAGGACAGAATGTATGCAAAATAGTGAGCGTGTCGGTTTCGCAAGCAAGTTGGGTGCCATCTTGGCTGCGGCAGGTTCGGCGGTAGGTTTAGGAAATGTGTGGCGTTTTCCTTACGAGACAGGGAACCATGGAGGTGCTGCCTTCATACTTATTTATTTGGGGTGTGTGTTTCTTTTTGGATTACCCATCATGATCGCTGAATTTACTATCGGACGGCGTGCCAAGGCAAGTACGGGTGAAGCATTCAAGAAACTTGCTCCCGGAACCGCATGGAAGTATGTAGGATATATGGGAGTATTGACTGGATTCCTTATCTTAGGCTATTATTCGGTAGTATCTGGTTGGACGCTGGAATATATATTCCAGTCTGCAACGGGTAATCTGCTTGGCAAGTCCGCAGACGACTTTGTAGCAATGTTCAATGAATTTTCTCAGAATCCTTGGCGTCCGCTGATCTGGCTGGTAGTGTTTGTGGCGTTGACTCATATTATTGTGGTTAAGGGCGTACAGGCTGGTATTGAGCGTGCTTCGAAAATTATGATGCCGATGCTGTTCATTTTGATTGTGCTGCTTGCGGTGTGTGCTGTGATGTTACCGGGTGCAGTAAAGGGATTGGAATTCCTGCTTAAGCCCGATTTCAGTAAAATTACTTCCGATGCAGTTTTAGGAGCTATGGGACAGGCCTTTTTTTCGCTCAGCCTCGGTATGGGATGCCTTTCGACGTATGCTTCTTATTTCAATCGTGACACCCGGCTAGGATATACAGCTATGAGTGTATGTGTCATTGGTACGTGCATTTCCATATTATCGGGATTCATTATCTTTCCGGCTGCTTTTTCAGTAGGAATCCAACCCGATGCTGGTCCTTCACTTATTTTCATTACCCTGCCTAATGTATTTCAACAAGCTTTTGGAGCAGTTCCATTATTTGCTTGTATCAGTGCGATACTGTTTTACATTCTTTTGGCACTGGCAGCACTTACCTCTACCATTTCACTTCATGAAGTTCCCACTGCTTTCCTGCACGAGAAATTCGGATTTACGCGCAGCCGCGCAGCGTGGCTGGTAACAACAGGTAGTTTGATTATCGGTGTGGTTTCATCGCTGGCATTGGGTGATTGGAATGATGTGCGGATAGCTGGTATGAACCTGTTTGATGCACTGGATTTTCTTACGGCAAAAATTATGTTACCTGTAGCAGGCATGTTTGTCGCTATCTTTGTGTCGTGGAAATTGGATCAGAAGAAGGTACGTGAGGAAGTGACTAATTGGGGGACATTGCGTGCTCCTTATTATCCGCTGCTTATCTTCCTGCTGCGCTATCTTACTCCTATCGGCATTTTGTTGGTTTTTGTCAACGAACTGGGTTGGCTATAGGTCTTATTCGTAATGTGGAAACATTTTTTTTACTTCAGCAAAGCCGACCGGCGTGCCATTGTGATGTTGTTGGCGGTACTGATACTTCTTGTGGGCGGCAATTTATGGTTGAAAGAAAAACAAGGTAAAGCATTATTGCCTTCGGCTACAGATAATGAATCTGTAGACTCTTTTCTGGCAAACGTCCGTAAGAAAGAACGCTTGCACCGACGTTCATCGCCTATGCATTCTAGCCCTACGGTAACAGTTTTATTTCCTTTTGACCCTAATACTGCGGATTCGACAACTCTTAGTGATTTGGGACTATCTGATTTCGTCATAAGCAATATCCTAAAATACCGTGCGAAAGGTGGTATATTCCGCACTCCCGAAGCTTTTAGACGAATATATGGCTTGACATCGGAACAATACGAAGCGCTGCATCCTTACGTTCGTATCGGAATACATAATCGGTTGCGCAGACAAGACACGGCTATGAGCCGGTCAGCAACAGTGTTTCGCGATAGTACTACGCTTTATCCGGTAACGGTTAAATATGTTGAAGGTACAGTAATTGATTTGAATATGGCCGATACGGTTATGTTGAAACATATACCAGGTATCGGTAGTGGACTGGCACGGATGATTGTAGCTTACCGCAACCGTCTTGGAGGCTTTCACGCCGTGAGTCAGTTACAGGAAATTCCTTACATTGATACTTTGGTGAACCGTTGGTTCCGGATAACAACTCCTCCTTTCCGGAAGTTAAGAGTTAACCATTCCAGCCTTGACCGTCTGCGCTCGCATCCCTATATGGATTTTTACAAGGCAAAAGCCATCATCGAATATCGCCGTAAACGTGGGAATTTGAAAGATATAGCACAATTATCCCTTTTTGAAGAGTTTAGCGAAGAAGATTTGAAGCGATTGATACCTTATTTGTCGTTTGAGTAACCGAATCTCAGGTTTTAGTTCCTATGTTTGTAATGTGCTAGCAAAATAGCATAAAGCCAAGAGAATTATTAAATTTGTAAATGAAAGAA
>NZ_JACSPP010000055.1 GCF_014837065.1 Phocaeicola intestinalis
GGGTTACAGTACGCACCAAACAGCTCAAAAATGTGGGCTAAATTGGGAACATTAAACTGGACACCCTAATTAATAATCTTCATGCTGTAAGATTAATAATCTTCACGCGGATGCAGTATTTGCCAATCATATTCCCGTGATTCTGCTTACATCGAAAACCGAATTTGCCAATCGGATAGAAGGATTGGAACAAGGAGCGGATGCTTATTTGGGCAAACCTTTCAGTGTGGAAGAATTATATACCCTCATTGGTAATCTGATAGCCAACCGTATCCGTTTGAAAGGTAAATATTCGGGCAGTTCGACCCAGGAGGGGAAAAGAATGCCAATCGTCTTGCAGAGTAACGATGAAGTGTTGATGGAACGCATTATGAAGGTAATCAATAAAAACTTGAATAATCCGATGCTCAGTGTGGAGATGCTGACGCAGGAAGTGGGAATGAGCCGTACACATTTGCATCGACGTATTAAGGGAATGACGGGGTTGACTCCCAGTGATTTCATCCGCAATATCCGTTTGATTCAGGCAGCGGAGTTGTTGAAGAAGAAAGACATTACGGTAACCCAGGTGGCTTATACGGTGGGCTTCAGCAGCCAGACTCATTTTTCGAGTGCATTTAAGAAAATGTATGGAATCTCTCCTACTGAATATAAGGAGGCAAATGAGGAATAAAAATAGTTGAGGGTGTATCAAAATGAAAGCCGATTTCTATTTTGATACACCCTCTCAGAGCCTGTTTAAGGAGTTAGTTTAAAAGTTCTTTTACTTTTGCCGATATGGCACGGCCTTCAGCAAGTCCGGCAAGCTCTTTGGTGGCTACTCCCATTACTTTGCCCATATCCTTACCGCTGGTGGCACCTGTACGGGCAATGATGTCTTTCAGTCTGGCTTCCAGTTCTTCTGCCGAAAGCTGTTTGGGGAGATAGGCTTCGATAACACGTACTTGTGCCATCTCTTCCTCAGCCAGTTCGGGACGGCCAGCTTCTGTATAACTTGCAGCCGAATCTTTGCCCTGTTTTACCAACTTCTGCATCAGTTTCAGTGCCGTTTCATCGCTCAGTGTGTCGTTGGCTCCCGGAGCGGTTTTTGCTTCGAGGAATACTTTCTTTACGTTGCGCAAGGTTTCCAGTCTCACCTTGTCTTTTGCCTTCATGGCTTCTTTGATATCATTGCTGATTTGTTCGAATAAATCCATAGTGTATGATGTTTTTAATTGGTTGTTTTTTAGGTACTAGGAACTAGGTGTCAGGTACTAGGTATTAGATACATTTTAGAACCTATGTCAGCCAGTACCTGATACCTGGTACCCAAAACCTAGTACCTAACTAAAGGTAATCATCGTTGAGCCGTTTTCGTTCAGCTGCGGTTTCTGTACCAGACTTTCACTGTCGGTGGCGCGCTGGCGGATGTTATCGAGAACGGTTTTCGAACGTTTGTACGTCGGAGTGGTGTCTACGATGCTGATTACATCATCATTGTCCAAATCGTCTTGTGTGAAGATGTAATACTTGTAGTTGCCCTTCTTTCTGTCGTTCCGGCGTTCATTGGTATAGTAATCGTCCCGGCGTTTTTCTTTTATCTGCCGGATGCGTTCTTCTTCTTCGTGTCTTTTCTGTTCTTCAGCAGTACGTTTCTTGTTCAGTGCATCGTCCATACCCGGGATGTCCTTGATGCCGAATCCTGTGGCAAGGATGGTGAATTTAACTTTGCTTTCCAGGCTGTCGTCGATGTAAAGTCCCCATTTGGTTTCTACATCATCGCCAAATCGGCTCATGAACTCGTGCACTTCGTTCATCTCTTCCATCATCAGGTCGCTGTTTGTGCTGTACGAGATGTTGAACAATACTTTCTTAGAATTGAAGATATCGTTGTTGTTCAGCAACGGCGAATGCAGCGCATCGTTGATGGCTTGGGTAACACGTCCTTCGCCTGAGCCGTAACCGGTACTCATCAAGGCAACACCGCCGTCTTTCAATACCGTCTTTACGTCGTTGAAGTCCAGGTTGATTTTGCCTCGGATGGTGATGATTTCGGCTATACTCTTGGCTGCTACCGAGAGGGTATCATCGGCTTTGGCAAAGGCATTCATCACGCTGAGGTCGGAATACACGTCGCGCAGACGTTCGTTGTTGATGACCAGCAGGGCATCAACGTGTTTGCTCATTTCTTCCACACCATCCAGTGCCTGGTCGATTTTCTTGTTACCTTCGAACAGGAAAGGAATGGTGACAATGCCCACTGTCAGGATGCCCATGTCTTTGGCGGTCTTGGCAATGATGGGGGCGGCTCCGGTACCTGTACCACCGCCCATTCCGGCAGTGATGAAAGCCATTTTACAACCGTCGTTCAGCATGCTTTCGATGTCTTTCATGCTTTCTTCGGCTGCGGCTTTGGCACGTTCGGGACGGTTTCCGGCTCCCAAGCCTTCTCTGCCCAATTGCAGCTTGATGGGGACAGGTGACTCGTTGAGTGCCTGATTGTCTGTATTGCATACCACGAACGTAACGTCATGGATTCCTTCTCTATACATGTGGTTGACTGCGTTTCCGCCACCACCTCCTACACCAATCACCTTGATGATGCTGGGTGTACCACCGTTCGAAAAGTCGAACGGCATAATCGTTTCGTCAGACATATCTTTGGGTTTTTAAGTTCTTACGTTTGTCAGTTTTCTCCTTTCATCATTTCGTCCGCTTCGGTTTTCAAGAAATTAAACAGTTTCTTGAACGGCGTATTTTCCGATTTCTGCTTGTTTATGGTCTGATACAAGTCATCCAGTTCTGCTTCTTTATCAGCCACTTTTAAGCTTTTCGCCTCTTCCAGTTTACTAAGGGCGTCTTTGTATTTCTTGCGTTCTGCCAGTCGTTTGGCTTCGCTTATCAATGCTTCACATTCGCGTAAACGTTTTTGGGCACGTTCCTGTTCCTGACGGATGCGTTCTGCTTCCAGTTGCTTTTTGCGTTCTTCTTCCTCTTTCTTTCTGCGTTCTTCCTCTTCTTTACGTTTGCGCTCTTCTTCGACTTTCTTTTGGGCCTCGTCGTCTTCTTCTTGCTGCTGAATCCAGCTCAGCTGGCTTTTGTGCGGGTCTATCTTGCAGCAGTTGTCTTTGCCTGCAGCCAGCAGTCCGATGAGGGTGTTTTGTGAACCGTTAGGCGTGATGTCCTGATGGTCGTCCGTCAGTTCGATGTTTCCGGTTTGTGCGATGCGTATCTTGTCTATCTTGGTGACTGTTATGAATGCTTTGTTCAGGTTAGGCAGTTGCGAGGCTCCTCCCGTCAGGATAATGCCTGCGTGCAGTTCGTTGCTATAACCCGATAGTTTGATTTGATTCCATACGTTTTCCAGTATTTCGAGGGTACGGGCTTCCACGATGTCTTCCAGTTTGCGGGCACGGATGGAGCATCGGCCGTCGATGGCATATTCCTGGTTGATATCTTCTTCTTCCGACGGTTCGGTATAGGCACTGGCGTAACGCAGTTTCAGTTGTTCGGCGTCTTCTTCTTCGATTTGCAGACTGGCGATGTCTTTGGTTATGTTGTTGCTTCCCAGCGGGATTACGGCAAGGTGACGCAAAATGTTGTTCTTGTATACAGATACGGTGGTTGTGTCGGCACCAAGGTCGACCAAAGCGCATCCCGAACGTTTTTCACTTGCTGTCAGCACGATGTTGGCAGTTACAATGGGTGAAAGCAGGTAGTCCGCCACTTCATATCCCGCCTGGCGGACACACTGGCGGATGTTGCTTCGTAAGGTGTTACGCCCGATGATGTTCACATAGTGTGCTTCGATATGTTCCGTCGGGATACCTACGGGTTCGGTAGTGAGTTGGTTGCCCACTTTATATTCTTGAGGTTCGACAGCCAGCATTTCCTGGTCCATCAGGGCCATTTCGCGGTTGTTCTTCATCAGCTCGTCTATCAGCGCCTGCGAGATTTTCACTTCGGTATCCAGTTGTTTGGTCTCGGTATTGCGGATGCTCCGGAGCGACTGTCCACCAATGCCTACATAGACTTTCTTGATGGAGGCTTGCAACTGTTCTTCCAGCTTGCCGATGACAGAGGCAAGACATTGTGTGGTCTTGTCCAGGTTGTAGATAATGCCTTTCCGGATGCAATCAGAAGAGTGTTCGCTGGCGTATGCGAGGATGTGAATGCTTCCGTCGGCATTCTTCTTGCCTGCAACGCCGGTGATTTTGCTTGATCCCAGTTCAATCGCTGCTATAAAATCTGTTACTGCCATATCTTACTTCTCTTTTTTTGTACAAATAATCTGGTTATTAAACTCTACACTTATCCGTTCGTATTTGTTCCATCCTACTTGGCTAAGCGCTTCTGTATAGAACGTCTGCAATTTACGGAATTTTTCTTGATAATCCTCGGCTTTTCCCAAAAAGAGTATCTGGTTGCCTACGCGGGGCACCAGTTCCAGTTCTTGCCGGGGAGTGACATTGATTTGTTCAATCTGTGCATTCCAGAATGCGTCCGTCTGTAAGTATTTGCCCAACTGGTACAATTGGTCTTGCGCAAATTTGCGGTCGATGAATCCGGTTGCCACAGCTACATGCACTGGCTTGCCCGATACCGGCAGGATTTGTCCGGCATGGTCCAGGTAATATGTGTCGCCGTTGTTGCTCATCACACGCAGCAGGGGGATGCGCTGATAGATGTCGATGGCAACCTTTCCACTTGAAGTCAGGTAACACTCTGCTTCGGCAATGAATGGCTGGTGTGATAAGGCTTCTTCCAGCTGGCGTATGTTGATTTTGTCCAAGGGCTTGTCGGCAGGCGACAGGCCTTTCCGTTTCAGGAGGGCATTGACGTCCTTCAGTGTGATGAAATCGTAGTCGATGCTGTCTTTTATGGTCAATTCTATGCCTCTGCAAACCTGTCCGGCGGGTTTGGCATTAAACAAGGTGACCGCTACAGCCAAGTAAGCGGAGACCACCAGCAGCACGCAGAGTATAAGAATTCGTTTCATCATCGGTCTTTCAGTATTTCGTAAATTTGTGGAACATAATTGTCTATATCACCGGCTCCCAGTGTGATGAGGACGTCCAGTTTCTTGTTTCGCAAGGTATCCAGCAGGTCTTCCTTATGGCACAGGCTCTTTTCGATACCAGGGCGCAAGTGGTCGTAAATCAGCCGGCTGCTTACTCCTGCTATCGGTTCTTCGCGGGCCGGATAGATATCGAGCAGGATAACTTCGTCCAGCAAGGACAGGCTGTCGGCAAAATCTTTATAAAAGTCTCGCGTGCGTGTGTACAGATGGGGTTGGAATACTGCCGTTATTTTCCGGTCGGGGTACAGCATCCGCATGGAGTACACACTCTGACGTATTTCTGCCGGATGGTGGGCATAGTCGCTTAAAAAAACTATCCGGTCATTTTTCAGCTTGAAGTCGAACCGGCGGTCTACACCTCTGAATCCGGGCATAGCGGCTCTTATCTCGTCTGCAGTAGCTCCGGCTATTTGTGCCAGTGCCATGGCTGCAATGCCGTTTTCGATATTCACATAGACGGGGACTCCCAGCCGGATCCCGTTGATGTTGCCCAAGGGTGATACATAGTCGAATGTGATTTCTCCGTTGCCGGTATGGATGTTTGTAGCATGGAAATCTCCTTCGTTTGTGGCATAGGTATAGACAGTCACTCCCGGCTGTACGTCTGGAGTCAGGTCGATGCCTTTCTTCACTATGAGATAACCGTCGGGACGGATGAGGGACGTATATTTACGGAAACTTTCTACATAGGCTGCATGGTCGCCGTAGATGTCCAGGTGGTCGGAGTCGGTGGCGGTAATTACACTGGCATACGGAGTGAGCCAGTGGAACGAACGGTCGAACTCGTCGGCCTCGATAACGACGAAATCGCTCGTATCCGATAGCAGCAGGTTGGTGCCGTAGTTTTTCGAGATACCTCCCAAAAAGGCATTACAACCCACGTGTGAATGGTCGAGCAGGTAGGCAGCCAAGGTTGAAGTTGTTGTTTTACCATGGGTACCTGCCACACACAGTCCTCTTTCGGTACGGGTGAGCATACCCAATACTTGTGCACGTTTTTGTACTTCGAAACCCTGCTGGCGGAAAAATGTCAGTTCTTTGTGCTCGGCAGGGATGGCTGGAGTATATACCACCAGTGTAGTCTGTGCATCCAGAAAGTCTTGGGAGATTCCTTCCACGTTGTCTTCATAGTGGATGGAGGCTCCTTCTTCTTCCAGTTTCCGGGTCAGTTCGGTCGGGGTACGGTCGTAACCGCCCACTGTCTTGCCTTTCGACAGGAAGTAGCGTACCAGGGCACTCATCCCGATACCTCCGGCTCCGATAAAATATACTGCTTTCAGTGTATTAACGTCCATGTTCTTTTCTGTATGTTGCTGCCAGCTTCCACACTTCTCCGGCAATTACGTTTGCCGAATCCTTGAAAGCCAGTTTGGCGATGTTCGTACTCAGTTTGTTCAAGGTGTCAGGTTGCTGTACCGTTGCGATGGCGGTATCCAGCAATTTCACACCTGCCTCTGCATCTTTTACATACAGGGCGGCTTCTTTGTTCACCAGTGCCAGTGCATTTTTGGTCTGATGGTCTTCTGCCACGTTGGGCGATGGTACCAGGATGACCGGTTTGCCCAGCAGGCAAAGTTCGGAGATGGAGCCGGCTCCTGCCCGACTGATGACCAGGTCGGCGGCACGGTAGGCTGCTGCCATGTCTGCAATGAAGTCGGTGGTGTGCAGCATCGGCAGTTCGCCGGCACGGGACACCGCCGCACGCGCTTCGCTGATGTATATTTTTCCGGTTTGCCAGATGAACTGTACTCCCGATTGTCTGATTTTGTCCAGTCCCTGCATCACGCAGTTGTTGATGGTGCGTGCGCCCAGGCTTCCGCCGATAATCAGGACGGTTTTCTTTGCCGGGTCGAGCTGGAACGAGCGTACGGCATCTTCGCGGCTCATGTTATGCTGGAGCAGTCCTTGGCGTACGGGGTTTCCTGTCAGTATAATTTTTTCCTTGTCGAAAAAGCGTTCCATTCCTTCGTAGGCGACACATATCTTGGATGCCTGCTTTGCCAGCAGCTTGTTGGTGACGCCGGCATACGAGTTCTGTTCCTGAATCAGGGTAGGGATGCCCATCATGCCAGCCACTTTCAATGTCGGTCCGCTGGCGTATCCTCCCACGCCTACCGCCACATCGGGCTGGAATGCCTTTACTATCCGGCGTGCCTTCAGCTGGCTGCGCATCAGTTTGATGAGCACACTGATATTGCGCAACAGGTGTTTGCGGTCGAATCCTGCCACGGGCAGGCCGATGATTTCATATCCTGCTGCAGGTACACGCTGCATTTCCATGCGTCCTTCGGCACCTACAAACAGTATCTTGGCATCGGGGTGCTGTAGCCTGATGGCATTGGCTATGGATACCGCCGGAAAAATGTGTCCGCCGGTTCCTCCTCCGCTGATAATCACTCTTAGACTCTCTTTCATGTTTCACTTTGTATTTTCCTGCAAATTTAGGAATAAACTTGTAAACTATTTATGCCTTTTCCGAAATTATTTATACCTAATTTTACAGAATGCTTGCTGGGACGTTGTGGAGGGGATTGGAAGCCGAAAATGCGAGTCTCTACTGCCGGCTGAAGGTGTGCTTTTAGGGTGAATGGGGCATCGGGAGCTGCTGTTCTGCACAAGATATGCAGAAGCATTTTCGTATGTAAGGTAGTTTCGGAAGGGGTTCAGTGCGCTGAAACTTTGGTTTTAGTGCACTGAAACTAAAGTTTCAATTTTATAGAACAGGAGTTTTAGTGCACTGAAACCAATCGGCTATTGTAGCTTTGCCGGAAAGTCACCTTCTTGTTTGTCGTAATACATCGCCCTGCCGGCATCGGCAGGGCAACCGTTCAGAGCGTTTCTTTTGTTTCTTTTTCCTGTTCTTTTGCCAGTTCGGCTGCATTTTGTAGCAGCGAAATGGCGGCTTCGTGTACTTGAGCCTGCTGTTCTTCGGCGGCAGCCTGTGCTTCACGCTTTTTCAGTTCGTTGATGTGACGGCTGATACTGAGTACGATGCCGATGTAGGCACAGTTGACCAAGGTGGATGTACCGCCTTTGCTTATCAGCGGAAGCGGTTGTCCCGTAACGGGCATGATGCCTACCGCTACCAGCATGTTGAACATGGCCTGTGTGACAAGCAGGAAGCCGATGCCCATGACCAGGAAGGCATAGTACGACTTGTCGCAGCTTCGTGCGATGCGTCCGATACGCATCAGCAGCCAGATGTAGAGAAAAGCTACAATGCCTCCTCCTACCAGTCCCAGTTCTTCGATGATGATGGCATAGATGAAATCGGAGAAGGCCTGTGAAAGGAAGTCGCGTTGCACACTGTTGCCCGGTCCTTTTCCTAAGATGCCGCTGGAAGCAATGGCAATGTTGGCATGTGCTATTTGTGCATCGGCATCGATGTCGAACTTTTCGGGTGGAATGACGGATGTGTCAAAGTGATTGTCCAGACGGCTTTGCCATGTCACCATACGGTGCAGTCCGATATCGTCCCATGCTTCGGCCGGCACAAACTTGATGGTGGCCAGCGCGAGGAACAATGCGGCGGCTCCGATGCCTACCAGTGCTCCCAGTTGGCGGAAAGGAATCCGCCCTACATACATCATCAGCAATACGCTAAATGCCAGTAATACGGCTGTGGACAGATTTTCGGTGAAAATGAGGAGGCATGTAAATCCTGTTACGTACAAGATGTATCGGAAAGCTTTCGAATTGGCACCGTTTTCTTCCTGCATGCGAGACAGGATATAGGCTACCGTGATGATGGTTCCCATTTTTGCCAGTTCGGAAGGTTGGAACTGAATGAACCCCAGGTCAATCCATCGTCGTGCTCCGTTGGTCAGCGCACCAATGGCCAGTACACTTATCAGCAATATCCATGACACGGGTAGCAGTAGGATAAAAGTCTTGAACCACCGGCACGGGATGTTGTGCACGATGACTACGACTACTGCTCCTACCAGCATCAGGATGATGTGCATTGTAATCGGTCGCCAGTGGTCGCCACTCTTGTAAGTCAATGTACTGGAGGCACTGAACACTTCGATGATGGACACGAGGCAAAGCAGAAGGAAGATAATCCAGATGACTTTGTCTCCTTTGAATAAATTCCGTAGTAAATCCATGGCTCTTTATCGTTGAATTGGTCGCAGTTTACAAGGTTGTAAGTTGGCAAGGTTACAAGATTTTAAATACCTTTAGTAATAACGGTTCAGGACCTTGTTCACTTGTCAACTGATACCTTGTCAACTTAAAATTAAAGTTTTCTTACGCATTCTTTGAACTGGTCGCCCCGGTCTTCGTAGCTTTTGAAGAGGTCGAAGCTGGCACAGCAAGGGCTGAGCAATACAGTCTCGCCGTTTTTTGCCATACGGTAGGCAGCGTTTACGGCATCTTTCATGCTCTGCACGTCGGCTGTTGGCAAACCGAAGCTGTCGAAGAAGGCATGCAGCTTTTCGTTGTGCAGTCCCAGAAATATCAGTCCACAGCACTTCTCACGCACCAGGCCGGCTATTTCATTGTAGTCGTTACCCTTATCCTTGCCGCCCAAAATCAGGATGGTTTTGGTCTTCATGCTCTTCAATGCATACCAGCACGAGTTGACGTTGGTAGCTTTCGAGTCATTGATATAATCTACTCCACGCACGCGTGCCACTTTCTCCAGTCTGTGTTCCACTCCCTTGAAGTCGCTCAGTGCTTCGCGGATGCAGCTTTTCCGGATGCCGGCAATGTTGGCAGAGATGCCTGCCGCCATGGAGTTGAACAGGTTATGGGTGCCGGTCAGGGCAAGTTCTTCCTGTTCCATGTTGAACTCGATGGGCTTGGTGAAATAGATTTTGTTTTCCTCCGTGAATGCCGCCAATCCCTCTTCGCGCTTTTCGGCGAAAGGGTAATATTGGCCGTGTATGCCGTACTTATGCAGCTCTTTCTGGATGATGGGGTCATCGTTCCAAAAGATGAAAGCATCATCGTCGGTCTGATTCTGTATGATGCGGAATTTGGCGTCAATGTAGTTCTGCATCTTGTAGTCGTAGCGGTCCAGATGGTCGGGCGTGATGTTCATCAATACGGCGATGTTTGCATGGAACTTATACATATTGTCCAGCTGGAAGCTGCTCAGTTCGATGACATAGTAATCAAAGTTGCATTCCGCCACCTGATAGGCAAGGCTTTGTCCGATGTTTCCGGCAAGTCCTACATTGAGCCCTGCCTTTTTAAAAATATGGTAAATGAGTGAGGTGGTGGTAGTCTTTCCGTTGCTTCCTGTGATGCAAATCATTTTGGCGTGCGTGTATCTGCCTGCAAATTCTATCTCAGAGATAACGGGCGTTCCTTGTGCTTTCAGTTTCAGGATGATAGGGGCATTGTTCGGAATACCCGGACTTTTGATAATTTCATCTGCATTCAGAATCAACTCTTCCGTGTGTTGTCCCTCTTCCCAGGGGATGTTTCTCTCGTCCAGGACTGTCTTGTACTTGTCCTTTATCGACGACATGTCTGAAACAAAAGTGTCGAACCCTTGTTTCTTTGCCAGTACGGCAGCGCCTGTGCCGCTTTCGCCGGCTCCTAAAATAACAATTCTCTTTGCCATTCTTATTTAATTTGCTAATGTGCGAATGTAATGTATCAATTTGCTAATGTGTTAATGTGTTAATGTGCTAATGCGTTAATGTGCTAATGTGTTAATGTGCTAATGTGCAAATGTGTCAATGTGCAAATGTGTCAATGTGCAAATGTGTCAATGTGCAAATGTGTCAATGTGCAAATGTGTCAATGTGTTAATGTATTAATGTGCAAATTATTCCATTGGCACATTTCCACATTGTTTATTGGCACATTATTATTGGCACATTTCCACATTGTTTATTGGCACATTATTATTGGCACATTTCCACATTGTTTATTCGCACATTATTTATTATCGTATTTTCAATGTTATAATTGTAATAGCTGCCAACACAATGGTTACAATCCAGAAACGTACGGTGATTTTCGATTCATGGAATACGTTATGAGGAGTTGTAATCAAGTAGGTACAGTTCGGGTCAAGCTGCGCCATTGTGGTCCGGAAATGGTCGTGGATGGGGGTTCGCTTGAATATCCGTTGTTTTATTCCTTTTTTCTTTCCTTTCTGGAAATAACGCACTTGCAAAATAACCGATAGATTTTCTACCAGGAACACGCCGCACAGAATCGGTATCAGCAGTTCTTTATGGATGATGATGGCAAATACGGCGATGATTCCTCCGATGGTAAGGCTGCCTGTATCACCCATGAATACTTGTGCCGGGAAGGCATTGTACCACAGGAAACCGATGAGCGCACCGATGAGCGCACAAATGAAAATAACCAGCTCTTCGCTGCCGGGAATGTACATAATGTTCAGGTAACTGGCGTATTCGATGTGGCTTGACACGTATGCCAGAATGCCCAGCGTCACTCCGATTATAGCCGAATTGCCTGCTGCCATGCCATCCATGCCGTCGTTCAGGTTGGCACCGTTTGATACGGCAGTCACGACGAAGATGGTAATGATGACAAAGACAATCCAACCGGCTGTCTGGGCATGTTCGCCCATGAAGCCCACGATGTCGGCATAGTCGAGGTTGTTGTTCTTGAAGAACGGTATGGTGGTTTTGGTCGATTTTTCATCCTGACTCTTATGTACCACGTCTACTACATGCCCGTCACGTTGTATCTCTACGTTTTCGCGGATAACGACCTGCGGGCTGAGGTAAAGCGTAAGACCTACGATCAGCCCCAGTCCTACCTGTCCGATAATCTTGAATTTCCCATGCAGTCCTTCCTTATCCTTGCGGAACACCTTGATGTAATCGTCCAGAAAACCTAATGTGCCCAGCCAGACTGTGGTAATCAGCATCAGAATCATGTAAATGTTGTGCAATTTTCCCAACAGCAGGCAAGGAATCAGTACGGCAACGATGATGATGATGCCTCCCATGGTGGGGACGCCCACTTTGTTTACATTGAACGGGTCGATGGAGGCGTCACGTTGTGTCTCGGTAATCTGCTTGCGTTTCAGCATGTTGATAAAGTATTCTCCGAAGATGGCGGAAATCAACAGAGACAGGATGACTGCCATCAGTGAGCGGAAGGATACATAACTGAACATGCGTGCCCCCGGGAAATCGAACTGTTCTAAATATTGGAATAAATAGTATAGCATGTCTTCTCCGGATTATTCGTTGGCAAATATTTCGTTTACAATCTCTTTGTCATCAAAATGGTGCTTTATGCCTTTGATTTCCTGGTAGTTCTCATGCCCTTTCCCTGCTATCAGGATGACATCTTGCGGCTGTGCCAGCATGCAGGCGGTGCGGATAGCTTCTTTCCGGTCGGCGATGGATAAAACTTTCTGCATGTCATTCTTGTTCAGTCCGGCCAGCATGTCGTTGATGATGTCTTGAGGTTCCTCAAAACGGGGATTGTCGGACGTAATGATGACCTTGTCGCTTTGTCTGGCAGATTCTTGTGCCATCAAAGGGCGTTTCCCTTTGTCGCGGTTTCCGCCTGCGCCTACCACAGTGATGACCCGTCCTCTGCCTCGTAATACTTCGTGGATGGCACTCAGTACATTTTCCAGTGCATCGGGTGTGTGAGCATAATCGACAATGGCGGTATATCCTCGCTTGGAGCGAATGGCATCAAAGCGTCCGGCCACAGGGCGCAAGGTACTCAGGACTAGTAAAACGTCTTCAGGCTGCTTGCCCAACAGGCAGGCCGCTCCATATACGGCAAGCAGGTTGGACGCGTTGAAGCGTCCGATGAACTGTACGTTTACTTCACGGTTATTGATGTCCAGCAGCATGCCGTCGAACCCGTCTTCCAGTACTTTCCCTTTGAAGTCGCACAAAGTGCGCAATGAATAGGTGGCAATGCGTGCTTTGGTATTCTGTACCATGACCTTGCCGTTCTTGTCATCCAGGTTGGTCAGTGCAAAAGCCGTTTTTGGCAAATTGTCGAAAAAGGCCTTTTTGGCTTTCAGGTAGTTTTCGAATGTCTTGTGGTAGTCCAGGTGGTCACGGGTGATGTTAGTGAAAATGCCTCCCACGAAGCGCAGGCCTCCGATGCGTTTTTGGGCTATGGAATGCGAGCTTACTTCCATGAATGCATATTTGCAGCCTTCGTTTGCCATTCGCCCCAGCAGCCGGTTCAGTGTGATAGGGTCGGGCGTGGTATGGTCGGCAGGGATAGCTTCGCCATCGATATAATTGCAGACGGTAGACAGCAATCCTACCTTGTATCCGAATTGCCGGAACATCTTATATAATAAGGTAGCAATGGTGGTTTTCCCGTTCGTGCCTGTTACTCCTACCAGGTCAAGTTTGGAAGTCGGATCGCCATAAAAAGTAGTGGCCAGCTTGCCCACCGCATCTTCTGTATCTGATACGCGGATATAGGTGATATCTTCCTTGTATATATCGGGGAGCTGTTCGCAGACGATGGCTGCCGCTCCTTTTTCGATGGCTTTCTGTATATAGGCGTGTCCGTCGGTTTGTGTTCCTTTTACGGCCACGAATAAGTCTCCGCTTTCGATGAGGCGGGAATCCATCTGGATGCCTGTGATTTCCCGGTCTGTCCGGCTGATGGTTTCACAGGTAGTTACGCATGTAAGAATGTCTGTTAATTTCATGTTTGTGTTGTATTTCTAATTCTTCAAAGTCAATATGATGGTTGTCCCTTTGTGCAGGGCAGAGCCTGCCGGGATACTTTGTTTGTATACTTTGCCTACTCCGGAGAGCTGTACTTTCAGTCCGTGGCTCTCAAGCAGAAATACGGCATCTTTTGCTCCCATACCGATGACATTGGGCACTGACTTGTTGTTGATATTGGTCGTTTTCAAGTTGGCATGTGCCGTAGTGCTGGATGCTTTTCCCCAAATGGGTTCATCCGATTGTGGGATGGTATTGCTGTTGCCGGGCACTTGTAAGGCGCGTAGTACATATGCCGCTTCTTCAATATCGCCGTTTTTTACATCTGGGATAAAAATGGATGTAGAATCTTTGGCGTATGCCAGATCGCGCACCAAGTGTTTGGCATAAATGCGTTCGGCTATGCGGCTGAATACACTTCCAGCCTGCAAGCCTCCAGAGGCAGGTCCGTGAGGAATCAAAACGGATACCATACAACTGTATTTAGGAGCCTCGGAAGGGAAGTATCCGCAAAAGCTGACTTGGTAACTTACGCCACCTGCCCGATAGCCTGCCGTACCTTGTGAAATCTGTGCTGTGCCTGTCTTGCCTGATACGTTGAACTGTTTGCTTCCAGCCGGTTTGGCAAGTCCTTGCGACACCACTTTCCGCAGGATGGCACGAATCATGGTCAGTGTGGTGTCTGAACAGATTTTCGGGTTTATCACTTCGGTAGGTATCTCCTGCAATATTTCACCGTCTTTGGCAATGGCTTTTACGAATTTCGGTTTCACCATTACTCCGTTATTGGCGATGGCGTTGTAGAAATTCAGGATGTAGATAGGAGGAAACATTGTTTCATAACCGATACTCATCCACGGTAGGCTGGTGCGGCTCCAAGGCATGGCTCCCTTGATGCTGTCTCTCTCGCGCGGTCCCCATATGCGCGGGCTTGCCTCGCCTACGAAGCCTAGGTGCAAGGGCTTGTCGATGCTCATCCGTTTCAGTCCGTCGACGAATTTCTGCGGGTTGTTTTTATAGAAACGGTCGATGATGGTGGACACACCGACATTGGAAGAAACTTCCAGAATACGGGTTACATCGATGGCGCCATAACCGCCTTTGTACCAGTTCCAGTCTTTCATCCAGCTTCCATACATGTTGACCATCCCATTGCCTGTGTCTACCACATAATCGGGTGTGATATATTTGTCTTCCAGTGCCACCATGATGGAAGCGGTTTTAAAAGTGGAACCAGGTTCCATCAGGTTGCTTACAGCGTTGTTCCGCATTTCATAATAATGTCCGTCGTTGCCACGTATCATGTTTACATTGGCTTTTACTTCGCCGGTTGCCACCTCCATTACGATGGCCACACCCGATAATGCTTCCAGATTTGTCAACTGGTCTACCAATGCCTTTTCGGCGATATCCTGCATATCTACATCAAGGGTCGTGATGATGTCGTATCCATCTACGGGTGGCTGGTCTACGATATTCAGATATTTGTTCATTACCTTTTGCCGGTGAGTGATGCCGTTCTTGCCTCGCAATACCGAATCGTAAGTAAGTTCCAGTCCGTTCTTGGCTCCCAGGCTCATGTCGGGATACATGTCGCCTAATGTACGTGCTGCCAGTGAGCCGAATGGTTTCTTGCGCTGGTTGAACTTTTCTTCGTGCAGTCCTCCTGTGTTCGGTCCCAGACAGAATACAGGTAATTGTTTGACCTGTTTGTATTCGATGTACGAAATACGTTTGGGGTAGAGCAGGTAATGGCGACTTTTTTTCCGTCTTCCTTTTAAGATGTGCTTGCGGAACTCCTGTGCGCTCTTGTCGGGGAATATTTCGTGCAGCCCCTGACAGATTTCGGTCAGGTGATTGGTCAGCAAGGTATCACTCTCTTTGTATCCTCCCGCCCGGAAGTCCATATAGATTTTATATTCCGGCAGGCTGCTTGCCATCAGTTTTCCATCGGCAGAAATGATGTTGCCCCGTGTGGGGGGGACGACAACATTCTCTTTTACGAAACGGTCTGCTACATCTTTCCAGTACTGCCGTTCGGCAAACATGATAAAGCCTGCCTTGACTATGATGAGGATAGCCAAGACCAGCATAATCACTACAATGAAGGTGTAGCGGAACATGATATTTTTAATGCCCGGTATCATACGCATCTCAGTTTTCTTTTTTTATCAGGTAGGGTGGGGTGGTTGCAGTAGCAAGTCCCGTGTTTTCAGTCGACAAGTATTCTTCGATACGCGACTGGCGGCTTTTTTCAGTCAGTTCGGAAGAGATGGTAAGGGCATCGTATTTGATGTCGGTCAGTTCTTTTTTCAACCGGTCTATTTCGATTAATTCTTGCTGGCTTGAATAGCGGTTGTCAATATATAGAATGGTAAGGAAGACAATTAGTATCAGCAGATTGGCTTGTCTCCTGAAAAAATTATGTGCAAGAATATCTCCCCCCATGATGCTTTTGAAAGTGATATGGGGTTGTTTGGGTTGTTCTGTATTTCTGTTTTCTTTCATGTCTTCAAATCTCCATAAATTTATCCGATTTTTTCTGCAATCCGCAGCTTGGCGCTTCGGGAACGTGGGTTGCGGGCTTCCTCTTCGTCTGTAGGCGTGATTATTTTACAGACAGCACGCAGCGGTGCTTCGATATTTCCGTAAAAATCTTGTTTCATCTTGCCTTCCACATTGCCTGTTTTGATGACGTTCTTTACCATCCGGTCTTCCAGTGAATGGTAGGTGATGACTACCAGTCTTCCTCCAGGCTTCAATGCCTGGATTGCAGCCTTCAGCATTTCTTTCAGTGCCTCCATTTCGTGGTTCACTTCGATGCGTAATGCCTGGAACGTTTTTGCCAGTTCTTTTTTTTCGCGTTCTTTGCCGAAAAAAGGCTTGATGATTTCCAGAAACTCACCGATGGTATTTATTGTTTTTTGCGACCGGGCCTTGACCAGTGCCGCGGCCAGTTTACGACTGTTTTTCAGTTCTCCATACAGATAGAACAGGTTGGCAAGCTGTTCTTCTTCGTATGTATTGATGATATCGGCGGCAGTTATGCCTGCCCGTTTGTTCATCCGCATATCCAGTTTCCCGTCGAACCGGAAGGAGAATCCTCGTGTCGAATCGTCGAAATGGTGTGATGATACTCCCAAATCAGCAAGAATGGCATCTACTTGTTCCACTCCGTAATAACGCAAGAAGTTATGCAGGTAGCGGAAGTTGCTTCTGACGAAGGTGAATCGTCCGTCTTGGGGAATATTTTGTTCAGCGTCTTCATCTTGGTCAAATCCAAAAAGGCGGCTGTTTATTCCCATGCACCGCAGTATTTCCCGCGAATGTCCTCCTCCACCAAAAGTAAGGTCGACATAGGTTCCTCCGTCATGCAATTCCATGCCTTTGATGCTTTCGTGAAGCAATACAGGTATGTGGTATGTTTGTTGTTCGTCCGTCATATATGCAGCTTATTTTCTACCTTTTTCTCCTTATTATTCTATGAGCTGGTAAAATTACACATTTCGTAGCAAATGACATATAAGGTTTGTCGAAAATCTTTGAAGAAGTTATCAACAGGTCTTGATAGCGAATGTGTAAAATCAAGGAAGTGTGCACACAGGGGTAGCTTGTTGTGCAGTTTTCAGGCATTTGGGGTTTCCATTTGTTGTTTTTTTCATTGTTTGCCATATTTTCCTGCTCAATAGTGAGCAACTTAACAAAAGAAAAATTACATTTGCAAAGAAATCTAGAATGAAGCAATGGCGGAAAAATCGATTTTTTTAATAGACATTGATAAAATATTGAAAGAGAAAGCGGGGAAAAAGGCTGGATACGTTCCCCGTTTCCTGGTGTCTTACCTGAAGCGGATTGTCCATCAAGATGAAATAAACGGTTTCTTGAGAAGCGTGGAAGATAAGACTGGAGTCGAGTTTCTGGCTGCATGCATGGATTTCCTGGATGTCAAGCTGGAGGTAGAAGGGCTGGAAAACCTGCCCCAAGAGGGATTGTGTACGTTTGTGTCCAATCATCCTTTGGGAGGACAAGACGGGGTAGCATTGGGTTACTTGTTGGGCAAACATTATGACGGACGTATCAAATACTTGGTCAATGATTTGCTGATGAACTTGCATGGACTGGCTCCGCTGTGCATTCCTATCAACAAGACTGGTTCGCAATCACGTGATTTTCCCCGTATGGTTGAGGAAGGATTCCGTTCGGACAGTCATATCATCATGTTTCCGGCAGGCATCTGTTCGCGTCGGAGGCATGGAGTGATTCAGGATTTGCCCTGGAAAAAGACTTTTGTGACCAAGAGCGTGGAGACCCAACGTAATGTGGTGCCGGTTCACTTTGAGGGAAGAAACTCCGATTTCTTCTACAATCTGGCGAATGCCTGCAAGTTTTTGGGAATACGTTTCAATATAGCCATGCTTTATCTGGCTGATGAAATGTTCAAGAACCGCCATAAGACCTTCCGTGTCGCTATTGGAAAACCGATTCCGTGGCAGACATTCAACAGGTCGAAGTCGCCGGTCGAATGGGCGGCATATGTGCGTGACTTGGTATATAAACTGTAAATTAGACAAATAAGATATATGGAAGCTATTATTGCACCGGTTGAACGGGAGTTGCTGAAATCGGAACTGACGCCGGACAAGCGTTTGAGATCAACCAATAAAAGTAATAACGAAATTTACATTGTAAACTGGAAAAATGCCCCGAATGTGCTAAAGGAAATCGGCCGTCTGCGTGAAATTGCATTTCGTGCCGCAGGTGGAGGTACAGGGCAATCTGTTGATTTGGACGAATACGACTTGATGGAGAATCCTTACCAGCAGTTGATTGTGTGGAATCCTGATGCCGAAGAAATTTTAGGAGGGTACCGTTATCTGTTGGGGAATGAAGTTGAATTTGATAAAGAAGGAAGACCGGTACTTGCTACTGCACACATGTTCAATTTTTCCGAAAAGTTCTTGAAAGAGTATCTTCCTACGACTATTGAGTTGGGACGTTCCTTCGTTACTCTTGAATATCAGTCAACCCGTGCAGGTTCGAAAGGATTGTTTGCTCTTGACAATTTGTGGGATGGCTTGGGAGCACTGACTGTTGTCAAACCCAATGTAAAATATCTCTTCGGGAAAATGACAATGTATCCCAGCTACAACCGTTTCGGACGGGACATGATTCTGTATTTTCTGAAGAAACATTTTTCTGATAAAGACAACCTGATTACCCCGATGGAGCCTTTGCAAATCGATACCGATGAGGATATGCTGAAAAATATATTCTGCTATGATACGTTTAAGGAAGATTATCGGGTATTGAACCGCGAGGTGCGTAAACTGGGGTATAACATACCTCCTTTGGTCAATGCTTATATGAGTCTTTCGCCTACGATGCGTATGTTTGGCACAGCAATCAATGACGGCTTCGGTATGGTAGAGGAAACGGGTATCTTGATTGCTGTTGATGAAATCTTGGAAGAAAAGCGCGTACGCCATATCGAGTCTTATCTGCGTGAACACCCCGAAGCGCTTCATCTTACTTCGGGAGCGAATCCGGTGGTATCGGGAGAGAGGAAAGCCCAGTAATAGAAAGAAAAACTGCGCAATCCAGACTTGATATAGAATAGCAGGTGTCTACACCGCCGGCAGGCTGTTTCCATTGATTTTTCGGTAGAGGTCAAGGGCATATACATCGGTCATGCCGGAGATGTAGTCCAGTACGGCTTGGATTTTTCCATAAAGAGTGGGTGCCTGCATGTCGTATTGGTGCGACACACGGTTAATGAGCAACTGCGAATAGGCTTTGTGCGGATAACGTACTGCTTCTATCATCAGGTCTACCAGTGTGGTGATGACCTGATAGCCGGCAAGTTCGATGTCGAGCACGTCCTTGGCACAATATATCTTTTCAAAGGCAGTTTCCGAACATTGTTTGTAGGCTTCACGTACGGGAGAGGCAATCTGTTTGATGAGCGGTCCCTGAAAACTGCCTGACAGAATTTCTTCTTCGTGTTCGACGAAGGTTTCCACGCAGGCACGGGTCAGTACACCGATGGCTGATGAGCGCAGGTAGGCTATCTGTTCGTTGGTGTCAGTTACCAGCTGGCATATCTGATGGATACGGTTCAGGCGTTCGGCGCTGAAGAAACATGCATACAGTTCCTTGGTTTCCTGAGTGGTCAGGATTTTCAGTTTGTGTGCATCTTCGATGTCCATCATCTGGTAGCAGATATCATCGGCGGCTTCTACCAGATACACCAGTGGATGGCGGGCATAGCGTATCGGTTCGCCTTCATTGCTGAGGCGGATAATTCCCAGTTCACGTGCAATGCGTTCGTAGTCGGCTTGCTCGCTCAAAAAGAAACCGAATTTTTGCTTCCCGCCGGCAAGTTGTGACGAAAAGGGATATTTTACGATGGATGCAAGGGTAGAATAGGTTAAGACAAATCCTCCTGGGCGTCGTCCGCGGAATTGATGGGTCAACAGGCGGAAAGCATTGGCGTTGCCTTCGAAGTGAGTCAGGTCTTCCCATTCGGCGGGAGATAGCAGAGACTTCAGTGCCTGGCCTTTTCCTTCCGAAAAATAAGTGCCGATAGCTGTTTCGCCCGAATGCCCGAAGGGAGGGTTGCCCATGTCGTGAGCCAGGCAGGCTGCCGAGACGATGGCTCCTATTTCTGCAAGATGTGATCCGGCAAGTTCCGGATGTTTTTGAAGGAGCAGATGGGCTACATCGTTCCCCAACGAACGTCCCACGCACGACACCTCCAGGCTATGTGTCAGCCGGTTGTGTACAAAGATGCTTCCCGGAAGTGGAAATACTTGTGTCTTGTTCTGCAGGCGGCGGAACGGTGATGAAAAAATGAGTCGGTCGTAGTCGCGTTGAAATTCGGTACGGTCTTCTTTTCTCACTTCGTGCAAGGCTTCCAGCCCGAAGCGTTTGTTTGATATCAGTTGGTTCCAGTTCATCATATTTCTTCAATTCTTTCGGATCTCGGCTTGCAAATGTATAAAAGATTCGTTTAAAAAATGGTAAACGTATTTATAAATCCTGCGAAATATGTATTTTCGCAGAAGATTTAAACTCAATGCATCACTGGTTACACAGATTTTGTCATGCAATCGTAAAGGAAATTATTTTTATTTGTGTAATCTGGTGGTGAAAACAATAATGAGCAAACTTACAATGAAAGTACAGATTATCAATAAGTCGAAGCATCCGCTTCCGGAGTATGCCACTTCCCTTTCGGCAGGTATGGACTTGCGTGCCAACCTGGATGAGCCTATTGTGTTGAAACCTTTGCAACGTTGCCTGGTGCCTACGGGATTGTATATAGCTTTACCCGAAGGTTATGAAGCCCAGATACGTCCTCGTAGCGGACTTGCATTGAAAAGAGGTGTCACCCTGCTGAATACACCTGGCACGATTGATGCTGATTATCGGGGAGAGATAGGAGTAATTATGGTCAACCTTTCTACCGAAGATTTTACGGTGACTGATGGCGAGCGTATTGCTCAAATGGTGATAGCCCGTTATGAACAAGCCGGATGGCAGGAGGTAGAAGTATTGGACGATACTGCACGGGGTGCAGGAGGCTTTGGGCATACGGGGACAAAATAAAGTCCTTGGTATTCGGGTTGTCAGGTTGGATAAGGCGGCTTTATAGTTGAAAACTTATACACATTCAGATGAAAAATTTATTCTATATATTATTTGCAACAAGCATGGCGATGATGTTCGTAGCTTGCGGCACGACAAAGAAACAGGCGAAGCAGTCAGATGCAGGTGTGGCATATACGCTGAGCTTCGAACAGCGCCGGAAGTACGATTATTATTTCCTGGAGGCAGTGCGGATGAAAGAAAAAGGACAATACGATGCGGCATATGAGTTGTATAAACATTGTCTGGACATCTATCCTTCATCGGGCGCTGCGCTTTACGAGATTTCACAGTTTTACATGTATTTGGGGCAGGAGGAAAAAGGCGAACAGGCATTGAAGCAGGCAGTGCGTTCCGATGAATCCAATTTCTGGTATAAACAGACGTTGGCTTCGTATTATGAACAAAAGATGAACCTGCCCAAAGCTATTGCCGTTTACGAAAATATGGCAGAGCAGTTTCCGGCACGCCTTGAACCGTTGATGTCGCTGGTCGATTTGTATAACCGGACAAAGAGTTACCAGAACGTCATCTATACCCTGAACCGTCTGGAAGAGCTGGACGGCAAATCCGAACAAATCAGTATGGAAAAGTTCCGGATGTATTTGTTGATGGGGAAACAGGACAGTGCTTTTGTCGAAATCGAGAACTTGTCGAAAGAATATCCTTATGACCTGCGCTACCAGACTATCCTGGGTGATGTGTATCTGAACAATGACAAACCCGATGAGGCGCTGGCGGTATATCAGCGTATCTTGAAGGAAGAACCCGATTATGCACCAGCAGTGTTGTCGATGGCTTCTTATTATCAAAAAACCGGGCAAGACAGTCTGTACCAGCTTCAGCTGGACACCATTCTGATGAACGATGATGTAGCCTCTGATACGAAGATGGAACTGATGCGCCAGTGTATTCTGCAGTCGGAACAGACTACGAAAGACAGTATGCAGATCGTTTCCTTGTTCCGGCGCATACTGGAACGTCCGCAGCAGAATGCCGACCTGGCTATGCTGTGTGCACAGTATATGATTACCAAGAGTATGAAGAAAGAATCGGTTCCGGTGCTTGAACAGGTCCTTTCGTTGGATCCGGAAAACAAGCCTGCGCGTCTTCAGTTGTTGAGTTATGCAATACAAGATAACGAATTGGATGAAGTAGTCCGGATAGCGAAATCAGCGCTCGAATACCATCCCGAAGCATTGGAATTTTATTATTATTTAGGAGTGGCATATTATCAGAAAGAGGAACTGGACGAAGCGCTTGATGTATTTACACGAGGTGTGAAACAAGTTAATGAGAAAAGCGATAAAGGAGTAGTTTCCGACTTTTATGCCATCTTGGGTGATATTTATCATCAAAAAGGCAGGGCTGCCGAGGCATATGCGGCTTATGATTCATCTTTGGTTTATAATCCCGACAACATCGGTACACTGAACAATTATGCTTACTATCTTTCGATAGAGAAAAAGAATCTTGACAAGGCGGAAGAAATGAGTTACCGCACGGTAAAGGCAGAACCCGATAACGATACCTATCTGGACACGTATGCCTGGATTCTTTTCGAGAAAGGTCGTTACACCGAAGCACGTATCTACATCGAGCAGGCTTTGCGCAATGGAGGAGAGAAGAGCCGGGTCATCATGGAGCATTGTGGTGATATTTATTATATGCTGGGTGAAAAAGATAAAGCTTTGGAATACTGGAAAAAGGCAGATGCCATGGAGAAGGTGGAAGAAGGGGAAACTCCACCTACCGAGCAGGAAATCAAACGCCTGAAACAGAAAATAAGATTGAAAAAATATGTAGAATAGGTGACAAGTTAGCAAGGTGACAAATTCTTCAAATACCTTGGTGATTAAACCGTGTCAACTCATTGCCTTGTCACTTAAAAAGGAACATCATGAAAAGACTGATAAATTATATAGGACTTGTAGTGGCAGTAGCACTCGTCGTGTCTTGTTCTTCTTCACGGAAGGTCGCCAGAACGCCGATGATTGGCGGGCTGACCGGAACGGATTATATCGAAAAAGTTATCGAACTTTCGCCTGTCTGGCAGAGCCTGAGCGGAAAAGTAACATTGAGCTTGTCTACTCCCGAAGGTGTGTCGAAGGTAGGCAGTGCCACCCTCCGGCTCAAGCGGGACGAGTCGATACAATTGTCGGTGGCACCCTTGCTGGGCATTGAGATGGCTCGTCTGGAGATTTCGCCCGATGGTATATTGGCACTCGACCGGCTGAACAAGCGTTATGTACAAGTGTCGTTCGAGGAAGTGAACAGTTGGGCACATACCGATTTAAGTTTTGCCGTACTTCAGTCATTGTTTCTGAACGAATTGTTTGTACCGGGTAAGCAACGGGTCGCTGTAACCGATGCTGGAGATTTTCGGGTGTCGTTGGCGGACGGACGTGCTGTACTGGAAACACAGGACAGCGAGCAACTGACTTACCGTTTCTATACTTCGACAGATAAAGGATGGCTGGAAGAAAGCAACATCGGCCTGGCTGATACCCCTTATTCCCTGCAATGGAAATATGATGCATTTCAGTTGCTGAAAGACCGTTTTTTCCCAGAACAAATGTATGTAACAATACAAGGTACTGGCAAGCAGGTTGGGGTAGGCATGGAGTTTTCCCGTCTGAATGTAGGGGGTAATTGGGAGGCCCGCACAGAAGTTCCTTCCCGCTATAAGCGCGTGCAGGTAGATGAATTATTGAAGATGTTGGTAAGTAAATGAAGCAGTTTTGGAGTATAATCGGATTATTGTTGCTGGTTTCCGTTTCGCTTTCTGCACAGAGCACAAAGAAGATTCGGGAACTGGAAAAGCAGCATGCAGCTCTGCAAAAGCAGATAACTGATTCCGAGTCTTTGCTCCAGTCTACGCAGAAGGATGTGAAGAGCCAGTTGGACAATCTAGCGTTACTGTCCGGGCAAATCGATGAGAGGAAACGTTATGTCGAGACTGTCGAGAAGGACGTGGAGGTCATTCAGCGCGAAATCGACCGTGTAAAGGCTGAATTGGTTGCTTTGCAGCATGAACTTGCCGACAAGAAAAAAAAGTACGAGAAGTCGGTAATGTATATGTACCGCAATAAGTCGGTACAGGAAAAGCTGATGTTCATCTTTTCGGCAGATAACTTGAGCCAGATGTATCGTCGCTTGCGTTATGTGCGCGAATATGCTGATTACCAGCGTAGACAAGGATTGGAAGTGCAGCGTAAGCAAAAGCAGGTGGCAAACAAGCAGCAGACCTTGCTTGCCAGCCGTGAAGCAAAGCAGCAGTTGTTACATCAGGGAGAGGCAGAAAAGCAAAAACTGGAAGAACAGGAAAAAGAACGCAAGACATTGCTCGCTTCGTTACAGAAGAAGCAGCGGGGCATCCGGCAGGAACTCCAGAAGCAGCGGAAGTCTGCCGACCGTCTGAATGCCGAAATCGACCGCTTGATAGAAATCGAGATAGCAGCCGCGCGCAAACGTGCGGAAGAGGAGGCACGCCGAAAAGCTGCAGAAGAGCGGAAGAAGGCTGAAGCGGAACGGAAAGCAAAAGAAGCAGTTAAGTCCACTGTTGCCGAGAATAAGGAAACGTCTGCTCCTTCGGTTACGGAAAAAGTAGAAGTCTATAAGGTAGACCGTGAAGACCGTCGGCTTTCAGGGGTATTCGAGCATAATAAAGGTAGGTTGCCTATGCCCATTACTGGACCTTACGTAGTGGTAGGACATTATGGCAAATACCAAGTGCAAGGTTTGCGTAACGTCCGGCTGGATAATAAAGGCATTGATATTAAGGGGAAGACTGGAGCACATGCCCGCGCTATCTTTGACGGGGAAGTGTCTGCTATTTTCCAGTATAACGGTTTGTCGAATGTGCTGGTGCGTCATGGCAGCTATATTTCCGTATATTGTAATCTTTCTTCCGTTAGTGTGAAAAAAGGCAGTGTGCTGAAGACTCGTGATGTGATAGGAGTAGTCAATACTGACAAGGGAGGCAATACCGTCCTTCATTTTCAGCTTCGCAAGGAAACCGCCAAGTTGAATCCCGAATTGTGGTTGGCACGCTAAGGGGTCGTGTATCATAGTGTAAATATTTTCTGTGCCTCTTTTAAAAACCGCATGGCTGTCTTGCTTGTAAGATTATTAATTTTATAACCGATGAAGCTATATGCCGGAGAGAACAATGCTTGCTTGTCATGCCGGATTTGTAATTCACACCGTTCAAATTATAAATCAAGGACTTACGAACTTAAAAACTCAAAAACTTAACAACTAACCTACAGGCTGTTGATTTCTTCTTCGGACAAGCCGCTGCATTCGGCAATTATGCTGATTGCAACTCCTTTAGCCTTCAGGCTTTGTACCATTTCAATTGCTTTTTTCTTTGCTCCTTTTTCAATACCGATTTTTTCTCCTTCTTTCAGTCCTTCTTTCAGTCCTTCCTTGCGTCCTTCTTCCTTCGATTTAATTTTCGCAGTATCAATGGTATTTTTCCAGTCCCGGTAGATTTTCAGGCTTTCTTCGTAGCTGTCGTA
>NZ_JACSPP010000056.1 GCF_014837065.1 Phocaeicola intestinalis
CGAATGGTACCCAAAATAGGAACCGCCGTATGCCGAACGGCACGTACGGTGGTGTGAGAGGTCGGTAAACATGAAAAATAGGAGATAAACACCTATGATTAGTGTTTACCTCCTACTCGATTGTCCGATATGATATGAGAGCCGAAGTTTTTTCTTTCCGGACCGTGCTTCGTTTTTTATATATGTGGAAAGATAAAAAAAGAGATCGGAATTTTCCGACCTCTTTTGCATTAAAATAGAACTCAGATTATTTCTTGAAATATCTGTTGTACAAACCTTCGAAACCTTTTCCGTGACGAGCCTCGTCTTTTGCCATTTCATGAACAGTATCGTGGATAGCGTCCAGATTCAACTGTTTAGCACGAGTCGCAATACGTTTTTTATCTTCGCAAGCACCAGCTTCTGCGTTCATACGTTTTTCCAAATTAGTCTTGGTATCCCATACACAGTCGCCTAGCAATTCAGCGAATTTAGAAGCATGTTCAGCTTCTTCCCAAGCATAACGTTTGAAAGCTTCAGCTACTTCGGGGTAACCTTCGCGGTCAGCTTGACGGCTCATTGCCAAGTACATGCCGACTTCAGTACATTCACCCATAAAGTGATTGTTCAAGTCTTTAATCATTTCTTCATCGCAACCTTTGGCTACGCCGATTACATGCTCGTCAACGAATGTCAGACCGTTGTTGTCTTCTTCCATTTCTTTGAATTTGGAAGCGGGAGCTTTACACAAAGGACATTTTTCAGGAGCTGTTTCACCTTCGTAGATGTAACCACATACAGTACAGATAAATTTCTTCATAATTCAATGTTTTTTAGTTGTTAGTTATTTAGTTGTTTTTTGCCTATGGCCAAAGGCCTAGGTCAGTTCTTGTTCATTTTCAAACATTCAGGGCATATACCCTTATAGTATCGGTGTGTTTCCTCTATTTGAAAACCTTCTTTTTTCATATGTTTAATCTCATCCGGTTCTTCTGCCGATAGAGGGATGTCCGTGATTCTACCGCATACTTTACATTGGAAATGTGCATGTACAGATATGTCTCCGTCAAAGCAAGCATTCCGTTCGTCAATGGTCAACATGCGGGCTGCACCGTGTTCTACAAACAGTTTCAGGGTGTTGTAGACAGTTGTTTTCGACAATGTAGGAATATCTTGGCATAAAGCCATATAAATCTCATCGATGGACGGATGAGTATGATGCTTCAGCAAGTAATCCATAATGGCAATGCGTTGTACGGACGGCTTGATTTGGTAACTGAGCAGATATTCGTAAACGTTCATCTTATTATTCCTTATTTGTAATTGTTACAACTTTAAATCATTGGCAAAGGTATAAATATTTTCTTTATGTACAAAATAACAGATGCTTTTTTTACTTTTTTTCAATATGGATAAGGGATACACCTTATTTTATATTATCTTTGTCCGATGTAAGCCAAGATATTAAATGACATACTTATGAAATATGGTTTTGTGAAAGTGGCAGCCGCTATTCCTTTGGTGAAGGTAGCCGATTGCCCATACAATGCAGAGCAGGCAGAAAGCCTGATAGCGAAGGCAGAGGGGAACGGGGTGCAGATATTGGTTTTTCCCGAGTTAAACCTCACTGGATACTCGTGTGGTGACTTATTTGGGCAAGCATTGTTACTTGAGCAGGCAGAGATGGCACTGATGCGCGTGCTCAACAATACTCGTCAGTTGGATATCATTTCCATTTTGGGTATGCCGCTTCGGGTAGACTCGATGTTGCTGAACTGTGCCGTAGTTATTCAGAAAGGAAAGATTCTGGGAGCTGTGCCCAAGACTTATTTACCCAATTATAAGGAATTTTATGAGCATCGCTGGTTTGCTCCTGCCACTTCGCTTGATGGTGAGTCTACCGTTCGTCTTTATGGGCAAAACGTTCCGGTCAGTCCTCATTTGTTATTTGAGACTGCCGAGACAAGGTTCGGCATAGAGTTGTGCGAAGACGTGTGGGCGCCTGTCCCGCCTAGTTCGGCATTGACTCTTAAAGGAGCCGATATCATTTTCAATCTTTCTGCCGATACCGAAAATATCAGCAAACATCAGTATCTTCGTTCGTTGCTTGCTCAGCAATCTGCACGTTGTTTGGCTGGATATGTGTTCGCTTCGTGTGGTTTTGGCGAGTCTACTACCGATGTTGTGTTTGCGGGTAATGCGCTGATATACGAAAACGGTACGTTGTTGGCAGCTTCCGACCGTTTTTCTTTTGACAGGCAACTGGTGGTAAGTGAAATCGATGTAGAACGTTTGCAGGGCGAACGTTTGGTGAATACAACTTTTGCCGCCAACATAAGTCAGTATCAAGGAGAGCCGATAAAGGTTATACAGACCGAAAGGGTATTGGAGAAAGATTTTACACTTACTCGGCGGATAGACCCACATCCGTTTGTCCCGGCAGGGGGGCAGATGCTTGCCAGCAGATGTGAGGAGATTTTTTCCATTCAGGTAGCAGCGCTGGCAAAGCGGTTGGTACACACAGGATGCAAGACGGTAGTGGTAGGTATTTCGGGAGGACTTGATTCTACGTTGGCGTTGTTGGTATGTGTCAAGACATTCGACAAGTTGGAGATGTCGCGCAAGGGCATTGTCGGCATTACGATGCCAGGATTCGGCACCACAGGACGTACTCATCGCAATGCTGTTGCGCTGATGGAGTCGTTGGGGGTTACCTCACGTGAAATCAGCATTCGTGATGCCTGCCTTCAGCATTTTAAAGATATCGGACATAATCCTGATGTGCATGACGTGACCTATGAAAACGTGCAGGCACGTGAGCGGACACAGATTCTGATGGACTATGCCAACAAGGTAGGGGGATTGGTAATTGGTACGGGCGACCTTTCCGAACTTGCTTTGGGCTGGTGTACTTACAATGCCGACCATATGTCGATGTATGGAATCAATGCCGGTATTCCAAAGACTTTGGTACGTTATCTGGTCACGTGGGTAGCAGAAACGGTAGATGCCGGTTCACGTGCTACGCTGCTCGATATCATTGATACCCCTATCAGTCCTGAACTGATACCAGCTGATGAGGATGGCAATATCCGGCAGAAGACCGAGGACTTGGTAGGTCCTTATGAACTTCATGACTTTTTCCTTTATCATTTTTTGCGTTTCGGTTTCCGTCCCGCCAAAATTTATTATCTGGCAAAAGTAGCTTTCCGTGGTACTTACGATGATGATACTCTTAAGAAATGGTTGTCGAACTTCTTCCGTCGCTTCTTCAGTCAGCAGTTTAAGCGTTCTTGTCTGCCCGATGGTCCGAAGGTGGGTTCCGTATCGCTAAGTCCGCGTGGTGACTGGCGTATGCCGAGCGATGCCAGTGCAACGCTGTGGCTTCGCGAATGTGAAGAGGTGAGTTGAGATGCGTGGAAAGTGTTTGGATAGAAATGGCAGATAATTTTTTGCGGCTATCCGTGATGGCATTCCGAAAGCACATTATTCAAGTTAGACTCCGGGTGGGTGAATAGCGTTTCTGCTGTTATCCCACCCGGATTTTTTATATCGTTTTCTGTTTGAATAGCTTGAACTGGCGGTAGAGCATAATGGCGGCGATGATGCTGGCTGCAAGGTCGGAGATGGGCATGCTGAACCAGATGCCGTCTGCACCCCAGAAGAGCGGGAGAATCAGCAGGAGCGGGATAAGTATCATCACCTGCCGGCTCAGCGAAAGGATGATGGCTTTTTTTGCCATGCCGATGCTTTGGAAGAAGTTTGACGTGACCATCTGGAATCCGATGATGGGGAAGAACATTACCGTGATGCGCAGCCCGCGTGCCGAAAGGTCTATCAGGGTCTGGTCGGTGGTAAAGGCTTTTGCCACAAGTTCGGGTATCAGTTCGCCCACCAGGAAACCGGTTGTCGTTACGATAGTGGCGGCTATCACGGTGATTTTCATTACCTGGTTCACGCGTCCGTATTGGCGTGCGCCGTAGTTGTATCCGGCTATGGGCTGCATGCCTTGGTTCAGCCCCATGACAATCATGACGAAGAGGAAGCTGATGCGGTTCACGATACCGAACGCTCCGATGGCAAGGTCTCCGTCGTACAGCTTTAATCCCTTATTGATTAAGATGACAATCATGCAGGCGGCTATGTTCATGAAGAACGGAGCCAGCCCGATGCCGATGATGTTCTGCACCAAATGGCTTTGCAGGCGGTAAATGCCTTTCTTCAGGCGGAGCAGTTCGTTTTTCCGGCAGAAAAGCTTGATTTGCCATGTCAGGGCGATGATTTGCGCCAGTACAGTAGCCAACGCCACTCCCTGGATGCCCCAATGGAACACGAAGATGAATATCGGAGCAAGGATGGTGTTGATTACGACGGTCATGATTGTGGCGAACATCGCCTTTTGCGGATAACCCGCCGCGCGGAGCACCGAGTTCAGTCCCAGGTACATGTGTGTCACCACATTGCCCAAGAGGATGACAATCATGTAATCGCGTGCGTAAGGGATGGTCGCTTCGCTCGCTCCGAAGAAATATAGAATCGGTTCGAGGAACAAGAGGGAAAGAATCGTGAATCCGATGCCGATAAGGACATTCAGCGATACGACATTGCCCAAGATATGCTGGGCGGTAGTATAATCTTTTTGCCCTAACTTCACCGAAACCAGCGTAGAAGCACCTACACCAACCAGCGAGCCGAATGCGGCGGCAAGGTTCATCAGGGGGAATGTGATGGCAAGTCCGGAGATGGCCATAGCGCCTACACCGTGCCCGATGAAGATGCTGTCTATCATGTTGTAAAGTGAAGAAGCCGTCATGGCGATGATGGCAGGGACGGCATATTGCGTCAATAGTTTGCCGATAGGTTGTGTGCCTAATTCGGAAGCGGTTCCTTTTTGTGACATAAAACTCTTTTTACCATTAAATCCGGGTGCAAAGGTAATCAAAATTAATGAAGAATGAAGAATGGAGAATGAAGAATTCCATGCGGGCGAAGCGATTCTTCATTCTTCATCCTTCGTTCTTCATTTATTAATTGTATCTTTGCTCCCAAGAATTTTGGACTTTTATGGAACATACTCCTCTATCTTTATACGAATTGAATGCCTTGGTGCGCCAAAGTGTCCGCTTGTCCATGCCCGATGCGTATTGGGTGCAGGCGGAGCTGAGTGATGTGCGGACCAACTATTCGGGGCATTGCTATCTGGAATTTGTACAGAAAGACCCGAAGAGCAATGCCTTGCTTGCCAAGGCGCGGGGCATTGTCTGGAGCAATGTATTCCGTGAACTGAAGCCTTATTTCGAGCGGGAAACCGGACAGGCATTCGTGGCAGGGCTGAAAGTGCTGGTAAGGGTAACGGTGGATTTTCATGAGCTTTACGGCTATTCGCTTACCGTTATCGACATCGATCCTACGTATACGCTGGGGGATATGGCAAAGCGGAGAAGGGAAATCTTGCAACGCTTGGAAGAAGAAGGCGTGCTTACATTAAATAAGGAGTTGGAATTGCCCGAACTTACCCAACGCATTGCCGTGATATCTTCGCCCACGGCGGCGGGGTATGGAGATTTTTGCGACCAGTTGGAGCGCAATGCCTTCGGTTTTGTGTTTTATACCAAATTGTTTCCGGCGGTGATGCAAGGCGAGCAGGCCGAGGATTCCATTATCCGTGCCTTAAACCGGGTTTATGCCGAGCTGGAACATTGGGATGTAGTGGTGATTATCCGTGGAGGTGGAGCGACATCAGATTTGTCAGGGTTCGATACGTATGAACTGGCAACGAATTGTGCTCAGTTTCCTTTGCCAATCATTACCGGTATCGGCCATGAGCGCGATGATACGGTGATTGACATGGTGGCGCATACGCGGGTAAAGACTCCTACGGCTGCTGCCGAGTTCTTAATCAATCATTTGCGTGAGACTGCTGGTAGGCTGGATGAATATGTGTCGTTCTTTTATCAGGAAGTGCCTGCTTGGTTAGAACGGCAGAAAGAACGTTTAGAACATTGGGTGGCACGTATTCCGGTACGTGTACAAATGCGTTTGCAGGATGAAGGATTCCGTCAGGAACGTTTGTTGAAGCGTATGCATTTGGCTTGGCAGACCCGTTTGATTAAGGAAGATTATCGTTTGCAATTAGACCGACGGTTGGGCGTGGTGCTCTGTTCACGTCTGCAACGGGAAACCCAGCATCTGCTGTTGATTGAGCAACAAGTCAAATCGGCATCTCCCGACCTGCTGTTGCAGAAAGGATATAGCATTACATTGAAAGACGGTAAGGTGGTGACAGACCCGGCTTTGCTCTCGCCGGGTGACAAGATAGTGACGCGAGTAGCAAAAGGAGAGTTTAAAAGTGAGGTATTATAGGTAAGTTTTCATTATATATTATGGCAACCAAAAAAGAAACATATTCTGAAGCGATGAAGCGGCTGGAAGCAATCGTGGCGCAGATTGAAAGCAATGAACTGGACATCGACGAGCTGGCAGGCCGCTTACAGGAAGCTCAGCGTCTGATTAAATATTGTAGAGAAAAACTCTATAAGGCGGATGCGGAAATCAAAAAGATGCTTGATGAAGGAAGCAAAGAAGAAAAAAGTGCGGATTAAATTGGATTTTGTAAATATAACTCTTACATTTGTTGCATTGTTTATAACGAAATGTAACATTTAAAACATATTATTCGCATGAAAGAAATCGATTGGGCTAATCTGCCGTTCGGGTATATGAAGACAGATTACAACGTACGTTGCTATTATCGCGACGGGAAATGGGGAGAATTGGAATTGTGCTCGGAGGAGACATTGAATATCCACATGGCGGCTACTTGCCTTCATTACGGGCAAGAAGCGTTCGAAGGGTTGAAAGCGTTCCGCGGCAAAGACGGCAAGGTCCGTGTATTCCGTCCGCAAGCCAATGCAGAACGTTTACAAAGCACATGCCGGGGTATTTTGATGCCCGAACTTCCGACAGAGTTGTTCTGCGAAGCTGTACGCAAAGTGGTGAAAGCCAACGAACGTTTCATTCCGCCTTACGAAAGTGGTGCGGCTCTTTATATCCGTCCGTTGCTTATCGGGACGGGGGCACAGGTAGGCGTACATCCGGCAAGTGAATATTTGTTTGTGATATTCGTCACTCCGGTAGGCCCGTATTTTAAAGGAGGCTTTGCTACGAACTCGTATGTGATTATCCGTGAGTTCGACCGCGCTGCTCCGCTCGGTACAGGTACATACAAGGTGGGTGGAAACTATGCAGCCAGCCTGCGTGCCAACAAGATGGCGCATGATGCGGGTTATGCGTGCGAGTTTTATCTCGATGCAAAAGAAAAGAAATACATCGACGAGTGCGGTGCAGCCAACTTCTTCGGCATCAAGGATAATACGTATGTTACTCCGCTTTCTACTTCTATCCTGCCGTCCATTACCAACAAGAGCTTGATGCAGCTGGCAGAGGACATGGGCTTGAAGGTGGAACGCCGTCCTATCCCCGAAGAGGAACTGGAAACGTTCGAAGAAGCCGGCGCGTGCGGTACGGCTGCGGTCATCAGCCCGATAGAACGTATCGATGATTTGGAGAACCACAAGTCGTATGTCATTTCGAAAGACGGCAAGCCGGGCCCCATCAGCGAAAAGCTCTACCACAAGCTTCGTGCCATCCAGTATGGTGACGAACCCGACCCGTACGGATGGGTGATGATGGTGGACTGATGCTTCGGTAACGTAAAAAGAAAAAGAGAGTATGCAGATATGCATATCCTCTTTTTTTGAATATCAATTAAATGAATCTCTGCAATCAGCCAATTCGGTTGGGTTGCAAACGCAGTATATATTCAACCGCTGATGCAGTATATATTCAACTGCTGATGCAGTATATATTCATTTTTCAGGAGTATATATTGGCTGTTTGCGTGCATTCATTTGTTTTTTACTTTATTTTCGGTAGCATTTCAGGCGTAGGCCGTTCGTAATTGCTGATGGGAAGTTTTACCTTCATCAATTTCTTCAATTTATGTACAGGACGCTCTATATCTTTCGGAAAAGACATTTTTGAAAACTGCTGGAAGTAGAGCAGGCAAGCATCTTTCCACCACACTGCATCATTGGTTTGAATTTGAAGCCGTTCGTCTACGGCATTCCAACGTTCTGTATCCACATAAGGTTTTACTTCCTCCCAAGTCTGGCAGAAGTTCCGTGTCTTGTCTACACCATGTTGGTAATGGCGGCATAATTCTTCCCATAAAGTAGTTCCGTTATTCATGGTATGTGTCCACGGTGCATGGTGAAACCAAAGCAGGAACTCTTCGGGACAGGTATCGATGGAGTCGAACATACGCGCCAGTGAGTCGGGGTATTGTGCCACGGCATTGCTTCCGGTATGGCTACGGTCAAATCCAAGTCCTGTACGGTCGGCCTGGTGGTAATAAGAGGGAAGCCAGTCGGGGCGTGCTCCGGGAATGGTGCACCAAGGTTCAGGTCCATAGTGGTGTCCCCAGGCAAAGATATGGTGTAGTCCGAGGGGCATCATATAGTCTACTACGGCTTCACGGCTCTGCATCATCATATCCTCTACGGGATGTATAAATTGAGGGTTGGCTGTAAATGTCTGTGCCAGCCATTCATCGGCAATACTTTCCGAAGAAAGTTCCGGATTCCATGCCAGGCGTCCGAAGGCATACCAGTTGGCTTGTGCAAAATCGTGTCCGCACCAATTACTTTCGTCTCCGATATTCGATACACCCGCAATGGCACGTATGCTTTCCGGTTTTACATATTGGAAAAATTCTTTCCACATCGGTGCCAGGTAAGCCAGGTGGTTGGAGTGTCCCAGGTATTCTTGTGTTACTTGAAACTCCACCATTAATGGGGTATGTTTCATCGTTCCGAAGAGTGGGCTGTAAGGTTCACGCGGCTGGAAGTCAATCGGACCGTTCTTTACCTGTACAATGACATTGTCGAGGAATTTTCCATCAAGGGGCTGAAATTCCAGATAGGCTTGTTTGGCACGGTCGTTATCAGAAGGACTGTACACAAAGGCACGCCACATTACAATGCCTCCATAAGGTTTTAAGGCTTCTGCCAACATATTGGCGCCTTCGGCATGAGTGCGGTGATAATCGCATGGTCCGGGTTGGCCTTCAGAATTGGCTTTTACCAGAAAACCTCCGAAATCGGGTATCAGACTGTATATTTCGTGTACTTTCTGCTTCCACCAGTTTGCTACTTGGGGATCCAACGGGTCGGCAGTAGCCAATTTGCCTATAATCATCGGCGAAGCAAAATTTACCGATAAGTATACTTTTAAGTTGTAAGGACGGAAAATATCAGCCAGTGCCTTTACTTTCTTCAGATAAGGCGTGTCCAGCATTTCGGGTGAGGCGTTGACATTATTCAACACTGTAGCATTGATACCGATGGAGGCGTTGGCACGGGCATATGCTTCGTAACGGGGAGAAAGTGTCGCTGGCAGTTCGTCCCATTTCCAAAGTGAATGTCCGGCATATCCACGTTCGATGGTACCGTCCAGATTATCCCAATGGTTGAGGATTCGTATGGGATACGCCGGACGTTCTTCGATATGGAGTGACTGAGTGTCTTGCTGGGTTGCTTGAAGTCGTAAGAGGTGATAGGTGGCATAAAGCAGACCTTTTTCGGAGATGGACCCAAGTGTGATACCGTTTTTCCCCGACCGGATGGTATAACCTTCGGGTCCTAAAGCGGTGTGGGTAGCATCATTGAACAGCTCAAGTGATACAGGAGTGCCTTTCCATGTCCGTTTCAGTTCAGAGCAAGCTATATCCAGTGTAGGAGAATGCAGTGAACATTCTACCTTAGCATTTGCTGTAGTGTCCTGCCGTAGCCAGAGGCGGCTGCCGTTTTCTGCGGACAGCCGTTCTCCAGCAAGCAGCAAGCATATGCTGAGAAGCAACATTCGTATCATTCTCCTCCTCCGTCAATAGTGATGATTTTTCCTTCTGCATCGTATTCCAGTTCTACTACTTTCAGACTACGCAACCATGTTTTTCCTCCAGAGGGTACACAATCGTGGTGGAAGAGGTACCATTTGCCTTTGTATTCTACAATGGCGTGATGTGTGGTCCATCCCACTACCGGTGTGAGGATAACTCCTTGATAGGTGAACGGTCCGTATGGATTGTCTCCGATAGCATAACACAAGAAGTGGGTATCGCCCGTAGAATATGACAAATAGTATTTCCCGTTGTATTTGTGCATCCACGATGCTTCGAAGAAACGATGCGGATCATTGGCTTTCAGTGGGTTTCCTTCCTGGTCGATAATGAGGACGGGGCGAGGGTCTTCGGCAAACTGCATCATGTCGTCACGGAGTTTTACCACACGTCCGGGCAGAGCTGGTTCGTTGCCTTCGGGCAGGATGGCGCTTTCCAGTGCCTTATTATCCCGGTAGCGTTGCAATTGTCCGCCCCAGATACCTCCAAAATAAATGTAATGGCTTCCGTCTTCATCGCAGAATACGGCAGGGTCGATGCTATAACTTCCCCACATCGGATTGGCTTCGGGAATAAACGGACCTTCGGGCTTGTCGCTTATGGCTACTCCCAGACGGAAAATGTCATTGCGGTCTTTCATCGGGAAATACATGTAATATTTGCCGTTTTTGAAAGCCACGTCGCAATCCCACAACTGGCGTCCTGCCCAGGGGATATCTTCCACTTTCAATACAACTCCGTGGTCGGTGATTTCACCGTGCATTACATCATCGGTAGAGAATACGTGGTAATCTTTCATATTAAAATGGTCGCCATTGTCGTTTTCGGGAACTCCACTTTCCCAGTCGTGCGAGGGATAAATGTATAATCTGCCGTTAAAGACATGTACAGACGGGTCTGCCATATAATCATTCGGTACGAGGTATCTTGCTTCTTTTTTCATGGTTATGAGTTTTTTTATGTTTATAAGTTTTTTAAGTTTTTCTTCTGTGTTATTGGGGTGTGTTTGTTTCCTTTTCTTTTATCATTTCAGTGATGAACGGCTTGGGCTGGTAGTTGCGGTCGAAGAGCAGCGGATAGTCTTTACGTCCTCGGATAGGGAAACCGTTTTTCCAGGAATCTCCGTCGGTTACTCCCCATGCTGTCACACGGTCTACGATATCGGCATGTTTTTCAAACAGTTCAAAGAATTGTTTCATGCGGGCGTTCCATGCCTGCGATACAGAATCGGGTAATGCATCCGGATACGGATTCAGCGCTTTCTTGAAGGCGATTGTATCCGATATATTGGCTGTACGTGATACGGTAGGCAAGGCACTCATATCCCATTCGGTAATCATTACTTTCACACCTTCTGCTGCAAAAGCAAGCATACTTTTTTCGAATTCTTCAATTTTCGGATAGTCCATACCCATGTGTCCTTGCATACCGACAGCATCGATGCGCAAACCTTTTTCTTTCAGGCTGCGGATGAGTTTTACAACTCCTTCGCGGCGTCCGGGGTTATCCATTCCGTAATCGTTATAATATAGTTCGATGGTGGAGTCTGCCTCGTGTGCGTATTGGAATGCCAAAGGAATGAATTCTTCACCCAAGATTTCATAAAATTTGCTCTTGCGGTACGAGCCGTCCTCAACAATGGCTTCATTTACCACGTCCCATCCTTTCAGCTTTCCTTTGAAATGATTTACTATGGTATAGATATGGTCTTTCATGCGTTGTTTCAAAACTTCGGGGCTTACGTTCTTTCCGTTTTTGTCCACACAGAACCATTCAGGACATTGCGAGTGCCAAATCAGTACGTGGCCGGTCATGGTCAGGCCATTCTCCTCACCGAACTTTACGAAATCATCCGCAGCCTTGAAGTCGTACACGTCTTCTGACGGATGGAGTTCTTCCATTTTCATGCAGTTTTCAGCAACAATGGCATTGAAATGGTGTTTCACAATATTGGTAGCATTCGTGTCTTTTCCAGCTACTTGACGGACATTTACTGCCGTTCCGATAAGGAACTGGTCGCCTACGGCATCTTTCAGTGTAAGCTCTTGTGGAACAGTGCTTTTAGGTCCGCTACATGCTGCGACGAACGTTGCTGCCAGAATAGCAGATGCAATGTGTTTTACTTTCATGGATTTTGTTTTTTTAAGTTATTTGTTTATTCAGTTAACTGAGAAGCTGTTTTGAATTTCTCCAAAAAGTTTTTCTTGGCTTGATGTATCTGTTTTCGTGTGTGCTTTGGGCGATTTTTTGGTTCTTTTCGCTCCTGTTCTTCGTCAGATAGCCCGCTATCTTCCTCATCACAGAAGCGAAAATGCCTCAAAAACTCATCCCAAATCATCGCACGATAAATTCAAAACAGCTTCTGATACTTTGTCATTTAATTTTGTTTGCTTCTCCGTTCGGCGAGTTCTGCCTGCATTTTTTCGTTATATTGTTTGGTGATAGGATAGAAGCACAAGGCAATTACTCCCACAAAGAACGTGGCTGCAGGAATCAGGCTGGACGAGAGAATGATTCCGTGGATAGCCGATTCGCTTTGTACAGCTCCGACTCCCGATACATAGCCAAAGCCAGAAAGCAGGAAGCCAAGGATGGCACCTCCTACACCCAGGCCGGCTTTTAAGGCAAATACCACTCCGGCGAAAGTGAACCCCGTGGCACGGCGGTAATGGATGTATTCCGAATGGTCGGCTACATCGGCAATCATTGCCCAAAGCAGAGGTACGGTGGGGGCGTATGCCAGACTCTTCAAGAAATTCAGGAAGAACATCAATTCAATGTTCTCTTTCGCCGGGAAGTAGAACATTGCCGTGAAGATGGCGGTCAGTGTCAGACATACAATGAATGTATTTTTCTTTCCGAAGCGGTTGGCAAGGAAGTTGGAAAGAATGATTACACCGAAAAATTGTACCAATGCTCCCAGCATGTTGAATACACCGAAACCTACTTCGTAGGCTTTGTCAGGGGAGCTCACTATCAGCCCGAATGCATTTAATATATGATAACCTATTGAATCCTGTGCTTCGGCAGATACCAGTCCCATGCGGTCGAGGAAGTTATAGAGGGCTCCCGCATCGACGTAATGCTCGAAATAGTAGTTCATGGCGCTTCCCCACATGGCTAGGGTGATGAAGACAAATAGAGTCAGCACGAACATTGCGCGCCAAGGTATGCTTCCGAAAATATCCTTGATATCTTCGCGTAAATTGGTCTTTTGATTGGCCGGTGGGGTAATGCGTTCTTTTGCCGAGAAGGCAGCTATGGCAAGGAAGATGAATCCCACTACAGCAAATAAGGAAATCGTGCATAGCCATCCATGTCCTTTATCGCCGTCTTCCGAGAATTTGCCGACCAGGGGCAATGTTAGTCCTTGAACCACAAACTGTCCGATAGTTGAGAATATGAAACGTACGGAAGTGATGCTGGTACGTTCTTTGATGTCGCCCGACATGACGCCGCCCAGTGAAGAGTAGGGGGTGTTATTGAATGAATACATCGTCATCAATAACGTATAGGAGATGGTTGCATACAATGCCACCAGCCCTTTGTCTTCAATGCCGGGATTGTAGAATGCCAGAATATAGAATACCATAAAAGGTATGGCTGTCCACAATACCCAGGGGCGGTATTTTCCCCAACGTGTCTGCGTACGGTCGGAAAGAATGCCTACGGTAGGGTCTACAAAAGCGTCTACAATGCGTGCTACCAACATAACAGTTCCGGCAATGGCTCCTTCCAGTCCGAATACGTCGGTATAAAACTTTGTTTGATAAATCATCATCATCTGGAACACAAGGTTCGCAGAGCAGTCTCCCAATCCGTAACCGATTTTTTCGGCCATGGAGACTTTTTGATTCTGTAGTGCGTTCATGGTATGTATTTAATTCTTTAATTGGTTCTTGGTTTTATTTATGTTTTAGGGGGCAATTCCCTTTTATTTTGTGAGGTAGGTTTAAAAACTTTGGGTAACGGCTTCTACCAGTCGTTTGCCTCCTGTTTTCTTGTCCAACGGATGGATGTCATTCCACTCGCCTGTGTCTTTATTGGGAATCAGGGTGGCGTGCGGGTCTTCTTCTGCGGCTTTCGCCTGTTGTGCCTGCAAAGCTGCCCATCCTTTTCTGCCCGGATTGTCGGGAGCCATGAAATCGGCAAGTTCCATGATGTAGAAAGGCATTTCAGGCATTCCGAAGGTTTTCCGCCAGTCTTTCATCAACGATTTCAGCAGGCTGGCATATTCTTTCCATTTACCTGTGTTTGATTCGCCCTGATACCATACAGTGCCTTTGAACACATAATTTCTCAGAGGGGCAATCATGCCATTATAGAGTCCGATGGGCATATTCTGAAAAGCTGTAGACGAAGGAGCCTGAGGCATTTCTGTTCCTATGCGGTGTTTCCATTGTTGCGAGAGGTTAGTCTCTTCTGTCCCGCAAATCAGCTTATATGGTTTGTCTTTTACGAAAGAAGGGAGTCCTCCGTTGCTCACCAGGCGTATGGTTATTTGGTTTTTGCCTGTTTTCAGAAGTCCTTTCGGGATGTTGTAAATACGTGGAGGATATTGGTAGGCAACGCTTCCTACGAATTTTCCATTGACATATACCGAGTCTGCATCCACAATGCATCCCAGGCGCAACGTAGCTTCTTTTCCGTTCCACGAGGCAGGCAGGTCAATCTGCTGACGGAACCAGTGTACACCGTTTATCGGGCGCCATCCGTTGGTAGCCCATTGAGGTGAAAACATGTCAACGGTTTGCCATGCCGAATCATCGTAATTTTCGGCATACCACGGAGTTTGTGCATGAGTGCCTTTATCGGTTTTGTAAAGTTCGATTTGCCAGGCACGTCCACGGGCTTGTTCTATCTGTTGGATGTTGTTTATCAGTTCTTTCGATTCATATACTGCTTTTTGGTGTGTGTAGACAGGAAAGTCTTGCAAACCTTCTTCGCTGATCCAGGCTTCGATGGGAGTTCCTCCCCAGCTTGAGTTGATGATACCTACGGGTACCTTTGTTTTTTCGTAAAGTTGCTTGGCAAAGAAATAGCACAAAGCCGAATATCCCATGACATGCGTTTTGTCCAACGGTTGCCACTCGGCTTTTTTGATGTCTTTTTGCGGCTCATTGAAATCGTAGCAATATGGAACCTTCAGATAATGGATGTTTGTGTTTTCGTAAGCATTTATTTCATCGGCAAACATGTCCATTACACGTGCTACGGTCAGCTCCATATTCGATTGTCCCGAACAGAGGAATACATCACCTATTAATATATTATGTAAGGTAATGTCGTTTATCTGCATGTCATACGGGCCTCCCGCCTTCATGGCAGGAAGCATGATCTTCCAGTTTCCATCCGGACCGGCAGTGGTTCGATACTCTTTTCCTGCAAACTTGAGGGTAACACTTTCGCCTGCATCAGCGGTTCCCCATATAGGTACTGCTTTTCCACGTTGCAATACCATGCCGTCGTTTATTAAGTAAGGCAAAGAGATCTTTGCTTCGCCAATCGCGGCGAAGCAAAGACAAAGTAATAAAACTAACCCTAACTTAATATTCAACCTATTTGTTTTCATCATAATTATACTTGATTGGTTTTGGTCCTATGCAAATATATGGAAAGTTTAGCTATTTCGTATTCACAAATGCTTCAAAAACTTTTCTCTATGATACATCCGACTCTTTGTTTGTTACATATTTTATCACGTATGTTACATTTTATGATATAAAACATAAAACGTCCATTTTGGACGCTTGTCGAGAGATGTATTTTGGGCTTTGTTTTGGAGGCTTTGTTCGGACTGCAAATCAGTATGAACACTAGCGTGACAAGGGAACAAATCGCATCTTGTTTTGTGAATATTTTTAAAAAAAGTGGTTTTTGTTTAAACGTTTTCTTACTTTTGTCATCACATAAGCATTAGTAGAAACCAAAATTAGCATGAAAGGCACATGAACAAATGGATTAAATGGGGGATTATCGTGGCGATAATAGCCGGATTGACCGGATTGGGCATTTATTCGTTTACACCGCGAGAGAATACCGAACTCAATGAGGCGGACAGGAAAATGCCTGCCGAGAAAAAGCAAATCTTGAACGTGAACGCGCAGGTGGTGCGCCCCCACGTACTGACCGATAAATTATTTGTAAGCGGCAAGCTTATACCCGATGAGGAAGTGGACCTCTCGTTCGAAACATCAGGAAAAATCGTTGACATCAATTTTCAGGAAGGGACAATGGTGAGCCAGGGGCAATTGCTTGCCAAGGTAAACGACAGCCAGCTTCTGGCACAGTTGCAAAGACTGGAAGCGCAGATGCCTCTTGCCGAAGACCGCGTGTTCCGCCAGAACGCCTTGCTCCAGCGTGATGCTGTAAGTAAGGAGGCTTATGAACAGGTGAAAACCGAGCTTGCCACCCTTCATGCCGATATCGAAAACGTACGTGCCACGATTGACATGACCGAGCTTCGTGCTCCTTTTGATGGAGTGATAGGCTTGCGGCAGGTCAGTATGGGTGCCTACGCTTCGCCTACAACCGTCATTGCCAAACTTACCAAGATAAAACCGATTAAGGTGGAATTTGCCGTCCCCGAACGTTATGCACGTAAGATACGGAAAGGTACGAAGCTATCATTTAAGGTAGAGGGGCATCTGGATGCCTTCGAAGCGGAAGTATATGCCCTGGAGTCGAGCATTGACCCCGAGACGCATGCCCTGACCGTACGTGCGATTTACCCGAATACCCGTGCCGAATTGCTTCCCGGACGCTATGCCGATGTCGAATTGCGCCAAGGCGAGATACAGGATGCCATCGCCATCCCTTCCGAAGCCATCGTACCCGAAATGGGTCAGAACAAGGTCTTCGTATACCGCTCGGGAATCGCCATGCCTGTCGATGTGGAGATAGGCATCCGTACCGAAGCCGAAGTGCAGATACTCCGTGGGTTAGCGGCTGGAGATACCATCCTGACTTCCGGAACCTTGCAGCTCCGCACGGGAATGCCTGTAAAATTGGATAATATCAACTAAAACCGTGCCTGCCTTATGAATATTTCCGAACTCAGTATCCGCAGGCCGGTGCTTGCCACCGTGCTCACTATCATTATCTTGCTTTTCGGATTGATAGGCTATACGACCTTGGGTGTACGCGAATACCCCTCGGTGGACAATCCCATCATATCCGTAACGTGCAGTTATTCGGGAGCCAATGCCGATGTTATCGAAAACCAGATAACCGAACCTCTGGAACAGAACATCAATGGTATTCCTGGCATCCGTTCGCTCTCCAGCGTGAGCCAGACGGGACAGAGCCGCATTACCGTAGAGTTTGAACTTTCTGTTGACTTGGAGACTGCTGCCAATGACGTGCGCGACAAAGTTTCGCGTGCCCAGCGCTATCTGCCTCGTGACTGTGACCCGCCTACGGTATCGAAAGCAGATGCCGATGCCAGCCCCATCCTGATGGTGGCTATCCAGAGCAATAACCGTTCACTTTTAGAATTGAGTGAGATAGCCGACCTGACCGTAAAAGAGCAGCTTCAGACCATATCCGATGTGAGCAGCGTGTCGATATGGGGCGAGAAACGCTATTCGATGCGCTTGTGGCTCGACCCCGTAAAGATGGCAGGCTATGGTGTGACTCCAGTTGACGTGAAGAATGCGATGGACAACGAGAACGTAGAACTTCCCTCGGGAAGCATCGAAGGAAATACCGTAGAACTGACCTTGCGCACCATGGGACAAATGCATACCGCCGACGAGTTCAACAATGTCGTAATTAAGGAGGTAGGCGGACAAGTCATCCGACTGAGCGATATCGGGTATGCCGAACTGGGTGCTGCCGACATAAAGAGTTACATGAAGATGAACGGGGTACCGATGGTGGGCGTGGTGGTCATCCCTCAGCCCGGAGCCAACCATATCGAGATAGCCGATGCCGTGTACGAACGTATGAAGCAGATGGAAAAAGACCTTCCCGATGATGTGTCTTACACGTATGGATTCGACAATACCCGCTTTATCCGTGCCTCCATTGCCGAAGTGGAGAGTACCGTTTACGAGGCTTTCTTCTTGGTTATCGTCATCATCTTCCTGTTCTTGCGCGACTGGCGCGTCACGCTGATACCGATTATCGTGATTCCGGTCTCGCTCATCGGTGCCTTCTTTATCATGTACGTGGCGGGGTTCTCCATCAATGTATTGACCATGCTGGCGGTAGTGCTTTCGGTAGGACTGGTGGTAGACGATGCCATCGTAATGACCGAAAACATTTACATCCGTATCGAACGGGGTATGGAGCCTTTTGAGGCAGGCATCGAGGGGGCAAAAGAAATCTTCTTTGCCGTAGTGTCCACTACCATCACGCTGGTAGCGGTGTTCCTCCCCATTGTGTTCATGGAAGGCACCAGCGGCAGGTTGTTCCGCGAGTTCAGCTTTGTGGTGGCTGGTTCGGTGCTTATCTCTGCCTTTGCCGCCCTCACTTTTACGCCGATGCTTGCCACCAAACTCTTGAAGAAACGCGAAAGACAAAGCTGGTTCTACCGCAAGACCGAACCATTCTTCGAAGGCATGAACTACTGGTATGCCCGTGGGTTGAGCGCATTCTTGAAGCGCAGGTATTGGGCTATTATTTTCACTGCAGTCACATTGGTGCTTATCGGTGTGCTTTGGACGCATATCCCGGCAGAAATGGCACCTCTGGAAGACCGTTCGAAAATCACAATCAACACCCGTGGCGCCGAGGGGGCGAGCTACGAATATATCCGAGACTATACTGAAGACATCAACCTGCTGGTGGATTCCCTCATACCCGATGCCGAGGCGGTCACAGCCCGGGTATCGAGCGGAAGCGGAAACATCCAGATTACGTTGAAGGATATCAACGAACGCGACTACAGTCAGATGGAGATGGCGGAGCAGCTTTCGCAAGCCATCAAGACCAAGACCAAGGCACGCGCTTTTGTCCAGCAGCAGTCTTCTTTCGGCGGACGGCGAAGCAGCATGCCCGTGCAATACGTGCTTCAGGCAGTAAGCATCGACAAGCTGGAAAAAGTTTTGCCCGCTTTCTTAAATAAGGTGTACGATAACCCGACTTTCCAGATGGCGGATGTCGACCTGAAGTTCAGCAGCCCCGAAATGCAGGTCAACATCAACCGCGACAAGGCAGGAACGATGGGGGTGAGCGTGCGCGATATTGCCGAAACCCTCCAGTACGGATTGAGCGGTCAGCGCATGGGGTATTTCTACATGAACGGCAAGCAATACGAGATATTGGGGCAAATCAACCGCCAGCAGCGCAACCAGCCTGCCAATATCCGCTCCATCTATATCCGGAGCGATAAAGGCGAAATGATTCAGCTGGACAATCTTGTGGAATTTGTCGAGTCAATCACCCCGCCCAAACTTTATCACTACAACCGTTTTATCTCCGCTACGGTATCGGCGGGTCTTGCTGAAGGAAAGACCATCGGCCAGGGATTGGACGAGATGGATAAGATAGCCGCCGAAACCTTGGATGAAACCTTCCGTACGGCACTTTCGGGCGACTCGAAAGACTATCGGGAAAGCTCGTCAAGCCTGATGTTTGCCTTTATTCTGGCGTTGGCGTTGATTTACCTCATCCTCGCGGCGCAGTTCGAAAGCTTTAAAGACCCGCTCATCATCATGCTCACCGTGCCTCTTGCCATTGCCGGAGCCTTGATATTCATGTATTTCGGAGATATCACGATGAACATCTTCAGCCAGATTGGTATCATCATGCTTATCGGACTGGTGGCGAAGAACGGCATTCTGATTGTGGAGTTTGCCAACCAGAAGCAAGAGGCAGGCGAGGACAAGATGCAAGCCATCCGCGATGCTGCCCTCCAGCGCCTGCGCCCCATCCTGATGACCAGTGCGGCTACGGTATTGGGACTTATTCCTTTGGCGTTTGCCACGGGTGAAGGAGCCAACCAGCGCATTGCCATGGGTACGGCAGTGGTAGGAGGTATGTTGGTATCGACTTTCCTCACCATGTTCATCGTGCCCGCCATTTATTCGTACATATCCACTAACCGAAACAAAACCAAGAACGTATGAAGCAGATTCTTATCTTGATAATAGCTGTGTTTGCCGCACTTCCCCTTCAGGCACAATATGAATACACGTTGAAGCAATGCCTGGAAGAAGGATTGCTGAACAACTATTCGCTCCGCATCTCGCGCAACGAAGAGCAAATCAGCAAGAACAACGCCACGTTGGGCAATGCGGGTTATCTGCCTACGGTAGATTTTACCGCAGGATATACCGGTGACTTGAACAGCTCCGATTCGAAATTGCGTGCCGACGGGAGTACGGTAGCCGAACGCAATGTGCTCGACCATACCCTCGATGCAGGCATCGACTTGAACTGGACCATCTTCGACGGCTTTAATATCTCTACCACTTACAAGCAATTGCAGGAACTGGAACGTCAGGGAGCTACCAATACCCGGATTGCGATAGAAGATTTCATCGCTACCCTTACCGCCGAGTATTACAACTACATCCAGCAGGAAATCCGCCTGAAAAACTTCCGCTATGCCGTTTCGCTCTCGAAGGAACGTTTGCGCATTGTAGAAGAGCGGTACCACATCGGTAATTTCTCGCGCCTCGATTTCCAACAGGCAACGGTAGACTTCAATGCCGACAGTGCCCAGTACATGAAACAACAGGAACTGGTGCACACCTCGCGCATCAACCTGAACGAACTGATGGCGAATAAAGATGTCGACCGTCCCATCCGGGTGCGTGATTCGGTCATCGACCTGAACCGCATCCTTGATTTCGACGAGCTTTGGAATGCCACGTTAAGCACCAATGCCAACCTCTTGCATGCCGACCAAAATACCGTCTTGGCTCAATTGGACTACAAGAAAGTCCTCTCGCGCAACTATCCCTACCTGCGCCTGAATGCGGGATATGGCTATACCTTTAATAAATACGATGTGAACGCCACGCGCCAGCGCAGCAATTGGGGATTCAGCGGAGGCATCACCATCGGTTTCAATATCTTCGACGGAAACCGCCGGCGCGAAAAGCGCAATGCCAGCCTTGCCATCCGCAACGCCCAGCTGGAACGCGAGCAGGTAGAGCAAGCCCTGCGTGCCGACTTGAGCAACCTGTGGCAGGCATACCGCAACAACCTCCGCCTGCTGCACCTGGAACGCCAGAACCTGATAGCCGCCAAAGAGAACCACGAGATAGCCAAAGAGCGTTATCTCTTGGGAAATCTGTCCGGTATCGAAATGCGTGAGGCACAACAAAGCCTGCTCGATGCCGAAGAACGCATCCTCTCTGCCGAGTATGACACCAAAATGTGTGAAATCTCTCTCCTCCAGCTGAGCGGAAAAATCACGGTGTATCTGAAATGAAATGAACAAATAATCCCAAAAAATAAAAATCAAGACAGATGACATTCTTTTAAATTATTTTCCGTAAATTGCGCCGTTATTCGAAAATCATTAATTCCATGAATATAAAGAAACTATTCTGTCTGTGGATGTTATGCAATGTCTGTTTATTCGGAGCGGCTGCCGATGCACTGCCTTCCCTGTTCCAGTTCAGACACTACAACATAGAAAACGGAATGTCATCGAATACTGTTTACGATATTTTACAGGATGCCGAAGGATACATCTGGATAGGTACAGACAACGGACTGAATCGTTTCGATGGAATCGAGTTTACGTTTTATCAGAAAGAAAGCTCTTCTTCACCAGAATTTCTTACTAATACCATTTCTTGTCTTTGCGAGAGGGGAGACAGTCTGTGGTTGGGCACCGATTGTGGCGTATACATTTTCGAGCGGAAGCCGGAGCGAATCATTCCTTTCCGTCCGGTGGCGGCAGATAGCCTTAGCCCCATCCGGAGTTGGGTTACTAAAATCGTCTGCGACCCACAAGGTAACGTCTGGATAGCTACCCGTTCGCAAGGGGTTTTCCGGTATGCCAACGGAAAACAACTGGCTCATTACCCCATGCGGGAGGATGACGGAAACATTTTCTACCTGTTGTGCGACAAAAAGGGAGAACTATGGGCATCTACCTGGGCAAGGCTGTACAGGTTCGATAAGCAGAAGAATCAATTTACCGCCTTTCCGTTGCAAGACAATCCCGACTCGTTCTATTCAATGGCTATGTGGGAAGATGCAGTAGGAAACCTCTGGGCAGGTACGTGGACAGAGGGTATATGGAAAATCAATCCACAGACGGGAGCGGTGGAACGTTATATGGAACCACATGGCGACAAAGGCATTTCGCACATCCATGCCATCGGCGAATACTCGTCCAATGTATTATTGGCAGGATCGGATAATGGTCTGGCACTGATTGATCGGATTACCGGATGCAGTGCGGTGTATGCTTATTATGGCGAAGAAACCAAAGCGCTTTCCGACCGGTTTATCTATCCTATCCTGAAAGACCGGGAGGGAGGTATCTGGATAGGCACCTTCTATAACGGCATCAATTACTTGCCGCCTTACAGCGGACAGTTTGAAGGGTATTCGGACGCAAATGGGAATGGTCTGTTCACCGGCACCATCATCAGTCGCTTTTGCGAAGACGAGGACGGCAAGATATGGGTAGCCTCGGACGATGGAGGATTAAGTCGCTTCGACCCCATCCGCCGCAGGTTTGAAGACTTTCCTGGCAGAACGGCGTTTGCCAACGATAACGTACACGCGTTATGTATAGATGGCGATAACCTGTGGATAGGAACGTACGGGAGAAACATTCGTATCCTGAACCGGAAAACCGGAACGATAAAAGACTATCAGGATCAGGAACCGGAAGGAACCAGCATCTATACCGTATTCAAGGACAGAAGGGGGCAGATATGGACTGGCTCCATGGTTTCGGTATGTCGCTACGACCGCCCCACGGACAGGCTGATACGCATCGAACAGGTAAAAGCCACCGTAATCGATATGAAAGAAGACGCGAAAGGTTACTTGTGGATTGCCACACAGGGTGACGGGCTGTACCGCTACCAGCCGGAACAAAAAGAATGGAAAGCCTACGGCAAGGCGAAAGGCATTGCCAGCCAGATTGTCAATCAGTTGTACATCGACCGGAAAGACAGGCTATGGGCAGCCACGGGCGAAGGGCTTTGCCTGTATCAGGAGAAAGAAGACCGGTTCGGCAGACAAGTTTTGCGCATTCCGAACGAATGCATCAACGCTATAGCGGAAAGTGACGAGCATTTGTGGCTCACGACGGCGAAAGGACTGGTAAAATATCATCCGGAAAACGGACGGACACAAGTGTTTACCCGCAGCGATGGGCTGCAGAACGAATCCTTCCTGCCCGCTTCAGTGCAAATGTCGAAAAGCGGTGAAATTTATATCGGGAGCATCAATGGATTCAACCGTTTTCATCCGCACCGCCTGAAATCGAACATACAAGCTCCTGCCGTAGTGCTGACCGGACTGGAAATATTCAACCAACCCATCGCTACCGAAAACGGAGGCATACTACCCGCTGCTATCGGCGAATTAGAAGAACTGCATCTGCCGTACACCGATAATGTCATCACCTTGAAATACGCGGCATTGAGTTATTGCACTCCAGAGAAAAACCAGTATGCCTACATGTTGGAAGGCTTTGATAAAGACTGGAACTACGTCGGGTCACAGCACAATGCCACGTACACCAACCTTCCTGCCGGGACTTATACGTTTCGGGTGAAAGCTTCGAATAATGACAAGGTGTGGAACGAAGAAGGCACCGCTTTGCGTATTGTCATCCATCCTCCTTTTTACTTGTCGGTTCCGTTTAAGGTAGCATACTTCATCCTGTTCGTGTTCGTACTGGCAGCATCGACACGCTACATCATACGCCGCAGTGAAAAAAAGCATGCGCAGGCCATTGATGAACTGAATGTGCGGAAGGAAAAAGAAATGCACGAAGCCAAGATTTCATTTTTCACCATGATTGCACACGAAATCCGTACGCCTGTGTCGCTCATCATCGGGCCGTTGGAAAAGGTGATGCAGTCTACGCAAAATCTGCCGGCGGAAGTGCGCAACGACTTGAATATCATCGATCGTAATAGCCAGCGTTTACTCTATCTGGTAAATCAGTTGCTGGATTTCCGCAAAGTGGAACAAAACGAAATGAAAATGCGTTTTGCGCCGCAGAACATCAAAGAACTGATGCAAGCCGTGTGTGAGCGCTTCCAGCCTTCGCTGGAACAACGGGGCATTACGCTGACCGAGGTCTATCCGCCCGAAGACTTCCGTGCCGATGTAGACCGCGAGGCGGTCACCAAAGTGCTGAGTAACCTGATGACTAACGCCAATAAGTACACCCGCGACCAGGTGAAGATGGAATTTGCTGCACAAGAGCATACGTTTACCTTGACCGTAACCGACAACGGGAAAGGTATGAGCCCCAAAGAACTGCAACTTATCTTCCGTCCTTTCTATCAGGCGCACGACAACAAGCCGGGTACAGGCATCGGATTGAGCATCGTAAAGGGCATTGTAGAAGCCCACCACGGACGCATTGATGTACTGTCGGAAGAAAACAAAGGTTCGTCTTTCCGTGTTACACTGCCGGTGCGGCAAGAGAAAACCGACTCCATAGAAACTGCCGGAGAAGTCCCGGAAGTGCCCGAAGGCATTCTGCAGGCGCAGCCTGCCGGTTTGGCGAATAAGAAGCTGCCTGTCGTCTTGATAGCGGAAGACAACGAAGACATGTCAAGTTTTTTGGCAGACAGCTTCGGCACCGCCTATGTAGTGATTACCGCAGCCGATGGCGCAGAAGCATTACAACGACTGAAAGAACAAGAAGTTTCGCTTATCATCAGCGACTGGATGATGCCCAACGTGGATGGTATCGAATTGTGCCGCCGGGTGCGTGAAGACCGGCTGACCAGTCACATTCCTTTTATCCTGCTGACGGCAAAAACCGATAACGCTTCGAAGATTGCAGGCATGAATTGCGGCGCGGACGCGTATATCGAGAAACCGTTTTCCATGCAATACCTGGAAGCCTGCGTGAAAAACCTGATGGACTTGCGCAGCCAATTACAGCAGAAATTCTCGCAGATGCCGGTAGTGCCCATCAGCACGATAGCGGGCAACCAGGCAGACGAAGAGTTTCTGACCAGGATGAACCAACTGATAGAAAACAATTTCGACAACCCCGATTTGTCGGTCGATTTTCTTGCCGAAAAGTTAGGCATCAGCCGTTCGGGCTTGTTCGCGAAAATAAAAGCGCTGGCAAACGTTACACCCAATGAGATGATTCAATTGGTACGACTGAAAAAGGCGGCATTGCTGTTGCAAGAAAACAAATACCACATCAGCGAAGTGAGTTACATGGTAGGTTTCAGCAATCCATCGTATTTCAGTAAGTGCTTTCAGAAACAGTTCGGCATGACGCCCGGCAAGTTCATTGCATCGGGAAAAACCGCAACGAATTGATGGGCGGTTTTTTATGAATGTCCGTATTTTACCAATAAGGAGTTAGAAGGAGTTATTTGAGGGAGTTAAAAGGAGTTAGAAGCCAATACTATTGTCCTTTAACTCCTGCCGAAGGCATAACTCCTTCTAACTTCTTTTATCTGCTGGCATTTTGCGGATATTCATTTTAGAAGCTGTTTTGAATTTATCGTGCGATGATTTGGGATGAGTTTTTGAGGCATTTTTGCTTCTGTGATGAGGAA